>JAVBJQ010000061.1:0-35921 GCA_031546905.1 Eubacteriales bacterium | reverse complement strand
CAGCGGTAGAGCATCCGGCTGTTAACCGGAGGGTCGTAGGTCCGAATCCTACTCGGGGAGTTTATCAAGGCCCGTTGGTCAAGCGGTTAAGACACGGCCCTTTCACGGCTGTAACAGGGGTTCGATTCCCCTACGGGTCATTCGTAATTAAAAAACTTCTAGTGACGATGCGTCTATGGGAAACACTCGTTCCCATACCGAACACGCTAGTTAAGACATAGACGGTCGATGGTACTTGGTGGGAAGCTGCCTGGGAGAGTAGAGGGTTGCTCGATTTTTTGCGCCATAGCCAAGTGGTAAGGCAGAGGTCTGCAACACCTTTACCCCCAGTTCAAATCTGGGTGGCGCCTTCAAAAGAAGCCTCAATTTACAGGATTTACTGTGGATTGAGGCTTTTTTTATTCTGGTTAATTACTTCTAAAAGAGCTGACTTTTACGTGACCCACAGACTCAAAGAAGTGTGCTAATATAGTAGTATGAAAAGAAAAGAGAATCCCCTTGATGCTCTTTTCTTTTTTTATTAGTTTGCAGAATTGCGAACTTAGCGGAATAAAATTTCGCATAAGTGTTTTTTTACTTCTTTTTTGAAAAAAGAAGATATCTTTTATTTTTTTAGTGTAGCTTGATAAAACATAGGTGGTTATGTTCTATCAAGCTACGATAGCTGTTAAGGATAATTTTATGCAGGTAAGAAGGCAAGATTATCACCTTAATCAGTATATAAATAGAAGTAGGTGAGGATTATGAAATAATTTTTAGAAAGGCGGGATAAAAAATATGATATTTGAGGAAATACTGTACCAAAAAATTTGTTCTATTCCTGAATTTAAAATGCTGCAAGATGAAAATAAGTTTGATTTTAAAATTATTTTATGTAAGCAAATTGAAGCAATAAAAATAATTCTCTTGGTATTTGATTTTGACTCTCGGGATATTGAGGAAGAAGTAATTGGCGTGTTATCAGGAACTTTCTTTACATTTGATAAAGAAGGTTCTTTTTGCATTACATGGAAAAGTACGAATAGAACTGAATCCAATAATATGAAAATGCTTTTTGAAGTAGTTTATTTTCCCACACAAGTATCACTAGAAACAGATTTGGTTGAGGTTGTTAATACATGGACAAAAAAATATTTTGGACAAGCAACTATTTTAGGAAGCGACCTAGTGCAAGATATCTGGAAACCAATCATAGATAACCCTGCTATATATTGGCGGTATAAAAAATTAAAAATGCAGAGAGTTGATCATGGTTTAAGTTGGGTTGAGGGTACATTAATTGGACATGTTATAGCACCAACTTGTAGCGAAAAAAACAAATGGATAAAAGCAATAACAGAACAAATTGCATTGCAAGATGAATTTAGTATGTCTGATAATTCGCCTATGTTTGTGCAAGAGATTTCTGCAAGAAACAATCACAATGCGTTGAAAAAAGGACAAATAAATTTGGTTGTCAAGTACGGTATATTACAAAAAAAAGAAAATGCTTTAAAATTAAAAAATTTTTACGCTAACATGGAAGGAGTTCTTTTCGATGACAAAAAAAGTGAACAATGAAAATTCGGACTTATATACTGTGGACGAATTTTGCAAAGCTGGTGCTATATTTAATGTAAGTAAAGAATGTATTGAAGTAGCGTTCAAAATTAAAGGGATAGAAAAAGCTACACTGGAAGATGGAAAAAAATTAATTGATGAATTTATGAAAAGGAAGGTGGACTAAATGAGCGGAGTATTTGTAATAGGAGAACAAAAGGTAAGACCGGGTACATATGTAAGATATGAAAATGTAGGACTAGCACAACAAGCAGGTGCAGTAAGCGGATTATGTGCAGCTACGGTAACAGCTGATTGGGGCAACATTGGAAGTGTTTGTGAACTTGAGAGTGAATTTGATGTTGACAAATATTACGGAAAAGGCGGAACAACAGACGTACTAAGAGAAATGTTTAGAGGCGGAGCAAAAACCGTTAAGGCTGTAAGACTTGGCTCTGGTGGAAAAAAAGGCGAAATTATTTTAAAAGATGATTCAGATAAGGACGCTTTAGTAGTAACCATGAAATATGAGGGAATAAGACAATTTCAATTAATCATAAAAGAAAGTTTAGATGATACTACAAAAGAGCTACAAGTGATTGAAGGAACCACAATAAGACAAAAAATTAAATTTGAAAAAGGTGATAATGAAGTAAATAATCTTATTCAAGCATATAAAAATGTTGGAAGTGATTGGATCATCATTAGTAGCAAGGAAAATTATGACGGGACAAATATTCTGAAAGGAATATATCAAGAATTAGTTTTAAAAGGTGAAAATCCAACAAGCATCGAAAATGCGGACTATGACAATGCTTTTAATTTATTAGCAGCATATAAATGGAATGTTATTGCAGTAGATACCAATAATATTCAAGTACATATGATGCTAAGCAATTACATGAACAGCTTTTTTGACACCGGTAAATTGTGCCTTTCTGTTATAGGTGAACCAAAAAGTGTTCCCATTGAAACAAGAAAAACACATGCTGCAGCATATAACGATTTTAAAGTCATCTATGTAGGTGGTGGATGGGTTAGTGCTGATGGAGTTGTATATGATGGTTATATGGCAGCTGCAAGAATAGCAGGAATGGTTTCTTCTTGCCCAAGTAATATGAGCTTGACTCATAAAGTGATTCAAGGAGCAGTTTCAGCAACAGAGATGCTTTCAAATTCACAATTTGAACAAGCAATTAAAAGTGGTATGCTTGTTTTTTCAACAAGTCCTTCCCGACAAATCTGGATTGAGAGTGGCGTTAATACATTAATAACTCCTCAAGATAATCAAGATGCTGGATGGTCAAAAATTAAGCGTACAAAAATTAGAATGGAACTTATGGATCGAATTATTGCTACGGTAGATCCTCTAATCGGGAATATTAATAACGATGCTGATGGACGCTCTGTCATTATACAAAGTGCCCAAGGTATTATTAATACAATGATTGCTGAAAGAAAATTACTACAAGGTGGCAAAATTGTCATTGACAACAGCAATCCACCAGTAGGTGAAAGTGCTTGGTTCTTAGTTCAAGTAGATGATATCGATAGCTTAGAAAAAATGTACTTCACATTCCAATATAGATTCGCTCCCGTAGCGTAGATAAAGAAAGGGGATTTTTTATGTTAAACGAACAATCAGTTTTGGATGCAAGAAATCTTATAACAGGAAAAGATGGGCAGTTATTTATTACAACTCAAGATGGAAATCAATTATTTCTGGCGGAAGTTGACACTTTTTCTGTGCAGTTAACGTTCAATAATGTTGACTATCAACCAATTGGAAGCGACTTGGTGTACGCCGTTCCTACAGGTAAACATATTACACTCACTTTTACAGAAGCACTTATCAGGGATGATGTTTTATTGGAACAAGTTCTACAAGATATGATGGAGGGATATGTTCCTTATTTTGATTTTACAGGAAAGTTATCACGAAGAGATGGACAAACCCAAAGACAAGTATTTAGAAATTGTATTCCTGATGGAAACCTTGATTTAATGAGCATAAAACCAGGTGAAATTGTAAAAAGACAATGGAACTTTAAAGTAAATTCAAAACCAGAATTAATGGAACAATTTAAAACCGTGTAGATTGATTTTGATGGTAAACTAGCTCCATTTCAAAGTATTCATTATTCATTTTCATTCCTCACTAAATCATGTGAGGAATGAAAATTGTAGTTATTATATCTAATTGAATGAGTACTAATACATATTATTAAAGGAGATTTTTGCGATGTATGATTATGAAGATGAAAAAGCTGATATTAGCATGAATGAAACTGATTTGTTGAATGGGTTGCTTGAAGCAGCAAATTATAAAGACAACTCTGAGAATTTTATTAAGTTACAAATTAAACGTAATGGAAAACAATTCTTTGAATTTAAAATACGACCATTGTCTGAAGATGAAATTATGGAGTGCTACAAAAAAGCTACTAAGTATGTTTCTAGTCGTCAAAACGGTGTAATGGTAAAAACAGCGACGGAGACGGATGTAGCAAGATATAGAAGTTTAAAGATTTATACAGCAACTGTAACAGAAGATAGAATAAAGCTTTGGGATAATAAAAATATACAAGACAAATTAAATGTATTGACTGGGGCAGACATGATTGATGCAGTACTGCTCGTAGGGGAGAAAGACTCTATCGGTGACAAGATTGATGAAATAAGTGGCTATAACGGCGATCTAATAGAATTTGCAAAAAACTAATACTCGCCGGAGGCAAATCATTTCTATTGCACAATATATTTCAACGGCAGGGTAAGCTGCCAAGTGAAGTGCTTGCATTGCCTGCCGGCGAAAGAGCCTTTATTTTGGCTTCGATGATGATACAACTTGAGAAAGAAAATAAACAACAGGAGGTGAATAAATGATGAAGGCAGTACAAACTTATGTTATCGATATACAAAGCACAAATAAATCAAATGATAGTTTGGATAAACCTGAAAAAGGATTAAAAAAGCTAGAAAGTGAATTAGAGAAATTAAATAAATTTAAAGTAAATTTAAATGTAGTGGATAAGACAGTAAATGCTATACAAAGAGTAAGTGAAAAAATAAAATCAATTACAAGTAAACCAGTTGAAATAATTTTGAAAGCAATTGATTTAGTCTCTAAACCTGTAAAACTAATGTTAGAAACAACAGATAGAGAGTCTATGCGTGTCTTAGATAAAATTGATTTTAAAGCTAAGTTACTAGCCTATAATTTAAAACGGCTGATTGGTGCACTGGAGCTACAGGGTCTAGGAACGGACCAACATAGTGTAACCACAAACATACAACCAAATATGCTTGAAAAGAAATCAGAAGGTGAAAAAAGCACCAGGATAATTACCAATACTGCTAACAATAATATTACAAATAATTATTCAACGATAGAAAGGCATTTGGCAAACACCAATGGGCCATCCAATAAGTTAAGTAATGGGGAACTCAAAGAAAATAAGGTTAGTTCAATTTTAAATATAATAGAAGACGTTGTGAATACGGGTGTAAATATTAGTCAGGTTGCTGATAATGCAAAAAAATTATTAGAAAAAAAATTAGAAAAAACCTCTGTAAGTGTACCAAAATCATCGGAAATACCTGCCAAGGGGCTAGGGGGAATTGCCAAGTCATTGGGATCAAAGGGAGTTGGTGCAGTTACTAAAGTATTAGGAGTTGTAGCAAATCCGTTGGTTGGTGTTGCTATTGCAGGTGCAGGAGCCATCTTTGAATATCATGAGGAACGCAAGCAAAAGCTGGAAGAAGAAAGAAGAAGTTTAATGGCGTTAGACGAAAGTTATGAAACATTCTCTCAAAGGTCAACACCTGTTTTTGAGACAAAAGGATTAATAGATAAATATAATGAATTAAGTGTGTACATATTACAGAATAAAAACAATGAGGATAAGGTTTCGGAAGCGAAACAAAAACAAGTAGAGATACAACAAACTTTAATGAATATGTATCCAGAAATTTTTCAAAATCAAGAAGTTGAATTGGGTAATACCAATAAACAAATAGAAAAAATTAAGGAACTAAGTAGCGAGCAAATGAAGGACATAAAAAATAAAGCTAGTGCGAGAACAATAGAGAGTGGTAAGAGTTTAGAAAAAGAGCTAAAAGAATTACCAGAATTAGAGGAAAAAAATAAAAAACAATCACAATATGTTGATATGAAGCAACATGACATAAATATATTACAGAGAATGCAGATGAGGAAAGATGAATCAATAGAGCGTGGTGTTAAATTTACAATAACAGATGAGGAGTTTGAGGTTGTAAATAAGATGAAGAATAGTTCCTTTAGAGATAAAGCGCAAATGGAAAAAAAATTTCAAAACACTTCAATACTTAAAGATACGATTAGTAATGAAAAGCAGGGTCTTGCTGGAGCAGAAAAAAAACAAGTAGAATTTAGTGAGAAAATAGACGGAACCAAGGTGAGGATAGAGGAACAGAAGAAAAATATAGAGTTATACGCTGCATCTTCTTTCGAAAAAATGCCAGAACAAATGCAAGCCATAGCCAGAAATTATTATAGTGTAAATACCAGTGATAGTGAAAGAAAAATATTTAATGAATTTAGTAAGTTCCTGTCAGGAGAGTCAGCTGAGTTAAATAAGTATCTTCCAAAAGATGAATGGAGCACTACTAAGTATAACTATTTAGTGGAAAGCTCAAAACTGAATTCAGTAGATACTAAAGAAACCTCGCAAATTAATATAAATAAAGATACGATAGCCAATGTAAAAAATGACAGTAACATAATAACTTCAGGCAAGAATGTAGTATCACAGCCACAGGAGATAACAAATATTCAAAAAGTTTCACAAGCAAAAATAAATAATTATCAAAATCACGTGCAATCTCCTGACAAAACGTCAGTTAATCCCAATAACAACTATAGTGCAGAATCTAACACCATAAAGCCCGTAACTACAACTGTTATTACCGTGCCCGTAACAATAACGGGAACAACACTTACAGTGGAATCATCAGCAGATAATGCGTCGGAGATATTATCTGTAATCTCTGATAATCTTTCAGAAATTGCAAATAAAATAAGCTCTAAAGTAGCTGAAGTTTTAGAAAATAATTACAGCAATACGCCAATTCAATCCCAACCAATATAAACATTAAAACTTTTTCAATTTAGATATTATCACAATAGAGGTGAGATAGTGAAATTAAAGTGTATAGAAAATAGAGGGTATCCTCATATAACAATTGGCCAAAGCTACGTTGTATTTGGTGGAAAATTTATATTAGATGAGAGTATTAAAAAATATACCCTGTTTAGGATAGAAGATGATTATGGTAGTATCCGTCTATACAAAGCAGAGAATTTCCATATTGAATCTAATCATAATACACGATATAAGGTAGAGGATTTAGGTATGAGAGAGTACCAGTTTAATTATCATATAGTATCATATCCGAAGTTTTGGTCTATGTTTTATGATGATATTGAAAGGGCACAATTGGATTATCAAAAGGCAAAGAAAGAATTATATCGATATGAGTTAGATAAAATTGACATGATAAATATAGTTACTCGTGGTAATAAGGCTGTAAAAAATTTTGTAATTGAACTGTTAAGAGAAGACAAAGATGATGTATTTTTAGAAACAATTATTAATAGTTGTAAGGAGACTATATAGAACCATGATGTCTTAATATATTCTTTTTTTATCATTTAGAGTGAGAAAGGAGGTCTATTGTGGCTATTGATATAAATAATATTTTTTATGAAGTTCAATTAATTACTGAAACAGGAAAGCAGTTTGATTTAACAGAAGTTTTGCAGCGACTGTCATGGGAAGAAAATTCAGGAGAGTTAGCACAAAGGTGCAACTTATCATTTACAAATATAAAGTATGACGGCACTTATCTTTCCAGTACATTAAAACTTGGTTGCAAAGTTTTAGTACATGCGAAGGTAGAACAAAAAATACAAACTGTTTTTTCGGGCATCGTTTGGGATTGGCGCTATGAAAGTGATAGTAGTAAAACAATAACGATTATGGCGTATGATAATTTAATCTTTCTTCAAAAGAGTAAAGACAATTTCTATTTCAGGGCTGGACTACAAACCAACCAAATACTAAGCCAAATATGTAGCAAATGGGAAATTCCGTTTCAATATATGGGCAATAATGTACAGCATTCTAAGCATAAGTTCAATGGATATTGTATTAGTGACATGATTGTTGAAATATTAGATGAAGCTGTAAAAAAAGGTGCACAAAAATGTATTATTCATTTTTCAGATGGTTCGATGTGTATAAAACCAAAAGGCACAAATACCGATATTTACTTCTTTGAATCAGAAGTAAATACAATAAAGACAACAAATAGAATTACAATGGATGGGTTAGTCACCAGAGTTGTGGTTGTTGGAAAAGAAGACAAAGATGGGCGTGTCTCTAATGAAGGGATTGTAAATGGCAAAATACAATTTGGTGTTTTGCAAGATATTTATCATCGCCAAACAGATACAACATTGGCACAAGCAAAAGCTGCTGCCCAAGAAATCATAAACACAAAAGGAACTCCAAAAGAAGATATTTCTGTTGCTGCCCCCGACATACCTTTTTTGAGAAAGGGCGACAAAATAAAAATTTCTGCTGGGAATATCATAGGATATTTTTATATAAAAGGTATCGGTCATGATGCTACAAGTAAAACGATGACAATGGAAGTGGAGAGAGTATGAGTAATAGCGATGGGGTAAACAAGCTTGCAAAAGTAATTCAAAATAGGATAAGTGAATTTTCGCAGCCAGAAGAGACTTTGGATTTTGGCACTATTCTAAGTGATTATAGCCTTCTTACAAATTTATTTCCAATTCCCATACCAAAAGAAGACTATTTAATTTGTAGAAGTGTAAGTTATAATCCAAGCAGTCCTTTAACAATGACATACTGGAAAGAGGAAGGATTAAATAGCGGTGATTGGAAAGACGAAGTTTGGGACAATACAGCATGGGGGAAACTTGTGGGAGACGATGGCATACCCTATTGGGATAAAAAACATAAAAAACCTCCTATAACCGGAGCAAACCACGCTCATGGCACAAAAGGTCAACATGACCATGATGAAGATGCAGATGGAAAGCATTATCATGATGTTTATTTGCCTAAAAAAATGCACTGGATAAAACCTGGTGATAGAGTTCTCGTTGCATGGGTACAAGATGACCCTATAGTAGTGGATATTATTTATTCCGCAAAAGTAATACTTTAAAAACCTTTCGGATTTTCGAGGGCTTTTTTTATTTCTAGAAATAAAATGAGGTGAAGAAATGGATATTACTATTTATGACATAGCAGGAAGTGAGCCGAAAGAGCTCCTAACTTTTCCAATGCTGCCAGAACAAATAAGCGTAACCACTAGCGCTAAATTTCACACATATGACATTATGAGTGTTGGTGAGATAAAAATACCAGTTGGCGAGAATCTAACAGGATTTTCTTGGAAAGGAACTTTACCAGGAAAAATCAAAAAAACTGCCCCATATATTATGAAAGACAAATGGCTTGAGCCCAAAACAATTCAGGGTATGTTAAGTATTTATAGAGTTCAAGGTAAAAAATTAAAATTAGTAGTAACCGAGACCCCTATATCCCATGAAGTATATCTGGACAATTACACCGTGGATTATGCAGGTCCATCAGGTGATTATAACTACACCATTCAATTTGTTGTAGCCAAAGAATTGAAAATTTATAAGGATGGAGAACAGCGTCCAGGAAATCCATTTGGGTTAACAGGAACCAATAATTACTCAAATACGCTGAATTCTCGCCCAGTTCCTCCAGTAGCAAAAACATATACCGTAAAAAAAGGTGATTCACTCTGGAGAATTGCAGAAATATTACTAGGAGATGGAAAAAGATATAAGGAGATTTATGAATTAAATAAATCACTTATAGGAAAAGATCCATCTAAAATATACCCAGGTCAAGTGTTAAACATACCACAGGGGATAAAGCCAAAACAGGATATGTTACAACCCGATTTTAAAACTTATGCAGACATCCTAAAAGCTGGTAAACTGGAAGAAATGGTGAATGAAGATTTAGAAAAAAAGAATGGAAAAGATTCAGATGTATCAAAAAAAGAAATTCAAAAAATAGATAGTAAGAATGCAATCAATATTGCTTCGGCTGGTAACAACTTTAATACGGGAGCCATCATAAGTACTATCAATAGTGACAAAAAAAATGAAGCCATGTTTGATGAATTTATAGAAGCGTATAATGAATGGATAAGAGAAAATGAAGACATCATTACGCCCAAAGAGAAAGACTACTATGCTTCCAAAAAAAGATACCCTCCAGGGTATTTAATCATGAATTTAATTGGTAACAACCATTTAAAAGATAAAGTTTCAAATCTTATTAATTTAACAGATAAAAGCTTACAGACCGAGTACGAAGAATATATAAAAATATTTACGAAGAATGAAGATAGACCTAAGGAAATAAAGTATGTAGAGTTGAAACTGTTTGCTACTATATGTGATGCTATATGGCAAGTAGTAAAAAAAAATACTAACGCCACAAATATAAAATCAGCAAGAAATACAATGGCATTAACAGAATCACGAGTGGCTCCGGTAGGGCTATCAACAGTGCAAAATTTCAGTATTGATATAATGGTTTCACTGGGGAAAGACGTGAAGATGAATTTGAATGAGCTGCTAAACAATATTTATACAAATGTAAAAAAAGCAATTGGCTATGAATCATTTAAAAGAATTTTTAAAGGACTGTGGAATAAAACTGAAGAGAACAATAAGGATGAAATCCAAGAAAATAATAGAAGGCTTATACTAATTAAGCATGGACAATATAAAAGTGCCAATGGGCCATATGATGGATTTGAAAAAAACCATTACATTTATTTTTCTGCAAAGGATAAAACGGAGAGGGATTTTTGGGAGGATATAGCAACGATTGGGGCAACAGACTTTGTTTTCATTCCAGAGCCAGTAGAGAAGGTAGAAAAAGATAGCTGTAAGAATCTTTGTGAATCTATAAAAAATTTATTGAAAAAAAAGTCAGACAGTAAAATCTGGATAGGAACACTAGAAATTCATGCCAATAATAGCAGTACAGTTGCGGTCAAACAAATAACAAATTTTTTAGATGAAGTAAAGAACAATCTTGGAAGCGATAGCTGGTCAAAAGTTGCAGGTATTTATATGAATCAAGAATCAATATATGCCAGTGATATTACATACAACAAAATAGATTTTTTTACTCATCGGGAAGTCGATAGAATTAAGTCAATTAAAGATTATATTACAAAAAACTATTCAGGAAAAAAGTTTCTTTGGATTCCTTATTACGAATATGGCACCAATGAGGAGGTAAAGAAAAGAATTGTATCAAATATTGCCTATTTATCTGATATTCAAACGATATTTGACTATGTAATAATACAACCACATTACTTTTTTTATAATGAGGGTACTTCGGATGTTGATAACTTAAAAGCTATTGCCGAAAGTACTTTAAAAAATGCGGTCTATAATAAGCAATTAAAGCAAATTATTTCGCCCAAAACTTCTAAAACAGAAATTTCATTTGAAATGGAATGTGGAATTGGAGATTTTAGAAAGAATGCTAGTGAATCTATAAAACGATATGCAGAATATATTTATTATCTTAGACCTACCCTTCCACATATATATGCTTATTTTTGGCAGGGAGATATTTGGGCAATAAAAGATTATTTTTTTGATAAGTTTTTTAAGGACTGTACAACCCTGAGTGAAATTGAATATAAAATAAGAGAGAACCTAGCGGTAATTGATAAGAAATATAAAAAAGATAATAACCTTTAAGCAGGAATTCCAAAGCGGAGACAAAATTTTTGTGGACTTTGTGTATTCATATAAAGTAATTTTACAATAAAAGTGGTGGTGATGAATAATGCCTAATTTATTCCCGGTTTTTGATGTTCCGGAAATTAAGGAAGAAAAACCAACAATAAAATATAATCGCAGTGCTTATTTTGATTTTAATAAAGGTGATTTTGTCAGAGATGGTAGCAATAAAATAGTCAGTTGCGATGGAAAAGAAGCTTGGAGACAGTGGTGCATAAAAACTGTTTTGACAGAAAGATTTGTTTATTCTGCCTATAGTAATAATGAAGGGGTTGAACTTGAACAGGCATTGCAATGGTCAGATATAAAAGCGGTTGAGTCATCTATTGAAAAAACAGTTACAGAAGCCCTCATGGCGGACCCCATGGGGCGGACACAATTTGTAAGGGACTTTCAATTTAACTGGTTGGGTGATCATATATACACCCAATTTGTAGTTCAGGGAATTGAAGCGGAGGCAGAAGTAATTGGTGTAAATTTAAAAATGAAATAATGGAGGCGATAAAATTGAGTATACTTAATTATGTTCCACCTACTTTTTTACAGAATGAATCTGTAGATGAAATTCATCAAAGAATGATGAACAATCTGCCGGAGGACATTGATAGTACAGAAGGTCAGTTTGCATGGGATTTTACAAGACCAACTGCAATTGAAAAAGCCGAGTTAGTAGAGTATCAATTAAATGAAGCGATTAAACTTATATTTCCACAATGGGCATATGATAAGTGGCTCGATTATCATGCAACCATGCGTGGTCTGTTGAGAAGAGATGCCAATAAATCTTGGGGTATTTTGATTGTTGAAGGTAACGAGGGCACTGTCATACCCAAAGGATTTAAGTTTGCCACAGTTGCCACACCAGAAGTGCCGAGTATTATTTTTGAAACGATAGATACATATACCATTGATATAGCAAAATTAGCACTTGTTGAAATAAATGCAGTAGAAGCAGGCTTTAATGGAAATGTTCAAAAGGATACAATTACGTTGATGGTGGACCCAATACAAGGCATTATCAGTATTACAAATCCTGATGCAACTACAGGTGGGGCAGAGAAGGAAAGTGACGAAGCGCTAAGAGTAAGAATTTTAGAGGCTGATGCAGCTCTTGGAATAAGTTATGTTGGAAATGACTTGGATTATATTCGATGGGGAAAAGAAGTATCAGGTGTGGGACAAGTTGTTATTATTCAGGAATGGCAAGGACCAGGAACTGTTAAAGTCGTTTGTATCGATTCCAACGGTTTACCTGCAAATCCTCAAATTTTAAATAACGTTTATGAGTATATTGTTTCACCTAATGATAGAATAAAAAGACGTGCTCCTATTGGAGCGACAGTAACGGTTGAGGCCCCAAGTCCCATTTCTTTAACTATAAGTTGTGACGTACTTCTAAATTCAGGAGAGAAAAAAGAAGTTGTGATGAGTAGGTTTACAGAAAAACTACAAGAATACTATCAAAAAACTGCTAAAGATAAAGAAATTAAATACGTTTATATTGCAGCAACACTGGCAATGACAGCTGGTGTAATAGATTTTAATAATTTATTAATAAACAATGCAACATTCAATATACCAATAACAGAAGAACAGTACCCCGTTACCAAAGAGGTGATTTTTAATGTCTGATTCAGCTGAAAGGTTGGTTTCTTACGTTTCGCCTATTTATGATAAATCTTATGTAGGATTGTCCATTTTTGAAGTTTTGGGTATTGAGATAGACGAAGTAAATAAATGGGTTGGGGAGCTTAAATATCAGGCCTTTCCACAAACCGTTACATGGGCAATTGAATACTGGGAAAATAGATTTAACATTCCCGTTGATAATTCATTAGACCTTGACTTCAGACGGAGACGATTAATTTCTAAACTAACAGAACGTGCTCCACTAAATCCAGAAAGGGTTAAAAAAATTGCGACACTTGCTTCGGGTGTTGATGTTGATGTAATAGAAGATATCGCACCTTATACTTTTTCTATTGTCATGCCACCCCATGACATTCCTATAAATTATGCCTCGATGTGTAAAAAGATAGTGGAAATTAAACCTTCCCACCTATCTTTTTATTTTTATTTTAAGGGTGCTACCGAGCAAAATATTCATTTTGGAAATGTATTAGTAAATGCAGAACATTATTATCTTCCCAGCCAGTTGGAGAGTGTCTGCGCTAAGATGGTTTTTAATATGCCTGTCATATTAAGATATGCAAAAAAAATAAAATTAGTTTAGCGTACAACGCTAAAGGAGGCGAATAAGATGGCACAGTTTAGTAAACTTACAACAACGAACAAAGGAAAAATTTTAAGGTCAAAGACACAAATAGGAAGAGCATTAAAGTTCACAAGAGCTGCCGTAGGTGATGGATACTTACCAGAGAGTATGACTTTGGAAGAATTAGATTCACTTATTAGCGAAAAAGCAGAAATGGATATTAATTCATTAAGGGTAGAAGGTGATGGAACCGCAGTCGTTTCGACTGTTTTTACCAATAAAAATCTTTCAGAAGGATTTTTTATTAGAGAGATTGGATTATTTGCAGAAGATACTGATGGTACAGAAATTTTGTATTGTGTAGCAAATAGTGGTGATTTAGCTGACTACATAAGCAAGTGGACAGGAAAAGAAATTCAAGAAGCTTTGTACGACTTCATTACGGTAATAGGAGATACAACAGAGGTTTATGCGGATATTAATGAAAGTCTTGTATATGCAACGAAAAGGGATGTTACAAAAATTATTTTAAGTAAAGATATACCGGCAACAGATAGTCCATATGTCCTTTGGTTACAAACCGTTTCTACTGTATCAGAGGATATTATATCTGCTGGTTACAATGTTGTTTTTGGAAATATTACAGATAACATGGATGATAAAAATTCAAGATTTTTATTTCAAGAAATTTAAAACTTGATGATAAGGAGGATGCAAAATGCCAAGTAGTCAAAAAAATATTCAAGTTGTTCAATATATTAGCGGGCAAATGGTAAACTTATTTCCCAAAACCAAAGCTTTGTTAGTAGAGATGGGCAATGGTAAGACTGTGGAACAATATTTAGGTGAGGTAATTAGTAGTCTCATTACTTCTGAGCAAGTTGATAATAGGATTCGCCAAGTCGTGGGAGCTGCACCCCAATCCCTTGACACATTACAAGAAATTGCTACGGCTTTAAACAATGATGCTAATTTTGCGGCGACTATTACCACATTGATTTCTGGAAAAGTTGACAAAATAAGTGGTAAACAGTTATCAACAGAAGATTTTACAACTATTTTAAAAACAAAACTTGAAAACCTATCAACAGTAGCAACTACTGGGGATTATAACAGCTTACTAAACAAACCTGCCATGCCTTCATTAAATAATACCGTAACATCAACAAGCGCAACAGAAGCAGCCACAGCCAATGCAGTTAAAATATCTTATGACAAAGCAGTATCTGCTGAAAATAGAGCAAATACCAAAACAAGAATATATGTAGGTACAACTGCACCTGGCGATTTAAGTAGTGGAGATATATTTTTTGCTGAAATTTAGTAAATCTATGTGAGGTGATTAAGTTGTCAATTAATAACGTATTTGTTAAATTAAAAAATGAAGAAGGGGCCTACGACTTAATTTTTCCATTTACAAAGGATACCAATGTCTTAGATGAAAATGGAAAAAACTTGAAGGATGTCTTAACTGAGTTTTCTAATGAACTTAGTATAAAAGCCACCGATGCAAATTTAGCACCTGTTGCATCAACCGGTGATTACAATAGTTTGAAAAATAAGCCTGTAATTCCTGCCCTGAACAATACCGTAACATCAACCAGCACCACAGAATCTGCAACAGCCAATGCAGTAAAAACTGCATATGATAAAGCTGTGTCAGCAGAGAATATTGCAAATTCCAAGGCGCCAATGACAACAGCCACAAATGTTAAAGATGGTTTGATGTCAGCTACAGATAAAGCAAAGCTTAATGCTGTTGCTGATGGGGCAACTAATTATGTTCATCCCAGCACCCATCAACCAAGTATAATAGCACAAGATGCAAATAACAGATTTGTTACAGACACAGAAAAAACAACATGGAACAACAAAGCAACAACAACACCAGCTACTACAAGTGCAAATGGACTCATGAGTTCAACCGATAAAGTGAAACTGAATGGAATTGCGGAAGGGGCAACTAACTATGTTCACCCCAGTACTCATCAACCAAGCATCATAACACAAGATGCAAATAATAGATTTGTTACAGACACAGAAAAAACAACATGGAATAATAAAGCCGAAAATGTGTTGGCTACCACAAATGCAAATGGGCTTATGAGTGCCGGTGATAAAGGCAAGTTAAATGGGATTGTAGATGGAGCAAACAACTATGTTCATCCTTCAAGTCATCCAGCCACTATGATAACGGGTTTGGCATCAGTTGCAACAAGCGGAAGTTATAATGATTTAAGTAATAAGCCTTCTTTGTTTAATGGTGATTATAATGCCTTGTCGAATAAGCCTGCAATTCCAACAAGCTTACCAGCAAATGGAGGTAATGCTGATACTGTTGATGGAAAACATGCAAGTGATTTTTTATTATCAATATCAGGATGCGCAAGATTAAGTTGGGATGGAAATAGAATTTCAATTGATAACAGCGGTAATAATGCAGCAGTAAATTATGCTGATAATGCAGATTCTGCAAGTAAGCTTGGAGGGTTATCTCCGGATAGGTTTATTCAGACAACGGGTGGAACCATGAGCGGTAACCTTTATGTAAATGCTACCATTAGGGGTAATAGAGTCGAAGGAGCCGTTTATAATGACTATGCGGAGTATAGACAAAGCAAGATGGATCTTAGTGCAGGAGTTTGCATTATTGAATCAGGTAGTGGCCTTGTGGCACCTTCTAAAAAAAGGTTAAGTAAGTGCCCTATGATAGTATCAGATACTTTTGGTTTTTCCATTGGAAAACAAGACGTTGAAGATGAATATTCTTTGCCTATCGCAGTGGCAGGTAGGGTTTTAGCGTATATCGACAAAGATAGAAATAAATTTAAAATTGGCGATGTAGTATGTTCTGGTGGAAATGGAACTGTGAGTAAAATGAATTTTTTTGAAAAAATACTTTTTCCTGAGAGAGTAGTAGGTGTCGTATCAGAGATACCAACTTATGGTACTTGGGGAGAAGAAAGTGTACCAGTAAACAAAAGAATTTGGATAAAAGTAAAATAACACAAAAGTTGAATGATAAGGTGGTGTATACTGTATGACCAAAGATTATTTTAGTCGCGGCTTTCTTTTTGTAACAGAGGACTGCAATTTAAACTGCAAGTATTGTTATGAGAAAGGTAAACAGACAAAGAATGTACTTATGTCCGAAAAAGTAGCTGAGGATTCTATTGATTTTATGATAAAGGGTGCCAAATTAGATAACTCCAGAGATTTTAGTGTAACTGCTTTTGGCGGGGAACCCCTACTGAACTTTCCAATAATCAAGCATTTGTACCAGTACGGACTAAAGCGTAGTAAAGAGGAAAACATAAAATTTAAGCTCTCAATTATTACGAATTGCACTTTATTTCCTGAGGGATATGCAGACTTTATTAAAGAGTGCAAAGCTAGTGAGGTGGACTTAAAAATCCAACTGTCAATAGATGGTAATAAAGAAACCCAAGATACGTTCCGAGTTACTAAAAATAACCAGTCATCCTTCACCTTAGTGGAGGACACACTAACTAAATATGCTAAAGTGGCGGCAGAGTGCGGAATGAAACTAGGCAAAGATATACACATACACTCTGTTATAACACCTGAAACAGTTAAGGAAGTGTATAACTCATACCTCTATTTTAAAGAAAAGGGTTTTCCTCACACAAAACACTCTCATGTCATGTCTGCGGACTGGAATGATGAAGTTTTAAAAGAGTTAGCAGTGCAATTGAACATGATGAGCAACGACATTATTAACAGGTGTATCACTACAAACAGTGATACACCTTACCAAGAACAGTTTGGCAGAGGTAGACGCACCAAGACCCACAGGACATGTGGGGCTGGAAGCAGTTATTGTGCTATTAATGCTTTAGGCAACATATATGTGTGTCACCGCCTTTACTTTTATGGTCAGGGAAGCTTAAATAAAAAATATTTATTAGGGACTATATATGACGATTATGCTGACATAGATAAAAATAGACAGGTCTACCTAAATTCCAAAGTTGTACACATGAAGGGTGAAACAAACTGTGGAAATTGTAGTGTTACCAACTGTGTTATATGTATGGCTGAAAATGAAATCGTGAACGGTGATATGACTAAGTGCTTCCCTCAATACTGCAAAATGTCACGTGTGTATGAAGGTGCAAAAGCAAAGATGGAAAGTGCCTTATTAGAAAATAACATTGTCCCCAAGAAGTACAATGAAGCGCACAAGTTTCTGGCCGATTTTGAAAAGGTAAAGACCATACAGGATAACATGGAAGATACGATTGCTAATATGCAAGAACAATTAAACAGTCAGTCCGAGTTAATTCAGTCCCTATCTTCACTTGTAATGAGCCTGACTAATTTACTTACTGAAAGCCACGATAAACAAAGGAGGAATTAACAATGCAGACCCAACCAGTTTTAATCAACTTCAAGTACCCTAATTCATGCAATCGACTAGAAACCACTACCCAGTCTGTCGGTGTCCACTATATTATGGGATTGAAAAGTACAGGCAGTCTAATAATTAAAACACGGGAGATTCATACTCTAAGAGACAACTTACTATGCCAAGGTGAGATACCTCTCAATGTTATAGTGCAGTTAAATCAAACCGAAGTGGTCAGTTTATCAGATTCCGAAATTGTCTCGTTTACCCATAGAGTAGATCTTGAACTTGAGTGTTCAGAGGAAATAAATATATTCTTTAAGCAAAGAGGTGATAATTAATGAACAGTTTACAAATTTATACTCCAAGCACCTTGCTATTTAAGTCCCATATTACAGGCAAGTTCAATAACACTGACCTTGAAGAGTGTGTTGAAGTTACCATCAATACACTTTCAGGTACCAAGAAGTTACCTTACGACCTCATAATTAGGGTGTCAAACAACCAACCACAATTACGAACTTTTGAAAAAGAATGGGTTAGCCTTACCAAGACCATCAAAAAGGATTTGGTGTTTGTCCAAATATTAGATGAGGATGAAAATGTGCTTAGGGAGTATCAAGCACAAGCAGTTGAGTACAGCTTTGATATACTCACGGTAAGAAGTGTCGAAAGATTAAGTTTCTATGTTTAGAATGTAGGAGGCCATTATGTATGAGAATATGTTATCTGGAAACACAATAAGAGCGTCAGACATAAATGAGTTAATATCCAAAGTAAATAGTTTGCAGCGAACAAGACACTATGGTTTTGATGATGATATATACCCAGTCAGTGTGGGTGAAGTTATACTAGCTGATAAACTAAAGGAAATTGTGAGTAAGCTATCTAGGGTAAACAGCGTACTACCTAATAAGGTAACTATGCCGTCTCTTAACCTGTACTACAGTGGGGAATACGTACGTCCCACCCCCATTACAGACCTATCGAGGATAATCAATGACCTGGAAGCAGTAAATTGGAACTACATACATTGTGGGTATGACAACCCTTGCAGTTGTGACAACAATTGCGATTGTGGGGACTGGGATTCATGTTACTGTGATAGTAATTGTAGTAGTGAAGGTCCAGGGTGCGATTGTGACTATTCGGGTTAAATCAAGTAATTCAGCTCCTGTCGCATCCAGGGGTGATTACAATGGTTTGAAAAATAAGCCCATAATCCCAAATTTAAACAATGACGTAACATCAACAAGTACAACCGAATCAGCAACAGCCAATGTAGTTAGGACTGCATATGACAAGGTAGTATCAGCAGAAAAGATTGCGAATTTAAAAGGTATTGGACAAAAAAGAACTTCAAATGCTTGTAAGTGTTAAGAATATATAAATTACAAAAGGATAGGGCCAATAGCTATCCTTTTTCACTTTATTTTATTGGAGGAGTATATTATGGGAGAAAAACATATACGTATCATGCAAAATGGTACAAGTGGACAAATGGCAACACTATATCCAGAAACAAAGGCAGAATATATTATAGAAAACGAAAACAAACAATTTGTATCTGCTGGAGAAAAAGCAAATTGGAATAATAAAATTACACAAGGAATAAAAGGCGACACAGGAGCAACTGGTCCTCAAGGCATCCAAGGTCCACAAGGGTTAAAGGGTGATACAGGAGCAACGGGTCCACAAGGACCAAAGGGCGATACCACATCAGGAGTTGGGAGTGCCAATCCGCTTATAGTTGGCCGAGATTGTAGTGCGAGTGGTCGGGATTCAATAGTAGCAGGGCGGTTTAACAGCGCGGATAGTTTAAATTCAATAGTAGCTGGAATGTATAATATTGCAGGTGGTAAAAGTTCAATAGTAGGTGGAAGACATAACAAAACATATGGTGAGAATTCAACAATAGTAGGAGGCGCATATAACGAAGCTTATGGTAAAAATTCAATAGTAGGTGGAAAGCATAATATAGCATATGGTAATAACTGTACTGTCTTAAATGGACAATATAATTTCGCAAGCGCAGGCTATTTTAGACTATGGAAATATAAAGTATTATCGCCAGGAAGTCGCATAATTCAGATAACAGATTGCTATTCACCACCTGTAATTGGCCAACGTATTTTACTGTTTAACTTACTAGACTCGTATGGTGCAGAGTATCGTGTTAAGATTGTAAATGTTACTCAAATTAGCGGTTATGTAGTTAATATTACATTAGATGGGAACCACCCAGCACTTTATAGCGATGGTCTAATAGCGTGTGATTTTGATAGGTATTCAGTAGAAGATGAAGGTGGTTCTCTTATCCTTGGTAATAATAGTTTTGTTTCTGGAAATGGAATTACATCATTCGGTGAGCACAATACTACAATTGGAGGCAATAATTTTACGTCAGGCTTCAATAATTATAACATTAATCTTTATTCAAACTGGAATACAAGCAATACAGTCTTTGGATCTTATAATAAAGTATACGGGGGAGAGCACCAACTCATAACTGGAATGAAAAATATTGTAGGAAAAGTCGGATTTTCAGCTGGTGAAAATAACTTTATTTGTGGGAGTAGTAATATTGTAGAAATTGGAGATATTAGCGATAATATAATAGGTGGTTCAGAAAATAGGCTTGCTCAGTATGGTAAACATAATATATTATCTGGAAATGAAAATTTAACAATTGGTAACAATAATTTAAACATTGGGCAAAAATCCATAACCATAGGTAATAGTTCTTGTAATATTTCTATACATGGTGATACCGTAAAAGGATATTTATTAGATAATGTGTGGTCGAACCCTGTTACTATTCAATCTATTAACGCAACAAATAAACAAATAACAATTTTTGATTCACTTAGTCGTTTTGGAAGCACTTATTGTAATACAAATTATGCTATATTTAGTTACGATTGGAATAATACGGACTATGATCGTACATGTATATTTGGGTATATAGTAAGTAAGACTAGTAATACAATAGTTTTACAAATATCAGAGGATGTTTGGACGAAAGTAAATTCTTATCGTAATGGTTATCCGGTTAAATTGTATTTTTCTAATATGTTTTATGACGGGAACAGTGGGAAAGGTGTCCATTTAAATATAGGAACTAAAAATGTTGTTGCAAGTGAACATGGGTATCATTGTGCAGCAATAGGTACAGGATTGATCGCACATACTCCAGAAATAACAGTAATAGGTGCATACAATAAACCTCGTACATATAGCAGTAATGATTTGTATACAAGGGCTGACGCCTTTGTAATTGGAAATGGCAACCCTGGTGTTAAGGTGCGTTCAAATGCGTTTCGTGTTGATTATAGTGGTAAGACTTATGCACAAGGTGCTTTTAACTCTGCCGGTGCTGACTATGGGGAATATTTTGAATGGTTAGATAAAAATTTAGAAGCAGAAGACAGAGTTGGTTACTTTGTTACCCTATCAAAAAATTGTATACGAAAAGCTACTTCAAACGATGATTATATTCTAGGGGTAATATCCAGTAATACTTCTATGATCGGAAATGCTTATGAGGATAATTGGAATAAGATGTACCTAACCGATATATGGGACAGACCAGTTTACAAAGAAGTAACTATAAAACGTGAAGTACAAGCAGTTCATCATGAAGCTGTAACAGAAATTAGATATAAAGATATTACAGATGATGATGGAAAAGTAATTGGACAAGAACCTATAGAAGAAATAATTAAAGAAGCATATGATGAGGAAATCATAATACCTGAGAGAACAGAAGTGAGACAAAAATTAAACCCCGAGTATGACCCTAAAATCGAATATATTCCACGTTCAAAAAGACCGGAATGGTCTGTTGTAGGTATGTTAGGGCAACTATATGTTTATGACGATGGAACATGCGAAGAGGATGGATACTGTACACCTAATGATGATGGCATAGCTACTAAATCTGATAAAGGTTACAGGGTAATTGAAAGAAAATCTGACAATATTGTAAGAATAATATTTAAGTAGGTGACAAGTATGAAGGAACTAAATGTAGCTTATATATTTTCTCGCAATATTATAAATGAAATCATAACCTCAATGAACTCCATAATTTATAAAAATAAGCATATAGAAGTGACATTTCATTTAATTTCTGATATCACTGAAAGTATGAAGGAACAATTATTAAAAAGATATAACATTTTTTTTTATGATATTAATAGCCTGAGAGCTGATATTAAAAATGAATTTAAGACAGAAAAAGAAATAATGGCATATCTAAAATTAAACTTATGTAATATAACAAATTGCAATAAAATACTATACTTAGACTCAACACTCCTTTGTAATGGTTCTCTAGATGATTTTACACATGAAGAAGCGAATGTATCATCTGAAAATAATGGTGAGTTTGATTTTAAGATCATGCTTTTAAATAACTTTAATTTTACTAAAGCTTTTAACAAGCGATTACTTTATTGCTTTGCGTTATTTAAGAATTATCCAGATAAAAATATTCTTAACGAAGCTGTTGGAGAATTTTTTGAAGGCAGGAATATAAAAATTTGTATGGTACAGTATGATAGCGCAAAAGATTTCTTATATGAAGGCTATTTTTATGATTATAGTAGCAAAATAAAACCATATATGGTTTTTTTTGAAGAAATATATAATTCAAATAATTTTTTAGTACAGTTCTATAAAAAGAATTATAAGAAAATAAAAGAGGAAGATTGTAAAAGTATTCCCATTGGTGGGGTTACAGATGAGAACTGTGCACTACAGTATATAACTGTTTTTTCTTCTATTATTGACAACTATAAATTAAATAGGCCATTAGTAATACGATTATTGTGCTACGAAGTAAATATAAAAACAACGCTTATCATTACAGGCTATTTTAAAACATATTATCCTCAGATTGATTTTAAAATTGTTTTTTTAACGAAAGAGCAAGATAAAGTTGTAAAGAAATTTCCAGAATCAAGGCGGAAGGCTAGTTGTACTTATATAACAAATACTACATTACTAAAGCCATTTTTAAGCAGTTGCTTTCAGGGATTTGATAAATATATGTATGTAGATGCAGATATTATTGCAATGGATGATGTAAGTCCTTTAATAGATTTGGATCTAAGAGGATACAGTCTAGGTGCTACTTTCAAAAATGATAATATAAAGAAACAAAAAGAAGAGAATATTTTTAGATATTTTAATTCAGGGGTGTTAGTTTTTAATAATGACTATATTTCTAGTAATGATTTTTGGGAATTTTATTTAAATGAAATAGAGTCATATCGTAACAAGCCTTTTACAGAAGGGGATCAAACGATTCTAAATAAAATTGTTAATAGTGTATGGTATGACTTTGGGAGAAAATATAATATCTGCGTACATAGGCGATTAGGATATGGAATAGAAAATGGAGTAATGTACCATTATACATCCGAAGACAAACCATGGAATGATATCCAAACAAACCATAAATTATTTAAGTTATATAATGATTACAATGCACATATTTTACAACAAATTGAGTGCATAAAAAAAGAAGTATTATAATACCAATTAAATGTCAATTCTTCTTTTGCTCCGTATATAGCTCAAGCGAGCACTGAAAAGAGGGGATTGCTTCCTTGAAAGAAAATGATGGGAATATTGTAAGTTGGTATAAAATACAAAGGAGAGAATTTTGATATGTCAGATATACTTATTGTAGGGTATGGCAACATAGGGCGGCACATATACAAAGAATTTGAAAAACTTAGTCCAGATATTTATGATCCTTTTATTGAAACCTATGGGGTTGTTAAAGACAAACTATATGATTTTGCATTTGTTTGTGTCCCAACAGAGATGTTAGCAGATGGGAGTGCAGACACTAGCATTGTTGAAAAAGCAATTAAAGACACAAATTCAAAAGTTATTATTATTAAATCGGCTGTTCCTGTTGGGATAGCTGATTTTTTAATGGAGAAATACAAAAAAAATATTGTTGTATCTCCAGAGTATTATGGAACAACACAGCATAGCGAGGAATCTCCCAATTTTTTAATACTGGGAGGGGACAGGTATTTATGTGATAAAGTTGCTCAATTGTATTACCTCGTAAAAAATGGTTCGTTTAGAATACGTTTTACTGATTTAAAAACAGCTGAGCTTGCTAAATATATGGAAAACTGTTTCCTTGCTTTAAAGGTAACATTTTGTTCAGAATTTTTTGAAGTGGCAAAAGCAATGGGTATTTCTTATTCAGAACTACGAGAAATATTTATTATGGATGAAAGAATGGGTGAATCACATACACTTGTCTATTCTGATAAACCTTATTATGATAGTCATTGTCTTAATAAAGATATTCCAGCGTTTATCCATTTTACAAATAAATTAGAAATAGAAACGCCATTAATATCAAGTGTAAACAAAATAAATATAAATAAAAAATCAGCGGCTTCTAGCCGCTTTTTACCAAGACCAGAAGCTAGCGTATTACATTAATTAGTATATTTGCAGAAAAGAGGTACAAGGTGAAAGAAAGTAAATTATTTCAAGCATTACTGGCTGGTTTTTCAGGATTAGGAGTCTATTTATCTGGGCTTGAATGGGAAGTAATTATTATTTGGTTTTTATTAGCAGTAATAGATATGATAACTGGTGCTATTAAGAGTGGAACAAGTAGAACATTTAACAGTAAATCTATGCGAAATGGATTATTTAAAAAATCATCAGAGTTTTTTTTAATCATGGGGCTGTTACTTACCCAAAGGGTAGCTATTTATATGGGGGTTGATGTGCCAATTGCCACAATTTTTATTGGAGCATTCTGCTTCAAAGAGTTTGCATCTATTATGGAGAATGCAATTAGCATGGATGTAAAAATACCTGTGGTTGTAAAAAAGTGGTTTAAAATCACAAATGAAAATTTAAATGATGAAGATAAAGAGGATGATAACAAATGAAAGTAACCGAAATGTTATTAACATCTGGTAACACTCATGGTAGAACAGGAACAAAACTTGTACCAAAAGGAATAGTAGTTCATTATGTAGGAAATCCAGGAAGTTCAGCAGTGGGCAATAGAAATTGGTTTGAAAATGGTGCAGGTGGAGCTTACACGTCAGCTCATTATATAATTGGGCTTGATGGTGAAATAATACTTTGTGTACCAGAATATGAATGTGCACAACATGCTGGAAAGTCTTATGCACCACAGTATGATGCCCAAGCTAAAAAGAATAATAGTATGTATATCGGTATAGAAAACTGTCACCCAAATGCAGATGGAAAGTTTAATGATAAAACATATGCAAGTCTTGTTGCGCTTTGTGCTGATATTTGTATTCATCATGGATTTGATGTACAAAAAGATGTTGTAAGGCATTATGATGTTACAGGAAAAATGTGTCCGATGTATTATGTGAAAAATTCTAATGAATGGGAAAGTTTCAAAAAAGATATACAGGTAAAGGTAGATGAGAGGAACAAACCAGAAAATGTAAAATTTGACCTATTTCATGCAAATCAGGTTGTTATAAACGGTTTTATTAAAGATGGTACGACTTATGTTGAGGCGAGAGACTTGCTTGAAAAAATGGGATTTAATGTGGGCTGGGATGCGGTTAATAAAATGGTTATGGTAAATAAGTAAGAAGCCATATGATTACTTTAATCGGTATAGGGAATTTTATTGAGTAGTGTTTCTTAAAAAGAATACTTACAAAGACGATTACAATCAATTTATTGCATCAATAGATATGCGATAATCTTAAAAGAAAAGTAAGTTTAACTAATAGGAGGCGAATTAATTGAATTTTGAGATCTACAAAGAATTAATTGTGCTTTACATAGAAATAGTCGAAAAAATCAAAACTCTCAAAACAGCCAAATCTGCTTGTGACGTGGCAGTAAATGCAATGATGAAATTTAGTACAAAAAAAAACAATTTTGCTGATGAAATTGATAACTTTGTTAATATTTTATATGCAACAAATGAACTGAGTCAGTTCATTTTAGATGTAGAGAACAAAATTTTTGAGGTTGAAAAAAAATTTGGAAGTGTAGATGGAGTCTACCATGAAGTTATGTATATGCGTGATATTGAACGTAAAAGTTTAAAGGAAATAGCTGATGAACTGGGATATAGCTATGGATATATAAAAAACATATCTGCAAAAAATCCGAGGAAAACAATAGGAGTTTAACATCTATTCGACAAGGGGTTGTTGCAAAACTATTTTAAAAATTAGTTTTGCAACAACCCCATTTTTTTATTTAAAACAAAACATACAAAAAAACTTCATCAAATCTTCATTTTTTAAACAGGTATTTATAATTTTCAAAGCTTATAATAAGTTTAGCGTAAGTAGAGATAAACTGTTATAAGGAGAGATACAAATGAGCAAACAAAAAATTTATATCGTGTTAACAAGAAGTAATACGATTTTATCAAATATTATCCATCTGGTTAAAAATGACGAGTATACCCATGCTTCATTATCCCTAGATGAAAAATTAAATACCATGTATAGTTTTGGAAGAAAATATTTTCATAATCCGTTTATCGGTGTTTTCAGGAAAGAAGTAATCAGTCATAATTTAAAAGGCATTGTTTTGGAAATAGAAGTGGATGAAGAACAATATTTTTCAGTAGTCAATATGTTGAATGAGTTTATTTTAAATAGCCAACAATATAAATATAATTATAAAGGTCTTTTATACAATGTTTTAAATAAAGAAACAAAAAATAAAAAGCGTTTTTTATGTTCTGAATTTGTGTATCATATATTAAAGGAAAGCGGTATTATCGACTTTAACAAAGCGAGAAATTTAGTAAGTCCACAACAGCTGTTGGAAATAGAACATGAGATTGTTTATAAAGGAGATTTGCTTTTGTTAGCAAAAGAAGATAAGATAAAAGTTAGTTATGGCGTAGCAGTGAGCGTATAACAACGAAGTAGGTGATGGATTTGTCCAAGGAAAAAATTTTATTGGTGGAAGATGATAGCAGTGTCGTACGGTATTTAGAGCTTGAACTGCTCCATGAAGGTTATAATTTAGTAACAGAATATGATGGACGGGCAGGACTTGAAAAAGCCATAAGTGAAGACTTCGATTTAATACTATTAGATGTAATGATTCCAAATTTGAATGGTATGGAAGTTTTGAGAAGGCTTAGACAAGAGAAAAGTACACCTGTGATTATGGTTACGGCAAAGGGTGACGTGACAGACAAAGTAATGGGGTTAGACTTAGGTGCGGATGATTATATTACCAAACCATTTTTAATTGAAGAACTTTTGGCAAGGATTCGTGCTACCTTAAGACGTAAACAAACCCATGAAAATGATAATAAATTGATTACACTAGGAAATCTCATCATTAACAAAAATGCAAGAACGGTGGAGTATGCTGGAAAACAAATTACATTAACCAAAACAGAATATGAACTCTTGTTATTTTTAATCAACAACAAAGATATCGTGCTTTCAAGGGATAAAATTATTGAGCATGTGTGGGGCTATGATTTTCATGGAGATACCAATGTTGTGGATGTCTTTATTAAAACCCTGAGAAAAAAGTTAGAAGAAAATGGAGCAAAGAAAATAATTCATACCATTAGAGGTGTCGGGTATACCATTAAAAATGAAAAATAGAGAGTATTTACATGATGTTAAAAATCGTTTTAAAAATTCAATTACTTTTAAAAATACTGTTTTAAATTCACTGCTTTTTAGTATTGTGTTACTACTGTTTTTTATAGCTATTGCAGCGTCTAATGCAAAATATGTTTTTTATGGTACTTATATCAATATCCAAGAACACAGCCAAGCAATTACGGCAATGCTGTCAGAAGAAAATTTATCCAACAATTTTTTAGAGAAGTACGCCAATGCTACAAATATTTCCATCACTATTTATGATGAGGCAATGAATAAAGTAGCTCAATATGGAAAGCCATTGAAAATGGCAAAGACTACGTTTACGTATAAAGAAAATAATAACTGCAAAGTTAATATTGATAAAAATATAGAATATTCACTAGATACTCAAATTAATAATAAAAAATGTACCATAGTGATTATGAAGTCTTTAGAAGGTGAACTAAAATATTTTGGTATTATACTGACTACGTTAACCGTTGGTTTTTTTATTTTATTAATACTGGTGCTCGTAATTGGCTCCGTTAATTTAAGAAACATGCTACGTAGTATTCATTTTATTCATGAACAGCAAAATCGATTTGTTTCAGATGTTTCTCACGAACTTAGAACCCCTCTTCATGTAATACAGGGTTATGCAGACTTGCTTGACCGCTGGGGCAAGGATGACAGAAAAGTTTTGGAGGAAGTTATTGTTTCTTTAAAAAATGAATCCAAAAATATGATTGGATTAGTGGAAAGTTTACTTTTTTTAGCCCACATTGATAGTGATAAAAATGCACCTAAAATTGAAAAAGCATATTTTTATATAGACGAGCTTATTTCTGAAATTGTAAAAGATATGCAGATGATTGATAAGGAGCATACTTATATAATTGTGCCATTCAATCATATGAAAATATTTGGAGATATTATGATGATCAGGCAAGCCTTGAGGATTATTTTTGATAATTGTAAAAAATACACCCAAGAAAATGGATCTATAATAATAGAAGTAAAGCAAAAGAATAATGCGATTCAAGTTATTATTTCAGATAACGGTATTGGAATCGGAAAAGAAGACTTACCATTTGTTTTTGATCGATTTTATAAAGCTGATAAATCACGTAATCGTACCAAAGGCGGTTCGGGATTGGGACTTCCCATAGCAAAGTGGATTGTGGAAAGCCATGAAGGAAGTATTTCAATTGAAAGTAACGTGGGGACAACTGTGACCATTATATTACCAACTCCGTAATGTAATAATAAGGTGTTATAAAAAATGAGGGCAAACTTTTTGAAAAGTTTGCCCTCATTTTTTATAATACTTTGCAAGAAAATCCACTACAAATATATTGGGTGGGACTTTCTTTAATAGGAAAGTCTTTGACAAAAGGAACGGAATTTTTGATATGATTAAATTCCTCTGTAACAACAATAACACTAAGGAAAGGATTAAACTCCCTATGAATACCTAAGATGATTTGTTCTAGTTGTTGCAAGTTTTTACCAGTTACCACTATTTCTTCTGATGCTTGTGATGTATATAAAAAAGCTGTCAAGGCATTTGTATAGTGAATAGGGTAGCTGTTTATATTTTCAGCATAACAACTTAAAATTTTGGTTGCTACATCTTCAAATTCAGGGTTTCCTGTAAGCCGTGATAGTCTTATTAAATTGACAGCACAAACAGAATTATCTGAAGGCATAGCACCGTCATAAAATTCTTTAGGGCGAACAATGAGTTGCTCAGAATGTTTAGCGTATAAAAATAATCCACCCTGTTCTTCATCAAAAAATTGCTCCATCAATGTTTTGGTTAGAGAAATGGCCTTTTCAAGATAATAGGGATGAAAGCATGCTTCATACAAATCTAACAACCCCGTAATTAAAAAAACATAATCAGATGCGTAGGCTTTTTCAGAAGTTGTACCTTCAAACATACTATGAAAAAGCTCATTATTTTTTATTAGGTGCTCTTCTATCAAGTGAAAAGAATGTTTTGCTATACTAAGATATTCCTCGTTATGGAAAGCTTTATAAGCATTGGCAAAGGCACTCATCATGAAACCATTCCATGAAACAATTATTTTTTTATCTTTGAGGGGGTGAATTCTTTTTTCTCTGGCTTGAAATAAAATGATGATATCATTTTCAAATTGAGATAATTCTTCTAAAGATAAAACTTTGGTTATGTTAGGAATGTTTTTTTCTTCGAAGTTACCTTTTTTTGTAATGTTATAGTAGTCACAAAACCTTTTTCCTCGTTCTTCTCCAAGTAAATGGAGTACTTCCACATAGTCCCATACATAAAATTTTCCTTCAATGCCTTCTGAATCCGCATCCTCGGCACTATAAAATCCACCATTCTCTGTTGTCATATCTCTTTTGACATAATTTAAAATTCCTTCTGCCATCTTTTTATACAAAGTATCTTTTGTGATTAAATAGGCTTCTATATAACAATTACACAACCCTGCATTGTCATAAAGCATTTTTTCAAAGTGGGGAACCAGCCAATATTTATCTGTAGAATATCGTGAAAATCCACCACCAATATGGTCATATATGCCACCCATATACATTTTTGTTAATGTTTCAAGCACCATATGGAGCGCTGTTTTATTTTTCTTCTGATGGTAATATCGCAAAAGAAACGTTAAGTTATGAGGTGTAGGAAACTTTGGTGCTTCGCTAAATCCGCCATATTTCTGATCGAAGTTTCCCTTTAGTTGTGCAAATGCTTTTTCGGCAACATCTTCTTGCAACATTCCAGACCGATGGGATGTATCTGTTTTTAAACTTGATAAAATACTTTGGGTAGCAGAATTTATTTTTTGACGATCATCTTGCCAAATGTCATTTAATTGTTCTAATAAGCTAATAAAGCCCACCATTCCATGGCGGTTATTTTTAGGAAAATAAGTTCCCGCATAAAATGGATTTTTATCATTGTCTAAAAAAACACTTAAGGGCCAACCACCAGCACCTGTAAGCATTTGACAAGCACTCATATAAATGCTGTCTATGTCAGGACGCTGTTCTCGGTCGACTTTGATGGAGATAAAATTTTCATTTAGTATTTTTGCCACTGTCTCATCTTCAAAACTTTCATACTCCATTACATGGCACCAATGGCATGTGGAGTAACCGATGGAAAGGAAAATTGGTTTGTCTTCGGCTTTTGCTTTGGCGAAGGCTTCTTCACCCCAAGGGAACCAATCCACAGGGTTATGAGCGTGTTGAAGAAGATATGGACTCTTTTCATTTATAAGTCTATTGGGTACACTTGTAGTTGTGTTCATAGGCTTCAGCTCCTTTCAATTTGTAATAAGGCTATTATTTGCATAAATGAAAAAAGGATACCTGTTTCTCAGTATCCTAAAAATTATGTAGAAAATCTTTCTAATCACAAATAATCAATATTTTATGTTATTAAAGAAAATATTTATAATGTGCATTCCATTCGACCAACCGTAAATGGAGCACCTTCGTATTTTTTATACCCAATGTTTACAAAACCATTATCTTCGTACCATTTTCTTAACCGTTTGTTATCGTCAATCATACCCAATCTAACTTTACTTGCTCCAAATTCCTTTGCCTTTTGCTTACAAAAATTAAGAAGTTCTTTCCCATAACCATTTCCCCTATATTCTGGAATAATTATGATATCATTTAATCCGTAAACTCCTGCGTCTATCACTTTTATGCCGAGATATCCAACTATTTTATCACCAATAAAATAACCAAACATTGCTGTGCCATCTTCAAATTCCGATATTAGTTTTTCCATAGGCAGGCTTGCTCTTCCCCTATCAGGGCAATTTTCTTCGGTTAAGCCAAATTCTATAGCAACGGTTTCATAACCATTATGAAAAATATTAAGGCAAGCTGGTAAATCTCTTTTATCAATTGGTTTTATCATTCTCAACACCACCTAATATAAATACTCTTCACATATTATATCATTTAAAACAATAATTTCAAGAAAATATCATTTGGTTGCAGTAACTTGATTGCCACCAATGACAAGTTGAGTAGCCAATGGAAAGGAAAATGAGGTTGTCTTCTGCCTTAGCCTTTTCGAAAGCTTCTTCTCCCCAAGGGTACCAGTTTACTGGATTGTAAGCATGTTGTAACAGATAAGGACTCTTTTCATTTATCAATCTATTGGCTATACTTGTAGTCGTATTCATGGGCATCAACTCCTTTCGCTTTGTGATAAGTGTATTATTTGCAGAAAACAAAAAAGGATACCACATTTTTTGGTATCCCATTTCAATATGTAGATAATAGACATAATTACAAGCAAACCATTAGGTTATGTTCGTGAAGAAAATGCTTATACTACGAAGTTGTCATTGATTAATTAAAATCTTCCCGCAATGCCATTAAACATGACATTTTTAAGAATATACTACTATTGCTTTCTTCTTTATTACGTTCAATTAATCGTATAGCGTCATTCGGCGTGTGCCATTCAACGGTTATAGTTTTTGTTAATTCTTCTTCCGTATAACAGGGTGTGCCTTTTCCGCCCACTAAACGAGCTAAAAAGTAATATGAAATCCACACTACATCATGCTTCGCATAATTTAGTTCTACATAACCCAATTCTTTTATTATTTCACAATCACAGCCTATTTCTTCTTTTATTTCGCGAAAGAAAGTTTCATCAATACTTTCATTTTCGTTTATTTCGCCGCCGGGAAGCTCGTAACGGTCGGATTCTTTTATATACAATATTCCTATGCGATTTTCTTTGTCCAATACAATGCCTCTTGCAGAACGCCAAGGCTTCATATAGTCGGTTGTGCCTAATACTTCATCTTCGGCTATAACTCTAAGGCATTTCATTTTATCATCCTTCCACGCCTAATATAAGTTTTCTAACTTAGTTGTTATGTTTAGCCTACCACAGAAAACATTAATAATCAATCATTTTCATGGGTGCAGTAACTTGATTGCCACCAATGACATGTCAATAAAATAAGTTAAGTCACGAATACCCAATTGACAAGAAGATTGGTTTGTCTTCTGCTTTTGCTTTCGCAAATGCTTCCTCACACCACGGGTACCAGTCAACTGGATTAAACTGGTGTTGTAATAAATAAGGGCTTTTCTCTCCTGCTAGTCTATTGGGTATTTTTGTACTTTTACTCATATGGGCATCACCTTCCTTTCATTTTTAGAATAACCCTAGTATCTCTATTATATTGATATTAATACCTAGTATAGTTGTATATCAAAATACTCACATTACAAATATTTACATAATATTTGTAATCACAATTTTTTTCTATTGCATAAAAAAAGATGCACTTTTAGCATCTTCATTTATTGTAATTTAAAACTTATTTAAACAATAAAGTACCAAATAAATTATATAATAGCAAAATTTTACTATTCAAAATAACTAAAATCTATATCAATTAATATCCTTTTAAATTCGTCTTTATCATTCAGATAAGTTTTTAAGTAGTTTATAATAAAGCCATTGATACCTAATTTACAATATTGGAATAAGTATTTGCTTCTTGTTGGTTCTCCATCTACTATTAAAGCATTTCCTTCTTCATCCTCACCAATAGCCCTAAAGGTATCGTCAAAGTCTAAGAAGTTAAACTGTTCCAAAAAATATATTGAATTAAAAAAATCTATATCAGAATATCCTTTATCGCCTACTAGTTTACCATATATAGTAGGAATATCTATAGTACCTTTCTTCCTGTAGTAATTGATTATTGAATTAATCAAATTTCTTGCAGCCTTATTTATATTAGTTAATCCACTTAATGCATTTTGGAGGTCCTCATTGAAGAGAAATGTAAAATCCATTTCTGTATTGTCTATTACCCACTTATAAAATTTTTTTACAGTTTTTGAATTTAACCCTAATTCATCCTCAAACACTACTGGATATTTGTCTTTTCCTAACAAACAATCTTTTACCCATTGTTCATGGGCATCTTTATATTTATGTAATGCTTCAACAGTAAATGTATCTGGGTTGGAATCAATAATTTTATGATGCTTTTTACATAATAGAATTAAATTATCATATCTATTTCTTTCTTCAATTGTTAATGGTGGATTTCCTCTTGGTCCATTTGGCTCTTCAGCTATTATGTGAGCTTCTTCTCCAACTATTGTACCAAGACCTTCTTCACATAACTCACTATTACATTCTGGAAAACTACATATATTACCAGATTTAGCCCACAACTGCTTTTTATCTTTAAATGGAATATTAGCCATGATTAAACATCCTCCATACTTATGAATATTACTAAAATTTAATCTTAATATAACAAATTTCTATTAAGTAGTCAAATTCCAATATAAAACATCAAATATATACATAATGTCAGTAGGTTATAACAATGTGCGTATGGGGTTTTAGCTGCGATTTGTTTTGCCGATTTAACACTTATAAGACAACTTCAAAAAGTTTCTTATCGTAAGCTGTGAGCCACTCCGAACTTTTCTCTTTGTTCTGATTAAAGTTGAACACAAGCATATAGCCCTCGTGTAAGCCTTGAATAGCCAGGTACTCTGCTAACTGTTCTCTACCTTTTTCTTGGTACTTCTCGCCATTCCATATTTTTAATTCAATTATATACTTCTGATTGCCATATATTACTACGACATCAAGACGTTTATTCTCTCTTGTTTGTGACTCGACGAAGTAAAAGCCTTTTCCATTGAGTATGGGTCTGATATAAGATAAAAATATAAGTCTTGCCTGTGATTCATAAAATTTTTCGTCTTCTCTTCGATACTCTTCAAACATGAAGTCTTGAAACTTTAGGAGTATGCGCTCCATGTTCAACTTGCAATCTGTTATGAATTGACTAAACTCCAAATTAGTTACTGGAACTTTCATATTGATGATACTCTGTTGTTCTAGCATGTAGTTATATATCAGCTCTTCAAAAATCTTATTATGAATCACTAACTTGCCTTTATCTTCTCTAAAAATTCCATACATGATTCCATTGTCATAAGTAAAAGGGTTGTAGCTCCTATTATTGCCCAATATAAGCAAATCCTCTACCACCGTCTTAATGTCATCGTTGTTTTCTATATTTTTTATTACATCTTCAAACAAAGTATTCTTTTCATTTAGTATAATTTTGATAGCGGTGTATATGCCATGATTACTCCAGTCGTCCTTTAGATTTTCAGCTATAATCTTACATATATCCCCCACCAAATACGGGTAGCCGCCTGTGAATTTATGAATCTCACTAGCAACCTCTTGAACGTCAAATAAAACATTGCAATCATGCTGATACTCAACTAACATACTGGCAATTTCGTTAGCAGACAAACTCATATCAACGTCAAACTTAGCTGAAATGTTCCAAGGGCTGTTAAATTTCGCTTCTGCTTCATTACGAATGGCAAGTTTTAATGTTCGAATATCGTGTAGGCCTGCAAGTATAACACTTTGAAATGTTATGTCTTTTCCTGCACTTGCTGCAAGATATTTATTTCGTAACATTCCTAAAAATTGTAAAAAGATTTTACTGTTACTGCTCTTGTCAACTTCATCTATCAATAAAACAAATCGCTTTTCACTTTCCTCAATAATATCAGAAATAGCATCCGATAATTCAAAAAAGGATGACAAGTTCACGTTATGTTTTAATATAAGCTGTGCAGTATTTTTATCACTATATTTAATTGATTTTGCAAATATATTTAAAATGTTATTACAAAAAAAACTTTCAGAGTTAAAGAGATTATCTCCTACGCCCTCGAAGCTAGTGTCAATAACTAAATACCCATTCGCTAAAAGGGTATCTTTAAGCATATTCAAAGTTGTTGTCTTCCCAAATTGTCTTGGGCGGTTTATAGTGAAATAATCCCCGCGCTCCACCATAGTAGCAATTTTTTTTATCTTGTCCGATGTGTCTGCCATGTAATGCTTATCTTTTACGCATAAGCCTGTTATATTAAAAATTTTTCCCATTGCTCAACGCTCCTTTACAAAGAACCTATTCGTATCATATCATAGTATCATTATAAATCCAATGTTAAAAAGGTCATATCCAAAAATGAATATAACCTTAGTTTTTAGCCTATTTCATGTATTTAATTATTAATCTAATTGACGTTGATTGGTATAATGGTAAGTAGCTGTCCAGAAATTAGTTGCACACTTTTTTGACGTTGTTCGGTGACCGCAAGCACAAAACGCTTGTTCTCTCAAGCACAACTCAAAATTTAGCTAGTTTTGCCTTTACGGTTACGAGTAGTAATATCAAATATAACTGC
>JAVBJQ010000079.1:0-14199 GCA_031546905.1 Eubacteriales bacterium | reverse complement strand
ATTTAGGAATTACCTTTGGTGGTCTTCGTGCCGTTGGTGATTTTGGAGTTGATATTAACAACAATGAACTAATTGGTTTAATTGGACCAAATGGTGCAGGAAAAACCACCGTATTTAATCTTCTTACAGGTGTTTATGTGCCGACAGAAGGTTCCATTATGCTTGACGGTAAAAATATGGTTGGTAAAAAGACGTTTGAAATTAGCAATGCTGGTATTGCTCGTACGTTTCAAAACATAAGGCTTTTTAAAGAAATGACCGTGATTGAAAATGTGAAAGTCGCCCTTCATAAAAGTATGAAATATTCTGCTTTTGAAAGTATTTTACGATTACCTACTTATTGGAAGCAAGAAGCAGCGGCTGAAAAAAAAGCCATGGAACTTTTGTCTGTTTTTCAACTAGATCGCTTTGCAGATGTGAAGTCAAAAAATTTACCTTATGGGCAACAAAGAAAATTAGAAATTGCAAGGGCACTTGCAACAAGCCCTAAACTGCTACTGCTGGATGAGCCTGCGGCTGGGATGAACCCTAGTGAAACCAACGAGCTAATGAATACCATCAGCCTTATCAGAAAAAACTTTTCCATTAGTATTTTATTAATTGAACACGATATGAATTTAGTAATGGGCATTTGCGAAAGAATTGTGGTACTAGAGTATGGAATGGTTATTGCAACGGGAACTCCCGATGAAATTAAAAATAACAAAAGAGTTATATCAGCTTATCTTGGTGAATAGGAGGGACAACGATGCTAGAGGTAAATGACTTGAACGTGCATTATGGCGCTATTCATGCCATTAAAGGAGTTTCGTTTAAAGTGAATCAAGGTGAAATTGTTTCTTTGATTGGCGCCAATGGTGCTGGGAAAACAACTATTTTGCATACGGTTTCGGGGCTTATTCCCCCAAGTTCAGGTGAATACCAATATTTAAATCATAATATTAAAACAATTAAACCATATAAAATTTTGCATCTAGGCCTTGCTCATGTACCAGAAGGCAGAAGAATTTTTGCTCAATTAACAGTACATGAAAATTTGGAGCTTGGCGCCTACATTATAAAAGATAAAGTGAAAGACTTTGATAAAATTTATAATATGTTTCCTCGTTTGAAAGAGCGTAGAAAACAATTGGCAGGGACATTAAGCGGTGGTGAACAACAAATGCTTGCCATTGGAAGAGCATTAATGTCACGTCCTAAACTTTTGCTGATGGACGAACCTTCCATGGGTCTTGCGCCCATTTTGGTAAAAGAAATTTTTTCCATTATCAAACAGTGTAATAAAGAAGGTATGACCATTTTATTGGTGGAACAAAATGCAAACATGGCACTTTCTATTTCAAATAGGGCTTATGTTCTTGAAACGGGCCATGTTGTAATGGAAGGAAATGCGCAAGATTTAATGGGAAATGAAGAAGTGAAAAAAGCCTATTTGGGCGGATAAAATTGATAAAAAAATAGCATTGAAAGCGGGAGCTTTCGATGCTATTTTTTTATACTCAAAAGTTAAAGTACACAACCTTACAAATTATGACATTTCGGGAGAACTTATTTTTTCGCCCCAATTTTTAATACAGAGCAATGCGGGCACTAATTCTTTGCCTGCCTCCGTCAAAGAATATTCCACATGAGGAGGAATTTCAGAATATTGGATACGATGTACAAGACCATAGGCTTCTAGTTCTTTTAAAGAACGGGTAAGCATGATATTGGTAATTCCTGATAGTCGTCGTTTTAATTCATTATATCGCAAATTAGATTCTGTCAACTTCCACAATATGGGGATTCTCCACTTTCCACCAATAATATTAAGTGCGTGTAGTACTGGACAACAGTTATCATATTGAAATGATTCATTCATATTTTTTCCTCTTTTTCAATTATATTTAAAGGCACAAAAAAGTGCGTACTTGTTTATTTGTATTTTAGTAGTATACTCATTATAGCAACAGTCAATACAAACGTAAAGGGGAATATTAATAAATAATAATAGACTTGCTATTTTGTCTCAAAAAAATTGAAATACCAATGGTTGTCCAACAAGTCTACTGGGATAGCTGTTGAGGATAATAATCAGTATGGATTATTAAATCTAAAATGTAGGGGAGTTAATATGTTAAAAAAAGTAATTGCCATTAATGGAAGTCCACGAAAAAAAGGAAACACCGTAACCTTATTGAACAAAGCACTTGAGGGAGCAAACTCTGTTGGTGCTCAAACAGAGTTGATTCATCTATATGATCTAAACTTTAAAGGTTGTGCAAGTTGCTTTGCCTGTAAGCGCAAAGATAGTAAATTTATTGGCCAATGTGCTATCAAAGATGATTTAACAGATGTCCTTAATAAAATTATGGAATGTGATGTTCTGTTACTTGGGTCACCGCTTTATCTAGGGGATATTACAGCAAATATGCGTGCACTTCTTGAACGATTGATATTTATGAATTATTCATATGATCACCCTACAAATAGATCTACTTTTAAAGGAAAAATATCCACAGGTTTCATTTATACAATGGGGGCAACAACGGAGCTTATGAAAACAGGTAAATTTGATGCCAACTTTGAAATAAATGAAAGATTTTTAAAAGTTTTAAACGGTGATACAGAATATATGATTTCTGCTGATACTTATCAATTTGATGATTACACAAAGTATGCGGCAGCTGCTATAGATGTTGAACATAAAACAAAAGTAAGAGCAGAACAGTTTCCAATGGATTGTGAAAATGCATATCAATTAGCCATTAGGCTTCTTTGCAACCATGAGGCTTTAACAACTACAACATTAAAAGGGGATTTATAATATGAAACAAGTTATTAAAATGATAAGTGAAAGTCCAACAATCTATGTAGGAACAGTTAATAAAAATGGCAGACCACAAGTTAGACCGTTTGCTTTCCAGTTTGAGAGAGATGGAAAACTATTTTTCTGCACATCAAGCAAAACAAGTGCATATGACGATTTAAGCAATAGTCCTTATACAGAAATTTCTGTTATGTCTCCTGAATATGCGTGGGTACGTATTTCTGCCAAAGTTGCATTTTCGGACGATAAAGAAATAAAAGAATTTGCACTTAGTAATAATGAAACATTGAGAGGTATGTATACTACTGCTGAAGATCCAAATTTTAAATTATTCTATCTAGCAGAAGGAACAGCGATACTATCTGACTTTTCAGGTAATCCACCACAGACGTTCACATTTTAAATAAATAGAAAATAAAAAATATAACAGTAGCGTTCTTTCGAATCTGCCAACGATAAAAGTTTCGAAAGAACGTCATTACAAATGGAGGAATAAGGGATGCATTATATTACAGCGGCATTAAATATTGTTAGTGATCAAGATTTCGATTATATTATGAAAGAATTAAAAGACTTTGAGGTAGAAACCAATAAAGAACCAGGTTGTATACAATTTCACATTTACCCACTTAGTAGAGAGGAAAGAAAACTTATGCTATGGGAAATATGGGAGAATGAAGAGGCAGTAAATACACATTTTAAATTGCCACATACAAAGGCTTTATTTGCACAAAAATTAACGGAAGTTGAATGGATATTAAAAAGTGATGTGGAATAGCACAAAAACAAAAATGTAGTATATAGACATGGGAATGAAGAATTTTATTGAATGGCAGGGGATAACGATGACTAACATAAGAGGGATTGCCCATGTGGCTATTCAAGCCCAAGCTGAAAAGTTTGAAGAATTAGTTACATTCTACGTTGAAGCATTGGAATTTAAAGTGGTGCATAGATGGAGTTTGCCACAATTTAATTTGAAAAGTGCTGCCATGTTAAAATCTTGTGATGGGAACACCCTGATAGAAATATTTGATAGTGAAGCTGATATTGCAGCACAAGGAAGAAAACGGAACATAGGTGAAGAATTTATCAGAGGTGCACTGCTACATTTTGCAATTAATGTCATGGATGTCTCAAAAGCTTATGAAACAGCCTTATCATATGGTGCAACGAAATGTATTGAACCATCAGTTGTTGAATTGGGTAGCGCTGATAAAGTTCTTACAAATGCTTTGGTTTATAGCCCAAATGGTGAGGTAATAGAATTTATTAATGAGTCAATATTTTAATTTTTTATAAGTCCGACATAATACTGTCGGCTTTTTTATTGCTCATAAAATCATATTTCGATTTCTCCACTTGATGTTGCAATAAGACAAGGCAAATTTACGCCCTGTTTTATTTTTTTGACTTTTTGAAAAACTTTCCTGATAAACCAATTCTTTGTTGACGACAGCTTGACTTTGCATCTATAATCAATATAACGATTTATGATTGCTGATGTATAAATTTGTTTTAAGCGTGGGGTGAGATATGAGAAATCGCTGAGCTCGGATTGGAAATCTTTTACAGATTTATACTAAGAATTTTTAATGAATGGGGAGAAATGAAATATGAAAAAGCAGAGCATCGTATTCAAGCTAATTAAAAATACATTATTAACAAGTGTAATTATGATAGCAATACTTTTAATTGTCACAATAGTAAATTTGAATCATATTGGACAATCACGTTTAAAACAACAATCAGATACACTGCAAAACAACTTTGATTTTTTAATAAAAGGTCAAGTAGAGTCTGTAGTCAGTATTTTAAATGAGTTTAATAATAGAGTGAAGAGCGGAGAACTAACATTAGATGACGCAAAAATACAGGCAGCTGCCGTTGTTCGTGGAATGGCATTTGGGAAAGATGGATACTTTTGGGTAGATGATTCTAATGGTACGAGCATTGTTTTATTGGGAAAGGATACGGAAGGCACCAATCGTTTTAATACAAAAGATGTAAATGGAAAGCTCTTCGTTCAAGACTTTATCAATAACGGAAAACAAGCAGATGGAGGCTATACAGATTACTATTTTGTAAGACCAAATGCAGATACCCCATCTCCAAAACGTGGTTATACTAAATATTTTCAACCGTTTGATTGGGTAGTTGGTACTGGAAATTATGTTGATGATATATCTCAAACCTTTGAGGATACGGATACTAACGCAATTATTCAACAAGAAAACACCCAAGGAATCGTAATTATGGTGGTTGCTGGTGTCTTGTTGCTCCTATTTTCAGTATTGTTATCCATATCGTCCGCAAGGAAAATGGCAAAACCAATTACTGCAGTTTCTAAAGAACTTTTTAATCTTGCAAATGGTGTTATGAATAAAGAGATTCATACAACGTTAAACACAAATCAGAGGGATGAAGTAGGAGATTTGGCAAGAGACTTGGTATTAGCATTTGATACAATTAATTCAATAGTAGAAGATATGACTCAAATGGCAACAATGCACAGAGACAAAGGAGAAATTGAAGTATTTATTGATGAAAAAAAATACAAAGGTGTTTATGCTGAAGTAGCAAAAAAAGTAAATGCTATGGTAGTAGGATATATTGATATTAACAAAAAATCAATGGCATGTCTTGGGAGAATGGCTGATGGAAACTTTGATACACCAATGGAGAAGCTTCCCGGCAAACAGGTGTTTATCAACGAGGCAATTGAAGAAATGCGTGGACATATAAAAAATGTAGGAGTTCAGATTAGTGAATTAATTAGAGAAGCATTGAATGGAAACCTTTCTGTGCAAGCAGACAAAAGTAAATTTAATGGTGACTGGGCTCAAATAATGGATGGACTTAACAATGTTCTAAAAGGAATCACAGTTCCAGTTATTGAAGCAACTGAAGTTTTACAAGAAGTGTCAAAAGGCAATCTAAATATTAAAATGCGCGGTGAATATAAAGGTGATCTAGCTGTTTTAGCTAATTCACTTAACTTGACAACCAATACATTTGCATCCTATGTAAATGAAATTTCTAAAACACTAAATGACATTGCCAATACGAATTTAGACATTAAGATTAATCGTGAGTACATAGGGGATTTTGCTGAAATAAAGGTTGCAATAAATGCAATAGCAGAGAAATTAAGTGATGTAATTAGAAACATTCGTGCATCAGCAGAAGAAGTAGCTGCGGGTTCAAAAAACATATCAGAAAGCAGCATAGCTCTTTCAGAAGGTGCCACAGAACAAGCCAGTTCAATAGAAGAATTGTCAGCAAGTATTGACCTGATTAATCAACAAACACAAAAAAGTGCAGTAAATGCAAAGGAAGCAAACGAATTGTCCAAATCTTCAAAAGAAAATGCAGTATCTGGAAATGCAGAAATGAAAAAGATGCTAGTATCAATGGATGGAATTAAAGAGGCAAGTGCCAATATTTCAAAGATTATAAAAGTGATACAAGATATTTCTTTCCAAACAAATTTACTTGCACTAAATGCTGCTGTTGAAGCTGCTAGGGCTGGCGAACATGGCAAAGGTTTTGCAGTTGTTGCAGAAGAAGTAAGAAACCTTGCTGGACGTAGCCAAAATGCTGCCAAAGAAACAACTGCATTAATCGAAGATTCTATTGTGAAAGTAACAGAGGGAACTGAAATAGCTAAAATTACTGCAACTTCTCTTGAGCGAATTGTGGATGACTTTAATCAAGTATCTGGTATTATTTCAGAAATTGCAAAAGCTTCTGTTGAACAGGCAGGCTCCATTTCTCAGATTTCTACAGGTCTAGGTAGTATTGCACAAGTAGTACAGAAAAATTCTGGAATTAGTGAAGAGACAGCAGCGGCAGCAGAGGAACTCTCAAGCCAATCTGATACGCTGACAAATATGGTATCTGTCTTTAAAACAAAAAAATAAAAAAGTTATCAAGATGATGATTGACTTTAGCTCGGCATATTGCCGAGCTTTTTTTATATCTAGTTAAAAATTTAAAAGCATCATTATTTTACAGAAGCAACCTTAGCCCCAAAACTTTTCTTTAGTGTGAAATATGCAACTGGAGCAAATATTAAAAAGCTAATGAATTCAGCGACAAAATAGGCATACCACACACTGTCAAATCCTAGTGATTTTCCAAGAAACCATGCAAGCGGTACTAGGATAATAAGTTGTTTTGAACAGGACATGATAAAGGCATTTAAAGATTTTCCAATGCTTTGAAAGCTTATGGCTAGGATAAAGTTTACACCCACAAAGATAAAACTTAAACTGATTCTACTTAGTATCACAGTACCCATAGAAATCATTTCTTCTGTAGCTGAAAACAAGCTTAATAATTGTCTTGGAAACAGGTTAAATGCCGCAAGTCCAATTATCATAAGTGTAGTAGAGGATATTATTAGGTATTTCATGCACTGATAAAATCTGTTCTTATTTCCTGCCCCAAAATTAAAAGCAAGTACAGGTAGTCCACCTTGAGAAAGACCAATTATCGGCATAAGTAAAAAAGATTGAAGTTTAAAGAAGATTCCTAATACAGCAACTGCTGTTACACTATACACTGTAATAATGCCATTCATAAAAGTTGTAGTTACGGGAATTAGTGCCTGCATGGCTATAATAGGCAGTCCAATTTTATAAATTTCTATTACATTTTTGTACTTTGGTCTAAACTCTTTTAAAGATATTTCTACATCTTGTTTCCTTGTTTTGAAAATATATAAATCAAAGATCATAGACATAAATTGACCAATAACTGTTGCAATGGCAGAACCGCTCACACCCAACTTAGGTACAAATAACAATCCAAAAATAAAAATGGGGTTGAGAATGATGTTGGTAACAGAGCCAATTATTTGTGAAACCATTGGTACTTTCATGTTTCCAGTACCTTGTAGTATTCTTCCTAGCATGATATCAATAAAAGCACCGGCAGAAAAAATTAAGACGATGGAAAGGTACTGGGTTCCTAATTTTATTATTTCGGGATCAGTGGTGAATAGTGAAATATATTTTTGGGAGAAGAAAATGCCAATCAATAAGAAAATAGCAGCGTTGATGAAGGCAAGAAATATACCTGTTTTTGCAACCTCACTTGCTTCTTCTTGCTTTCCCTCACCAAGTCGCCTTGCGATTAAAGACATGGTACCTACAGCCAGCCCTGTAGCAAAAGCAGTAGTTAAAAGTTGCAGGGGAAAGGCGAGAGCAAGAGCCGTTAGAGCACTTTTTCCATATTCTAATTTTCCCACAAAAATACTATCAACGATATTGTATAATGCTTGTACAAGCATAGAAAACATCGCCGGAATTGACATTTTGAGTAATAGTTTTCCAATAGGCGCTGTCCCCATTATTGTAGAGCGGGCTTGTCTTTTTTTGTTAAAATCATTTTCCATTTTTTATTTACTCCATTCTGTATGTCAGTGATACGATAGCTGTTAAGGATAATAGTTACATCATTACAATACATATTTCTTAGTGCTGTTTATAGTACTTCCCTCAGACATTATTCTATGTCAAAAGATTTCCAAAACATTTCAACTTCAACTTCTTTACCTCTATTATCTTTCACTTTCGGGTTGCCATAATTCCAACCTTTAACTTTTGTAAGGTCAACGCCAGCGGCGATAAGTGTCTTGGCATCAATAACAAATACCATGTCCTTATCATTTTTTGTCATGTCTTTTGCCCATTCAAATTTGTTTCCCTTTGTCAAGTCAATGCCATAATGGTCTAACTCTTCGTGATAACCAATGCTTTCTCTTTTCAGTTTAACAATCTGGTTAAAAGATTCGAGTGGAGTTACCTCGCCGTCGTATTTCAATTCTTCCGTTCCAAACTTCGTTCCAACCACAATAGTATCATTTAAAACAGTGGCATTAGAAAGTTTGCTTACATCTAAACCAGCATCTATAAATGGTTTTGATTGAAAGATAATCATGGCATCTTGTGTAGGACTTTTACTCCAATCTTTACTCCATATGAATTTTACTGAATCGTCAGGGGCATTTAAAGACCATCCACCATTTTCATTATCGGCAACTGCTTTATTAGGAGCAGCTTTTAGTAAGGCATCAAATGATGTTGAAGCTACTTTCCCTACAATGTCTGTCTGTTGACAAGCTCCAAGTGTAAGTACCATCCCCAAAGAAAGTCCAGCTACTAAAATTTTAATTTTCATAATTCTTTCCTCCCTATTTTTTATTGCTTTTTCAATTTTATTTAAACATACCCTATGATTACAATACATATGTAGGGTATAAACGTATTAAAATTTAGTTTACTTCATAACCAACTTCTTCAATCGTTTGTTTTATGAAAGTCTCAGCTATTAAATCTATTTCATCTTCCACTGTTACGCTTTTGTCTTTAAGGTCTACTGTGGTATTTTTTATTGTTTTTTCACAGTGACCGCAAGACATTCCTTCAACATTTAATTTTGTTATTGTTGATGACATATAATATCGCTCCTTTTTAATTGTCTAGTTAGTTTAGTAAGATTTGCTAGCATACAATTCCTTCTTAAACTCATATGAACACTCATACCCTAGAGGGGTATAAAGGAGAGTATAAATCGTATTAATAAATTTGTCAATATAAAAATTTATCCATGCCATTTTTTATATAAAACAGTATTCTACAAGTAATGAAATTTCTAAATATTAAAGTGTAGCTTAGGAAATGGTAATCTTTCAATTCTTTAAAACTATGGGAAGTAGTATGCTAGTACCATTTGGTAGCTGTGTCATATGAAAGTTACTTACTGATAATTTCTAATTTAATCCATTTTAATAAAGGAACAAAAAAGTGCGTACTTGTTTAATTGTATTTTAATTGTATACTCAATATATCAATAAATTGCAATGTAGCAAAGTAAATAAAATATGAAATAAAATAAAGTGACATAGTAGCTAGCTTATGTAAAAAATGAAAGCAGGTAAAGTTTCAAGTAACTAAGCTTATAAATTGGAGGATTTTAAATGAATTTTTTAGAGTTAGCAAAAGAAAGATATTCTGTTAGAAAGTTTGATAGCAGGGAGGTTGAAGCTGAAAAAATAGAATTAATTTTAGAAGCCGGGAGAATTGCGCCTACTGCTGAAAATTTTCAACCACAACGTATACTGGTACTTAATAGTAAAGAAAGCTTAGATAAATTGAAAGATTGTTCACATTGTCATTATAATGCACCTTTGGCAATGATTATCTGCTATGATAACAGGGTTAGTTCCAAGCGCTCTGGTTATGGCTATGAGGCCAAAGATATGGGGGAACAAGATGCAAGTATTGTCACAACTCAGATGATGCTTGAAATAACAAATTTAGGTTTAGGTAGCACCTGGGTAGCATATTTTAATGAAGCAGCTGTAAGAACAGCATTTTCTATACCAGAATATGTAGTCCCAGTTGCACTTTTGACCATTGGTTATCCAAGTGAAAAATCCAAGCCCTCTCCACTACATTTTAAACGTTTGGATAGAAATGAAACTGTGTTTTATAATAAGTTTTAATTGTTAAAATGCAATAATAAAGCAGGATTCATTAAGTTAAAAAATATTAAAAATTTTATAATAGCAATACAAACTAGCCTGGACAATAAGTCGGGCTTTTTTATTGCAGATGAAAGAAGTCTTGACGGCATACTTTATAATATTGGCCTTGTTTATCTTGTGAAGTAGACTTTAGTTGTATATAATAATAAAGTAAAAAATATTGGATACATAAAAAGCATTTTAGCATTATAAGTAAACTGATAAAGGAGGTTGGATAATGAATATTGACTTTGAGCTATATCGAAGTTTCGTAAGTATTTATAAAAATAGTTCTGTTTCTGAAGCTGCAAAAACGAGATATATGACACAGCCAGCCTTGAGCCAACATTTGTTATCCCTTGAATCAATTATTGGTGAGCCATTATTTTTTAGGCAACCAAGAAAAATGGTGCCTACGGAGAAAGGGAAAGAATTATACGCCAAGTTAATTGCTTCTATTGAAAATTTAGAAAATTTGAGTTGGCAATTGGGTGATAATAATACTAGCACAATTAAAATAGGAACTCCTGTCGAATATTTTTCGGCAGTTCTTTTGAAAAAAATGACGGGTTCGGAAATAAATTTAAATATGCAATTTGGAGATGCACAACAACTTTTAGAATTGCTTGATAAAGATGCGATTGACATCATGGTAGCGACGAAACATTTACCAAATAAAAGTTTGGACTATGTAAAATTATATGAAGAACGGTTTGTTTTTGTAACGAATCAAGAAATATCAAATGATGTTGAGAATGTTGAAAAATGGTTAGGTGAACAAAAATGGATAAGTTATAGTCAGGAGTTACCTATCATTAGACGGTTTTGGAGAAAACACTTTAATAAGCGTCCCTTGATTTTTCCTACACACATTGTCCCAGATTTAAGAGTTATCTTATCCTTTGTGGAAAATGGTCTAGGCGTGAGTATATTACCCACTTATCTCATTGAAAAATCTTTAAAAAATAATCATATTTTTTCACCATTTCCTAATATGTTTGTCAACAATGATTTATATATTGGATATAAAATAATAAATAAAGAAAAGCCATTAATAAAAGAATGCCTTAGTATTCTGACAGCAAATGAAATTTGAGTAGGGCCAGCGTATTTAGATTTGAATATAAAACGGCATATACTTTAATAACAAAGTATATGCCTCGCAGGCTAAGGTTTAACTAATATATTGGTAACTTCTGCAATATACAAAGTATGATGATCAATGGTAGGATACCACTTTGGGTTAAGTGTTTGGTCTATAAAGCAATTAGGTTTAAAATCTTGATGATATAATTTTGTGCAGAATATAGCCATATTTGCTTCATCGAAATAGGGGGTTCCATTTAGATGTTGAAGCGTAAGGTTAGATTTTTCAATTTTATGTTCATCTCTACCTGATTTAGTTCCTAGATAACCTAACATTTTACGATAGTTGTCATCAAAAAAAGTAAGTGAAAATGTTTCAGCTTTATCCACAAACCACTTTGTGTACCGCTGAGGGCGGATCACAATATAAGCAACATTTTTATCCCACATAACACCGAAACCACCCCAGCTGGCTGTCATGGTGTTTGCTTTTTCCTCCGTTTCGGCGGTAATCAGCATCCAATCTTTACCAATAATTTTAAACGGGCTTTTGGTAAATTCTTCTGGATTTATTTGTGAAAACGTAGACATAAAATAATTCCCTTTCATTTGTGTTATTGATATTTTCTGGTTCCATCAGAACCTTCATATACCTATTATACTTTTTTCAATATATAGACGTCGCCAGTGTTTTTTGTTAAGAGGTCTAGTTGCGGAATAATGTTTGTGAAATGTTGTGATTTAAAATGATTATCCAAGGCTTCTTTGGAAGACCATTCCTCAATCATAACAAAATGAGTACTATCTTTTTCATCTTGATGAAGTTCATAACGGAGACAACCATCTTCGGCAAGTGTTTCTTTGACCAATTGCTTATACAATGTGATGGCTTTGGCTACGGTATTTTCTTTTACAAAGCGATTTGCAACAACTGTTATCATTTCATTTTTCTCCTTTTGTATCAATAAATTTGTACGCTATTTAATTTCTAAGCTTCCATTATTTTTATAAATGCTAGTGCTGTACTTGTACCCGATTGAGGATTTTGACCTGTAACCAAATTTCCATCTACCTCAACGTGGTTACTCCAATCGGCGTTATTTATAAATATTGCCCCTAGTTCTCTGAATCTACTTTCCAATAGGAATGGCACTACTTGATCAAGCCCTGCCGCGTGTTCTTCTGAATCTGTAAAGGAAGTCATCTTTTTTCCTTTCACGAGAGGTTGACCATCTGACAAAGTGACGCCAACTAGCCCAGCGGGACCATGGCACACTGAACCTACAACCTTGTTCGATTCATAAAAATTTTTTATCAAGTTTTGTAGTGTTCTATTTTGAGGCAGATCAAACATGGTTCCGTGACCGCCAGGTAAGAAAATTCCGTGGAAATCATTTTCAGTTATATTTTCTAAAGGAAGAGTATTTTCAATTAATGATGATATTTCGGAACTAACATCATCGCTGTTGGATACACTATTTGCATCAATAGGAGCTTTACCGCCAAGTGGGCTTGCAACGGTTACTTTGTAACCCTTTTTTATAAATTCAGTGTAGGGCTCTAAAAATTCTGAGAGCCAAAGTCCTGTTTGTTTTCCATTAGGCATTTTGTTTGCAGAAGTAACTACCATTAAAATATGTTTTTTCATATTAATTCCTCCAAGAATAATAGACAATGATTTAAATTCTACTCACAGTATTTTTATATAGAACTGGGATTGTTTTGATAGCTGTTAAGGATAATAGAATTTATAATTGAATTATATCCCCTACGATTGCATAGTACAAATTAATAAAAATTGGGTGTGCTATAAATTTATTTATAGTGGCATATAAGCAAAACAGAATAAGTATTGGAAATAGGATGAAGATTTGATGATGCAATTAGTAAAATGATAAGGAGTGATATGGTGAGTAATTTTACAGGTTTCAACAGAAATGGCATTTCATTTCTAAGAGAAATTTCCCTAAACAATAATAAAGAATGGTTTCATGCCCACAAGCAGGATTTTGAAGAATATTTACTAATACCAGCCAAAAACTTTGTTTCGGAAATGTTATTTGAATTTAAAAGTATTTCCCAAACTTTAAACGGTGAGACAGTTGTAGGAAAATCTATATCAAGAATGAATAGGGATATTCGTTTTTCAAGAGACAAGCGTCCTTACAAAAATTATGTGGAAATATGGTTTTGGGAAGGCACTGAAAAATCATGGGAGCGTTCAGGATTTATTATGCGTTTGTCCGCAGAACAGATAATGTTTGGAGCGGGGATTCTTGAATTTTCCAAGCCACTACTGTTAGAAAAATACAGAAGTGGGGTGGCTGATTCCATTAAGGGGAATCACTTGTCGAATATACTAAGTGATTTGAAAACAGAGTCAGGTGGTAATTATTATGGCAGTACCTACAAAAAAATACCCAAAGGATATACAATAGCAGATGATAAAGCAAATTTGCTCCTGCACTCTGGTTTGTATGCAGATATAACGGAAAATATATCAGATGTTCTTTTTTCAGAAGATTTTATACCATATTCAATTGAAAGATATAAAAAACTTGCACCGTTACACTTATGGATATTGGAATTGGTCAGGGGATAGAGATATTTATGTTTTATCAAACTGCGCTAAAGGGGCTGTATCAAAACTCCTGATAAAAAGAACGACGAAAAAAGTCCGACCAGTTTGACTGGGAGGACTTTTTTGGTATAATTAAGAAATGACAAATAACCTAAATATACAAAAAGATTATAGCAAATATCCGAATGT
>JAVBJQ010000055.1:0-3194 GCA_031546905.1 Eubacteriales bacterium | reverse complement strand
GCTCGGCGCCGAGGGCGCGGAGATGCGTTACGCCATCAACGGCCTGCTGTCGTTGACGTGTGACGGCAACCCGATCCTCGGCGAGAGCCTGGTCAAGGGCCTCTGGACCGCGTCGGCGGTCTGGATCAAGGAGGGTCCCGGCGTCGGCCGCGCGGTGGCCGAGTGGATGACCCACGGCTACAGCGAGATCGACGTCAGCCACAGCGACATCGCGCGGTTCCACGAGCACCAGAAGCGCCGCGAGCACACCCGGCTGCGCACCACCGAGTCGTTCATCAAGACCTACGGCATCGTCCACCCGGCCGAGCAGTACGCGTCGGACCGCACCCAGCGGCTCTCGCCGATGCACGACTCCCAGGCCAAGCTCGGCGCGTTCTTCTTCGAGACTGCCGGCTGGGAGCGCCCGCACTGGTACGAGTCCAACGCAGACCTCCTCGAGGAGTACGGCGACGCGGTGATGCCGCGCGAGCACGAGTGGGACTCGCGCTGGTGGAGCCCGATCATCAACGCCGAGCACCTGCGGATGCGCGAGGCGGCGGGCGTCATCGACCTGACGGCGTTCCAGATCTTCGACATCGTCGGTGCCGGTGCGCTCGACAGCGTGCAGCGCACCTGCGTCGCGCAGTGTGACGTCGCCGTCGGCAAGGTCATCTACACCCCGGTGCTCGACGGCAACGGCGGCTTCCGGTCCGACCTGACCGTGATGCGGCTCGGCGACGACCACTTCCGCGTGGTCACCGGCGGCGCGCACGGCCCGGCCGACCGGAAGTGGTTCGGCGACCACCTGGTGGGCGAGGCCACGCTGACCGACGTCACCGACGAGGTCTCGACGATCGGCCTGTGGGGCCCGAAGGCCCGCGACATCCTCGCCTCGCTGACCGACGCCGACGTCTCCGGCGAGGCGTTCCCGATGCTGACCTCGCAGGAGGTCACCGTGGCCGGCGTACCGGTCCTGGCCTCGCGGATCTCCTACGTCGGCGAGCTCGGCTGGGAGCTCTACGTCGGCTTCGACGACGCAGCCGCACTCTGGGAGGCGTTGCTCGACACCGGCGAGTCCCACGGCACCCGCCCCGTCGGCATCGGCGTCTACGGCACCACCGGCCGCATCGAGAAGGGCTACCGCGCCTACGGCTACGAGCTGGACGGTGAGCGCACCATCGTCGAGGCCGCGATGCAGCGGCCCAAGGTCAAGGCGGCCGACTTCACCGGCAAGGAGAAGTACCTCGCCCAGCGGGAGGCCGCTCCCCAGGCCGTGCTCTGCACGCTGACGGTGGAGGACCACACCTCCGCCTCCGGCGTGAAGCGCTACATGCTCGGCGGCGAGCCGATCCTGACCCGCGACGGCGGCACCCTCACCGACGGCCACGGCCACCACCCCTACGTGACCTCCGCCGGCTCCGCGCCGTCGCTGGGCAAGCACGTGCTGATGGCCTACCTGCCGGCCGACGAGGCCACGATCGGCAACGAGCTCACCGTCTCCTACATGGAGGAGCTCTACCCGGTCGTCGTCGGCTCGGTCGACGCGACGCCGCTGTTCGACCCCGAGAACGCGAGGATGCGCTGATGACCAACGTCCTGGTCTGCGTCAAGCGCGTCCCGGACTCCTCGAGCGAGGTCGTGCTCACCGAGGACGCCCAGTCCGTGGACGGCCGCTTCGCCGGCTTCACGATGAGCCCGCACGAGGAGTGCGCGGTCGAGCTGGCCGTGCAGGTCACCGCCGCATCCGGCGGCGAGGCCGCCGTGCTCACCCTCGGTGACGCCGACGCGGTCGAGCAGCTGCGCTCCGCGCTGGCGGTCGGCCTGACCGCGGCGACCCTGGTCGAGGCAGAGCCGTCGACGTTCGGACCGGCCGACGTCGCCCGCGAGATCGCCGCGGTGGTCAGGGCGCACGAGGCCGAGGGCACCACCCACGACCTGGTGCTGCTCGGCAACGACGCCGCCGACAGCGGCGACTTCCAGGTCGGCATCCGGCTCGCCTCCGAGCTGGGTCGCCCGGTCGTCAACGGCGCTCGCGTGGTGTCCGTGGACGGCGACACCGTCACCGCGCGGGTCGACGGCCCGGACGGCAGCGAGACCTACCATGTCCCGCTGCCCGCGGTGATCACCATCCGCGAGGGCGGCGTCGACCCGCGCTACCCGAGCGTCCCCGGACGCATGAAGGCCAAGAAGGTGGCCGTCGAGCAGCGCACGCCGTCCGCCGAGCCCACCGGGCCGAAGCGGGTGCGGCTGACGCTGCCCCCGCCGGTGCCGTCGAACGTGCAGCTCCTCGGCGAGGGCGCGGCCGCCGCGCCGGCCGTCGTCGACCTGCTGGAGGAGCTGGGGGTGCTCCGATGATCCTGACCCTGGTCGAGCAGAGCCCCGACGGCGCGGCCGTCGAGACCTCGCTGGAAGCGCTGACCTTCGCCCGCCGGCTGTCGGCCGAGGGCGGCGGCGTCCCCGTGGTCGCCGTGGTGGTGGGGGGGGTCGGCGACGCGCTGCGCCAGGAGCTCGCGGCGTACGGCGTGCGCACCGTGCACCAGGTCGGCGGCGAGGCGGCCGTGGCCTACGCCGGTGCGGCCTGGGCCTCGGCGATCCTGACCGTCCGCGCGGTGTCCAAGTCCGTGGTCGTCCTCGCGGCAGGCACCGACCGCGGCAACGAGCTGATGGCCCACGTCGCCGCTCGCGCCGGCGTGGCCATGGCCGCCAACGTGGTGGAGTTCGACGGGCTCTCGCCGTTCAAGGTCACCCGGCAGGTGGTCGGTGGTGCCGCGCTCGAGGAGATGGTGCTGGACCAGCGTCCCGCGGTGTTCACCGTCGCGGGCCACGCCGTCGAGCCGAGCCCCGCCGAGAGCCCGGGGCCGGCCGATGTCGTCGAGCACAGTCCTGAGATCGCTGCGGCGGACCTGGTGGCACGCGTGGTCTCCAGCGAGGAGCCCGACACCGACGAGTCCGGCGGCCTGAAGTCCGCGCGGGTCGTGGTCGGCGCCGGTCGCGGCGCGGGTGGGCCCGACGGCTTCGGTGAGCTGCTGGAGCTCACCGAGCTGCTGGGCGCGGCGCTCGGCGTCTCGCGCGTGGTGACCTCCGCCGGCTGGCGACCCCACCATGAGCAGGTCGGTCAGACGGGCAGCCGGATCTCCCCGGAGCTCTACATCCCCTGCGGCATCAGCGGTGCGATCCAGCACTGGGCGGGCTGCTCGTCGGCGAAGAACATCCTC
>JAVBJQ010000091.1:0-10867 GCA_031546905.1 Eubacteriales bacterium | reverse complement strand
TGTATTCAACAACATAATTTGAAACACTAGAGATTGCTGTCCATGTTAAGTCGATCGTCTTAGAAGCTGGATTAGCTTTTAAATCTCCTACCATTGCTGGTGCTACTAATTTTGTAACAGCATTCGCTAAGCCTGACAAATTACTTGAGTCAGTGGTTCCAATTGCTTTGACTGCAAAATAATATTTTGTATCATTCGCTAGCCCAGTTACCTTATAGCTTGTTGTAGTTCCACCAGTAACAGAATATGCTTTTGTAGCTGGCATTACGGTACTATCAGATTGATAAATATCATAAGACGACACGCCTTCACTTGTAGAAGCTGTCCATGCTAAGTTTATTTCACCAGAATTAGTTCCTTGTGTTGCGGTAAGACCAGTTGGTGCTGCAATAGAAGTGTTTGCCAGCGTGGTAGTTGATGTAGTAGTTAGCGCACTCGCACCATTTGCATTAGCAGCTGATACCCCAAGTGTATAACCTGTATTTTCAGTTAAACCTGTAAATTGATAAGATACAGCATCTGCTTTATCTACTTTAACATAAGTGAACTCTGCTACGGTAGACTTTTTATATCCAACATTGTAATAAGTCGCATCTGTAACAGTTGTCCAGTTCAATGTTGCCGAAGTTTGTGTAACAGCCGTTACTGCTGGGTTAGCAAGTACGGGTGCAGATGGTACTTGTGGTGCAGGTGTAGAAGATGCAGGATAAAGTGTAACAACACTTCCATCAGATTTTTTAGTAGCTGTTATTGTAAAGTTATTAAAATCAGCTGACATATGATTAACCATAATACCTACATTAAACGTTCTAGTAGGAACATCTGTCATAGCAGTTCCTACTTCCTGATTATATTCCTTTGCACTGGCATCTCCAGACAAATCCTTTGCATAATATGTGGATATCCTACTTGTTGTATTATATGTTAATTTCAAATTGTAACTTCTTCTATCAGTCCAATTAGCTCCTGTGGGGAAATCACCAGCAGTTTTATTAAGGTTAGTTACACTTCTTTGTGTTGGTGGTGTTGCATTATTCGGCGAAGTTCTTGAAATGTCATAAGTAGGTGTAGTAGCAGTACACCTCAAAAATATTTCATCAAACCAAGGGTTAGTAGCAGCTGAAACTACTGTCGCATCATTTCCTCTAACCATAAGCCCAGCTATACTTCGCCCAACTGAACCTGTACTTGCAACTGTTGTATTAGTATCAGTGGCACTACCTGTATACTTTACATCTGCTGATACAGCAATAGAAGAATAGTCTGATGGATTTAATACTGGTAAATAATAGGAATAAAATCCCTCATCAGTAGAAGCTGCTCCTTTTGTACTAGTAGACGTAGCTGGAACGTTGATTTTAATAGTGCTTGTTCCATTTCCTGAAATTGTAGGTGTACCACTTGCAGTACCAATTGCTCTTCCTGTAAGTAGCGTCTCCCCTTCTGCTTTTACTACAGTCCCAGTCGTACTTAAGGTTCCAGCTAACATAGCAAGTGATACAAGCATACTAAGACCTTTTTTAAATCTTTTCATAACTTTGTATTTCCCCCTTCATTAATAAATAATTACCTTTATAATAATTATGCCTAACTTCATTTTTTCTTTTGGCAACTCCTCCTTAACATTTATAACAACCCGCTGTTCATTTTTTACATTCTGTTATCCCAAATCTTGTACTTCCAAACCATATACTAATTTTTTCAAATTAATATATCAACAGAATATAAGATAAAGCTACATAATTTTTTATATTTTAAACAGACCTTATTCAAAAACAAAGCCTGTAAAATATCAGAAACGAACCTACACTATTCTCCTTCTTCATATTAATATAATTTGAAAATAATGTAAAGTTAATATATGGAAAATATTTTTAATTTTTTTAAAATAAGTCTTGCAATTTAAAAATAAATGCTGTATATTATTTATAAGATAAGTCAACTTAATTAACGACTTATCTGTATTAAGATAATAGCAAACTTGTTGAAAAGCAAGGACGCAAAGCTTCGGGACTAACATCATTTATGATTATGTCGGCTGGGTTGCCTAAAATACTTTGATTATTTTTTTGCTATCAAACTAATTAGGCATATGCTTAATTAGTTTTTTATTTTACCCAAAATATCCTCCCCCTTATTGGATATTTATAATTTTTTGGAACAGAGGTATATCCTTTGTTCTATTTTTTTGCTTTTTCATGCAAAAAAGAGACACTCCTTTCACAGAATGTCTCTCTTCAATCCTTAACTCACTAAGGTAATAACTTTTTAATTCCCTTTTCAAACTTTTGTCGTGATAGCATAACCAAATGACCGCATTTTATACATTTTATTCTAAAGTCCATTCCCACACGCAAAATTTCCCACTCAAAACCGCCACAAGGATGTGGTTTACGCATTTGAACTTTGTCTCCCACTGCAAACTCCATTTCATTCACTCCAAAAAACATTAATTTTTTACATTCACAATGCTTTGAGGATAAGGAACAGAAATTCCCTCCTTGTCAAATCTAAGTTTGATTCTTTTGCGCATTTCTCTTTCAATGCCCCAATTTTCATTAACAGCACAATCAGCAACAATACGAAGTTCAATAGCGCTATTGCCAAAAGCAGTAATACCCAAAACATTTGGCTTATTAATAATTTTTGTGTTTTCTTTGCTAAATAAGCTCATTTCATCTTCTAAAACAGAAATCACCTGTTCAATATTTTCGCTATAAGCAACAGAAAGATCAACTACCGCACGATTAAAACCATGGGTCATGTTGGTCACAATTTTAATCTCTCCATTGGGAATAATGTGTAAATCCCCATCACCACTTCTCACTCTAATAGTACGAAGGCTCATGGATTCAACCTTTCCTGATTTCCCTTCAATGGAAACAATATCACCAATTGCAAATTGGTCTTCCAAAAGAATAAAGAAACCCGTAATAATGTCTTTCACAAGGCTTTGTGCTCCAAAACCAACCGCAACACTTAAAACACCTGCAATTGTAAGAATAGACCTTGGGTCAATTCCAAATATTTGAAGAATCTCAATAATAACAACAAAATAAATAATATACTTTATGGCATGTGAAGCTAAAGTAGCAATGGTATGAATTTTCCTATCACTATATGAAGTTTGTGTTCTCTTTAAAATTTTGCTAATACCACTTTTCAAAATATAATTTGCTAAAATACCTACTACAATTAGAAGAATACACTTTAAAATTTTACCCATAAAACCAAGAAACGCTGCTCCAAATAGAAAGCTTGCTCCACCGCCTAAAATCCCCACTTAACTCTCTCCTTTTGTACTTAAAATAAATTGTTTAAAAATCTCCAGTTGAATTTCATGATGCTTGAACATTCCTTCTGGGTGCCATTGAACACCAATTCCAAAATGCTTGTTTTTAACTTCTATTCCTTCAATCGTTCCATCTTCTGCAAAAGCGGAGGCAATTATATTTTCCCCTAACCCTAAAACTGCTTGATGATGAATAGAATTTACTTTCATTGTCTCTGTTTTAAAAATATCATACAGCCTTGAATCTTTCTGAATAGTAATCCTATGAGTAGGCTCGTGTCGTGGCTCTGTTTGAGAATGATTTTCCATGTGTTGTATCAAATCTCCTCCACAAGCAACACCCATTAATTGAGCACCTCTGCAAATTCCCAACACAGGTTTATCAGCTTCCAAAAACTGCTTACAATATTCAATTTCAAATTGATCACGCAAAATAGAAATATCAGAAGCCTTTTCATGTAAGGGTTGGTTAAAAAATTCCGAAGAAATATCCCCACCACCTGTTAACAAAAGACCGTCTGCCAACTTGACAACATCATCTATACTTCCAAAATCCGTGTATGAAACAATAAAAGGAATTCCTCCGGCAACTTCAATAGCTTCCACATAAGCCCTTGCTACTCTAAAAAAAGTATCAACAACAGAAGGTGTAACAGCAATAATAGGTTTCTTCATCAAAATCCCCCAAACAAAATACTATTCTTCCAACATCGCCTTATCAAGTATGGCATAAACATTTTCAACTGGCATTGGTTTACCAGTGTAATACCCTTGAACAATATCACAATCCAGTTCTTTCAAACATTCTAATTGTTCTGCGTGTTCAGCACCTTCTGCAATAGTTCTTAAGTTAAGAACGTGTGCCAAACTTATAATTTTAAGTGCAATATTTTTGTCTACATCAAAATGAGTAATGTTGTCAACAAACATTTTGTCAATTTTCAAAGTGGAGATAGGAAGCACTTTTAAATAAGTCAATGAAGAATAACCAGTTCCAAAGTCATCAAGTGAAATTGAAATTCCTTGTGCCCGTAAAAAATTAAGTTTACTAACATTAGACTCAAAAGACTCCATTAAAATACTTTCCGTAATTTCAAGTTCAAGACCTGCGGGGTTAATCCCCGTCTTTTTCACAATATCCAATACTGTGTTTACAAAGTAATCGTCCATCAGTTGAACAATGGATAGGTTTACAGAAACAACTAACTCACTGTGTCCATATCTTTGAAACTCACGAAGAATCTTACAGCTTTCTTCCAATATCCATTTACCGAGGCTAATAATAAGTCTGGTTTCTTCTGCCAAAGGAATAAAAACACCAGGCGAAACAAATCCTCGTTTTTTGCTAATCCAACGTGCAAGTGCTTCAAATCCGTGAAGTTTTCCTGATTTTATATCATATTGAGGTTGAAAGTAAATCTTCAAATCTTCAAAAGTACCAAGGGCAGCTCTAAAGTCTTCTTCCAGCTCAACACGTTCCTTAATTTTAACCGTCATGCTTTCGTCAAAGTATATATATGTATTTTTTCCTGTTTGCTTTGATTGGTACATGGCAATTTCCGCACACTTAAAGAGGGAGTCAAAAGAATGAGCATTGTGGGGATACAGCGCAACACCAATACTAGCAGAAACTTTGTAAATAATATTGTAAAAACTATATGTTTCTGAAAGTAAATTCATTAGCTTGGCAACAAAAACTTCCACTTCTGAAATACTATTCATATCATGAAAAAATATACAAAACTCATCACCACTTAATCTGGCAACAATATTTTTTTCAGAATACGTAGTCAACCTTTTTGCCATCTCAATAAGTATTTGATCTCCAAAACTATAACCCAATGATTCATTTACATTTTTAAAGTTATCAATATCAATGAAAATTAAAGCTGCTTCTTTCAGTGACCCTCTTTCAATCGCCGATGTTACAAAATCTTCCATGTATCTTTTATTATAGATGTTGGTAAGTTCATCAAAAAAAGCAATTTTTCTAATTTTTTCTTCATCCTGTTTGTTACTTGTAATGTTCAGCATAGAACCAGCTAAATAAATTAAAACATTATCCTCGTTGTAATATCCCTTTCCTGATGTCTCCAACCAAATGATTTCATTGGTATTGAAAGGGGTAACCTTTAAAACAACTTTAAAAGTGCTATCTCCATTGGTAAAGCATTTTATTAATGTTTCAAGAAAATCATAATAATCCTCAATATCAATACAAGATAAAATTTCTTCCTTATTCATCAGAAATGTGTAACTTGCTGGGATATTAAAAAGCTCTCTAAATTTTGTGCTAAAAAGTGGTTGTTGCCTTCCGTAGTCATACTCCCAAACTGCAATATCCAAAGCTTGCACAATAAAATTATGTTTTCTATCATATTCTATGAGCTTTTGTTGGGAATCATTTTCATATTCATAGGTTCTTTGTATTTGTTCTTCTGTGTCAGCAAGCTCTGTATAAAGATTAGAAAGTTCCTCTTTTGCAGATAAAAATTCTTCTTCAATTCTGGAAATTTCAGAAATATCCTCCCCAACCAGCAGATAATATTTAATTCGCCCTGCAAAGTCTTTAAAATGAACCACTTGCCACGAAACATTTAAAAAACTGCCATCGTTTAATCGTATCGGGATATGATTATTTTTTGTTCCATTAAAAACAATCAGTTTCTCCAATGTAATCGTATTGTTTTCATTCTGTTGTACTAAAGAAGTCAAAAAGCCTGCTTTGTTTACAATATCATTTTGAGTATATCCTGTAACTTCAAGAAACTTATCATTGGTTTCTAAGATGATTCCTTCTTGATCAAGCTTTAAAATTAATTTCTCACCGGATTTCACAACAAAATCCATATTTTTATACTGATAATATACTTTATTCAAAATTTTAAATAAATAGTATACAAAAACAAAAAACCAGATCACTGTCAGTGTTTTAATGACCACAATACCACTCCCACCCTAGTGCATAATTTCTTATTTTTATTATATAATAATATTTCCCTTAAATCAATGACACAAGCAATTTAACCTAAAAAAATATTAAAAAAGCTGATTTCTGTATTAACCAGAAATCAGCTTATCATTTATTTTAAGACATACACTTTTAAAGATTTAACACCAAAATTAATGGCTTCATTATGAGAGTTAAAGAACAAATCTATTTTGTTGCCTTTGATGGCAGAACCAGTGTCACCAGCAACAGCATGACCGTAACCATCAATATAAAGTTTTGTTCCAAGAGGAATCACTTTAGGATCAACCGCAACAACACCAACTTTTGCTAAAGTACCACTAGCAGTACGAGCACTCGATTTAGCTGTATAGGCTGTAGCAACCATGGCAAACTCATGAGAAACTTTAAAGTCTCCTTTTTTCGTTTTAATAGACTTGCCAGTTCCCACTTTGATAATTTCATCAACAGGCTCTGAAAGAACTGTTTCATTCACCACATCTTCGCTAACAAGATTTCCTTGTACAAAAATTTGTTTAGAAGTAGTCTCTAAAACACCCTTAACACCTTTTTGAGAAACTTCTTTGACTCCTTCTGCTAAATCCTCTGTTTCCACTTTTATGGTTTCAAAAGGAATTTCTGTTTTCACAACATTATCTTTTTTTTCAAGAGATTTTAAAGTAATTTCCATCCCCTCTTTCAGAGGATCTGAAAGTTTAACATCTGAAACAACAAAATCACATTTTTTTTCAGTTTTAATAAAATTAACAAGACCATTCACCGTTTCAAAAGAAACATCATATACAGATTTTTCTCCATCAATACTTACATGAACAGGAAAAGCTCTGTATATGTAAACTCTGTCATTGTCATTAATTGTATCGCTTAATTTTACACTTACGCGATCATTTTCATTTAATGTATAATTTTCTTTTTCAAAAAGTTCAGCAAAAGTATCCTTGGTTGTTTTGGCAACAACATAATTACCTTTATCATAAATAACAACAGTTTTCGTAAGACTCTCATAAGCTTTAGCAGTTCCAGAAAAAACTAAGAGTAATGTAAGTAGCAAACTAAGCACTCGCACTTGCTTCATAGTAAAAATCCTCCTTGTATTGTCTTATTATCAAACTTCAAAACCATTGATAATAACGCTAGATATATAAAATGCTATATCTCTTAATAAATTACAATAGGATTTTAACATATATGTAACAATTACGCAACAATTATTTTAAATTAAATAAATATTTGGTATTACTTTTTGTAATAAATGCAACCTCTTCCACTGTCAAACCCTTTATTTCAGCCACTTTCTCTGCAATATAAATTAAGTGGGAAGAATCATTTCTTTTTCCTCTCATAGGGATAGGCGCAAGGTAAGGACAATCTGTTTCTAATAAGATTTTGTCAATCGGAATCGCTTCCACCACTTCAACAAGTTTCTTAGCGTTTTTAAACGTTACAACACCGCCTACACCAATAAAGAAACCCATTTTAACATATTCTTTTGCAAGTTCAACACTTTCAGAAAAGCAATGAATTACACCAACTTTTTCTGGCAAAATGGCATTTTTCAGAATATCAAAGGTTTCTTGAGAAGCATCCCTTGTATGAATTATTACAGGTTTGTTAACAATTTTTGAAATTTCTAATTGTTGTTTAAACCAAAATCTTTGATCATCACGAGGAGAGCTGTCATAGTAAAAATCAAGCCCTATCTCCCCGATTGCAACCACTTTGTCTTTTTTTGCTAACTCAACAATGACATCATAATCTTTTGGAGTCAAAGTAGCAACTTCATGTGGATGAACACCTACAGCTGCAAATATAAATTCATATTTTTTAGCAAGTTCAATGGAGGTCATGGAGGAGGCGATGCTTGCACCAATATTTATACAGCCGTCTACCTTATTTTCTTCCAGTGCGTTTATTACGTCATATCGGTCTAAATCAAAACTTTCATCATCATAATGAGTATGTGAATCAAAAAACATATTATCTAACCTCTGCTCCATCTTCAATATTAGAATGTGTTGTAATGACACAAAGTTCACCCTTGTCATTTGATGCTGCTAAAATCATTCCTTCTGATAGAACCCCTCTTAATTTAACCGGTTTTAAATTACAAACCACCACAACCGATTTGCCTACAAATTCTTCAGGCGCATAATATTTTGCTATTCCTGAAACAATCTGACGAGTTTCATTTCCTATTTTAATTTGAGATTTAAGAAGTTTATCTGAACCTTCTACTTTTTCACAAGCTAATACTTTTCCAATCTTCATTTCTACTTTAGAAAAATCATCAATGGTAATAAACTCTTTTTGAACTTCTTTTACCACTTCTTTTTCTATTACTTTTTTATTCGTATTTTCAATAGCAGATTTTAATTTTTCAATTTCCTTTTCCACATCAAGGCGAGGGAAAACAACCTCTCCTTTTGAAATACTTACTTCTCTTGCCAAAAGTCCAAACTGTTTTATACTATCCCAAGTTCTTAAGGTTTCATCTTCCATACAAAGTTGTTTCCAAATTGCATTTGGTGTATTAGGCATAAAAGGAGAAATTAAAACAGAAATCACCCTTAAAGCCTCGGAAAGAACATATAAGACATTGGCAAGTTCTGCTGATTTTGTCTCATCTTTTGCCAAAACCCAAGGAGATGTTTCATCAATATACTTATTGCATCTTCTCACTAATGTCCAAATTTCACCCAAAGCATCACTAAACTGAAATTTTTCCATATAATTCTCTATATTAGCAATAACATGAGAAGCTAACTTTTTCACTTCCTCATCCTTTTCAAGTGGCATTTGATTTTGGGGCAATTTCCCACCAAAATATTTATCAATCATACCAACCGTGCGGGATAAAAGGTTTCCTAAGTCATTTGCCAAATCTGAGTTAATTCTTTGAATAAGTGCCTCATTTGAAAAATTACCATCTTGCCCAAAAACAATTTCTCTTAAAAGGAAGTATCTAACGCTATCAACACCATACAATCCAACCAATACCTTTGGATCAATTACATTTCCTTTTGATTTAGACATTTTGTCATTATCAAAAAGTAACCAACCGTGACCAAACACTTGTTTCGGCAATGGTTCTCCTAATGCCAAAAGCATAATAGGCCAAATAATAGTATGAAATCTAACAATTTCTTTGCCTACCAAATGAACATCTGCAGGCCAATATTTTTTATAAGGTGCGTCATCAGCAGTATATCCTAAAGCAGTGATATAATTGGACAATGCGTCCATCCAAACATACACGACATGCTGGGGGTCAAATTCAACAGGAATCCCCCACTTAAAGGAAGTCCTTGAAACACACAAGTCTTCCAGCCCAGGCTTTAAAAAATTATTAATCATTTCATTTTTTCTTGATGTAGGCTGAATGAATTCTGGATTATCTTCAATGTATTTTAAAAGTTTATCTTGATATTTTGAAAGCTTAAAGAAATAACTTTCTTCCTTTACTTTTTCTACAGGTCTACCACAATCAGGGCATTTTCCATCTACTACTTGCCTTTCTGTAAAAAAGCTTTCGCAAGGTGTACAATATAAACCTTCATAACTTCCTTTATAAATATCCCCTTGATCATAAAGCTTTTTAAATATTTTTTGAACGCCCTTCATATGAAGTTCATCTGTCGTTCTTATAAAAATATCATAATCAATATCCATCAACTTCCATAAATCTTTAATCCATGAAACAATACCATCAACAAAAAGTTTTGGTTCTACATTTTTTTCTTTGGCCATTCTTTCAATTTTTTGACCATGTTCATCTGTTCCTGTCAAAAATTTTACATCATAGCCTCTTAATTTCTTGTATCTAGCGATAGTATCTGCAGCAACGGTCGTATAAGTATTCCCTATATGTAGATAATTGCTGGTGTAGTAAATTGGGGTTGTAATATAATAAGTTTTCATAAAATCCTCCTATAATAATCTTTATTGTTATTATAACCATTTTACATAAAAAAACAACCATTTGATTAAAATCAAATGGTTGTCCTAAAGTGAGTCACCCGGGATTCGAACCCGGGACACCTGGATTAAAAGTACAGTGCTCTACCAGCTGAGCTAGTGACCCATAAATTACAAAAGAAAATGCCCAGAGCCGGAATCGAACCAGCGACACGAGGATTTTCAGTCCTCTGCTCTACCGACTGAGCTATCTGGGCTTGAAACTAATTGCGGAGGCAGGATTTGAACCTACGACCTTCGGGTTATGAGCCCGACGAGCTACCGTGCTGCTCCACTCCGCGATAATATAATGTTACTGATGGTTTGCTGATGTTCTGAATGGTGGGTGGGGAAGGATTCGAACCTTCGTAGACGCCGTCAACAGATTTACAGTCTGCCCCCTTTAGCCACTCGGGAACCCACCCATAAGCCGATGATCGGACTCGAACCGATAACCTGCTGATTACAAGTCAGCTGCTCTGCCAATTGAGCCACATCGGCATTGAGAATTAACACCCTCAAAACTAAATATAGTATACAGAAAATAAGAACAAAAGTCAAGCCCTCGACCTATTAGTATTGGTCAGCTGAACACATTGCTGTGCTTACACCTCCAACCTATCAACCTTGTGGTCTTCAAGGGGTCTTAC
>JAVBJQ010000017.1:0-2765 GCA_031546905.1 Eubacteriales bacterium | reverse complement strand
TTGGCATTGACGTGGAAGCCGATGATTTCGTGCCGCCCGCCGTAATGGCCGATGGGGCCGAAAATTTCGCGGACGGTCATGCGGTTGTCCGGCTTGTCTTTGGCAAAGATAAAGCCCTATTTGAGACAATAAAACACATTTAAGAATGGGCAAGTATCTAACAAGGTGCTTGCTTTTTGTCATTGTAAAGTTTAATTGCATATTTTTCTTTTCAATTGCACAAAGTAATGATAAAATTGTGCATATAAAATTAAATATAGGCAATTAAAAGAGGTGTATTCGTTGCATTATTATGATTTTTCAAATCTTGATAAAAAAGTTTTTACAACTAATATTTTTAATTTAGTGGCAAGTATAAGAGAATATAAAGGAAAACAAGAATTATTCATAGATTCAAAGCCAGATATTTTAAATGCAATGCTTGAGGTTGCTAAAATCCAGAGTGTAGGAGCTTCAAACAGAATAGAAGGTATATACACATCAGATAAGAGACTTGAAGAAATTGTTACACATAAAGCTGAGCCTAAAAACCGTTCAGAACAAGAAATTGCTGGATACAGAGAAGTTTTAAAGACAATTCATGAAAATTATGACTATATGAAAGTAAGCCCTAATTTAATTCTTCAATTGCATAGGGATCTGTATTCATATTATCCAGCAGGAAATACTGGGAGGTGGAAAAATGGTGATAATGTCATTGCAGAACAAGATAGCAAAGGGAATGAAAAAATTAGATTTCAACCAACAACAGCATTTGAAACACCTGCAGCAATGAATGATTTATGCCAAAACTTTAATAAGGCGCTGGATAAAGCTGAATACGACCCACTAATACTAATACCAATGTTTATACTGGATTTTCTCTGCATACATCCTTTTAATGATGGAAACGGTAGAATGTCAAGATTATTGACTTTATTATTGCTTTACAGAAAAGGTTATATCGTTGGAAAATATATAAGTTTAGAAATGATTATAGAAAATTCTAAAGAGTCTTATTATGATGCATTACAATCTAGTTCTTTTGGATGGCATGATAATGCAAATGATTACGTTCCTTTTATTGAATATTATTTAAGCATTGTATTCAAGGCACATCAAAATTTTTCAAGTAGAGTTGAACACCTTAGTAATTTAAAAATATCCAAACCAGAAAGAATAAAAAAGATATTTGATCGCAGTTTAAAAAAACTAACAAAAGCTGATATTATTTCCATATGTCCAGATATAAGTATATCTACAGTTGAACAAACCTTACGAGGACTATCCAAAGAAGGATATATAACAAAATTAAGTAGTGGGCGATATACATCATATATTAAGAATAACAATTGAAAGCGGAAACTAAGAGTATAAACTTTAGCTGTTCATCCAGTGATGGAGTTCATAAAAGTACAGGCTTATAAAATTAACTGAACTACTACCAACTGAAAGCCGGTAGGGCTGAACCAATATATGTCGGCTGAAGGTATGAGACTGGAAGTCAGTGGTTTTCACCACGCTTTCGCTTCACGGTTGGCTTCACCAAGGCTAAAGCCCAGTTTAGAATAATAAAGCATAGAAAAAAATTATTTCATCTTTCCTATGCTTTTTAAGTTATTAATAAAAATCCTGGCGGCAAGCCGCGAAGTATTAAGTTACTTGTTCGCTGTGCTCACAAAACGCCGCAGAGCGGCCGTGAATTAAACCCCTATAGATTAAATTGAAAAAACGTTAGGTCCATCCCTTTCAAATGCTGGATGAGCCACCTATAAAAGTTCTATTATTTTATTAGCTAAAGATTTTTCGACACTAAAATATCTGTCTTCGGACGCCAACCTAAAAATATCATCTACCAAATCTGCATACCAAATGCGAGAGAGCCATGACCTAAGACCCCAAGTTTCGATAGTCCACGATGTCTCGGATGCACCCACAAAATCTTTAATTTCATGATGTTGAATAGGTCTGAAATAAGAAACATCGAAACAATAATTCTCCCCCTGCACTCTAATCCCTCTCACACACTGGGTTAGTGTGACATCTTCTTCTTTTATCAGCTCTGGAACAGCTATGCCCTTTTCCTCGTCATCAGGTATGTATAATCTCGCAGGCGCATAACCCCATTTCGCAAATGACATGGCAAAAAAACCCAATTCCTTTGTAGCTCTTATGCTGTTTAGATACTCTGGGATGGATGTTGTGTTACGTCTTTCGTCACTTATAAACAAACAAATAAAACTTTTTTTAATTTCCAACCAAAGCTTATAACTTATTGTCATCGATTTTGTTTTGTCATCTGATGTAAATACCATTAAATCCCCTTTATCTTTTTCTTCGATTGTCAACCTATACTCATTGTTTTTTTCTTTGACCATCATCCTACACTCATTGTAATTCTCAATGATATCATAAATTATTACTTGAGATGGATTATTAGTGTTAAAAAGTAAATAACACCATCTATTCACAGTATCAGTACTAACACATGTGTTGTTTAAAGTTCTAGGTGTAACATATTCATCAAGCATATCTAATTCTTCCATATTGTCTTCTCCTTTTTATTTTACCTAATTATTTATATTAGCTACTCTAAATGAGTAAACACAAAAAAATGACGAATAAGCAAAAAAAATAAAGACATACTGCACAAAATGGTGTAAATTAAGTTTGCGAAACCAAACCATAAAGTGAGGAATGTCTTATGCAAATAAATATACCACCAAACGAGTTAATTTTCAACTTCATAAAAAGATTAAATTTAGATTCAGTGTATACGAAGATAG
>JAVBJQ010000088.1:0-20998 GCA_031546905.1 Eubacteriales bacterium | reverse complement strand
CATCCTGAGCCAGGATCAAACTCTCGTGTTGAGTTGTTTGTTTCCTTTGCGTCAGTTACTTCTGACTTTTGCTTTTTGTTTCTTTTTCTTGCTTATTCTTTTTGAGTAGATTAATCTCAAAAGAATTTTTGGGTTTGGTTTTTTATTTTAACTGTTTAGTTTTCAAGGTTCACTGTTTATTTGTTTTTTGTTTGTTTCTTGTTCGTTTGTTCCGTTTTCTTGGGAACGAGATTTATAATAACATCCCTGGTTGAATATGTCAACACTTTTTTCAAAGTTTTTTTTATTTTTTTTAAACATATTCATTTAAATGTCGACAAACCTATATAAAAAGCCACTTTTGTCCTTAATATTTTTATAAGTTTTTTTATCAAAATTTGATTTATTTTCATATTTTAGATAATTAGTCTAATTATATTTTCTCAAATTTTTTTAAAATTATACTAACTTATTCAAAATATTTTTTTATACTCTTTTTACAAACCATAATGAAATCACAAAAAAATTCGCGGGAAACAAATCTTCCCACGAATTTTTTATTTATTACAATTTAATATGTATACGCTTGCTTTCTATTAAAGATTATTTAGAAAATTTGGATATGTTCAGCACGATGCCCATTAAAGTTAATAAAATACAAAGAGATGTTCCTCCATAACTAATAAAAGGAAGTGGCATACCTGTTACTGGCATTGTGTTCGTTACAACCGCTATGTTAATGACAACTTGTATTCCTATTAATATAACTGCTCCAGTAGCAATGAGACTTCCGAACAAATCCGAGGCATTCATCGATATTTTTATGAAGCGCCAAATTAGAATCATAAATAAACCTAAAACAATTGTTGCTCCAAATAACCCTAGTTCTTCACATATAATAGAGAAGATAATATCATTGTGGGCTTCTGGTATGTATCCTAGTTTTTGCCTACTCTGCCCTAGACCTAGACCAAACAGACCGCCTGAGCCAACTGCATATAGTGATTGAACGGTTTGAAATCCTGCATCGGTTACATCTGCAAATGGGTCCAGCCAAGTTTTAACACGTGTCAGACGAAAGGCCGCCCCGGGCATGACAATCATTCCAGCCATGGCAGCAACTGCTGGTGTTGCCATTAACACAAAGTACCAAATTTTTGGACTTGCCACAAAAATAATTCCAAAGCCGATTGCAGCCGCTACAATTGCCGTACTCATATTCTCGATTGCAATTAAAGCGATTGGCAAAACTGCAATTGAGCTACAAATCATAAATCCTTTAAACGTTTTTAATATTCCTCTATTATTGGATATAAAGGTAGCTAAAATTAATATAACTGCAATCTTTGCCACTTCGGAAGGTTGAAACTTGATGGGCCCTAGTTCAAGCCATCTTTTTGCACCATACACTTCTTTACCAAAAAGTTTTACCAGTATGAGACAAATATTCGCAAATATATAAAGCATAACCGAAAATCGCTTTAATAAATGATAGTCAAAGTTCATCATAATAATCATTGCAGCAAAGCCTACAATAGCCCATAAAAACTGTCGTTTTAAAAAATAATACATATCATTAAATGCTGGATGGGTAAGTGCATAGTAATAGCTTGCGCTAAAAATCATAATAATTCCAAAAAGAACTAAAAGCACAATAATAAAAAAAGCGGTAAAATCAAAATACTTTCCATGACCAATATTTTTTTCCTCAATACTTCTAGTTGATGTACGCCCAGTTCTGGTATTAATCTTTGTTCTTCTTCCTGACACTGCCCGTTCCATTTTTTGCCCCCTAACTGCTTTATAAACCTAAAACAAATTGTTTGAACAATTCGCCCCTTTGTTCATAATTATCAAACATATCCCAACTGGCACAAGCTGGCGAAAGCAAAACGCAATCTCCGAACTCAGCTTTATTATATGCCAATTCAACTGCATCTTTTAAGGAATTTACTTTTACGAAATCATTAAAATTATATGCTTTTGCCGTTTCTGCAATTTTGTCTGCTACTTCCCCGATTAAAATTAAATATTTAACTTTACCATGAAACATTTTTACCCAGTCGCTAAAATCGGATGCCTTATCATAACCACCACCAATAATAATAGCCGGTTTCTTCATCGCTTTTATTCCTACAATTGCCGCATCAGGATTTGTTGCCTTTGAATCATTATAATAATCTACACCATTTTTGGTTGTAACAAATTCTATTCTGTGCTCTACTCCCCTGAAATTTTTAATTATCTTTCTTATAAGTTCTAGGGGAACACCAGCACATATGGCAATGCAGGCCGACGCCATGGCATTTTCAATGTTATGAACACCAACTGTTTGTAAATCATCTAGATCTACAATTTTATCGTCTAATTTATCCCATTTTACATAAATAGCATTTTCATGAAGAAATACACCTTCTGCTAGTAAACTTTTTCTACTAAAAAACATTACCTTTGCTTTTGTTTTATCTTTCATTTTTTTACAATACTCATCATCATTATTAAGTATGCAAAAATCTTCTTCTATTTGATTCATAAATATTTTTTCTTTTGCTTCTATATATTTTTCAAATGTTTTATGTCGATCTAAATGGTCAGGGGTAATATTTAAAACTGCGGTTATTTTTGGTCTGAACTTATGTATGTTTTCAAGCTGAAAACTACTAATTTCAGCAATTACATAACTACTTTCTTTTAAATCTAACACTTTTTCAGAAAAAGGAACTCCTATATTTCCTACCACTTGAGAATAAGGAAAATAGGCACTTAGTATTTCACCTGTTAACGATGTGGTGGTGGTTTTTCCATTTGTTCCTGTAATCGCTGCAATCGGACATTTTGTTAAAGAATATGCAAATTCTATTTCTGACCAAACTGGAACATTTGTCTCTCTTGCCTTTTCGAAAAATGGCAAGTCACCAGGCACACCTGGACTCACAATAATTAAATCTTGTTCTGCTACGATGTCATCTGGATTTTTATCTAAATATAATTGTATTCCTTTCGCTTCTAATAGTTCAACATTTTCACCAAGCTTATCTGCACTTTTTATATCTTGGACAATAACGTCAGCACCTAGCCTTTTTAGTAATACAGCAGCCGAAACCCCACTTCGTGCAACTCCCGCTACTAATACTTTTTTATTTTCAAAATTCATTATATTCCTCCTATAGCTAACTACAGACGTCACACGTTTGCAGTGTCGTATAACCCAAACATTTAGTATCCTTTTTACTTGCTAAAAAATATTTTTCGCTCCTAAAAACCCTACCAGACAACAAATAGCGGTTACAATGTAAAATAACGTAACAACTTTTGTTTCCGACCACCCCAATTTTTCAAAATGGTGATGAATGGGTGCCATAAGAAAAACCCGCTTTCCCGTTAATTTAAAACTTGTAACTTGAATAATAACAGATAAAGCTTCTATTACATAAACCAAGCCAATGATAATAATAAATAGTGGTATATTTAAAATGAATGCTGTTGCTGCAACAAATCCACCTAATGCAAGTGAGCCAGTATCGCCCATAAAAACCCTTGCGGGATAGGAATTGAAAAGTAAAAAACCCAAGAGACTTCCAACTGCGGCTCCTGAAATTGGCATAACTCCACTTTTACTTGCCCATGCAACAAAGACGATAAAAGTAGAAACAAGAACTGTAACACCAGAGGCAAGCCCATCTAGCCCATCTGTTAAATTAACACTATTTACCGTTCCAATCATAACAAAAAATAAAAATGGCACATAAAATAGCCCTATATGAATGGAAAGACTATTGGTAAAAGGAACTAACAGCGAAGCACTATTTTGTTTAAACATTACCATATAGCCACAAAACAAGGCAGTAACCACTAACTGAGCTATAATTTTTTGGTGAGCACGAAGTCCCATCGAGCGTTTTTTTGCTACCTTAATATAGTCATCTAAAAAACCGATGATTCCAAAACCAATGGTAACAAGCATAACTGCAATACCATCATAATTTCCTTTTAAAAAAAATAAAGAAGCAATGACAAAACTAACTAAAATAATAATGCCCCCCATGGTGGGTGTACCTTGCTTTTTTAAATGGGTTTCAGGGCCATCGCCTCTAACATTTTGCCCAAACTTAAGTTTCACTAAATACGGTATTATGATGGGACATAATAATATATTTATAATAAACGCAATTAAAACAGCATATATAGCCGTTGTAAGAGAATAGTCCATTTCATTCACCCCAATATTTTATCAACTGTTTTTTCAAAGTGCATTCCTCTTGAAGCCTTCACTAAAATTGTTTCAGAATCACCAATTAGATCCAATGAATCAAAAAACTTTTCTTGTGTGTCAAAGTATACAACAGTTTGATTTTCCTTTCCATATTTTTTCGCACCTCTAAAGGTTGATTGTGAAAAGTTTCCAATACAAATAATAACATCTATTCCTTTTTGAGAAGCAAAAATTCCAAGTTTTTCATGGTATTCCGCTGAAAAACTTCCAAGCTCAAACATATCTCCTAAAATGGCAGCTTTTTTACCTTTTGATTCAACCAATACATTAATGGCGGCTTCCATAGAAGAAGGACTTGCATTATAAGCGTCATTAATTAAAGTTTTGCCACTTTTTGTTTTGCTTATATTCATCCTCATGTTGGTTGGTGAAAAATTTTTAATCCCTACTGCTATTTTGTCTAAAGAAAGACCAAGACAACTCCCTACTGTTGCTGCTGCAAGGGCATTCGTTACCATATGACTTCCCGGAATATCTGTTTGCATTTTAATGGTTCCCATTTCTGTTTCAATGTTGCTTTTGATTCCCTCTAGCCCTAAGGATTCTATTTCATTTGCATATAAAGCACATTTTTCAAATTCTTTGGTTCCAAAAAATAAAATATCAAAATTTAAATTTCCGTCTAAGGTTTTCAGCAAGTCATCATCATGATTTAAAATTGCTTTTCCGCCTTGTTTCATAAAATCAAAAATTTCACACTTGGCTTTTAAAATTCCCTCTCTGCTTCCCAGGTTTTCTATATGTGAAACTCCTATATTGGTTATCACTGCTAAGTCTGGTTTTACAATTTTACTTAATTTATGTATTTCATTAAAATTATTCATTCCCATTTCAAAAATGGCAATTTCGTGCTGTTCTTCTATATTAAAAACAGTTAAAGGAAGCCCTATTTCATTGTTAAAATTTCCTTCGGTTTTAATTATGTTATATTTCTGCATTAAAACTGAAGCAATGATATCTTTTGTTGTTGTCTTGCCTACACTGCCTGTAACCGCTACTGTTTTTATATCAAAAAGAGATCTATAATATTCTGCTAAATCCATGAAAGCCTTTCTCGTGCTTTCAACGAAAATAACAGGATAATCTGTTTTTATTTCCTTTTCTGACAAGACACAAGTGGCACCCTTTTCAAAAGCCATTTCAATATAGTCATGTCCATCCATATTTTCACCATGAATGGCTACAAACATATCTCCCCTTGAAACTTTTCGACTATCAATTGAAATGCCTACAATAAATATTTCAACCTCAGGACTTATTTTTTCGTTTAATAATCTGCCATTAACTGCTTTAACAGCTTCTTTTAAACTAATTGGTTTCATTTAAAGTTCCTCCCGCCAGTGCTTTTTTTACTTCTTCTGTATCATCAAAATGAATTGTTTCATTGGCAAAAATTTGGTAATTTTCGTGACCTTTGCCAGCAATAACAACGATATCTCCATTTTTTGCTATTGCAATGGCTCTTTTAATTGCTTCCCGTCTGTCTGTAAATTTCTCATATTCACAAGAGGAATCCATCACCCCTACTTCCACTTGATTAATAATATCCGCTGGATTTTCTGTTCGTGGATTGTCTGAGGTAATAATGCAATAATCTGACCAAACCCCTGCTATATTGCCCATAATGGGTCTTTTGGTTTTATCTCGGTCACCACCACAGCCAAAAACCGTAATTAATTTATTTTGAGTAAATTCTCTTACAGATTTTAATACATTTTCTAGCCCGTCTGGTGTGTGTGCGTAGTCTACAATAACAGAAAAATCTTTATTCGTTGGAACTTTCTGAATTCGCCCTGCTACACCACTATAATTTTCAAGTGCAACTCGTATGGTTTCAAGGGATATTCCCATTGATAAGGAAGCTACAATAACCCCAAGTGCATTATATACTGTAAATTTACCTGGTATTTGAAGTTTAAAAAATTCATCTTTTCCATCTATTTTTATGCTGAAAGATACTCCTTCGGGAGCATTTTTTATATTTTCTGCTTTAAAATCACAATTACTGTCTATTCCAACTGTTTTTATTTCACAAGTTGAGCTGTTGATAATTTTAGTGGAATAAACGTCATCTACATTTACGATTCCATATTTACACATTCTAAAAAGCTTTGATTTGGCATTTATGTAATTTTCCATTGTACCATGAAAATCCAAATGGTCTTGTGTTAAATTGGTAAAAATTCCTACTTGGAAAAACAAACCTTCTACCCTGCTTAGTTCAAGAGAATGAGAAGAAACTTCCATTAACACATCTGTTACATCGCTTTTTTTCATTTCATCAAAAAGTTGTTGTAACTCTAATGACTCAGGAGTTGTTCTTTCTGTTTTTAAAACTTTATCTCCAATTTTATTTTCGATGGTGCCAATAATTCCTGTCTTTCTTTTTTCTTCTTTTAAAATGGCTTCTAATAAATACGTTGTGGTTGTTTTGCCATTTGTACCTGTTACTCCTATAAGATTTAAACTTTTAGAGGGATGCTGATAGAAATTAGCAGCCACCTTCGCCAGCGCTACTCTTGTGTCCTTCACCTTCACTACCGTCACATTTTCGTCACAAGCAACTTCTTTTTCACATAAAATGGCTGCTGCTTCTTTTTCCACTGCATTTTTTATAAAATCATGCCCATCATTTTTAAATCCTTGTATACAGACAAACAAGGTGCCACGTTCCGCTTTTCTAGAATCATATTGTATATTAGAAATATCTACATCTTTTCCGCTAATTATTTCATATTCCATTCCCTCTAACATATTTGTAAGAAACATAACAGCACCTCATCCTCATTTTTTTATTTTGTATAACAGTCTACTCTGTATAAATTTTTATTTTACTACCTTGATTTACTCTTTCAGAAGGCAGCGGAAATTGTTTTTTTACCAAGTCTCCCGTTCCCAATATTTCATATTTTAATTTTAAATCAGTCAGTTTCTTTTTGGCAACACTAACTTTTTCGCCTGACAAGTTGGGAAGTTCTACATCTATTACTTCTTCCATTTTCAATTCTTTTTCTGAATATTCAGGTTGAATTTTTAAGTAAGGTAATATATTGGTAAAAAGCTCTTTCATCACAGGTCCCGCAACTTGACCTCCATAATAAACCCCTTGTGGTTCATCAATAAGAACAAGAGCAATTACTTGAGGGTTTTCTGCTGGAGCAAAGGCAAGAAAAGAGGCAATGTACTTTCCATTACGACGTGGGAGCTTCTCGGAGGTTGCTGTTTTTCCACCAACCCGATATCCCGGTATGTATGTTTTATTTCCTGTGCCCACTTCCACAACACTTTCTAGTACTTCTTTCATTATATCCGAATTTTCTTTTGATATAACTTGCCTGCCTTTTTCATATTTAAATTCTTTTATCACATTTTGGTCTTTATCTACCACTTTCAAACCAAAATGTGGGGTAATTAAATTTCCGCCATTTACAACAGCGGAAGCTGCACGTAACAGTTGCAAAGGTGTTATTTGAAACGATTGCCCAAAGCTCATGGTTGCAAGTTCTACTGGTCCGACTTTTTTTAAGTCGTGCATAATCCCAACTGCTTCCCCTGGCAGATCTACACCAGTTTTTTCCCTAAACCCAAATGATTTCATATATTTATAAAACTTTTCTGGTCCTAGGCGTTCTGCAATTTCCATAAAAACAGGATTACACGAATTTTGTACACCTTGAATAAAAGTTTCTGTACCATGGTTTCTTGGGAAGCGCCAACATTTTATAGTAGTTCCTGCTACAACCCTAGCACCGGAGCAATTGAATGTATCATTTAAGGTAACTACCTTTTCTTCTAGTCCCGCAGCTGACGTCACAATCTTAAAAGTTGAACCAGGTTCATAAGTGTCATTAATATTAAAATTCCGCCACATTTGATTTAATTGTTTATTTTGTTCTTCACTTGACAATGTACTCCATGTATTTAAAAGTTCTGGGGAATTAATCGTAAAAGGTTCATTTAAATCAAAATCAGGCTTACTTGCCATGGCATATATTTCACCATTTTGCGGATTCATTACAATGATAGAACCTCTTTTTGCTGATTTTGCTTCTACTACTTTTGCTAGCGTTTGCTCTGCATATTGTTCCACAATGACATCGACAGATGTAACTAAGTTTCCACCCTCTATTGGCTCAATTCGCATTTGAGAACTATCTTTTAGCTCTCTTCCCCTAACATCCGTTTCTGTTAAAATTTTTCCTACTTCACCTTTTAGATATTCTTCATATTTTGACTCAAGACCCACAATCCCTTGGTTATCTTTTCCAACAAAACCAAGCACTTGCGAAAGAAGTGTACTGTAAGGATACACTCTCTTTATATCCTCATCCACAACAATACCAGGGATTTTACTTGTTCTGATTTCATCTGCTATCTCTTTTGGCACTTTTGTTTTTATTCTTTCTAGGGCTACATTCCGTTTTACTTTTTTTAACACAGTTTCGTAATCTAAAGATAATTTTTCTGACAATAGTTTGGTTACTTCTTCTTCATTTTTAATTTGAGAATGAATAACACTTACGCTTGAAACAGTTTCTGTTTCAGCAAGGGGTATCATATTCCGATCGAGTATGCTTCCTCTTTGTGGGGCAATCAATCTGTCACGAGTTTGCTGCTCATACGCCCTTTTTTGCAAAAACTCTGCATTAAACACTTCTATGTATGCTACTCTAACAACAAGTCCAACTAGCATTATTTCAAATACAAGCAAAAAAAATAGCAGCCTTTTTTTAACTCCTATTGTTGGTTTTTCCATAAAAAGCCTCCGTCTCAATAAAATATTTTAATAAAGTATGTTCCACTTATATTTTATTGAGACGAAGGCTAAAAAATAACTTTCTTTGCCTTTAATTATCAAATTTTAGTTTAATTTCTATTCCTGTTTCCACTTCTGCACCTGATTCAGGTAGTTGTGAGACTACGATGGCTGTGTCTTGTACTTGAGGCTGGGCTTGGGCTTTTACTTGCCCTCCTGCTTGAGCTTGAGCTTGCGTATCATTCTCACATATAGGAATAAGATTTGCCGCTTTTATTTTTTCTACTGCCTCCGCTTTTGTAAGACCAATTACATCTGGAATTGTCGTTAAATTTTTACTATCATCACCTTTTGTTATATATAAAATTATTTTTGTTCCCTTGGGAACTTGTGAGCCAGCTTTTTGAACTTGATTGGTAACCACAGTTCCACTTCCTACTAATTCATAATCCAAATCCATATCAGAAATATTGTTGGTGGCTTCAAGGAGTGTTCTACCGATATAATTGTCAACAACAACGGTATTTGGCTCAGTTGGTTGCTTATTATCACTTTTTTTAATTTCATTAGAAGGTTCGATTGCTTTATAACTAATTATTTTTTCTAAAAGTTCTCTTAACATAGGAGCCGCGGAACCGCTACCCTCAATATAAGGCTTTGGTTTGTCAATTAAAACAAGGGCAATATATTGTGGATTTTCTACAGGCAAGAATGCCATAAAAGTAATCGTATATTGTTCATCAACTCTGACTGCTTGTTGAGCCGTACCTGTTTTTCCACCAATTGCATAGCCTTCTATTTTTGCTTTTTTACCTGTACCAGTATCAACAACCGTTTTTAAATAACGTCTTACCATATCGGAAGTTTCTTGTGAAATAACTTTTCGTTGAACTTTTGGTGTATTTTCTTTTACAAGATTTCCATTCGCATCAATTACTTGTGAAACAACATATGGTTTCATTAATTTTCCACCATTAATAACAGCGGCGAAAGCATTTACAACTTGAATAGGAGTACAGTTAAAACCTTGTCCAAAAGAACTGGTTGCAAGTTCTACTACATTTAACTGTGCTTTTGAATAAATGAGTGGCTCATCAGAACTTGCTTCTGCTGGAAGGTCAATACCTGTTTTTTCACCGAATCCAAAATCTTTTTCATATTTATAGAATATATCTCTTCCCATTTTTGCCGCAATGTGCATCATACCAACATTGCATGAATTTGCTAAAATTCCTTCTGCATTTAAATCTCCATGCCCTTGATGATTCCAACAATATCTTGGTGACCCTGCCACAAGCAAGGATCCTCCACAAAAAAATGTATCTTGTGGTGATATAATGTTCTCTTCTAGTGCAGCAGCAATTACCATTGGCTTAAAAATAGAACCTGGCTCAAAGGTGTGTACAATATTAAAATTGTTCCACACTCGATTCATGTAAGTAAGTTTATCTTCTTCGCTCATTCCTCTCCAAGTTGCATCAAACGCTGGGTCATAAACAGCTGGCTTCTCTGTTGGATTGTTTAAGTTAAAAGTAGGATATGCCGCCATCGATATAACTTCACCAGTATTGGGATTCATTACGAGAACAGAAGCGTGCTCTGCTTCATACTTTTTACCTGCTTCTTGTGCTATTTCTTCTGAATAGCCTTGAATCACTTGATCAATCGTTGTCACCACTGAATATCCTTGCCTTGGTGGAATTTGCTGGGTAACTGCATTATTATCTTCTTCCAGCGTCCTAAACGTTCTTCCAGGAACACCTTTCATTAAGTCATCATAAAATTTTTCAATTCCCCACTTGGAGTCTCCTCGCATAAAACCAATTACTTGTGCTGCATATGTATCATAGGTGTAACTTCTTTTTGTATCTTCTTCCAGCCAAACACCTTTTAATTTTAGTCCTTTAATTTCATCCGCTACTTTGCCCGAAACTTTTTTCTTAATAGGCAAATAGCTAGTATCTTGAGCAGGTTTTCCATCTGCCCCAACTTGTATATAACCTCTTAATTTTTCTTGTGGAATTTCTAATATTCTACTGATTTCGGTAATGGTTGTTTCTTTTGCTGCTTTTTCTTTTTCTTTTGTATCGTCTAATTTAGCCAAGACACGAGGGTCTAATATTACATTATAAACAGTTTTACTCACTGCCAACGTCTGTTTATTTCTGTCTAAAATGCTACCTCTGTTGGGATTTATAATTCGATCTACGTTGTTGGTCTGTTGTGTCATTGCTTTTTTAGTATATTCTTCGCCATGAACAATTTTTATATAAAAAACCCTGCTTGTAATAACGGACATGAATACAGTAAATAAAAAAAGTACAAAAGAAAGTCTACTACGTAATTGAATACTTTCTTTTCTTTGTCGACTCATGGGCTTACGCCTTGGTGATTTTTGCTTACTCATCCTATTACACTTCCATTTCAAATTTTACTAATTGGCTTCTATATGTACTATTTTTCTTTTTTAAAAAATGGCACTACCAAATTTTTAATACTAGATAAACTAAACGTAGGATTATCTTTTTGTTCTACTGGCTCTTTTTGAATCGTATAGCTTTGCTTGGGAACATTAATATATCTCACTTGATATTTTTCAGGCTTTGCCATTCCTAATTTAGTTTTTGCTATTTCTTCTACTTTTTTAATATCAAAACTATCATCCAGTTCTGCCTTTAAAATAGCATTTTGATCTTGAATTTCTTTATATTGTTTTTGTAACTTTGAAAGGCTTGCTTGTTCAAATGTCACTCTCGAATAAAAAACCACAAAAACCAAACAACCACAAAATACAAATATAGAAGAAACAACATACTTAAATAATTTTGCTTTATTAATAGGCCTAATTATTTGATTTGTTTTCTTTAGTTCATTTTCTTGTCTTTTTTTCGTTCGTTGTTGTCTGTCAAATTCATATGCGGTAGACGAATTATTATAATGTTCTTCATTTATTTTTTTCGCTGTATCCAAAAAAAATCCCCCCACAATCTATACCTTTCTGGCAATAAATTCGTATTATTATCTTTTTTCAAAAACCCTTAATTTAGCACTTCTTGACCTATGGTTTAGCTCAACCTCATTTTCTGAAGGCAAAATTGGTTTTCTTGTTATTACTTTGCCTTTGGATTTTTTTCCGCACATACACATAGGAAACTCTCTAGGACACGCACAAGGGTCTTCCAGCTCTCTAAAAGCATTTTTTACGATTCTATCTTCTAAGGAATGAAAAGTGATAATGGCAATTCTTCCATTTGTTTCAAGCATATCGCAAATATCAAATATTGCTTGTTTTAAAATATTCAGTTCTTCATTTACTTCAATCCTAATGGCTTGAAACGTCCGCTTTGCTGGATGTGCGCCATCTTTTCTGACTTCTTTGGGAATCGCTTTTTTAATAACACTTACCAGTTCAAAAGTCGTTTCAATTGGTTTCTCTTTTCTTTCAGCTACAATAAATTGGGCAATTCTTTTGGCCCAACGTTCTTCACCAAAATCTTGTATTAATGTAGTAAGTGTTTTCTCATCGTACGTATTCACAATGCTATAGGCACTTTTTGATTTTCTAACATCCATTCTCATATCTAATTTTGAGTCGTGCATATAGGAAAATCCCCTAGACGGCTCATCTAATTGAAAGGACGAAACTCCTAAATCAAGCAAAACGCCATTAACAGCTTCAACATTTAATTGTTGAAGTTGACTTTTTATATTACAAAAATTGTCATGTACAAAGGTTGTCTTACTTTCAAAGTCAGCCAAATGTCTGCTGGCAGCATTTATTGCATCTGAATCTTGGTCAAAGCCAATTAATCGTCCACCTGCTAACTTTTTACAAATTTCACCTGAATGACCACCGCCACCCAAAGTTCCATCTACATAAATCCCATCTTTTATTATATTCAATTGTTCAATACATTCGTTTAACATCACAGAAACATGATTAAACTCCATTTAAAAACCATCTCCATTTTTTTATTGCCCCATTGCTAATACGGATTCGACTAAATTTCATAGAGCCGAATTTATTTAATATGATTTATATCCCAAGCTCTGACATTTTTTCAGCCAGTGCATTGTCAATAAAATTTTCTTCTCCGTTATATAGTTCCCAATTGAGCTTGTCCCAAATTTCAATCCTGTTTGAGACTCCAATTGATATTATGTCTTTCACGATGTTGGCATATTCTCTTAAATTTTGTGGAAGGTTAATACGCCCTTGATTGTCAATTTCACATACGGTTGCTCCTGAGAAAAAAAATCTTACAAATTTACGAGCATCTTTATTGGAAAGTGGTAAGTTTTTTACTTTATCTTCAAAAACTTTCCATTCTTCAAGGGTGTAGGCAAATAGGCAATTATCAAGACCTTTTGTAACAACAAACTGTTCCCCAAGTCCGTCACGAAATTTTACTGGCACAATTAACCTACCTTTAGCATCTATTGTATGTTGATATTCACCAATAAACATTTCCCTCACCTACTTCCCCACTTGCAACCACTTTACTCCACTTAAAACCAATTTTAATATAATTTACCGTAAATTACAAGAAAAATAATGTTACAAAATACTCTTTTTATTTTTTATGACTGACTATTGTAGTTTGTAAAACGTTAGCATCTATAGGGTGAAAACCACAAACCTTCACTGGGTTTTCATAAACATAGATACTATTATCAAACTACGCTAGAGGCTTGACAAATATTTAATATTGCAAATAGTAGTTTACATTGATAAAATTACTATTATGAAAAGAGAATTTTTTCAATGCTGAGGGTTAAGTGCTTTAGGAAAGGTAAGGTGAGAAACTTGATTGATGAAAAAGAAAAACTTCTTATAAAAAAAGCCATGAGTAATGATTTGGCTGCTTTCGAAACCCTTATTAAAAATTATGAAAAGTTAATTTTTAATTATGCCTATAAATTTATGGGAAACGTAGAAGATGCAAAAGATATTTCCCAAGATGTCATTGTTAAAATTTATAAAAATATACAAAGTTGCAAAGACGACAAAAATTTTAAAAAATGGGTTTACACCATTACAGGAAACACTTGTATTGATGAACTACGAAAACGAAAAAACAAAAATACCCTTTCCATTGATATGGATATTGAAACAGAAGAAGGTACTTTACAAATAGAAGCTGAATCAAAAGAACTTTCACCAGAGCAAGCATTTTTTAAAAAAGAATCGTTGAAAAATATTGGAAAAGCTTTTCAAGCGCTTTCGCCTGAACATAAAGAAATTATTATGTTACGTGACATAGAGGGATACTCCTACGAAGAAATTTCTGAAATGAAAAATATTACGACTGGAACAGTGAAATCAAGAATCTCAAGGGGAAGAAATAAATTAAAAGAAATTATTTTAAAAATGATGGAACAAAATAAAATTTAAAACGTCAAGATAGTTGAAAGGAGGTAAACAAAATGGACTGTTATAAAGTAACAGTGCTTATGTGTTCCTATTTAGATGATATGCTTGATCAAGAAGAAAGAGTATCATTTGAAGAACATATAAAAAACTGTACATCTTGTAATGACGAACTTATTTATATGCAGAATATAATTTCAGGAGTAAAGGAATTACCTGAGATTCCTTTACCTGAAAATTTTCATATAGAAACCATGTTAAAGTTAAAAAATGAAATTTCTCCAAAAAGAAATTACTACTTTCATCAATATTGGTATGTTGTCGCTTCTTTTCTTGTACTTTTTGTCGTAGCAACTGCTTTTCATCAAATGTCTGTAAATGAACAACCTCTACAATATACTGCAGCGCCAGAAGCACCTCAAGGTAAAATAGCAATGAAAAATCCTGCAACCTTAAAAGTGGATATATCAGAAGTAGACGAAAATGTTGTTGCCCAAACAGCCCAACAAGATTCAAGATCACGTAGAGGATATGGTGTCGAGCAGGCTCCTTTAAAATCTTATATACAAAAAGATGCTGACTTACAAAAAAAAATAATAAAAAATTATTCTATTTCAATTGAGACAGAAAATTTTGACGAAACAATAAATAAAATAAATAACTCAAACCTTCTTACAGAATCCTCCCAAACTTATTATACCAACAAAAAAAGAACTTCTATGATTATGAAGAAAGTACCCGTTGGAGATTATGAATCTACGCTTACTTACTTTGCCTCCTTAGGAAACGTTGTTTCACAATATGAGAAAACCGATGATGTGACATATGCTTATCTTGATACACAAAATGCGGTGAATGCACTAGTAATAGAACGTGATAGACTTACAGCCCTTCTTGAAAAAGTAACGGATGTAAAGCAACTCCTACTGCTTGATGAAAAACTAAACTCATTGACAAGCAACATTGAAGCTTATAACAGCCAACTTGAAAGCTATAATACAAATTCTAATTTTTCAACCATTAATATAAATATTATAGATATGAAAGCGGTGTATCATCATGAAGGTAAATAAAATTAAGTTGTCTCTTTTTTGTATTTTAATTACAGCAACTCTTACATCTTGCTCTGCTAGACATTATGAATCACTAGCGCCTTCTAGTACGGCAACTGAGGTGGCTATTGCACCTTCTGCTTCAGCTCCACCTGCTATGGCCACAGATTCCAGAGGTTCTTATGCAAAAGAAGATGGGGCAAATACTGGGCAGTCAGGAAGTTATGGAAATGGAACTAGCACAACCACTACCAGTTATAATACTTCTCAAACTCCCAGCATGGCTCCTGACGCACCAATTACTGCTGTTCACAATCTGAAAATAATTAAAAATGCAAATGTTTCCTTGGTGGTAGAAAACTTTGACGAAGCAAATAGCAAAGTTCGTCAATCTGTTTTGACAATGGGGGGATATATTGAATCATCTAACGCTTATGTTTCATTTTCTGATAGTGAAACCAAAAAAAGTTATAAAACAGGTAATCTTGTTTTAAAAATTCCAAGTCAGAATTATGATGCAGCCCGTGAATCCCTTTGGGGGTTGGGTGAAAAAATATCCGAAAGTGAAAATACCCAAAACGTCACAGCACAATACATTGATACAGACAGCCGTGTAAAAGTAAAACAAATAGAATATGAACGAGTTTTGGGAATGTTAGAAAAAGCTCAAAAATTAGAAGATGTGGTTCTTTTAGAAGACCGATTAACGCAAATTAGAAATGAGATAGAGTCTAGCAAAAGCCAATTGTTAAATTGGGACCGTCTTGTTGAATTTTCTACCATAAACGTTACTTTATCTGAAAAAACACCCGAAATATTTTCAAGTTCAAATTCTTTATTAGAAAGAATGAAAAGTAATTTTATGAGTTCCATCCATGCAATCGGAACATTTTTTCAGTGGATTTTGCTTTTAATCTCCATGTTTATATTGCCAATCCTGATGATAATTATTATTTTAGTGATTGTTCTATATTGCTTTAAAAAATTTATTACAAATAAAAAGTTGAAAACCAACAAAAAAGGAGAAGATGAAAATGAAAAAACTATTTAGTGGCATAATAACAGCGGTTATCATTGGGGGTATTTTGGTATCAGCCAATTTTTATACCAGACAGCCTGTTGCTTACGCTGGAACTACTACTGCACCGCAAACAACAAATAAAGGAAAAATTACTGTAAATGGCCAAGGTAGCGTTGCTGTAAAACCAGATATTGCCTATCTTAACCTAGGCGTACAAACAGACGACGTAGATGCTAGCAAAGCACAAGCATCAAACTCAAATTCCATCAACACGATTATTAAACTTTTAAAAGATTTAGGTGTTGCTGAAAAAGATATTCAAACACAAAACTACAGTGTTTATCCAAAATATGACTACTCTAAAGTGGACCCAAATACACAAAATAAAATTATTGGCTACACTGTAAATAATTCAGTTAGAGTTACCGTAAGAGATTTAACAAAAGTAGGAACTATTCTTGACAAAGCAGTTGCCTCTGGAGCAAACTCCAATGGTGGAATACAATTCAGTATTTCTGACACAAAAAAATATTATGAAGAAGCATTATCACAAGCAATTGTAGATGCACAAGGAAAAGGAACTGTTATTGCAAAAACTTTAAGTAAATCTATTTCAGCACCTGTAGAAGTAATTGAGCAAAGTTCTTATTCCCCAACTCCTGTGTATTATATGGCTGAGGCTGCTAAAATGAGCACTGCTGATACTAGAGTACCTGTACAAGAAGGTCAGCTTACTGTTTCCGCATCTGTACAAGTTATTTATGAATATTAAAAATATTTGTTAACCTCAAAAAAACAATAAATATATTGATTATTTATTATCCATAAACACAGCGATAGCTCATGAAGTGTAAACATTTCATGAGCTATTTTTATTATTTTCTTTTAGGTTCAAGATATTTTAAATAACTATATGGGTCAATGGTTGTCCAATCTTTTGTATTATAAATTCCAAAGTGTAGATGTGTATCAAATTTACCGGATGTGCCTTCTGGACCATACCCTGTATTTCCCACATATCCAATTACTTGACCAGCCGTTACTTTTGTTCCTACATTGATATTGTTTGCATACGCCGAAAAATGAGCATAATAAATTGCGTTATCAACTCCATCCAATTGAATAGTGAGACGCCAACCTCCTGTGTCACTCCACCCTTTTCTGATGACAGTGCCATCAGAAACAGAAACGACAGGCTGACCCATAGGTGCCATAATATCAACACCTTCATGAGAACGTTGTACTGATCCTGTTGCAGTCCATTCTCTTGGTGCAGCATAATTATCTGTAAATGGAGTATAGGTTGAGGTTTTTGGAAATGGAAAATATTTTATTTTACTTACAATGGCACTATTAAGCCCTGCTGTTGTGGGATTGCTTGTTGTACTTGGTACAGGTATGATTAGCTTTTGCCCAACTGACAAAGAATCTGTTTTTAAATTATTAGCACTTTTTATTGCATCTACTGTTACATTATTTTCTGATGCTATGCCCCAAAGCGTATCACCTGATTTTACAACATATTCATTTGTAACAACGGGCAATGGAGCTGGTGTATTGCTTTTAACTGGTATCTTTAAAATTTGCCCTATTGATAAGCTGTCTGTTTTTAAATTATTAGCAGTCATGAGCTCATCAGTCGTTAAATTATATTTTTTAGAGATAGTCCAAAGTGTATCTCCAGACTTTACGGTATAGTTTTCTTGCACTACTTGTTTTATTGGCACTACGATTGTTTGGCCAACATAAAGCGTATCTGATTTTAAATTATTAACTGTTTTCAATACATCTACTGATGTTCCGTTTTTTGTAGCGATGAAATAAAGCGTATCTCCCGTTTTAACGGTGTAATATGTTTGTGACAAATTTGAGTTTTGCAACGTACTACCTTCGAGGGTAGCCGCATTTGCCACATCTGCCTTCGACAGCAAGATGCTACCAACCACCAAACCACTTAAAATAAATTTAACTTGCCTAAAATTTGTTTCTGGAAACTTCTCACTTAAAAAATCTTTTATTTCTTGATGAGCCCTTTTTCCGACCCCTTTTGTTGCATTAAAATCAAGTCCAAATTCTTGACTAAATGCTTCGTCTAAATAAATCGTTATATCAGAATAATTGCCGCAATCTTTAACATTATAATTCAAGTCAATCCTCCTCGTAGTTTATGCTATAGCTGTTAAGGATAATAATCGGTTTTATGTCAAGAGAAAATCGGTGGCTTCTAGCCACCTTTTACGCAGACAGGAAGCTAGATTATTACATAATCAGTATAATTCCACTTCAAAGATACAATATTAATGGAAGTGGAATTAGCTTTATGATATTGCTATTATCTGATTAAAATAACGTTATTATACTATCCCTAATCATACTTCCGCTTTAAGAAAGTTTATTATTTTTATTTTTTTAGACCTATAAAAAATTAATTATGAGAAGAATTCTTGAATCATATTTCAATATAAATTTTCAAATATGATTGACAAAATACTTATTTATGCTATAATTTAATTGATAGAAATTATTTATAAATAATTATTATTATTTAAATTTTAAAATCATTGGAGGAAAGATTTATGAAAAAATTTGTATGCTCAATTTGCGGTTATGTACACGAAGGAGATCATGCACCTGAGAAATGTCCACAATGTAATGCCCCTGCTAGTAAATTTGCCGAACAATCTGGTGATTTAGCTTTTGCTGATGAACATAGAATTGGGGTTGCGAAAGATGTTGATCCTGAAATCGTTGAAGGTTTAAGAATGAACTTTATGGGAGAATGTACTGAAGTTGGTATGTACTTAGCCATGAGCCGTCAGGCTGATAGAGAAGGCTTCCCTGAAGTTGCTGAAGCTTATAAAAGAATAGCTTTTGAAGAAGCTGAACATGCTGCTAAATTTGCTGAATTGCTTGGCGAAGTAGTTGACGTAAGCACAAAGAAAAATCTTGAATTACGTGTAGCTGCTGAACATGGCGCAACACAAGGTAAAAAAGATTTGGCTACAAAAGCAAAACAATTAAACCTTGATGCAATTCATGACACTGTTCATGAAATGTGTAAAGATGAAGCTAGACATGGCATGGCGTTCGCTGGACTATTAAAAAGATACTTTAACTAAGATAATATAAGAGTAAAGAGTTCTTGACACTAGGTAATATATAGTGTTGAGGGCTCTTTTTTATTTTCTTGAACACGGAACTCGACTTCTGTTTTGTAGTTGAAAAGCTAATGAATTTTTGGATTTTTTCTAACTCAAGGGAAATCCGTGGGAAATCGGGGTAACCTTTGGCATAAAAATAGTCACTCAAGGGGAAATTCCCCTTAAGAAGTGGTTCAAACCTATATGTGGTGTGGGTTATAACGATTTATAAATAAAAAAACAAACCTTTTGGCTGTTAGGCTGAAGGTTTGAGCAAATAAAATTTTATGTATGTAATTAGTAAAAGTTATAAATTAATTAGTCTTGAAAACTATAAAATATCGTTCAACTTTTTTAAGAGAAGTTCTTTTTTTGTTAAGTTTTTTCTCCAACTTTGAAATATTTATTTTTCTCCTTTCACCATATCTAAATTCATAAAGAACTTCTAACCGACCTTCTTCCTTACCTTGTTCAATCTTTTTAATAATTTTTTTATGCGTAGTAGCAAAAAACATCTTATTTGAAGGGAGCTTATCCAGATTACATAAAAGTTCCTCTATATTATCTCTGAAAGAATTACTTTTAATCACTTTTGGCAAGAATATATTCATGCTTATCAAACCAAATACAGAATACCCAAAAATGTTATTTATCTTATGTAACGGATAAAAACCAAAAAAAACTATAATTACGAAAATACTAAAAAATAATGATATCTTTCTATATACTACCCAAGCACTTTCCAGAAAAACCGATTCAAAAACAAAACAAGAACTTATAAAAACAATATAGAAAATTATATAGATAACACTAATAATAATAATATAATCTTGACTATTTTTTAAAATTTTGTAACGCAACATAAAGAGTACCTCCTCAATTAATAATAATGTAGATAAAGATAATAGTTCAGAAGATTTGTATTATTTAACTCTATATTAAAGATATTAATATCTTTAATATGATTATACTTTTTAATCTTTTATTCGACAAGCAAATATTATAATTTTGCTTAATAATTACTCAAATTTTATGATCAGATTTAAACTTTGTTACTTTGTACAAAATTTTATACTGTTAATCCAATTAATGCTGTGCATATTTAAGTGTCACTTTTTTCATAAAATATAGACTGATAAATACCTTTAAATTTTGGGGTATTTATTTTTTATTTATCTTGAAACTTTGTTATTTCAATCTTTTAAGAAGTGTCACTTAAATTAACTATTTAATTTATCTACACATATTTTTATAAAAATGTGTGTTAAAACAAGTATTTTTTTAGTTATATTTTTTCAAATTTATATCAAAGTGTCAGTTTTTACATTATTGACAAAGTACAATTATTAACTATGGTTTTTGTGCATATTGCATAATAAACTTATATTAAGATCGGAAGAGCACAC
>JAVBJQ010000050.1:0-8044 GCA_031546905.1 Eubacteriales bacterium | reverse complement strand
CATCCTTACATATCACTCCAAATATTGCTTTAACTGCAGAATAATTTTTAAAAAAATTGTTGTGTGTTTTAAGGAGAGGATATTTTTTGTTTTTTTACTTATGAAATCCATTCTTTAAGTTTATTCCATCGAACTCACGTTATAAAGGAAATTACCAAGGGCGGAGCCGACGCTGTTATTGATTGTGTTGGTATGGATGGCAAAATGTCTAAAATAGAAATCATCGAATCTGCTTTAAAATTGCAAGGTGGCTCTAAATCTGCTATTGAAATTGCATCTCATGCAGTACGAAAAGGTGGAACTGTTATGCTTGTGGGCGTATACGGGGCTAAGTACAATGCCTTTCCTCTAGGTGAATTTTTTGCAAGAAATATTACACTGAAAATGGGGCAATGTCCAGCCCACACGTATATTGATGAAATTATTTCCCTTATACAGAAAGGCAAATTCGATGCCACTGATATTATAACTCATCAGCTACCACTGGCAGATGGGGAGCAAGCGTACAACTTATTCGAAAAGAAACTTGATAATTGTATCAAGGTCATTTTAAAACCATAATTATTTTTATCCCAAGTATTTTAGTATTTGAACCGGCTTCTCCACAGGCAACTGATAAGTTGACTGATAAAATTCAAAATGATATAATTTACTTATGCAAATATTCCTATTCTCGCCCATTGGTTAATGATGACATAATGGGTGAAAAGGGATATAGATTGCTTATAGTCAATAACTTCAGCCTCTTTTATATCATAAAGGACTACACGATAATTGTTATGAGCGTTTTGTACGGAAAGCAATCCTATGAAAATCTATTATAACAAAATGGAAGTAGTCCTAAACCGAAAAAGGGAAGTATACTGTTAGAATAGATTCTATAAGACATGGCAATCTTGCTCTGTTTAATTTTTTCGTAAAAAAGGCTGACCACTACACCAGTTCAACAAAAAATAGAATCTAAAGTAATAAACATAAAAGTGGAGCTGGTGCCTATGCCAGTTCCTTTTTTAAAATCTTAACCTTAATGTTATTACATAAATTTGTATCTTGTGCTCAACCAGATAATTTATAAACTTTTCCATTTTGCAACCTTTATTTTGTAAATATAAAATACAACACTCATAACCTTTAAATCGCTCTAATAAAATATCTGATAAAGGGGTGATAATTTGAGTGACTATTACAAAAAAAATATAGGTGTGCCTATAGAAATGGAAAAGCGGCGTGGTTTGTTTTCAAAAGAATACCGAAATCCAGATGGCACATTTTTAGCAGAGGTGTTTTCAGAATCAATTCATTTTTTAGACCAAGATGGACATTTTCAAAATCAGATATCCTTACAAAAAAATAGCAGTGTCACAACCACCGACGCCCTCATAAAATTTACGATGCTCCCCAGCTTACCTTCATCAGCAAAAATATTACAAGCCTACCTATCTGTTTCCATAAACCTTCCCAAAGAAAATCAAATTACAAAAAAAGTTATAAGCCTTCATCAAGTAACAAGCGAACATATGACTGGTGAATTTTTAAGAAATGCAAGAGATGTTACATTTCCCTTCTTTATGACTAAAGAAGAAAGTAGCGTCAGCGTTAGCCAAAGTGGAGATCAACGGTTTGACATTACCAATTTATTAAAAAAATGGTATGGTCTTTCTCCTAATGACCACATAGCCAATAATTACGGAGTTCTATTAAAAACAGATAACCATGAAATAAGCACGCCAATCCTAAGCTAACAGTCCAATATGAAATTGACCCACTGGGAATAGAAAGTTACTATGCCTATGACGGAGATGTAAATGTTTTTAATGGCAATTTAGTATTTAGCGATGTGGACGTTACCTTAACTGGTCGTGGTGTTCCTATTCAAGTAGTAAGAACGTATAATTCGAGAGGTCAATCCCCAGAAAATTATTATTTCGGAGAACTTTGGACATATAATTTCGCTGCAAAAATTGATTTTGCTGATGAAAATATCGTAACCTATAGCAATACAACAGGTGGTAAATATATTTTTATTAAAGATGGCTCTGATTACAATAGTCCCCCTGGTGTTAACCTAATTTTTGGAAAGGATTTCGTGTCAGGTCAGTATGTTCTTGAAAATGCAGATGGTGCAAAAACTTTTTTTAACAACGACGGAAATGTTGATAAATATAAGGACACCAATGGCAACACCACGACCATAAGCTATGACGATTATAATAGACCGGTTAGAATAACAGATGCCTCCAATCGTTATATAACTTTGACCTACCAGAATAATAAGCTGATTCAAATTACTGGAAATGAAATTCCAACAGTAGATTATTCCTATGATATTTTTGGAAAATACCTTGAAAAAGTTACAAAAAAAACTAGCACAGGAGCGGTTATTTATACAATCAACTACGACTATAACCCAAATAATAAATTAAAAACCATAACCGATGGGGAAAACAACACAACCACAGTAAAATATGATGATAATAACCAAGTGGTTGAAATTCAAAAAAGCCTTACACAAGCTAATCTGCAAGACTCAAATATAACAACAAAATACAATTACAATAGACCCATTACAGATATTACAGACTCAAAATCTTTTGTTAAAAGATATATTTGTAACAGCAGTGGCAATCCCGAAGAAATAATAGACGACTATAATGCCACCAACGCTGGGTTAAACTTAAAGACAAGTTATGAATGGAACACGGATTTAGTCCTTACCCAATTGCAAGACGCTTTTGAAAATAAATATAACTATACGTATACGGATATTGCCGTTGCCAAAAACTCTAAATATGATATAGCAAGAATAACCTATCCTGATGAAACTTTTGAAAGCTATGAATATATAAATGCAAACCAAAACCCAGAAAATTATAAAAGTGAATTAAAACAGCATAACAACCAGCTAGGACAGGGGAGTTACTATTTATATGATGCCAACAGAAATTTAACAAGTGCAAGTAACACTACGACCAACACACAGATTTCACAATATAACACGTATGGGGATATTGTAAATCAAACAAAACGTATGGGAATTGCAAACAACTTGATTAAAAATTCTTCCTTTGAGGATATATCAGGCAGTTTTCCTCGCCAGTGGAGGATTGGGGTAAGGTCAAATGGACAAGTGCCAAGTGGATCCGTTTTGCTAGACGGAACCACTTCTGTCAATGGACGATATTCTATGAAACTTATTTCCGCGGGGAAGACTGAGGCTGAAATCCCTAAGTTACAAACAAATTATCTTTTCCCGGTTACCCCAAATACAAAATATATTTTAAGCTGGTATGTAAAAACTGAAGGTGTGGATAAATCTGGTGGCGGTGCAACGGCAAATATTCAATGGTGTGACAAAAATGCAGTTCCCATAGTGACATCTACCAATATTGGTAAGGCGACAGGCACAAATGACTGGACAAGAAAAGCTGCTTCTGCAAATTCGCCTGGGGGTGCCGTTCTAGCAAGACTTGAGTTTGTTGTAAATGACAAAGGTACGGCGTGGTTTGATAACGTTCAATTAGAAGATGGAACAACCATTAATGAGTACAATATGTTAGGAAATCCGGGGTTTGAGATGAGTGATGACGGCAAGCGTCCCTCGCTTTGGACGTGGGAAGGTTTTTCAGAAGAAGAGAAAATTATTAACACCGATGATAGACACTTAGGTGTAAATTCTGCTTATATCCGTGGAAAGTTAAACACCAATAAGACGCTTTCTTACACATTAAAAGACCTTAACGGACGCGCCGGAGATACTATATATTTTTCCGGATTTTCAAGCCATGAGTCAGGTTCTGATGTGGTGGACGCAAGTTTTTTTACGGAATGATTTTGTATGTGGATAATGTTAAAGCCACTTATAAAGACTTTACAAATGGCTACCATCCGTGGGAGTTTCAAGAAATGGAATATATTGTTCCCCAAAATTACACAACACTTACACTTACTTTGGCTTATAACAATGGAAATAAGGGAGTTTGGTTTGATGATATCACCTTAAAATACGGAAGAGCCAACAGCTCCTGCGTTAGCTCCTACAACATTGTTCAAAATGGAAGTTTTGAATACCCCGGAACATTAACTGCCGGAACCCTTCCCGACTACTGGGAAAAATCCGTCGGTTCTGACGCTGTTGTGGAAAGAGTTAGCTCCAACAAAGATTTTACAGCTTTCAACGGAAAGCAAATGATGAAGATAGGAACGATACGTGGCAATGGTTTTGTCAACAATACCCTTGCCGAACCTTTAAAGGTTGGAAAAACTTACACGGCATACGCATTTGTCAAAACAGAAAATGTTAGGGAAAATGAGGCGGGAGCCTTTATAAAGCTTGAAATATTAAATGCCAGTCAAAATAAAATTGGTGAAAAAGTAAGCCTGCCCCTGAAGGGAACTTTTAATGACTGGCGAGTTGCTTTTGTTTCCCTTAGCTATGAGGAAGCAAAAGCCATAAACGCCGATGCAACACAAATACGGGTTGCTTTTAGCACACAAGGTCAAACTAACGGTGCTATGTATTTTGATATGATACGGCTTGTGGACGAAAATAGTCGGTTTGAATACACCTACACCAGTGACGGAAATTATGTGTCGTCTAAAAAGATTTAATGGGCAACACAACATCTTTTACAAGGGATTTAAGAGGCAACCCAACTCAATTAACAGACCCAAAGGGAAATATCACCAATCGTGAATACAACATTCTAGACCAACTGACAGGGATAGAAAACCCTGCAAATTTAAGAACAGAATATGAATACACCAAAACGGGAAAAATAAAGCAGATAAAAAATAGAAATAAACAAACAGGAATGTTGGTTAACGCTAGCCAAATAGCTTACAACGAGTTGGAACTTGTAAAAGAAACAACAGACCCCTTGGGCAGAAAAACAATTTATGAATACGACAAAAATGCCAACCCAACAAAAATAATACTACCAAATGGCAAAGACATAAATTTTACAGCCTATGACAACGTAGACCGTCTTACCCAATTGAACGTTGGAACTGATGAAGTCTGGAACTATGACTATGACAAAAACAGCAACTTAAAATCAACAATGAAAAACGGCAACAGTCACGCAAGCTACAGTTATGACAAGTTAAACCGATTAACAGGAGTGGGATATTACACAGCAAACAACTTGTCTAACAACACGGCATATGCCTACAGTTCTACCAATAAACTTTTAAGTATAAAGCACTCGCCAGTTTCTCCGTCGAACCCTGCTACAAAATTTGAGTATGATATTAATGACTTAAATGTAACTGTGTTTGACAGCAACAACGGAAGTGTGTCTTATTTATATGATTCAGAAAGTCATGAGAAAAAATCTTTTATCAGCACCACGAACAACAACTACACGAGCTATAAAGAGTATGATACCGAAGGAAAAGTAATAAAGCTAACGACAGAAGATTATTACGGAAACCTTATTGTTAACATAGAGTACGAGTACGACAAAAATGGAAATGTAGTCACAGAAAAAAATATCGTAGACCAATATACAGTCAATTATTTGTACGATAATCTCAACCAGCTAACAAGAGAAAAATATACTTCTAACGTAGGGGTTGTGACTAGACAGGGCGATTATTTTTATGAACCTGAGAATGGTGGACTTCTTTACAATCGAACCAAGATGGTTGTAACAGAAAATACTACGACTACAACCACCAACTTCCAATACAACCAAGCTAACGAACTTGTTGCAACGGGAACCCAATACACCTTTGACGGCAACGGAAACTTAACAAAAGGCTCATGGACGTATAATTACAACGCCTTGAATCAACTAGTGAGGGTTGTTAGCCAAGTAGGAAATACGATAGGAGAATATGAGTATAACGATAAGCGGTTAAGAAGCAAAAAGACAACCGCAAACGGCGTAGAATATTATTTTTATGACGGTCAAAACTTGGCATATATAATGGATGAATATTACCGCCTAAAATATTGCTTTACACGAAACGCCGCAGGGAAGTTGCTAAACATGATTGACTGCACAGGAAGCACCAGAAAAACCTATTGGTATATGTTGGATAATCATGGTAATGTGTCCAAGATGGTTGACGATGGTGGAGCCGTTGTTGTAACATACAGGTATGATGCTTTTGGAGTTATCACCCAATCAACCAACAAACAAGTATTGGGCAACGGTAAACTTTTGAGTGATGAGAATCCATTTCGTTACGCCAGTTATTTTTATGATAACGAAACGAAAATGTATTATTTGAACGCTAGATATTATATGCCATTTATGGGTAGGTTTTTGACAAAAGATCTTGTGAATGACCCTGTGAATCGGTATGTTTATTGCTATAATAATCCTGTTAACTTTGTGGATCCTAGTGGGAAATTTATTGAAACGGTACTTGATGTAGCTTTTGCTGGTCTTAGTCTTTATCAGTTTATAAAAAATCCTACGTGGGGAAATGCCTTCTATTTAGCTTTGGATATAACCGCTGTTTTCATTCCTTTTATGGTGGGATCCTATATAATCCGTGGTGGCAAAATGGCTACTAAGGTTGTTTCTAAGGGTACGGCTAACCCTCAAATGGCCAATAAAGGTAATAGCATTGGACGAATTGCTGCAAATAATCTTAATGAACAATTAGCTATGAAACAAGTTCAATCAAATCCATTACAGGGAGCTACTGAAGTTCCTATACCTATGACAGATTCGAGATGGCTAGGAACTGACGGATGGGTAAAGATGCAAAACATCGTTACTTTATCTGATGGAACAAAGGTAAATATTCATTTTGTTTTCAACAAAGCATTGAATTTGGTTGATGACTTCAAGTTTAAATAAAAGTAAAAGGGTGTGATAATATTGTTTCATGATAAGAGTTGCCTTTTTAAGTCAAAACATGCTGAATTCCACATGGAGTATTTATATTCTGCTGATGAAAGTGCCGCATTTCAAGTATTTGTTAAGTCATATGGATTTTCCGGATCACATGAATTTTGTATGCGAAATGAACAAATTAAAGAGAATATTTCAAATCTAAAGACTTTGGATGATACACTCTTAGGTCAGTGTCGGATTGCAGATATTGACTCGGATGCCTATATTTCTTTAGAATTTGAAAACAGAGACTTAAAAGTCTATGGACAATTGGGTGGAAGTTACAATGATAACTGTATGAAATTTAGTTTTTTAGCAGACCAAACACTAATAAAACTATTAATCGATGCTTTATCTGAGCCATTGAAGCAATAATTTGAAACAGACACAAAGCCTTTTAACTTGAAGGCTCTGTGTCTGTTTTTATTAAATTGATTCAATATTTCTTTTCCATAACCTTGATAGCAATCCTTATTCCTACACAAAATCCCTCGACAAAACCGTCAGCGATTGAGACTGCGCTTAAGTCTCACCCTGTGCCTTGGAAAAAGTTTGTAGCGGCTCTTTTTCATTGCCATCCAGCAGTTTTAGTAACTTTTCTTCGCTGTCGGCTACAATTTTGAGGAATTGCTTGCACTCTGGACTTTGGACGAGAGGTCTTTCGTTTGGACTGATGTTGCCGTAATAAAACTCATGTAAAATGCTTTTCATGTGTTATCACCTACCTTTCGAGAAGCAACAGTACTCTAAAGGCGAGAGGATATCCATTCAGCAAAGCCAATAAAGATTTAGGCTGAAACTACAGCATAATTGATATGATGCTAATTCTGACGCTACCCTCTAATTTCTGACGCCGACGTTTAACCAACTCTTTTTTTCACTGTCTCTTTTCGCTCTAAAGCTATGAAAAGCAAGGGGACAAAACCTGTTTCGGTGGGTAAAAATATGAGGGTGATTTTATCGAACACTGCCCCAAATTTTCAAGTATGAGAGCCAGTCGGTCAAACATACCAGGGCGATTATTTTTATGAACCTGAGAATGGTGGACTGTAACGTGAGTTCGACGAAAATAAACAAAAAAATAAAATCCGACCAAAATCTGCTAAAATAAGTTTGAGACCAAAAAAGCAGAGGATGGTGGATTTTATATGCAAGAAGAATTACTAATAAAGATTTTTTGTGATGTAGACGAA
>JAVBJQ010000006.1:0-159154 GCA_031546905.1 Eubacteriales bacterium | reverse complement strand
CATCCTTACATATCACTCCAAATATTGCTTTAACTGCAGAATAATTTTTAAAAAAATTGTTGTGTGTTTTAAGGAGAGGATATTTTTTGTTTTTTTACTTATGAAATCCATTCTTTAAGTTTATTCCATCGAACTCACGTTGATTATTGTTTGTGATACTTTCCACTCCTACAACTACTGCTGGGTCAAAGGCATTCGTTGTAGGAGGAGTAGAAGTTACAGAATTTAATATAGAAGCAAAAGAAAACACCATAGCTAACGTTATAAAACAAAATAAAATACACTTACTATACTTTTTCATATAAAGCCCCCCTATAACATTTTTATTCCGTAAAATTTACTTGATTCAAAACGCTGCTTAAATAATGCTATAAAACTTCTGAACCGGGATGTACCATTAGAAAATGGGATACTATCACATGATACAATTGATTTGCATGAGTTCATAGACAGTGTGATGCAACCTGCACCAGTTATATTAAATCTGATGTTGTAGATTATCGCATAGCAATATTTTGTTTTTAGAGAATTTTTAATCGGCAATGGAGCATATAAAAGGTTTTTTATTTATAGGAGTATTATTTTTATAGAGTAGCAGTAATCGGAGAATTAATACTAAAACTATTTAAAAGCAAGGACACTACGGCTTTTGGTGGTAGGGCTATCAAACTAACGGCTTGCTTGTGTCTTATTTCAGGATTTAATAAGACGCTTATTTTGATTTCGATACTGCCTTTTATAAATTTAATTCCAGTCATACCAGTGTAATAAAAAATAAGTCCTTTGTGATAAAATTACCCTTAGCGCCCTGTATTAACATTTCAGGCTGTATTAATTTGTCATATTTATAAAGTTGCCTGCTTGATGTACTTTTTGCATTGGGTAGGCTTTTTATCATTAGTGATATGAGACAGATAAATTTATGGTATAATATTCTTAAAAATTAACAACTTTTAGTTGAATATCACAAGGGAGTAAACAGTATGCCTGGAAAAACTTATGGTAAAAAGAAAAAAAAGAAAAAAAAGAAAAAATTTTTTATGAGTAATCCCAAAAAAGGTAAAATATATGATATAGAGGTGATAAACAAAGATGAGGCTGTAGACAGCAAGATATCTAATAGACAACTTAAAGAAGCACCTAATGAAAAATCAAAGATATGGACTAAGAATAATTTATGTATTTATTTAAAGAAATTTTATGGGGCTAAGAAAATTTTAAGTTCATGGATAAGTAACAATTCATTCACTATTCTACGAGGAACGCTTGAATTTTTGCTTTTTATTGCACTATTATTAGGTGTATTAATGCCGATCTATAAAGACTGGGCTAAAACACTTTTCATTGTCGTGATGTTAGGTGTGGGTATAATACCGAGCTATATCATTAGTTTTGCAGTACATTGGCTCGTGAAAAATCAATTCAAGGAGAAATTAGAAAAAAATATAGCTAGAATCAATAATTCAGAAATACTGTTAATTGAATGTTTTTTATTCCTTATTGCGGTCTGCTTCTTAATATACACTAAGCTTATACCAAAGTATATTCTGGAAATCGAAACAAATACTATTCCAGTTATTTTAGCTGTATTTTTATTTGGGGCAAGTTGGTTTATTAGCATTACTGTTCCAAGTAAGTTAAAAGCAGAAGATAAAATAGAGTACTGGTTTTATCGGATTCCTCTATCTAGTTATGACACTTTTTTAAGTAAGAGAATAAAAGATAATGTAAAGAATGATAGCTGTAAAAGAAAAAATACTGGATTGATTGTTAAAAAAATTAATCATGTTAATTTAGTTGTTTCTTGTTGTATAGCTACAGCATTTATTTTAGCTGCACCCAATAATATTAAAAATATAGATAGCAAAGATTTCCTGCTTTTTTTCAGTAGTATTTGTTTAATAATTGCTAGGGTAGTATCACGAAGTACTGAGATAATATATTCCTTTTATAAAGATGCAATGTTCAGAAAAGAAGAAAAAGATAGAAATACGGATTTAAAACCAGAAGAAAGAGTTGGACTTGCCATATTTTCGCTGATCGAAATTACCTTTTTATATGCACCTGTATATCTACTTTTACATATTATTAATCCGGACTATAATACAGCATTAGAATTTAGGGAAAATATCATTTCACTGTTTTATAGTTTTGGGATTACAACATATAAATCTATAGATTTTGGACAAAAGGGGTTAACTGCTTGCTTATTTGTATTATTGCAAGTTATTACAAGTATGACTCTAACAATTTTTACTTTTGCCAGATATATTGGGGAAATTAAGCCTAAGGGCAGAAATAGAAGAGAGAGATATAAAAGGCATTGAAAAGTTAGCTAGTTTTGTATTAAAAATGCATGATTAAAAATTTAAAGCAAAAAAGTTCACCACTTTTTAACATATTCCGTTGCTTATGGTACTGTAAAGAAATTAGTATTCTCGATTTTCGTTAGGATATCCCCTCTTACATTTTGTATAAAATCAGCTTGTCTTTCCATTGACAAAAAGCTTCAATGGTTTTATAATTTAATTAATTAAATATGTAATCTTCAGGGCAGGGTGAAATTCCCGACCGGCGGTAAAGTCCGCGAGTATCTTTTGATATTGATTTGGTGCAATTCCAAAACCGACAGTACAGTCTGGATGAGAGAAGATCGTTTTCTTTGTGTATGTACAAACAGCCTGAAGTTTTTTATTTTGGCTGTTTTTTTATTTTCACAAACGCACTTTTCTCCTGAAGATTATTTACTTTATTATTCTAAGGGGGCATACTTATGCAAAACTTTGTTTCATCTCGTACGGAAAGCAAAAAATCTTATTTTAGCACACTGGTTCTTGTTAAAATTAGTGTGTTGGCAGTCATCGCTTTTATTTTAATGTTGTTTGATCTACCTCTACCGTTATTTCCAAGTTTTTTGAAAATTGACGTTAGTGATGTTCCTGTTCTTATTGGTACCCTTTCGTTGGGACCTGTTGCAGGTATTTTTATTGAACTCATTAAAAATTTGCTTCATCTTATTACAAAAAATGATACAGCTGGTGTTGGAGAGCTTGCCAATTTTATTATTGGTGTTTCTTATATTCTCCCACTTAGTTTTATTTATTCTAAGAAGAAAAATTTAACAGGACTTATTATAGCTTCAATTATTGCGGTAGTTTCTATGACAGTTATTGCTTCTTTTCTAAATTATTTTTTCCTTATTCCATTTTACGCAACCCTATTTCATATGCCGATTGACGCTTTTGTTGATATGACTGCAAAGTTAAATGGATTTGTAAAAGATTTTAAAACGTTAGTTATTTTTGCTATTGCACCATTTAATATTATTAAAGGAATTATGCTGTCGGTTTTAGGATGCTTACTTTATAAAGTACTTCGTCCTATATTATAATTGTTTAAGTAATAAAGAAAAAGTACCACATGACAAGGGTTGTATGTTTATTCTACACTTTTGTCATGTGGTATTTTTTTGTGTCATGACTACAAAACAAATCTCCCCTTGACACAGTGTGTATTATTACATATAATACACTTAATTCAGTTTAGATGTGAGGTGATATAATGTTTCAGATTGATTTAAAAAGTAGAAAAGCAATATACGAGCAAGTAACGGATAATTTCAAACGCTTAATTACCACGGGTGTATTAAAAGAAAATGAAAAAGTTCCATCCATTCGGGATATGGCTAAAACCTTAACCGTAAATCCCAATACGATTCAAAAAGCATATCGAGAATTAGAAAATCAAGGTTACTTTTATACGGTTCTTGGTCAGGGCAATTTTATTTCTGCACCACCAACTGATGTAACAGCAAAGGAAATACAATTAATTTATAATAATTTAAAAACGGTTGTCCAAGAACTGATGTTTTTGGGAGAATCCAAAAATAATATTATTGATTTTATGACAAATGAATGTGTGAATCCCACGGAAGGAGGAAAAATAGATGATAAAAATTGAAAAGTTGTCCAAAACCTTTGATGGATTTGTTGCCCTTCATAATCTGAATTTAAACATTAAAAAAGGATCTATTTATGGGCTAGTTGGTATCAATGGCGCTGGTAAGACAACTATTATTAAACATTTGGCAGGAGTGTATCGACAAGACGAGGGAATGCTTCTGATAGACAATAAGCCTGTTTATGATGATGTTTCCATAAAAGAAAGAGTAGGTTATATTTCGGATGATTTGTATTTCTTCCCAAATTATTCTATTAAGTCTCTAAAAGGCTTTTACAAAGGTATGTATAAAAATTGGAGCGATGAACGATTTAATACCCTATTAAAGTTATTTAAGTTGGATGAACGTCGCAAATTAAGTAAGTTTTCAAAAGGTATGCAAAAACAAGCTGCTTTTATTTTTGCCATGTCCATCATGCCTGACGTATTGTTGCTAGATGAACCAATAGACGGTCTTGACCCTGTTGTTAGAAAACTAGTAATGCAACAAATTGTGGACGATGTTGCCAACCGTCAATTAACCGTACTGGTATCCTCTCATAATTTAAAGGAAATGGAAGGAATTTGCGACTCTATTGGAATTATGAAAAACGGACAAATGATTATTGAACGTGATTTAGATGATTTGAAATCTGATGTGCATAAAGTACAAGTTGCCTTTGCCTTGGATAACCCCCTCGGAGTTGAGAAATATGGTAACTTAAATATATTACACATGGAAAAACGAGGTAGTGTGGAATTGTTAATTATTAGAGGCAAAGAAGCTGATATTTTAACACAAATAAAAAGTTTGAGCCCTTTGGTTTACGACCTTTTGCCACTAACCCTTGAAGAAATCTTTATCTACGAAACGGAGGGCGAAATGAATGAAATCCCTTATTAATTCTGCTTTATTAAAAGAACAATTGAAACGATTTTGGTCACTTGGTGTACTCACACTTTTGGGATATATTTTATTAATTATCCTTCCTATTTTTTTAATGAACTATAATACCTACCATTCATTAGAAGAATTGACTACCTTGTTTTCCATGCAACATCCCGTTATGATTGGGGCAAGTATTTTAGTTCCTTTGGTTACGGTGCTTGTTACTTTTTCTTATTTGTTTCAACCAAAAGCAACTACTGCTATACACGCTTTTCCCATTAGTAAAAATCAGTTATTGCTTACCAATGTGTTTACTGGGTTTATTCTCATTGTCATTCCTCTTCTTATTCTTTGCGGTTTTTTACTGATGCCCATAGAATGGATAAGGAGTGAAATAAGTAATGGCGCATCTTATGCGTTAACCATTTCTCCTCCTATTGAATTATTTCCCAATGGCATACAAGAAGGTACTATTCTCAATAGCCTTCCTATTGTAGCTGGATTTTTCTTTCGAACACTTTTGGTATTCGTATTTTACTATGCTATATTTTTGGTAGCTGCTATTGTTTCAGGCAATGCCATTATCTATATATTGGTTAGTGTTGTTTTTCCTTTTATTCCTTCTGCGCTACTTTTCCTTACACAAATGATTGGATTTTATTTTTGCTTTGGTTTTGAGCCTAATAATATCTCAAATTTGTTAAGTCAATTAGCCATTTATACGAACCCCATATTGTTGGGCTTGTTGTTTCATCTTACGCCACAGGCTAGAGTGCCAAGCAATTTAATTCCCTACATCCTGGTTCATATGCTTATTATTATTGCTTTATTTGCGTTGTGCTTCTACCTTAATCATAAGAGAAAGCAAGAACGAGCAGGGGACTCGGTTGTATTTACACCATTAAAAAATGCGTTGACCTTTTCCATATCCTTAGTGGGAATGATTTTGCTTGGATTATTTTTCTTAGATACAATCGATAGCATAACATTTATGTACGTTGGTTTTGTTATCGGCTTTATTGTTGCCTACTTTATTGCACAAATGATAGCTGAAAAATCCTTCAATGTGTTTGTTAGCAAGGCTCGTGATTTAATTCGATTTGGTGGCGTAGCTATCGGTTTATTTTTGCTTATTATTCTAGTAACCAAATTTGATTTAACTGGTTATTCTCGCTATACGCCAAACCCAGATGATGTTACTGGTGTGTATTTAAACTACCCCAACGACTACTTTGGCGGTTTAGACAACAAATCTTTTAAAGATAATTTTTTTATTGAAGACAAACAAATTATTGCTGATGCCATTGCCATTCAAAAACAAATTATTGGTAACAAAGCTACCTTAAGACGTGTATTTTTACAAAACTTATCCGGTAGACTTGATACTGAAAAATATGGTTCGGTTAGCAGACAATACTTTTTGTATAAGTTGAAAAACGAAAAAATTGTTTTAAGGCGTTATATTGTACCACTTGCTTTATCAAAAGAATCTGGTTTATCTACCTTGCTTTTGACAAACCAAGTCATTTTATCGCCTTATCATTCTTTTAAATCTCCTGAAAACATTAGGAAAATCGTAATTGATTCTCAAAAGGCGGATAATAGTCAAGCAAGCCCCATTTTTATTGAAAAACCCGAACAAATTCGTTCTATTATAACAGAAATGGAAAAAGACATTTTAAAATCTGAACAGTACCGTTTAAGTCAAATTAACCAAGGTGAACCTGTTACCAAAGAAGGTTACGCGCTTTATGGTCATGTGGAACTAAAGTCTGACATACCAACCAGCGGTTATAATTCCTTTAATTTAGACAGCTGTGAAAATACAAAAAATTGGCTCCTTCAAAATGGATTTTAAATAACTGTTTTCCCATAAAAAAAATAGCCCTAGGTTTTCCTATGGCTATTTTTTTATACTGAAACAATTATTTTTATTGAATTGGCTTCATCGTTGGAAAGAGCAACACATCTCTGATAGAAGTAGCGCCAGTTAAAAGCATTACTAATCGATCAATTCCGATGCCCATACCGCCTGTTGGTGGCATACCGTATTCAAGGGATAAAATAAAGTCTTCATCAATCATGTTGGCTTCTTCGTCACCTGACGCACGTAAAGATTCTTGATGCTCAAAACGTTTTCTTTGGTCGATTGGATCATTTAGTTCTGAATAAGCGTTTGCATATTCTCTTCCTAATATGAAAAGCTCAAATCGCTCGGTGTAATCTGGATTATCGGGCTTTCTTTTGGTAAGATGAGAAATCTCCACTGGATGATCCATTAAAAAGGTTGGTTGAATTAATTTTTCTTCTGCAAATCTTTCGAAGAATAAATTTAATATATCACCTTTTCCATGGCGTTCTTCATAGGTAATACGGTGTTCTTTTGCTACCGCACGAGCTTCTTCTAAGTTATTAATTTGAGAAAAATCAACTCCTGCGTATTTTTTAACCGCCTCTACCATGGTGATTCTTTCAAAAGGCTTGCCAAAATCAATTTCAACATCGTTGTATGTTAAAACTGTTTCTTTTAAAACTTCTGTACAAGCATTTCTAATTAGATTTTCACATAAGTCCATCATGCCGTTGTAATCGTTATACGCTTCATAAAGCTCAATCATTGTAAACTCTGGGTTATGTTTAATAGAAATTCCTTCATTTCGGAAAACCCTTGAAATTTCATACACCCTTTCAAATCCACCTACAATAAGTCTTTTTAACGGAAGTTCAAGGGCAATTCTTAAATACATATCAATGTCAAGTGCATTATGATGTGTAATAAAAGGTCTTGCAGATGCTCCCCCTGCGATAGTTTGAAGCACTGGTGTTTCCACTTCTAGGTAGCCAATATTGTCTAAGTAATGACGAATGCTTTTGATAATAGCAGTACGTTTAAAAAATACGTCTTTTACTTCTGGGTTCACAATTAAATCCACATAACGTTGACGATATCTTAATTCTTGGTCTTTTAAGCCATGAAATTTCTCTGGAAGAATTTGCAAACTTTTAGAAAGTAACGTTACACTTTCTGCTTTAATGGAGATTTCGCCTTTTTGGGTTTTGAAAATAGTTCCTACTACCCCGATAATATCCCCAATGTCAAAATGTTTAAATTCTTCGTAAGCTTCGTCGCCTAATTCATTTTTTCTCACATAGGCTTGTAATCTTCCGTCGCGGTCTTGAATATCACAAAAAGAAGCTTTTCCCATAATACGTTTGCTCATCATTCTTCCTGCAATAGAAAATTGTTTTCCTTCCATTGCTTCGAAGTTATCATGAACCTCTTTTGTATGACAGGTTACTTCATATTTTACAATTTTAAAAGGGTCTTTATCATTTTCTTGTAAATGAGAAAGTTTTTCACGCCTTATTTTTAAAAGTTCATTTAAATCCTGTTCTTCTACTATTTCTGGTACGTCATTTGTATGTTCAGACATTGCAATGCCTCCTCTGTTGGTTTTATATGGATTACTTCTATTATAATTTGGTTATATCTAAAATTTTAACTTGTAATATTCCATTTGGTGCTTCAAATTCTACTGTTTCTTCTATTTTATGACCAAGCAGAGCTTTTCCTAGTGGAGATTCGTTGGAAATTTTTTGTTCTGCTGGATCTGCTTCCGCTGAACCTACAATAGAATATTCTGCTTCTTCGTTAAAATCTAAGTGTAATACTTTTACTCTACAACCAACATTAATTACATTGGTATCTACTTCATCTTCATCAATTACTTCTACGTTACGAAGCATTTTTTCAAGTTGAACAATTCTTGCTTCAATTTCTGCCTGTTCTTCTTTTGCTGAATCGTATTCGGCATTTTCTGAAAGGTCCCCTTGACCTCTTGCTTCTTTTATTTTTTCTGCTACATCCTTACGTCTTACGATTTTTAATTCTTGTAGTTCATCTTCTATTCTTTTTAATCCATCATATGTTAAAACCGTTTTTTTTTTCAGACATTTTGTGCCCCTCCATCAATTAAATAGTACGAAAAATACATATTATCGCTGTTAAGATTAGTCATTCCATCGCTATAAAATAACGCCAGTTGTCAATTCTCAAATTATATATTAGCATACTTTTATTGTCAATACACCCTTTTTAAAGCCATTTTTTTAAAACCATACTGACAATGCTGTTTTACCCAAGCGCTTCTTTGACTTTTGTATTCCTTCTAATAATAAGCTTTTCCTAATCTACAAAATGAATGTACCTTTATATCAAGGCTATTCACTGTCTCGATTACAGCTTTACAAGTTTCATACTGATATCCTTTGGTTAAAATATTTCTGTATTCTCGGCTTTTTATAAAAAGTGCAGGTTCAAAATCTGCTACACTTACGGTTTCCTGTGCCATCTTTATGTTAAATCCGTCTACTACCAAAATATCTTCTCTTTTTCGTAAGAGCTGTTTGATTTTTTCTGTGTTGTTGCCTAAATCAAAATAAATTGCCTTATTCTTAAAGTTATAATCCCATTTTTCATCATGGAAACCTGTGTTAATTACGACGTCTGCCATTTTCATGTTTGCTTTGTTTTTTGATAACAACTGTAAATCAAGCCCTAAATCATATAATAGCTCCTCTCGGACATCTTCGAAACTCTCCGGACTTTCGGTTAAAATAGTTAAATGATTTACTTCTGTTGAAATGTTGTCGATGAAACAATCTGTTAAGCAGTCATCGTCATGTATAATGGCAACTTCTATATCCTTTATATTTTTGTGTGTAGTTTTAATGGTTTTTGACATAACCTTATTTATCAAAAATGGAATGTGATACTTCCCGCTGGCGATGTTTATTATGTCTGGAAAATCTATTTCTGATTCTTTTGGTTTTACCACTAACTCCACGCCGTCTTCCGCTAGTTGGTCTAATGTTTTCTCCAATATTTCTTCTACAAAATCTTTGTGGTCTGTAGCTAGCACCGGCAATGTTATTTTATAACCTTCCTCCTGACAAATTATTATTTCTTCCATTATATAAGGATTATTTTTTTTGATGTAGGCTTGGATTATGCTTTGGGGAAGTTTTTTTATTATTTTTGGTTTTATAATAATGTCGTTGGGATGTTCTGCAAATAAAATGTACGCAAATTTTTTTTTCATCATTGAACTCCTTGGAAACAAAATTTCTCAAAACAATATAACTATACTTATTCTTTATATGCCTTGTTTATCACAAGCTTTTTTATGTTCCTTCTTTGTAAGCCCAAAGAAAAAAAGACTCGGTACAAGCCCCCACAACTAGTTGTCAAGGATTTTTTAATCAAAATTTATATTTTTCCCAAATTTCTACAATTGCTCTGTGTTAAGCGTAGTATTTTATCGTTTATACTCTCATTACTTGTCTTGCTAAAGTGAACGTGTACCTCATAGGTTGTGCCACCGATTTTATGTGTAAATTTTGGAATCTTTTGCGTTTCTAAAGTACTTGTGCCATTTGTTTTGATGTTATCCATCTATCCATCAATCTCTTTTTGTTTTGTTTAACCTCATGTAACGATTTGGGCATTAAACACACTTTTTCGCCGTGTGATATTTGTTGGCACAACCACAAAGACAGCCACGACTTGCCTATTTTTGCACTTCCTGAAAGAATATGCAGACCAATAGGCAAGAAACGTGATACAATAAATTTCGGTGGCTCGACTTCAAGAGCCAAAAGACTTTTGCCATCTATGCCTAATAATTCTTTGATTCCTTGCATAGCAATCACTCCTTGTAATTTTAATTAAATTTATATAAAAATCCCCCAAACGGTGTCAACTTGCCGTTTAGAGGATTGTGTTTTAGAGAAAAAAGAAAGACAAAAGATACTCGCTGAGTAAAGAAAAAGGACTGCGGTGTTTGCAGCCCATACGATTCGTTGATAATCTTGATTATTATAATACTACCATTTTGATTACCTAACATATCTTCAATCGTCAAATATTCTGTAGAACATTCGCTACAAGTAAAGACAAGTCTATTTGTTATAGTATCCTTCCCTATTTCTAACCAACCCTGCTGACATTTTGGACAAGGCTTTATCTTATATATATTTTCCATTTTTTACTTCAAATAGGCACTTCTGATTATATAAACTCGTTATACTTATTAGCTTATATCAACTAAAGCTTCCAAAATCATGTATTTTATTGTTTAAATATCTATATGACCGCTTGTAACCATCTCCTAAATATAATACTGGATTCAATGATTCACGGGTAATGATTCCGTCTTTCAGAAGTTCCTCATCAATAAGTCTGCCTTTAATTTTTGCAATAATATTGCTATAATTTTGAAATTCATCGGATTCAACGATTTGAATTACTTCACATTCAATATTTAGGATACAGTTATTAATAATTGGTGCGTCTATCTTGTTAGAAATAGAATAACTCAGCTTTGAAGCAATCTTAAATTTATCTTCTCCTGAATTTATGCCGCCTATTTCAATTTCTTTCATCAAATTTTCATTTGGAACATTAACCGTAAAACAATTAGCATCTTTTATTTGCTTGATGGCATTTCCAAATTTATAAATGCCAATGACAAGCATATTGCCAAGGGAGTATGAGGAGCTAACGGTTGTAAAGTTATATTCATAAGTTTTGTCTTTATATCCAATCATAAAAATTGGAAAGCCATAATATAGTTTTTCTGTATCAATCTCTTTCTTGCTCATACAAGCCTCCTAATGTACTGATTATATAAATTCGCAACAGCTTTTCATAAAAAGTTCTGCAACGTATAAAACAATTCTACCATATGGCACTACGTAATTTCAATATAGTTATGACCTAAAGAAAAAAGAAGTCGCAATCAGCAACTTCTCAATCTCTGTATGTACCTCTAATCTATTTGCTCTAATTCGTCTTTGAATACGCTAAGCATAAAACGCTTTAATAATTTTATCCATTAGCGTTTTCATGTCAAAAGCATAGTACATTGAGCCTATAATTTTTTTGCATTTCTTCCTCCATCAATTGTCCCAAGTCGTTGTCAGTTCATCATTACGACTTAAAGGCTCATATAGTGCTGTAATTTTAGATTTATTGCTCATGTATGCTCCTTTCTACCGTCACACAATAAGCATAACGGCTGTATTTGTTTGACTTTGATTAAGAAGTCTTTTACATTCTACAACTCCAGTCTAATAAGTGTAACAAATGTTTTTACCATCATCACAAAAATTTTTTTAAAAAATATTTTTTATGTCCTACTGGACAGTCATCTAAAATGCCAAATATCTCATATCCATGCTTTACATAAAAATCTTTTGCTTGAAAATCGAACGTATCTAAATGTACTAAATAGCATCCGCTCTCTTTTGATATTCTTTCCACTTCATTTAAAACTTTTGAACCCAATCCTTGCTTTCGAAATGCTTTGTCAACCCACAATATATCGATATGCAGGCAATTCCAAGCATTCATCTTCCCTAAAACCCCTGCTAAAATTTCCCCATCACCATTCACAATTTTTCTGCTGACATTCTTAAAGTTATATTCCTGCATGGCTGGCACTTGTGACAAATTGTACTCTACCAATTTATTCACTATATAGTTTCCATCTTCCTGTTTACATTCTTCTATCCTATATTTTTCTATGCCACTCATCCTCCCTTGCAAAAAATAAAATTACCCTACTTTATTTTTTTATAATTCCACTTTTAACCTTGATTTTACTTGATTACTTTCTTCTGCTAACTCTATTAGTTTGATTACATTTCGTGCTTGGGATGGTTTCACATCAAGTTCTGCATCTTCTGTCATTACTTTATAAATATTGTCGTAATATACTGCATAATTTCCTGCCATGGTTTTAATTTTTCCATAAAAGCCTAAGCCATTGATTTCTGCCTGTAGAACGCCCCAATTTTTTGGGTCTTCTTCTCCCCAGTATGCTTCATTTGGCATAGCACCGCTATTCAACACATCTTCTTGAATATCAATACCATTTTTTATGTAAGAACCATTTCTTCCATGAACAGCAAATCGTAAGTCGTGTTCCTTTACCACTAAGCTGGCTTTTAAAATTGCTTTTAGGTTATTTTGATAATATAAAATAATTTCAAAGGCATCATTAATTTGGCAGCCATCTCGCAAACATCTTAAATCTGCATAAATTTCATTTGGCACCCCAAACAGTGTTACGGCTTGATCCACCAAGTGAGTTCCCAAATCATATATTAACCCATTGCCTTTTTTGTCTACTTCCTTCCATTCCTTTTTACTTTTTGAAAGCGCATACCTGTCAAAGTGAGATTCAAATTCTAAAACTTCTCCCAAATATCCATTTTCAATTATTTTTTGTATGGTTTTAAAATCCCCGTCGTATCTACGGTTTTGATATACGCTTAACAGTTTTCCTGTTTGTTTTGAAATTTCAATTAATCCATCTGCTTCTTCCGATGTTGACGTAAACGGTTTGTCAATAATAACATTTTTGCCTGCTTCCATTGCCTTTTTTGCCATTTCAAAATGAGTGTCTGTTGGAGTTCCTAAAATAATTAAATCTAATTCCTTGTCTAAAAGCAGTTCGTCAAAACTTCTTACCACTTCCACAAAGGGATATCTTTCCTTGGCATTTGAGGTTGTTCTTTCTACTACTTTTTTGAGAAAAAAGCGATTGTCACAAACAATAAATGGTGCATGAAAAACCCTTCCTGATAAACCATAACCAACAATTCCAACCTGAATTATTTTTCCCATTTTAAAACCTCCTTTTTGTTAAGTCTATTATATCATACGAAACTGCTTTTATAAAAAAATAATCATAGGATTAAAATACAAACCGCTTTTAAAAATTTTGTAAATATGATAATATACTGAGTAAGGTACTGTGTTGCCTTTTGCCCTTTACTACTACAATTATTACACTTGATAACTAAAATCATTTTTTTACAACATAAAAGTATCCCCCTAATTTCAGAACTTCTTTTATAAAACCAATAACAATGGATGGTGATTGATAAATGTCTCAAATAAGACTACCAAAATTTTCACTGCTAAATTTATGTTTATTAGGTTTAGCAGGATTTATATTGTTCCTACTCTCTATACTGGAAGTTCCTGCGTTTCGTGTTCAAGACACATTAGTGGCTGACCGTGGTTTTTTTAACGCCTACAATTGGAGTTTTGAAAAACAAGGGCCCCTTACATTAAATGGCCAGTGGGATTTTTGTTGGGGAGAACTACTTACCCCCAATGAATTTGATAAACTCCCACCTGAAAAAATAACATCTCAAAACATTACAGATTCCTGGACAAAAATGGGATACCCTGCAAAAGGGGTTGCTACCTACCGACTACATATTATAAAAGATTCTGACGACACCTCCTTGGCCATTGTTTTGCCTAAAATATATAGTGCATTCCGCATCTATACCAACAACCATCTTCTGTTTGATAGTGGTCACCCCTCTACCAAAGATTATGAAACCACTTTTACCATCACACCTGACATTTTTTATTTTGACTTGTTAAATGTGGAAGATCACTATGAAAAACTTGATGTGGTCATTCAAGTAGCAAACTATGAGTATATCGACGGTGGCTTTTCAGGGGCACCTTCCCTTGGACATCAAACCAATATTAAACTAACAAAGCGTATATCTACTAGTTTTCGTATGTTTCTTTTGACAACCATATTGCTAGTTTCCTTTTTACTACTGGTTTTATATTTTTCAAAAAGGTCTAACAAAAGTGTTATTTATTTATTTGGAGCAGGTGTTTTTTTCTTTATTAATTTTTTGATTTGTACGGACAGTCCGTTTTACTTGGCTTTTTCCCAAATCCCCAGTAGCATTATGATGAAAGCCTACTACATTTTCTTGGGATTTGGATTTTTATTTACTTTTTTATTTTTTTATAACTATACCCAGCGGAAAAGAAGCATATCTTATGCTTCCTATGGAATAAAATTATTCTATGTCCTCTATGGCATTCTTGTTTTGGTGTTACCCCTACAATTTATTTGGTTTTTGGGTTTATTGTTGTCTTATGCCAATATTATTACCTTAACCATTGTTACTGCTTTTATTTTGAATGACTACATCACGGGAATTAATAAAAACGTTCTCAATATTGCGGGGATTATGGTGCTTTCTATCAGTTTTTTTACTTCCTTTCACAGTCCTTCCTTACTGTTAAATTACTATTTGGCTTCTGGATTTATTCTCCTTTGCCTCATTGTTCAATATGATTTTCTAGTAGGCTACTTTAACACCCATTTGTCTCTTGAAAATTTAAAGGAAAGTTTGGAGTTTGAAATTAACCGTCGTACAGAGCAACTCACCATCTTAAACGAAAATCTGCAAGAAGAAGTAATTGCCCGAAAAGAAGCAGAAGAAAATTTACTGTTACTTTCTACTACAGACCATTTAACGTCTATTCCCAATAGACTTCTTGGTCAAAACACGTTGAATACACTTTTTTCTATGTATAAAAAATATAACCAATTGTTTTCTGTTATTTTGCTGGATATTGATGATTTTAAATTTTTAAATGACTCCTTCGGTCATGATGTGGGGGATACAATTCTCATTAGTGTTACGACTGCCCTTACACCACTTTTAAGAAAATCAGACCTTATCAGTCGTTGGGGTGGCGAGGAATTTTTAATTTTAATGCCTACTTGTACGTTACAAAATGCTGTTTTTGATGCAGAAAAATTTCGAAAAGCAGTTGAGGAACTTGCTTTTCCCCAATATAGAAGCATTACCATTTCCCTTGGTGTTGCACAAGTGCTTCCAACAGACACCACAGCTACGCTTCTTAAACGAGCTGACAACAACTTATATTTAGCAAAACGTATGGGCAAAAACCGAACTTCCTATTAGGATAGGCAACCTGCTTAATAAAACTTTGTTTTCGAAAAAAATTTATTATAAAATTTATTTTATGGTGCTACAACAACTGGTAGGGAAATTTTTAAGCCTACTAAATGTTAGGTGCCACTTTGGAGGGGAATTATGTCTTTGTTTATTAAGGCGATGCTTTTGGTGGTTGTTGCTGAAATGGGTGACAAAACACAGCTATTGGCCATAGCCATGGCTAGTAAATACAAAGCTTCGAAAGTAATGATTGGTGTTTTCATTGCAACTGTTTTAAACCATGCGTTAGCCGTTATGGTGGGAAATTATTTAAATCGCTTTATTGATTTTAATATTATTAAAATTGTGGCGGGAATTTCTTTTTTAATTTTTGGATTGTGGACTATTCGAGGTGACAGCCTAGACGAAGAAGAAAATAAAAAAAGTAAATTTGGTCCTATTGTAACCGTTGCCATTGCATTTTTTATTGCAGAAATGGGAGACAAAACACAACTAATGACCATTGCCATTGCGGCGGAAAGTTCAAAACCTCTTTTTATTTTAATGGGAACCACCGTTGGTATGCTGATTGCAGACGGAATTGGTATTTTAGGTGGCGCATGGCTTGCCAAAAATGTTTCCCCCAGCCTCATTAAATGGATTGCTGGCATTGTATTTTTAATTTTTGGTACGTTATCCTTACATAGTTCTCTTCCATCCCAGTTTATTACGCCACTTAATATGATTGTTTATTTTATTTGTTTGGTGGGACTTTCCTTTGTTGTAAAACGGGATGAAAAATTGTTTGGTTAGATGTAAACTGGACTGGATATACTAAAGTGATGCTTAACACAATAAACTGCGGAGGCTACTGCTTCCGTGGTTTTATTTATTTTAAGCTTTCACTTTTATAAATTGTTTGCTATAATAAAATTATTATCAATTTTATTATAGTTTAAGAAATGGTAGGAATGAATAAAGGAGGAGAACAGATGGCAGACCTAGCTAAATGCAGAGTTATTGTAGTTTCAAATTCAATTAATTTTTCAAATTATGTACAAAACAATCTTGCGATGGACCCAAAATTTTTAGTAAGTTCTACTTCCAACTTATTAACCGCCCAAACCTCCATTCTTAAAAATGTTAAAAATGTACTTATTATTGATACCGAGGGCCAACCCTTAACCGCAAATTTTTTAAAAATGCTATTAGAAAACAATAATGTCTTTATTATTTTGGCTGTCAAAACCATGAGTCAGCACTTTGAACTACTGAAAAGTGGCGTAAAAGATATGGTTTTAAAACCTGCCAGCCTCACCAATTTTTGGATGACAGATATTAAAAATAGAATTGCCCAATTTACTAGCATCGGTAGAAATTTAACTTTTAGAGATCTCCATGATACAGTAGATTCCTCTTCTGTCATTATTGCCATGGCGGCTTCCACTGGTGGCACCGAAGCACTTCAAGTTGTTTTATCTGCCCTTCCAGAAAAAGTTCCCCCTATTGTAATCGTACAACATATGCCTGCTGTTTTTACAAGACTTTATGCGGAGCGAATTAATAAACTTTGTAAACTTGAAGTGTTAGAAGCCAAAAATGGTGACTACCTAAAAAAAGGCACTGCCTTAATTGCCCCTGGTGATTTTCATATGTCACTGGTAAAGCGTGATTCTAAACTTGCTGTGGAATGTTCTCAAGCCCAACCAAAACTTCACGGGGTCCGCCCTGCTGCCGATATTTTATTTAATTCTATTGCTCCTATTATGGGAAAAAATGTTATCGGTGTTATTTTAACTGGTATGGGAAATGACGGTGCTGCGGGACTCCTTGAAATGAAAAGACGTGGTGCAAGAAATATCGGGCAAGACAAAGCTACCAGTATTGTTTATGGGATGCCTAAAGTTGCCTTTGACATTGGTGCCATTGACATTCAAGCGCCTCTTGATAAAATTCCGAACATAATAATGAATATGATATAGGGGTTAACAGCTATCATTTACAAATAAAAAAACTTCTTCTATTGGGAAAAATAGGAGAAGTTTTTTATTTTATCAAACTAAGTTAACATGAATGAGAAATTAATAATTTTCAGCCAGAACTTCAAAATAAGCTTTTGGGTGGCTACATACAGGACAAAATTCAGGAGCATGGTCGCCTTCATGGATGTGACCACAGTTATTACACTTCCATTGTGTGGGAGCATCCTTTTGAAATACTGTATCATTTTCAATATTGGCTAATAATTTTTTATACCGTTCTTCATGGTGTTTTTCTACCGCTGCAATTTTTCGAAAAGCAACTGCAATGGCCTTAAACCCTTCTTCTTCTGCAACGTTTGCAAATGTAGGGTAAAGATTTGACCATTCATCATTTTCACCATTGGCAGCATATTGAAGATTTTCCTTGGTGGTTCCTAATCCCACATGAAACTCGGCGGCAATCGCCACTTTTTCATCTTTTAAATCTGCATTATTTAAAAATTTTTAAAATATTTTGGCGTGTTCTTTTTCATTTTCCGCTGTTTCCAAAAATAAGTTTGCAATTTGAACAAATCCTTCTTTTTTTGCAACACCTGAATAGTACGTATAATTATTTCTCGCTTGGCTCTCCCCAGCATACGCCTTCATCAAGTTTTCCGCTGTCTTTGTTCCTTTTAAATTACTCATATCATTTTCCTCCTTCAATAAAATTATTATCAATGGCGTGTTTTATGATACTGACTATTTGTAATTCTCTTCAATGTACTTGGCCGCCACTTGTACCATCTCTTGATGTACTTTTTGAACTGTATTGGTGTCATGTGTCTTACTGTTTAAAAAATGAATGTCCATATGCCCGTCTACTCCATTGTTTTTAACACTGTCCAAATTTTGACCTTTGCCATAACCTGCACTTCTGTTTTCCACCACGGCAACTGCCGGCTTATTATCTACCCCTGCATGAGGCATGGCTGTCATAGAGCCAGCCATTGCTGTGTCACCAACTGTAACAACCACCGCACGTCTATCCCAGCTCCAACCACCCCAAATGGTTTTAATCATTTCAGCATCTGCTTTCGTCAATGGCTCCACGTCTGCATGGTTTGTCCCAAAAGTTCTTTTAATCTGAAACTCTTTTCCTGTTTCAACATCTGTTACTGTTGCGTTGGTTCCTCTTTTCAATATATATTGAGCTTCTTTAAACCAATCTAACGCCCCTTGTTTGAATACCATCTTTTTTTCTGGGGCAGTCTTTTGAATTAAGTCATATGTTCCTTGGTCTACAATGCCGTTGGCAGGTAGTTTATTTTTTTCTTGAAAACGCTTTACAGCAGAAACGGTTATGTCTCCATAAAAACCAGTTGCCGTACTATAATTAAAATATCCCATTTTTTTAAGAGAATTTTGCACAGCTACCACTTCTTCTCCTTGTGAACCTTTTGAAAGTGTAGCCCCAAAAGTTGAAATTGGTGCTATCAAAATAGTGTATGCAATAAAGCAAGATGCAATACCTCTGTAGTATTTTTTTAACATAGTAATTCCTCCTGATGTATGTAAAACTTATTTTCGTTTTACGTATGTTTAGTCGTTTACTGATTATGGATTTAAACTTTTATAACTTCATTTTATTACGAATTTATTAATTTGTCTATAGTTTTTTAATAATTTCGTAATACTTTTTCATGCAACTGTGGCCCAAACCAATCATATCTTATACAAAGAAGTGTAACCTTGTGGCAGTTTTTAAAAAAAGTTACTCCATATATGTCACACCTAAGGGGGAATTTTATGCGTCGCTCAACACGCCATCATATGTTTCAATGGTGCTATCATTTAAGACGAAGCCGCCTATGTTTATTGTTAATTAAAATGGAACGATATATTAACGACCACATTTGCATTTTTGTCAAAAAAAATATATTTTGCCTTTGCAGCTCTAAATATCGAAAAAAATATTTTAAAAAGAAAAAAAAATGTGATAAGAAATGTTAAACACCATCATCAATTTAACATAAAAAAACAAACAGCCTCGTCGAAAATTCGATAAAGCTGTTTGTTTTTATTTTTTAAATGTAAGAAATGGCAAAATCACAATAAAGAAAATATAAATAACCGAGGAGAACAATAAAAAAATGTCTATTACATCATCCTGCCTAAAAAAAATCATTCCCTTATTTTGAAAAATTTCTTTCACACTAGCGTTGGTTAAATTTGAATAATACGCCGAAGAAATATTTTTTTTATTTAGGTTTTTAAATTGATTAAATACCAATAAAAAAATAGGGGTAAAAATCAACGCCATTACAGCAGTTGCCTCAATGGCCGAAATTTTTTCTGCCATTGAAAGGGTGCCTTTTGCCACTTCAAGATCCATGCCAAACTTCATCGTTGCCTTAAACAACATAAATTGAGAGGCATTAATCACAAAATGACCTATTACAGAAGCAAAAATAGAACCCGTATAATAAACAAAGTAACAAAAAATAGCCCCTAAAAATGCCGCGTATAAAAATTGCCCCCCATTAAAATGAAGCATCCCGAACAAAAGCCCATTGATAATGGCCGCCTTTTTAATAGAAACATATTTGTATCCCGACAAAATTGCGCCTCGCATTACAAATTCTTCGCAAATGGCAGGCAAGACGCCTACGCAAAAAATAGCAATTAAAATATGAATAGAATTCAATTCCCCCACCATCTCCACAATAGAGTCTGTAAAAAAAACAGAGCTAAGGGCGGAGCAAAAGGACATAAATGGTTGTATGAGAATACACATCACTACAATAAGCACGATATTTTCAATACTAACTTTTTTCAAGGGAACCAAATCTGTAAACTTCTGCTTACTAATAAACATAAACGCCAAAAACGGCAACGCCAATGTTACAGACTGGCTAATGAATAATTTCACTGGGGTAGAATAAGTATCGTAATGAGTAAATCCAAACAGAAAAAATGAAACGCAAATATTATACAGTAATAGCAAAAAGAAAAATAAATTACTTCTCGTTGTGCCTTTTATCATTCACGAAAATCTCCTCACTATATAGGCTTTTACTTTTATTGCAGTTAAATAACTAGAAAAAAATATTAGTGTTCTTCCTCACCCTCTTGAAACTGAGACTGAGACTGTGTATGAATGGTATATTTCTCATCATATTTTCGATTTAAAAAGATGGTAAACATGGAGCTTAACACAGCAAAAACAGGAACCCCTAAAAACATTCCAATGACACCAAAGGTAGCCCCACCCACAATAATGGCAAAAATAACGCTAATAGGTCTGAGCCCTGTGGATTCCCCTAATACTTTTGGCCCAATAATAATAGCATCTATTTGATGCAAAATTAAAAGAAGAAGTAAAATCCAAAGTGCTTGAATTGGATTACTTAGCATACTAATTAAAACAACGATAATGGTTCCTACAAAAGGTCCAAAATAAGGAATCATATTGGTAACCCCAATAATTAAAGTAAGCAAAATAGCATAGGGAAATTTAAAAATAATGGCAAATATAAAAAAGATGACACTAATAATAGCAGAATCAATTGCTTTCCCGATAAAAAACTTTTCAAAAACATGATTGGAGTTTTTCCCTACAAAAACAATTTTTTCTGCCGTACTTTTTTTGAAAAGAGTAAAAACAATTTTTTTGGCTATGTTGACAAAAATATCTTTGTCTGAAAGCATATAGAAGGCAATTACAAGGGCTATAATAAAATTTAAAATGCCGTAAGCAAGCCCTACGGTACTTTGAATGACTTTTGCTAAAACAGTTTGAACCGATGAATAATTTTTTATAATAGGCTGAACTGCCGCATTCACAAAATCAAAAAGATTAGACCAATTGCTAAAATACGTATTAAAAACTTCAAACACATTGGAATCTCTTAAAAATTGCTCCGCAGAAATTTCAAGACTCAACAGTCTTTCTGGCAACGTAACAAAAATCAAGCTGGTACTCCCCACTGCTTCGGGAATCAAATAACCTCCAATAAAAATCATAATTCCAATTAATAAAATATATGTAATAATGATGGAGATAGTTCTTGCCACTGATTTTTTACTTTTGAAAAATTGATTTTTCACCAGTAACCCTTCAATGGACTTTACAGGGGAATTTAATAAGTAGGCAATAAACGTCCCTACCAGAAATGGGGATAAAATTTTAGCCACCACATCTAACACATTTTTTGCATTAAAGGTAATGATTTGTAGATTGCCTAGAATTTTCTCAATGACAATGGCTGATACAATTACAAATAAAACATACATACAAATTTTCATATACTGCTTATCGATTTTAATTTTCTTCATTTATTTTACCTCTTTTTTATTTTTCTACAAAAAATATGCCCATAACAATTTAAAAACATCTACCCGCTTTGTTGACTGGGTTTTTAAAAATGCTATAATATTATTAGATATTTTTACCGAAATAAACTTTAAAATCCATTTAAAGGCGTGATGATATGGCTAATGTTTCCAGTAAAGAAAAACTAGTACCAGTCCACGAACTACAACCCAATATGGTGTTGTCCCGAGACTTAATTTCAGTGAACGGATTTCTCTTAATGCCTAAAAATACTATTTTAAATACGTCAAACCTTTTACGTCTACAACTTTTGGATATGGGAAAAATTTATATTAGGGTGGACAACGACTTTCCCTCAATTGTAACAGATAATCCTTTGGTTGCAAATAAAAGTTTTGATGCAGAAGAATATAATTTTTTGCCCGTCAGCGAGAAAGAAGACTTTCAAATTTTTAATTCTTTGTATACCCTTGACCAAGATATCGTAAAGCAACACTTACTTTCTATTGGCAATGGGGATCACATTCAGCTAATGGAACTTTACAATTTAACAGGTAGCATGATGAATGAATTGAAGTGTAGAAGTGATGTTTTTACTTATTTATATCATGTAAAATCAAAAGACAACCATACCTATAGCCACAGTATTAACGTTTCTCTGCTTTGCAATATATTTGGAAGTTGGCTCAACATGAGTCCTCTGGAGATAGAAGAACTAACTGTTGCAGGGCTTCTCCATGATATTGGCAAAATAAAAATTGACGATAATATTTTAAACAAAGTGGGAAGGCTGACCAGGGAAGAATTTGAAATAATGAAAATGCACACGGTGTATGGCTATGATATTTTAAAGGATAGCAATCTTTCTGAAAATATTAAAACAGCAGTCCTTCTTCACCATGAAAAAATGGATGGTTCTGGCTATCCTACCCATGCTAAAAGTGCTGATATTAGTAAGTTTGCCAAAATTGTTTCGGTTTGTGACATTTATGACGCCATGACTTCCGACAGAATTTATCGAGATAAACTTTGTCCTTTTCGCGTAATTAAAACTTTTGAGCAACAAATGTATGGGGAACTGGATACTCATTTTTTACTTTCGTTTTTACAAAATATTGCCTACAGTTATTTAGGAAGTCGTGTTGTTCTTTCTGACAATCGGCAGGGTGAAGTTGTTTTTATTAATAAAACCGCCCTTTCACTGCCTATTGTAAAAGTGGACGAAAAGTTTATTGACCTCTCCAAATCTGACTGCAATCTTTATATTGATAGAATTGCTTAGTCTCATTAATAGATTTGTAAACCCATATGATGTTAGGAGGAATGAAAATGATTGACAGAATGTTATGGTCAAGTTCAATAACAAAAGGAGGCTACACAGTTCCGGAAGGGGGTGTGTACTTTTAATAGTGTTGTTAGAAGTTTTATAGTCATGTTCTTTTCAATCTGTTAAATTGTATGAATCTCCCTTCTAAATAGAAAGTATTTTGAATTCTATTCTATTTTTTAAGGAGAGCTTGCAATGACAAACAATATTAAATTAACTTACTTTTATACATTTTTTTCAAATATCGGTGTTACATCCCTTTGGGTTTTATACCTTGCCCACAAAGGCATGGGATTAGTAGAAATCGGTTTGCTAGAATCTATATTTCATATAGCCAGTTTTATTTTTGAAACGCCTACAGGGATTATGGCAGATACCTACGGTCGAAAAAAAGCAATTATTGCTGGCAGAATTGCTTCTTTGGCTAGTGCCCTGATTATGCTTTTCGCCAATTCCTTCGCCCTTTTTGCCCTTGGATTTGTGGTTAGCGCACTTTCTTATAACTTACAATCTGGTTCTGGGGAAGCATTGCTTTATGATAGCTTAAAGCAAAATGATGAAGAACATCGCTACTTAAAAATTTCTTCTCATCTCAACTTTCTTTTAGAAGTGGCAGCTTGTTCTGGAATATTGTTGGCTGGGTTCTTATCTGACCTAAATTTTGCTTTTACGTATGTTGTTGCCATTGTACTTGCTATTATTTCTCTTGCAACTGCATCTAAATTCATAGAACCAACCATCCATGAAACTACGGAAAAAGTTAGCCTTTTAGCTACTACAAAATCGGCTTTGTTATTTTTGCGAAAAGATAAAAGCTTGTTTTTTATCATGGTTTGCTTTGCTGTTTACTTGGCATTTCAAACTAGCTTTGGTTTTTATTTTCAAAATTATTACAAAACCTTTGGACTTACAAACGCTGCTATTTCCATTGTGTTATTTGTTTCTGGTTTATTACAAGCAATTACCTCCATGGCTATTCCTTTTATGGAAAAACATTTAGGGAGCAAAAGAATTTTTTATATCATTTCCATTGCAAGTAGCTTTTTTGTTTTAATTGCCGCTATTATGTCCAATATTTTTGTTATTATTGTTTTTTCAGTGCTTTGCTTTATTTTAGCATCTACTTTTTACCCACTACAAAGCAACTTTTTACATAAAAGAATTCCATCAGAAGAACGGGCAACCCTCATTAGTTTTGCCAGTATGTTTTTTAGTTTGACGATGATTGTTCTTTTTCCTGTTATGGGGTTGCTAGGTGATTGGTTTGGGTTACAGTATGTATTTATTGGCAGTAGCGTGCTTTTGACTTTTCTCACGTTAGCTGTTGCACTTATAGGAATCAAAAATAAAAAATAAACAAAAAAATCCCCGCCTTCACAAATTGTGTAAGGCAGGGATTTTTTATATGGCCCGTTAAAAATAATTACATCAAAGCTTCCAATTTTTCAGTCATTACATTTTTAGGAACAGCACCGATAATTTGGTCAACCACTTGTCCATCCTTAAAGAATAATAACGTTGGAACACTTAAAATTTTATATTGAACAGACAAGTCGTTACATTCGTCTACGTCAACTTTTACGATTTTAGCTTTTCCAGCAAGTTCCTCTGAAATTGTTTCTAACACAGGAGCAACCATTTTACATGGACCACACCAAACTGCAAAAAAATCAACCAAAACTGGTACACTTGCTTCTAAAACTTCACTTTTAAATTCACTGCTTGTAATTTGCTTTGCCATAAAGAACCTCCTTCATATTACTTATTCAAATATTATTTTACTATTATTTTAAAAAAATATTCTAATCCATCATATAATGTTTTATAAAATAAATCAACTATAAAAAAAGTTTTATTTTTTTTAATTTTTTTTATCGTTAATGTATAAAAAAAGTTTTGGTGTTAATACTTTATATTGTGGATGTTATTACCCCCCCATATAATAACATTCTACTTCTTCCCCTTATTGTTGTACCTGCTTTCCCGAGAAAGCAGGTAATTTTTTTACTCAAAATTCATATCAACCTTTTGAGCTTGTGCTTGATATCCAGTTTCCAACACCATTCCACAAACAACATCAAACTTTTTCGTATTGTCGCTGACATAAAAATTATGTTGTGGCAAATCATAGCTTTTTCTCACCATATTATTTTCTTCTAAAAATTCTTTTGTTTTATAGGCAGTTGCCACAGCAGGATTTACAATATTTACTTTTTCTCCTACCGTTTGCCTAATACAATCTTTTAACAATGGATAGTGGGTACAACCTAGCAAAATAGTATCTACTTCTTTTTGAATAAATTCTTCTAAATATAACTTTGCCGTTAGCTGTGCTACTTCATTGTTAATCCAACCTTCTTCCGCTAAGGGAACAAAAAGAGGACACGCCTTAGAGAAAACTTCTAATTTTGGATTTTGTTCCAGCAACATATTTTCATGAGCCTTGCTTCTTACCGTCGCTTCTGTTCCAATAATACCTACTTTTTTGGGATTCAATTTTAACGCATCTGTAACCCCTGGGGAAACCACTTCAATAATAGGCAACTCAAACTCCCTTGTTAAAATGGAATGGCTGTTAGAACTTGCCGTATTACACGCAATAATAATTAATTTTACATTTTTAGTAATTAAAAACTGAATAATTTGTCTCGAAAATTTTGTTACGGTTTCTTTAGACTTGCTTCCGTAGGGAACCCTTGCTGTATCTCCAAAATAAACAATTTCCTCATTGGGAAGGGTTTTCATTACTTCGCTTACAACAGTTAACCCGCCTACCCCTGAGTCAAAAATACCAATTGGTCTGTTATCACTATTCATAGGATCATCTCTTTCTGTTAAAGCCCAATTCAATTAAGGTGTCAATTAATTCGTCTAAAGGAATACCAATGGCTTCAAAAAGTCTTGGATACATACTAATAGAAGTAAAACCAGGTAATGTATTAATTTCATTAAAAATAATTTTATTGGTTTCTTCTTCTAAGAAAAAATCAACACGAGAAAGTCCCGCGCCATCTACTCCCTTAAATATTTTAACTGCAAGTTCTTTTACTGCTTCTGCAATTTTTTCTGGAAGCTCTGCTGGAATAATGGTTTTTGATTCCGCATTATTATACTTGGCATCATAATCATAAAAATCTGCAGCCGCCACCACTTCCCCTACTACAGATGCTTTTACGTGGTCATTTCCAAGCACTGCACATTCAATTTCACGACCAACTACTGCTTTTTCAATAATAACTTTTCGATCGTGGCTTAACGCTTGCTCTACCCCAGAAATTAATTCTTCTAAATTAGTTGCTTTTGAAATACCAACAGAAGACCCCGCATTGGAAGGTTTTACAAAACAGGGATACCCAATTTTATTTTCAATTAGTCCAAAATCAAAATTTTCATCTTCTAGCTCATAATCCAATACCACTACATACTCCGCTTGCAAAATACCTAGCTGTTTTGCAATAATTTTGGTGTACACCTTATCCATGGAAACGCTAGACGCCAAAATTCCACAACCAACATAAGGGATTCCAGAAAGTTCAAAAAGCCCTTGTACGCTTCCATCTTCTCCATAAAGCCCATGAAGCACAGGAAAAATAATATCCACAGGAATTGTTTTAAACTTGTCACCAACCAATCTAATGAGACCTTTGTGGGTTGGATCTGGACTTAAAATAACAGGAGTAGAATGTTTTTCCCACTGACTTCCTTTTATGTTTTCAATGGCACCATCATACAACAGCCATTTTCCTTCTTGTGTAATACAAACTGGCATTACATAATATTTTTCTAGATCCATATTTGAAATAACCGTTGCTGCAGAAACCCTTGAAACCTCATGCTCCGATGATTGGCCACCAAATAATACTAACACTGTTTTTTTACTCATTTATTTTATTCCTCACTTCCAAATAGTATTATATACCTTTATTATATATTTTTTTTACAAAATAAGACTACATTCCATGGTTTAAAATATAATATCAAAGATACGAAACCTCGTAAATTGTTTTTTAATAATTTTCTAGCTAGAAACCTCCTGTCAAAGAAGTTGCCTCCCTTAATACCCCAAGCTTTCGTTTATTATTACTACCTTTATTCTGTCTTTGCTAAACTGCCCAGTTATCAAAACAAAGTCGTTACAAATTCTTTGTTTATGTTTACAATCTATACATTTTCCCAGCTTTGCACAAGGCGTATCTTTTCCAAGTCGCTTTGCATCTAAGGGGGCAGCTACTTGTCTTGTGCGTCTAATGGCTTCTTCTGTGTCCTTTACAATTTTATTCATTCCTACTACTACAATTACTTGCTTGGGGCCGTACAACATGGGGGACACACGACTTCCGTTTCCATCAATATTAAATAATTTTCCATCTATAGTAACGGCATTGGTTCCTGTAACAAAAGTATCTGCATAAAAATTTTTTAAATAAAGTTGTCGTTTCTCCTCGCTGGTTATTCCCTCACGATATTTGTCATGAAACACGTAGTCTCCTTTTCGTAAAAAATCAAAAACACCACACGCTTTCAATGTAACGGAATCTCCACACCCCACCACTTCCCCCTTTGTCAGAAGTTCAGCCAACAGGAGAAGTAATTCTTTTTTGTCTGAAACAAAATATCCTGCCATATTATTTTTATGTAAGCTTTCTATTGTTTGTTTTATCATTAGTGTCAATTTTATCCTCCTTTTACGGTAGAAAACAAAAGTACTGGGTGATATAATTTATTTACACAGTATAATAAAAATTTAAAATAATGTACACAGGCGTAATAACATGAGAGCTGAGTTTTATTTTGTCAGACACGTTGAACCACTACAAGCAGTTTTGTTTCCCATGGTGTAAAATTTTTGAGGGTATTCACCGATATATAATTAAGAATATTATAAGGATGTGGCATTATGACAATAACGAATCAAGGAAGTAATATCATTGGATTAACCAATCCGAATAACATGACAAGTGGAACAAGGGCGCTCAAAGTGAATCCCCTTGACAAACAGATTTCATCTTTGCAAGAGCAAATTGACAAACTGAATAAAAACAAGGCTATGGATCATGATACTAAGCAGTTAAAGATTAAGGAACTTGAAGATCAGATTAAAGAGATCGAAGAGCAAAAACGGAAGGAACAATTGGAAGAAATTAAAAAATCCGCAGAGCCACCAGAAAATAACTCCCCCTCAAATCATTCTGATTCAGAGGATGGCGGTCTAACCTCTGTGATGACGAAAGCCCTTGTCTCAGGGTCAGAGGCAGTAAAAAGTATTCGCCAAACCAATGCCATTAGAGTTGGCATCATTGCAGATATTCGCATTGCAGAAGGTGATGTTAAAGGTGGCGATATATCTTCCTATAGCAAAGAAAAAGGTAATAGCCTTCACCAGGCTTTAGCTAGAACCGTTGATTCTTTGGCAAAACAATTTGTAGCCGCCCAGGAAAATATTGAAACATCCAACGAAGAAATGGCAGCAGCAACACAGATTGCCAATGAAAACAAGAAAGAAAAAGAAGAAGAAAACAATGCAAGTGATAATACATCTACATATGATGAAGCCCGTGTTCCATCCGTAACTGATGAAACGGCACCCGTTGTCGATGGGAATAGGGATATGCCTGTAGACAAGGAAAGTCAGACCAAGGAAAAAATGGCTTCTACTACTGTTAACGAAACCAAGTTGATTGGTACAGTAACTGAACAAAATAACAAAGTTAAATTACATCGTTATAAAAAAATAGTACCTCCACTAGGAGCTACGGTTGATAGAACAGTTTAGGGTATGAAGAAATGCTTCTAAAAGATTTTGGGGCGTTATCCATTTAAACTTACTGGAAAAAAAAAATTTTTGGTGGTATAATAAGAATTAGAAAGAGTTGAAGAGAATTTATATAATATCTGGAGTGTGGGAATATTGAATATTACAATTGAAAGAGCATCACTTGATGATGTAAAAGACATTATTGAAGTTAAAAATAAAAGTTTTTATGAAGACTATATTAAATATGGAGAAAGTCGCGGTTATAACAATCCCGTGGAAGGCATAACAAAAACAGTGCAAGAGAATATCGTTTATAAAATACAGACATACAGAGATATGATTGGATATATCAGTATAACTAAAAAAAGCGATGATGATTTTTACCTAAATTGTTTATGTGTTATTCCCGAATACGAGAATAAAGGTATTGGACAAATGGCAATGACTTTTATGGAAAAGCAGTTTCCGCAAGCAAAACACTGGTCATTAGAAGCACTGGCTGATAAAGAACGAAATCACTACTTTTACAAAAAACATGGTTATCAAATAACAAAAGAATATATGGATGGTACTGTAAAAATTGTATTTTATGAAAAATGGTGCAACACCGCAGTATAAGCCAGACTGTGTAAAAACGAAAAATATATTTGCATTTTTTTAAAGTGATGGTTCAATGAAAAATAACTATCAAAGGAGATATGGAAATGGATTATCGTATTGAAAACATTGATTTTGAGCTTCGATTTGTAGGTAAACAAGAACCAGTAAAAACAGCCAAAGCATTCAGAATAATACCTGCTCTATGGGGAAAGGCGAAAAAGGATGGCTTTCAACAGAAATTAATTGATATGTCATGGGAAACTCCCAAGTGTACTCTACAAAGCCTTGTTGGCGTTTGTGGAAAAGAAGCAGCCATAATGGATGATGAATTTGATTATTTTATGGGCGTTCGGTATGATGGTGATATTCCCGATGGAATGGAGAATTTAATTATTCCCCCAAGCACATACGCTGTATTTCCAAATGTTGTAGACGCTTGGAAGCGATTATATTCTGAATGGATACCAACATCAGGCTATGAACTAGTAAATCTACCTTGCATTGAGCATTATTTAGGCCCCGGACATAAAGTTAAACATGAATTATGGGTTCCAGTTCTTTCAAAGTAATTCTTTTCTACAATGTGAAAATAAGCCAGCTTGAGGATTGTATGCCAATAACAGCTATAGTACACTTGAAACAAAATTTGCCTACGTTAAGAACTATTATCAACGTTTTAGGCGTAGAGTCCCCTAGACGGCTTAATTTATATTATCTTACAAAGGAGATATTAAAATGAGTGTATACGAAGAAGGATTAAAATTAATTGAAGAGAAGTTCGGCAACGGCAAAGACAATGCGATTTCCCTTGCGACTATCGCACGGGAGGCGAACTGTGACGGAATACCTCGCCCTGTTGTCCGTAGTGTGAACGCATATTATGAAGACGGCACATTTTATGTTGTTACATATGGAAAATCAAACAAAATGCAACAAATCGCACAAAATTCTGAGGTTTCGATTGCAGGTTGTTTGGAGATGTTTACCGCTAATGGAGTTGGTGAAAACCTCGGTTGGGTGCTTGATCCAAAAAATGCGGAGATAAGAACCAAACTTCGCACAGCTTTTGCCGAGTGGTACGACATGGCAAACAATGAAAAGGATGAAAATTGTTGTATTTTAGCAATCCATCTCACAAAGGGAACGTTAAACATAAACCATTGGGAAAAATTATACCACATGGATTTTGTGAATAAGACAGATATGCAAAATGGAGGAATTTTTTAAGAAGTGAAGGCGATTTGTCATGTTAGCTGATGATAAATCGCTTTTTTATGCCTAAAATTTTATGAGTAACTTGACAATTTATAGGCATATTTATTCCTTAAAATTTTACAAATATTTTAAAAGCAATTCTAAAATACAAATGAATCTTACTATACAAAAAAAATTTTCTGGATGGTATAATTGAAGTGATAAAGAATTAAAAAAAATTTATATTTTCTGCGGAGGTGTTTTATTTTGGATGTTAAATTTTATAAAATCGATGAGATTGATGATTCGTTATTGAAATATGCGGTTATAGTTTCAAGATATATGGGCAAATGGGTTTTTTGTAAGAATAAAACCAGAAAATGGGAAGTCCCAGGCGGACACAGAGAAGAAAACGAAACCATTATGGATACTGCAAAAAGAGAATTATTTGAGGAAACGGGGGCAATAAAATTTGAGCTTAAGCCAATATGCGTATACTTCATAGATAGTTTTGGTTTACTCTTTTATGCCGATATATTGGAACTCGGCAATTTACCGGAGTCGGAAATTGAAAAAATAGATTTTTTTCAACAAATTCCTGATGAGCTTTCATTCCCCCTCTTCCATCCTAAGCATATAAACAAAGTAAAAGAGGTATTGGGAATAGTATAAGCATTTTCCACAGAAACGCATTTTAAGTTGTACGAATTGTTCATCAAAGTGAATAGAAAAAATAAATAATCTATATGAAAGATGACACACTGTTGTCATCTTTCATAGCATATAATCACTTTAGCTATGTAGTGATTATATGAAAAAAGAAATTTCTGTTTATGTTGTAAATACAATAAAAAGAATGGAGTGATAAAATGAAAAAAATTGTACTTTTTATTATTTTAGAACAATATGCAGACTGGGAATATGCTTTTTTGGCTAGTGCATTGCAGGATAGAATACAGGATAAAACATCTCCTTATGAGGTGAAAACAATATCATTAAGTAAAAATCCTATTAAATCTATTGGTGGTTTTACTACCATTTCCGATTATAGCATAGAAAATTACCCCGCTGATTTTGCTGGACTTATTCTTATTGGAGGAATGTCGTGGAGGACAGAAGAAACAAAGAAGGTAGCAAACATAATTAAACAGGCAAATACAGATGGAAAAGTAATAGGTGCAATTTGTGATGCCACTGTTTTTCTTGGAATGATTGGCTTATTAAATAATAAAAGCCATACAAGCAATACGCTTGAAGATTTAATAAAATCAGCTAACGACAATTATACAGGCAAAGAAAGCTACAAAAACGAACAAGCGATACGAGATGGCAACCTAATAACTGCTAATGGAACAGCATATTTAGAATTTACTAAAGAAGTCCTTACTGCATTAGATGCTTATCCCGCCGATTACATTGAAAATAACTATCAGTTTTTCAAGCAAGGATATATTGAATTTCTAAAAAGTATGAATTGATATTCTGCTTAATATTACAAAATAATGCGGAGTATAAGCAGTAATAGAACATATGCCAAAAAGTCAAGCATTGTAGCGAATTTATATTTTGTTCAGGGAGAACTTAAAAAGTTACTCCCTATTTTATTTGCAAAAATCATTTAGACAATATATTGACAAAATGAAATTGATGTGTTAATTTAGACAATATATTGTCAATCTAATGAGGAAGATAAAAATGAAATTTGAAAAGGAATTAAAGGAATTATTTTTAATGCAACAAGTGTATGCTTCGCTTTTTTCGGTCTCAAATAAACTGCAAATTAAAGGTGACCAGTATTTTGGTAATTTATCATCAAGACAGTATATGACAATATTGGCAATTCTACACCTACCTGAGAACGAAGCAACTTTGAATGGGATTGCTAAAAAACTTGGAACTTCCAAACAAAATGCTAAGCAACTAGTAAGTATTCTGGAACGAAAGGGATATTTAGTATCTAAAATTGATACGAAAGACAAACGGGCTCTCAGTGTAACAGTGACTGAAACTGGCTTTTATGAAATGGTTACTTGTGGCGAATCTTCCGCCATATTTATGGCTGATGTTTTTAACGATTTTTCGGAACAAGAGTTAGTATGCCTATGGAGTCTATTACAAAAGTTATATCATTTTGATGGCGTAGCGCATGATGGCTTTAAAGAGGAAGCAGATAGAAACAGTGAGGTTCTTGATGAAGAAAAATTAAGAGTTCTGCAAAAGTTCTCGGAGAGAAGAAACAAAAATAATCACTTTGAAGTATAGGAGGACAAAATTATGATTATAAATGTGGCACCCAAAGTTGCACTGGTGGATGAAATAATAACTATCTGTGTACATGATTTAATGCCAAAAGAAAAAGTTAGAATAACTGCTTGCATGGACTTGCCTTGGGTGAAAAGTGAAAAATACGAATCTTTTGGTATATTTATAGCTGATGAAAATGGCTGTGTTGATTTATCTAAACAAAAGCCTGAATCAGGTACTTATGACTGGGTTGACAGCATGGGACTAATTGCATCATTACAAAAAGTAAGCAGTAAAAATATAAATATCGGACTTAACCTCGATATTGAAAACAGCATGTTTCTTAATTTAACTTTTGAATCCAGTCATAGTCGTGAAGCTATAACTATAGAGCGTATGTTTAAATCGCCTAGTGTAAAAAGGCAGATAATAGAAGAAGGTTTTATAGGGGAGTTATTTTACAGCGAACAATCAAACAAAAAGACAATTATCTTGTTTGGTGGGTCTGACGGTAACATTACCGCCCTTTCTCTTATGGCTGGTCCACTGGCTTCTCGTGGATTCAACGTTTTATCTGTTGGCTACTTTGGAGAAAAGGGATTACCTCAAAACCTTCAAGAAATACCGCTAGAATACTTTGAAAATGTATTTTTATGGATTAATAAAAATTCTATTATTAAGACTTCTCAGTTATATCTCCATGGAACTTCAAAAGGTGGTGAGTTAGCCTTATTGATCGCTTCAAAGTACAATTGCTTTTCAAAGGTGGTTGCTTGCCAGCCCCATTCCTATTGCTTTGAAGGTTTAGATGGTATGTTAGCTGCGGACAATGTGTCTTCATGGACTTTTGACGGAAAACCTCTACCTTTCATAAAACTTGACAACAACATTTTCCTTGAAGAACAAAAAAGCTGTATCAAAGAAAACAAGCCTTTTGGAATAGCTTGCTGCTATATAAAGGGTTTAGAAAGAGCAGATAGGAAAGAAGAAGCACGCATAAAAATTGAAAATGCCCATGTTGATTTGTTGCTTATTGCTGGAAAAAAAGATTCAATATGGAACTCTTACGACGGTTGCAATGAAATTATAGATACATTGAGAAAATGTGACTATGCTCACAAATATGAATTTTTAGGTTTTGAAGAAATGGGGCACGTATTACCGATTCCTTACATTTTGCCATTGAGTGAAGTGCTTAGTATTAAATTTGGTGATGGAATATTTACTTGCGGTGGCACAATCAAGGGTAATTCTCAAGGGCAATCCGATTCATGGTTTAAAACTATTAAATTTTTTGAATCCAATTGAAATATATCAAGCAAAAATTTTGTTAAATTAGAGAGTATATTATAAGCCAGACTGTGTAAAAACGAAAAAACATTTATAGATTTTTTTAAAAGTGGAGAATAAAAATTCTTTAAAAAGAATACCTACATTCCTATCTTTTGTTGCAGATTTTGGAATAGGTGATTTGCTGATAAAACCGTAATCGATGGATGACACTTTAGCTTGATAGTAGTCACATATTTATAGCTATGTTCACATATTCTCTTAGACACAGATGTCTATTTCTTTTTCCACTTAGCATATAAAAGCGTGTTACTGGAAACTGTATCAGTCTTAAAATTCCACACTTCTGTAAACTTCCCGTCTTTATACCAAGCTATGAATGTATATCCTTTCTTAGTCGGTACCTTTGGTGCACTTACTTTAGCGTCCTTTGTGATATTGGTTATGGCACTTACTTTTGTGCCATCTTGTGAGTTAAAAGTCACTGTGTACTTAGCTTCACTAGGTTTAGTAGCCGTAGTTCCGTTCTTTACCCACTTCGCATAAAGGTCTAGTTGATAAGTCCTGTATAGCTCTCCTGTGTGTAATGGAACTACATCCGTTACAAAATTCCATACCTTCGTACAGGCTTCATCTTTATACCAACCACCAAACGTATAGCCATCCTTCGTTGGTGTTACTGTTGGCGGGTTGATTTTACTCCCCTCTGGTATATCATAAAGATAAGTTGAAACACCTCCAAAGGTGCCACCATATCCAGGGTCAAACTGTACACCATATTTGACGATATATGGCCTCTTAACAAAAACAGCCCAATGTGTTGAATTGATTTTCTCCGCAGCCATGTTCCAATGTGTTTTACCATTGTCGATATACATATCATTAAGGTCAAATCCATAGGTGGATGTTAATAACCCCATTTGTATGTTCGGTACCGTCTTAAGAGCTTTGTCATTGGTGTAATCATAAAAACATAATGAACCATCCCATTTCTCACTGTCTTGTTTGTAAAAAGACTGATCATCCATTTTGTGGTGAACCGAAAATTGAGCTATTGTAGTGTCAAAATATTTATGGTCACACTGCCTTTGGTCAGAATAAACTCCATCATGATAACCATTGTTACTATCCCACGTGGTATCCATAAAAACCCATCTGTTATTCACATATACTTCTGTCCAAACATGACCCTCCTCAGCCAACTTAGGACTAGGTACCCACCCACCAACTCTCTTAGCAGGAAACCCAGCAGCTATCATAAGTTCCGTAGTCCAACGTTCGTAATCATCACAAATTCCTCTGCTTTTTTCACCTGCCGCCACTATTGTCCTCCCAGCTTTACCGTAGTACGCATCATAATCATACCACGTGTTATTAGCCACCCAATCATGTATAGCCTTCACTTTAGCATAGTCATCTGTGATGCCAGCTACAATGCTTTGGGCTTGATTAACCAGACTGACACATCTTGCCTCTGTAAATATACCCTTATTCTTGTAGGCATCTAGTGCGTAGATGTCAGTTCTCGCAGTTAATTCTAAATATACATTGCTGGAATAATAGTCACCTTCTTTTAATCCCACTGTACTGTCTTTCAATATCATATAAAAACTGCTCACGTTTAGAGATGAAGAAGTACCCTTTGCCAGTCTGCATGCCACCACATAAGTACCATCTGGAACACCTTTTAAATCATAAGTAACCATTCTGTTGCTTCCTACCTTATAATTTGCGGTATAGGCAATCTTACTGTCATTTTTGGTATCTATTAAATCCACAATAATACTATCAAAATCCTTACCTGTCTCCATATTAGTGAATACCAAAGCTTTTAACTGTGTACTGACTGCAAAATCATCGCCTAGGAATCTGGAGAGCATAAGCTTATTGACTGTCGCCACAGGAGCTGCTGTTGAGGTTGTGTCTGCAGCAAATGACACTATTGACGGTGAGAATAATGTAACAAGAAACGTTAGTGCGATTAAAACTTTTTTCATAAATTTCCTCCATAAATATTTTTTGCTTGACAACTACCAATGGATGAACACACGTTCTTATATTTTGTGCATCTTTGAGCAATACATATCAGCTACATTCTATTTGTCTCTTGCAATTACATTCGTTTATCCAAAAATAATAATGCGCACAACTCTATTACATTGTAAAAACCAATAAAAAATATACCAAACATTAAAACACGATTAAGGGCAAAGGTTATTTGAATACCATAATGTACAGATGCCATAGCTACTACAGCTAAAATGATAACTAAAATATTATTAGAATAACTTGCTACTTTATTGGCTTTAATTTGAATCATCTGCCAGCGTTCATCTTTTTTGTATTCAATCTCCTTTTTAGCTTTCCATATATAAAGAAAAAGAGTACTTCCCAAAAAAACAATAAGGAAAAATAAAATAATAATCTGTTCATTCATCGTTTTGACCCTCCTTGTGTTCAAAAACTTCATTAATTGAAACATTAAAAACTTCTGCAATTTTGAAAGCTAATTCCAATGATGGAGTATATTTATACTTTTCAATTGATATAACTGCTTGGCGGGAAATACCTGCCTTTTGCGCCAAATCAGCTTGGGTCCAATCACGTTCAGCTCTCAAAATCTTTATTCGATTCTGAATCAAGGCATTACCTCCTTTTTAAAATGTAATTAGTTAATTACATTCATACTGTAATGTTCCCATTACATTTTGTCAACATAAAAACACTTTTTTTAATTCATTCCTATTTCACCAAGACGACGTTGTTATGTAGAATAGCTACCTTGTTTTATTGTCCTTCTTATTATAGAAAATAAAAGTTCTTGGTGCAGATATTGTACGATTTACAAAAAATAAAAAAAATAAAAAAAGTTATACGATAAAATTTAATATTATAATGAAAGAGCACCTTGTTAACTTATATGTTAAACAAGATGCTCTTTATTTTTTTAAAATATTTTTTTGAGAATGAGCTTCAAAAAAAGTAAGCCCACCATTTAAATATATTATTTTTTAAATTTCTTGTTCGTTAAAAACAAAGTTGGAATAATCAATACCAAGCTAAGAATTAAGGCTAACATGAAACCAGCGTGGTAAGCCGTGGTCATGAGGGGAATTGTTGGTGTTTTACCTTGGATGGAAAGGCTAACAACCGTTGCCAGTACTGCTGAACCAAACGCACCACCAATATTTTGTACCAGCCGAGTTCCCACACTCGCTTGCGCAATTTCTTGTTTGACCATGCCCGTGTACGCATCCGTCATCATTGGAATGGTGACACCACCTATCCCCATACCACGAATAAACAAGACAACACTTACAATAATAAGGGAAGATGCCTCATTGAAGAATACAAATGGAATCGTTCCAACGACGGCTACTGTCAAACTTACTAAGACAACATTACGTGCACCCAATTTATCAGTTAGCTTACCAATCAAGGGGCGAGCAACCAACATACCAATACCTTGTGGAATCAAGATTAAGCCAGTGTTCAAAACGGAGAATCCCTTAATGTTTTGGAAAAACAAAGGCAATAACAACATTGGACCGTTGGTGGCAATCCCTGCAAGAAGCAAGCCCACTATGGCAGCGCTGAAATTTTTCGACTTAAACAAATGTAATGGGAGAATTGCTTGTTCCTTTTTGATAGCTGCATAAATGATGTAGATAGCTAAAATTGTAATCCCAGCCACAACATAACCAATAGTCGTGCCGTTGTTAAATGTAGCACGCTTCACTGCTTTCGTAATCCCATAAATCAAGGTAGCTGAACTAGCACCCAATAAAATGATACCGATAAAGTCAAATTTAGCTTTACTGTTAGATGGCGTAAAGTTAGGCAACTTCAAAATCATCAAAGTGATGGCAATAATACCAATTGGAATGTTGACAAAAAAGATGTAACGCCATGACAAGAATTGAACAATTACAGCCCCAATAACTGGACCAAGGATTGGGCCAAGAATCATTGGGATACCAACGGTGGACATCATACGTCCCATTCTATCTCTTCCAGCAATTTCAATACTCAAAGTAGTCACCAATGTCATAATAAATCCGGCACCGAAGCCTTGAACAATGCGGAAAAAAATTAATGAAGTAATACTCCAGCTAAATCCCAAAGTAATGGAGGCAGCTAAAAATAATACGTTTGCACCAATCATTAACCATTTACCATTGAACCGTTGAACCGCCCAACCAACAAGTGGCACTGTAATTGCCATGGATAACACGTAACCCGTAATTACCCATTGAATTAAATCAAGTCCGATACTAAAATCATTGCTTAAATGCTTGATGGCAATGTTGACCATGGTTGAATCAAGTAGTGGCATAATTGCTCCAAGCACTAAAATCCAAGCAATGTTCATGATGCTCTTTGGAATTGGCTCAATTTCTGGAGTTTTTTCATTCTTATTTATCATAAATAAATCCTCCTCATAAGATGTGGCGTCTTTGTTCATTGTTTTTTGCTTTACAAAACGTCACCCTTTGTTTATAATAAAAGCATAGACTATTACGTTACGTTCGAGTCAACCACCTTTTAAAAAATATTTTTAGCTTACTAATATGAAAAGAGGTCGAGAAAATGAAAAGTGTAAATGAAGTAAGTAAGCTCTCCGGCGTAAGTCGCCGCACCTTACAATATTATGATCAAATCGGATTATTGCCCCCCAGCTTAGTGAAAGAATCGGGCTACCGCCAGTATAATGACGAGAGCTTGCGCCGATTATGGAGCATTTTATTTTATAAAGAGCTTGGCATTTCCTTAGACGATATTCGGTTGTTGCTTGATAATTCAAAAGAAATGGAAAAAGAAGTAATGCGTCAGCATAAACAAATGCTTTTGGAAAAACAATCCCAACTACAAAAGATGATACTGTCTGTTGACCGTATATTGAATGATGAGTTTGATATTTCTATGCTTAGGGATTTTGATAGAAATAGAATTGAAGTAGCAATGAAAACATATGCAAATGAAATCCGTGAGTTATTTGAAAGCAGTTTTTTTCTTCCCTTGGTGAAAAGTGGCATATTCCCAGACAATTCCTCGGTTGTTGGAAAGGCCTCCAATATAATGAACGTAGATTTGGGTAATCTCATTACGCTTTGTTCGGAGGTCATACAAAAGTTTCGTGAAGCCATGAAGGACGGCCCAAAAAGTTTAGCAGCAAAAGAGTCGGTTGCTGTTTATCGTGAATTAATAAACATCGTTATTCCCAAGGATGATACAGATTTTCGTGAAATCGGACAGGTGTACTTGAATTATAAAAAAGAATTGGACAAAAAAACACCCGGGCTTGCAGAGTTTGTAAGCGCCGCCATTTTACATGTGTATCAGTAACTTTTTTGCTGGCGGTTTACAGGCTAACTACAAAAAAGCAAAAAGCTGGAGTTTAGATGTCATCATTAATATTTCACCAAGACGACGTAGTTATGTAATTTAGCTATGTTGTTTTATTGTCATTTTTATGATAGAAAACAAAAGCTCTCCGTGATATAATTTATTGATGAAGTATAGTAGAAATTTTATATAATACTTATTAAGGAGCTTCGCATCGTATACTACATTATTTGATATCAAGAATACCCTAAGAAAAATGTTTCCCAAAACCCAATTATTACACTATTAATCATCAAAGAAAAGAGGTAAAAATGAATCCAGAGTTAAATTATTTGAAAATGGAATTTAATCATTATGTCTCAAAGAAAAATAAGTTTTTTATCATTGTGTTAGGTATATCTACGATTTTGTTTATAGTAGGTGTTATCTTTCTAAGTTTATTTATTTACGTTGCAATGGTTGGTGGAACACTGGTTGATTTATATTTAAAAATTGGAGGATTTTCCATTGCTTTATTTTTAGGTTTTTTTGTCAAAAGCGGAGGACTAGGTGACGTTAGAGAATTTTACAATTTTAAAAAAATATTAAATATCATGGACGATACATGGAAAATAGTTTGGGTTTATAAAACGACTACCTATAGTATGATGGGTATAAAAAACAAACTTGTGTACTGTGACTATGAAGGACATTACTATTCAATTAACTTTGGGAAAAATGAAGCAGAAAGAGAAAAAATATACGATTTTAGCTATGCTGTTTTTGAAACTTGTATTTTCAAGCACTATTTAGGTGAAAAATTAGATTTGCTTTATAAAAAAAATCCAGAAACTTTTTACTTATATGCAAAGTATTTGACCATGCCCCTTCATCAACTTCCAGAAATAACCTTAGCAGAAGCTAGAGCAAGCGGGGGTAAGTCTACTTTGAAATTTGATATACAGGAGTATCATCGCCTTCAGTTAGAATGTACTCCCGCTGATAAAAAATATATTTTTATGCTGGGCTGTGGTGCTAGATATGTTTTTTCTGAAAGTGCTTATGATATTTACTGTCGTACCAAAGATTTACTACCGTATCAACACAATATGCGCTCTTTTCAAACTGAAATTTTTTATAGTTTAGATGATTTAGCAAGTCGTAGTCCCAAATTAGTCCGCAATGAATTAAAAAAAGCTGCAAAGGATATGCTTTTAAACGATTGGGGCATACAATCGAAAAGAGATTTAATTTACCATTTAGAATCCCTTTTACATACAAGGAATCATCATTTTAATATGAATCAACTAAATGATTTAAAACATTTATATCCAAATGTCAAGACATTGGTTGGCTTCAATATTGCAAGATATGTAAATCTAGTGAAGAATGGCTTTGCCAGTGATTATATAACAAACATAGATGAGGTACACCAACTGTTAGATAAGTCCTATGATTATTTTATAACTTGCTTTAAAAATTATGATGATTTTGTAGAAAGCTATTTAGTAGGTGTTTACAACTGGAATAAATCAGCTTATACGGACGCCCTAAAAGCTTGTTGCTATGTCTATCAAAATCCGTATAGCCCATGGAATCAATTAAAATTAGAAATCTAGTAACATTCCAAACAAAGCTACTTATTTATTTGGAGTTTGAGGAATAGAATATTACACGAAAGCAGGGATAGGTTTATGGAAAAAGTATTATGGGTTCAAAGTAATAGAGCCTCCATTGGCGCAAAAGAAAACAATGGGTTACAAACTGTAAATGAATATTTAGAAAATGGCTGGACCGTCAAACACATTTCAGCTTGCCCCATGGGCGATAATATCTCTACTGGGCAAGCCTACATTGTAATCGAGAAGCAAGACTAATTTTTTTACTGTTATAAGGAGGTGATATTTTGTATGACATTGCAATCATTGGACTTGGCCCTGCTGGGTCAACAATTGCTCGGATGCTAAGCGAGAAATTTAGTATTATCGCTATTGATAAAAAAAGCACCGCTGACAGCAACGGATTTCAAAAACCTTGCGGTGGACTGCTTGCTTCCGATGCACAAAAGGCATTGTCAAAGTTCAACTTAACGCTACCAAAGCAGGTGCTGGCAGATCCCCAAATTTTTGCTGTTAAAACCATTGATACGAAACAAAACCTTTTGCGATTTTATCAAAGACATTACGTTAATCTTGACCGCCATAAGTTCGATTTGTGGCTTAAATCCCTTATTCCCAAAGGGGTTGAAATAATCGATAATGGGGTATGCACCAATATTCGTAAGGTGGCGGACATCTATGAAATTACTTATGTTGCCAATCAAGTGGAACATATTATAAAAGCAAAGCGGGTAGTAGGCGCAGATGGGTCAAACTCCATCGTAAGGAAGCTTCTATTTCCCAATAAAAAAATTCAACAATACATTAGCATACAGCAGTGGTTTTCGGAACTCCATCCAACACCCTTTTATTCCTGTATTTTTGATAGTGATATTACAGACTCCTATTGCTGGAGCATCTCCAAAGACGGTTTTTTTATATTGGGTGGTGCCTTCCCCCGAAAGCACGGAAAAGAAAAATTTGAACTGCTGAAAAAAAAGTTAAGCAAATGCGGTTATTCTTTTGACCAGCCTATCAAGACAGAAGCTTGCTTGGTTTCTATGCCCAAAAAAATAAGTGACTTTTGTGCCGGCAAAGATAACGCCTTTTTGGTAGGGGAAGCAGGGGGATATATTAGCCCCTCTTCACTGGAAGGAATTAGTTATGCACTAAACAGCGCATATGAATTGGCCACCATATTAAATACCTGTGAAAAAAAGCCTGCATCCAAATATAGCATAAAATCTTTGCCCACTAGCATAAAGCTTATGCTTAAATTTTTAAAAACCCCATTTATGTATAATCCTTTTTTAAGAAAATGTATTATGAAAAGTGGTATTAGTAGTATAAAAGTCATGGGAGTTGATTCTTTACCACCCAAGGATAAACACCCATGATTATTCCCTTTGGATTCTATTGTTAATTCATAAAAGAGCAACTTGTCGGCTAAAATAGTGCCTATAGAATAAACACAAGAAAAAAGTGTTTATTCTATAGGCACTATTTTTTGGCCTTCTTGGTAAAAACAGCAAAGAACTGCAACACCTTTACCCCCACTTTAAATCTGAGTGGCGACCCCCCTTTACTTTAGTGTTAGTTAATATCCTACATATCTTGTTGAATAATTTAAGTATTCAATGGTTTTGAACAAAATCATAGCGTTCTTATCATTTCTTCTATTTCCTGTAAACCTTGGGCTATTTCTTCTCGTGTGAAATTAAGTTTTATTAATCTTTCATCATCTTGCCTACTTAGGTTACTATAAAACAATAAAGCTAGGTTAAGATTCTTTTCACTCTTGACAGTAAGTATTTTATCATAGAGCATATTTTCAGCCTCATTGATCTTTTCTTCTGCAATCAATTTATTAAATATATACTCAATGAAATCTTCCTCATTAATGATAATATTATCATTTTCTTGTCCATCTTCGTTGATAAAACTTTTATTTAATAGTGTTGACGCCAAAGCTTTCGCCATTGTCTCAATTTGGCGTAACAAATAGTCATTTTGAAACATAGTAATCAACTCCAGCTTTAAATGAACAAATTACTTATCTAATTTTCTTTTTTGGTAAATAAACACGAACAACCCTATAGCAACAACTAAGTTTAACGTTAATATAATTGCACTTGTTAATGTTATTGAATTATCTGGACTCATAGTCACATTACTATAAAGTTGCTGTGAAAAAACAAAGTTAGAGATGGCCATTACCCCTTTATTAAATGAAGCAAGAATAGGTAGTAGGAGGAATAACATTAAAAATGGTACACCTATCATCGAAGCACTCAACTGATCTTTACTCAAGATACCTATGACTGCGCCTACAACAATTCCTATGATACCAGTAAAGGCAGTAATAGCTATATAACCCAAGATACCCACCTTAGCTCCCGTAATAACTATAAGCAAGAGACTAATCAGCATTGTGGCAATAAATGATGCAAACCCGGTTCCCAGCAAGTATTCCATTGGTGTCACAGTAGAGGTCATTAGCAACCTAAGTGTATTTTTTTCCTTATCTTCGGCCATTACATAACACACCATCATACTACCTGCCATCATAATATTCATAATCGAACCTAAAGCCAAAACAAATATCTTTGGTGATTCAACCTTAAAAGGAAGAAACAAAACCATAAGAAGGCAAAACAACGGAGTAAATAGTATTAATGATAAAATATTAAGATTTTTAATGCTAACTTGAAGCTGCTTAAAAACTATTGCTTTTACTTTTCGTAAAGAAACTTTCATTCTAAGGACCTCCCCGTTATCGATAGGAACACCTCTTCGAGACTCGGCTCCGTTGAGTGAATAGAAGCCAAATTTTCATTTCTAATTAAGTCTGCCACCATATCAGCACTTTCAGGAATATGACACCTCCCACCGTTCTTCAAAACTTATAATCACAGTATAACTACGGCGTATGCGGAATACAACAAAAAAGGGCCGAAATGAACCTTTTCCATACCCAGTTGCGACTCAGTCCTGTTTTTTTGCGGGTATATTTACCCCAGTGTCTACGTAAAAGCAGAGTACTCTGTGAGCTAATCATTTAATTTGCTTCAAGGTTGGGCTGAGTTGTTCCAGATTTGAACTGAGGTGTTCCAAATAAAACCTAAGTTGCTCCTTTTCAAATTTAAGGAAGTACTTATATATCCATTATTTTTTTAAACTCATCCATTTTAGAACGGGAAAGAGGGACTTGATCCGTATTGTTTTTTATAGCAAGGACAACACTACTTTTTGAATAGGTTATCACTTCCTGAACGCTTTGGAGGTTGACTATATATGATCTATGGCAACGAAAAAATCCATAAGGTGTGAGTCTTGTTTCCAATTCAGATATTGTAAGATGGGATGGGTATATTTTGCTAAGTACATGAAGGTGACACGTAGACTCAATACTTTCTATGTAATCTATTTCAAAAGGATTAAATAAAATAACTTTACCCTCGGCTTTACAAGGTATTTTGTAAACATTTATTTTGGGTAAAACATCTTGTGGTTGCTCAATATAAACAATATGCTCAACTATTTCAGGAGCATACTTTACAAATCCGTCTCCGTTTAACTTATAAATATCGTAAACCATGGTTTTTAGATTGTCCATGTGCTGTGAATGAAAAATGATTGATACACCATTTTGATAAAGATATTCAAAGCTTACTTGCAGTAGTTTATCTAGAATATAATCCTCCGTGTTAAGAGGGATTTCAAATAGTATTAACTTAGGGCTTAATAAAAAAACCCTTGCCAACTGCACACGAATTTTTTGTGTAATGGACAATAATTTGATTTTTCTTGAAGACACATCATTTAACGACATATTTAAACAAGTATCGTTAACAGACACCTGACTCAACGTAAGCTTTGTAAAAAATTTTAAATATTGCTTTACCGTCATAAAATCAAATATTCCGTCATCTAACCTAATCCAATGTAGTCCATCAATGTAGTCACCTTCTATTGTACCGTTAGATGGGATGTCTACCTTAGAAAGTAAACTGAACAGAGCTTCTATATGGGCCATATCAGAATGTAGACTAATTCCTTCGCCAGCATTAATTTCTAAGTTCATATCCCTAATGAGAATATCTTTTCCTTTTTGTTTATACAGGTCTTTAATAGAAAGTCTCATAACACGTCATCCTTCCAAATATATAACCTATTTATATAATATCGTGATTCTGTCTTATAATTGTTTGTAATAATCTTATCTAACTATATTATACCATGGTCAATCTAGAACATAAAGATAGTAAGGAAAATCGAGTAGGGCAAATTTAAAGAAGCTGACTCCTGTTAATTCAGAAATCAGCTTCTTGCTGTTTAACTCTCTTTTTTTATTCTTAAACCTCAACGCAACTTTATTTTGCACTTAATGCCGCCATGGTAATATAATTATAAGGTTGGTTAAAATGTGGCAAGAAAAAGATATCCAACAATTTTAATCGATCAATTGTCACTTTTTCTTGAATTGCCAGAGAAAACAGATGGATTCCCATGGAAATGTCATGTACAGATGCTATTTGAGTTCCTACTATTCGCCTTGATTTTTTGTCGTACACAATTCTAATTTTTACTTTTTGGTTTTCAGCTTCTATAAATTGTGGTTTTTGATAATCTTCATAATCAACGCAGTCTACATCCATACCCAACGCTTTTGCTTTTTCCATGGTGATGCCTGTAGAAACCATTTTATAATCATAAATACAAATTCCATTAGAGCCTTGAACACCTATGCTTTCTACATCTACACCAGAAGCGTTATAAGCTGCTACCAGTCCACTACGAACCGCATTGGTCGCCAGTGCGATATAATTGGTATCTTCAATGGTATTGTCATATACTGTTGCACAATCTCCAATGGCATACACATCTTTTATACTGGTTTCTTGTCGCTTGTTAACAAGGTATGCGCCATTTTTAAATAAAGAAATGTCCTCTTTTCCAAGCAGGTTATTTGGTCGAAAGCCAATACATAAAATAACCATGTCAGAAGGATGTTCCCCTTTATCTGTTATGACAGCTTCCACTTTTTTATTTCCTTTGATTTCTAACAAACGTTCTCCATAACAAAGTTTTATGCCATGATTTTTTAAATTCTCATTCATGTTGTCGGTAAACGGTTTATCATAATAATTTGCAAGGCAAGTATCCACCAAATCAATTACAGTAACAGACTTGCCTTTTCTTTGAAATGCTTCTGCAAGTTCTACACCAATGTACCCAGCACCAACTATTGTAATATTCTTTAGGCTGGTATCTTTTAGTTTTTCAATGACATCTTGTGCATTTTGATATAATTTTACCAGTTGCACATTTTCTAGTTCTTTCCCAGGAACATCAGGAACAATTGGCAATGAGCCTGTGGCTAAAATTAATTTATCATAACTTTCCACTACTTCACTACCATCTTTTAACGTAGCATATAATTTTTTTCCTTTAAAATCTACTTTTTTTACTTCTGCTTCAATGTTTACTTTTGCACCTGCTGCTTCTAGTTTTTGTTTGTCTGAATAAAAAAGCCCCTCGCCAGAACTAATTTGTTCCCCAATCCAAAGTGCCATGCCACACCCTAAAAAACTAATATTAGAGTTTTTGTCAAAAACCACCACTTCATTTTCAGGACAAGTACTTCTTAATGTATTAATTGCCGCTGTACCTGCATGATTTGACCCAACTACAACAATTTTACTAATAGTAACACCTCTTTCATTATTTTTCCTTTTCAATGTTTTCTATGGTATCATCTCCATTTTCTCCCCATTGATAAAGTATTATTCATATTTTTTTATTCTGGGTACTTATCTTCATAAAAGTATACCCATTTAAATGCAAATGGACTTGCCATAAAAAACGGGAGAAATGGCACGTTAATCATCCTTGGAACTCCTAGCATACAATAATATCTTTTTCCCTCTAACCATATAACTGGTTCCATTCCTTCATGTAAAATAGTTACAGACAAATTATTTTTATTGGCATGCCTAAAAATTTCGTCGGTAAATTCTCTTTTGTTGGTTATGGGGTTTTCGGGTTCAAAAAATAGTTGAATAGTAGGTGGAAAAAAAGCCTTTGCATTTGTAATAAAATCCTTTGCAATATCTGCAAACTTCATTCCTTTTATTTCCATGACGTTGATTTTATTTAAATAAAAATCAACGTTTATGTTGGATAGTTGAGACTCATTCTTTTTAATTTCTTTGCATAACTCAATGGCCTTGGCTAATTCATTTTTCCGTTCACATAAAAACAAAATATATTTTTCCATACAGTCCCCAAGGGGTAAAGTTCCACTTTGAATATTTTTTATATCTTGTAGGGAAATATCAAATTTTCGCAGTAGCTTAATTTCTTTCAATATTCGAATATCTTCTTCAGAATAATTTCGATACTGATTTTGTTCATTGCGTTCTGGTGTTAGCAGTCCTTCTTTTTCATAAAATCGAATATTTTTAGCCGTAATGCCTGTTATTTCTTCTACTTCTTTTATGAACATATGACACACCCCTGTCTTACTTTTTCCTTGTCTCTATTGTTAAATCTTAATAATAACAATACACTATCTACAAGGTGGAATGTCAATGATTTTTTAAAAGTTAAGCTTCAAATTTCTATTTATCCCTTTTTCAATGTAAATACACCAACCATGTTTTTTAGCATTTCAGATTCAATGGCTAATTCCTGTGATGCGCCTGCTGATGATTGGGACATGGTAGCATTATTTTTTACTACATCATTAATTTTCCCTATAATAGAACTTGTGTTGGATATGGATTCTGTTTGGCTCAGAGAAGCAATATTGATGGTACCAATAATAGATGATACTTGGGTTATTTTTGCTACAATATCTTGCAGTGCACGGTTTGTAATATGAGCTGTATCAGAACCCTCCTTCACCCTTACTGTAGAATTTTCAATAAGACTTCTGGACGCTTTCACTGCCTCTTGGCTTCTTGTGGCAAGATTTTTAACTTCTTCCGCTACAACAGCAAACCCTTTTCCATGTTGACCTGCTCTTGCTGCTTCTACCGAAGCGTTTAAGGCAAGCAAATTTGTTTGAAATGCAATATCTTCAATTACTTTTATAATATCAGCAATATTGGCTGATGATGTGCTAATGGCTTCCATAGAAGTCACCATATCATTCATTTGTTTTGTGCCTTCTACTGCGCTTACTTTTAAAATAGTGGCTAACTCTTCTGCATTTTTTGCACTAGTGGCATTGTCATGGGCTTGTTGGTTAATATGATTAATTCCTACTGTAAGGTTTTCAATGGCATTTTCTTGCTCTGCCACCCCTCCCGCCAATAAACTACTTTGCTCTGATATTTGTTTTGCATCTAACGAAACTTTATCCGCTGACTTATTTATTTTTTTCATTACCGTATTTAGTTTTAAAATAATCGTATTTAAGGATTCCTTAATTTGACCAAATTGTCCAATGTATTCTCTTTTTATTTGTTGATCCAAATTATCCTGAGAAAGTTCCATCAGCACATTGCTAATTTCTTTAATATAAGTTGAAATCTCTCTTACGGTATGATTTAGCGCTTCCTTAATAAGAAGAAAATCCCCTTGGTAATTGCCTTTTACTTCTATGTTAAAATTCCCTTTTGCTATTTCTTGTAGTACCAAAGAAGATTCTTGTATTGGTTCAATGACCGTCTCCAACAAATTGTTTAGTTGGTGTATGATGCTAGACCAATCTCCTTTAAAATCCGCTACATTGGCTCTGTCGGATAAATTGCCTGCAATGGCAGCGCCAACAAGTTTATTGATTTCTATGCTAATGTTAGATAAGTTGTCCCCTAGCACTTTCACAGACTGGTTAATTTTATTTTTTTCTTCTGGGTACTCTTGCAGTTTCACATCAAAATTTCCTTCTGCAAATCCACTTAAACAAGCCGTTAATTCTGCAATCATTTGTGCGTAAGAACCAACCATGGCAGATGTACTTTCCGCTACTTTACGATAAACACCCCGATAAGTAGAAGAATCAATGGTTTGATAAATATAACCATCATTGTGCAGTATGGATAAATTGTCCATATCTGTTAACGTTCTTTTCAAGGTGTCTCTTAATAAGGTAAGGCTGACTGCCAATTCACCAACTTCATCTTGGCTATCAAATCGGTAATCAATAAAAACTTCCAATTCACCTTCTGAAAGACTGTTGGCTGCCTTTGCCAGTTCGTTTAATGATTTCATTCTTTTATAAACAAAATAAATTAATATAATGGATACTATGGAAACCAAAATTGTAACAATCATAAAAGTATCTGTAATCAAATTATCATACTTAACAGGTCCAAAATAGTGGTACATTCCCCCACCAATAATAACAATAAAACTAAAAACATAAAATAAAACACTATATTTCATAATACTAACTAATCTCATGCAAAAACCTCCTCTCTTACTTTAAAAAGTTGTTTGCAATTAAATATCTTGCCACCACTTTATCTACACCATTAATATGATATACAAGCCAGTAACTTACTTCTTTTTCGATAGATGCTGCAATTTGTACCATATCCTGTGACGTCTCCGCGCTATCTTGAAACTCTGCTACTTTTTTTAAAAAATCCGTGTGAAGTTTTTTGTGCTCTGCATATTTTGGATATTTACTTCGTAGTTGTAAATTTTCCTCTTGGCTAAAATGAGTGGCACAATAATCTCCTAGTAATTTTAAAGCTAATTTTAATTGCTCAGGCTTGTGCTTGCCATTTCCCGCCAGTAATACGTCATTTATTCTTCTTATAATTTCCTTGTGCTGACTGTCCATCAGCTCAATATTGGTGGCTAATTTATCATTCCATTGCATATGCTATTCCCCCTTATGTGTCTCTTTTGTGATTGCGCAATTATACCATGCCAATGGTGTTTTTTAAAGAAGTAATAATTAACATTTACCGTAAATTTACTTCAAAACCACTTACTTAGGCTTCTAAAAATTGACCTCATAAGTGGTTTCATAAAATTTGTTTATTTTGGTGCTGGTATGCTTTCTTCTATTATTATATTTTCCATTTTGTCTACATATTTAACGTTCATTTGCGTTAGGTCTGCTACCCATTTGTAAACTCCAGCTTCCCCAGCTTGCTTACAAAAAGTAGGAAAGTCTGTTTGCCCTGCTTGGTGAATTTTTAATATGTGTTGTAATTTTTCCCGAGAAGCCATTTCACTTACAAAAGCACTTAGTCCATTTGATTTTGATTGAATGGGCTTCCTTTCTTTGGAAAAATAGTGGGTTATGCCAGTCTCTACATGATAGTCATATGCAACCACACCAATTGACTTTAATGCTTGAACCTCACTAGGATAATCAGCACCCGTTTTTGCTTTTGACCGTATATCGTCAACCATCTCTATTGTAAAACTCATGTCTTATCATCTCCTATTTATTTTTAAAATGCCTTATTTATTTTTTTCTCATCACAATAGACTGGTGACAATATTGTCCATCAAAATCCAATGTTTCAAATTGCACAATATCAAAATAAACGGACACTACCTCTTTTATTTTTTCATCAGAAAAGAATGAAAAAAATCGTGGTGTTGGATATTCTGTTTCTTTTTTAAGACCTTCCCAATCCTCTCCGCCATAAACGCCCATATAAAACAATCCTGCGGGATGTAACACTTTATTGATTTCCTCTAAAACAAAACCTAATTTAGATTTCTCAATATGTAATAAACTATTCATGGCCCATATGGCATCAAATTTTTTGTTTAACGCCGATACGTTTGAAAAATCCATTTCATACGACGGTCTATTTTTTTTACTGTACTAATTATTATCCTGAACAGTTATAGTATTTTACTTAAAAATTGTATATCCTTAAAAACTACATTGGATATAATTTCAATGTCAACAATGTCATAATCGTGAAATATAATATTTCTTGTGTTGCTCAGCCTGCGCCAATTAATACTAGGATTGGAGTCCTTTATTTTCTCATCTAGTTTTTTAGAAAGCTCTCCAATGTATCCTACACTCATTAAGACCGCTCTTTGAAAAACAATATCTGACTCCGCTTTTACAATTAAAGTGTTTTTATCTTTTGCATTATATTTCTCTAAAATGTCATAAAGTTCATTTATATGTTTTTTCAAAACACGATTTATCTCATGCTTCATATATCAAAACCCCATCTTCTAAAATATTATCTTTTAAACAAGAATTTTTTAATCCTCTAGCTGTCATTAAATCAACTTTTATCTTTAATGTATCCTCTAGTTGAAAAAGAAAATCCCAATAAGCATCTGATAAATCTTCTCCGTCTACTACTAAATCGATGTCACTTTTATCAGTTGCATTATTTGTTGCATATGACCCAACCAGTATAACAGTTGCAATAGGAAGGGGTTTTGCTATATCTTGAATTATAGTCTTTAATTCTTCCATCTTATACATTACTTAAAAACGACCTCCCAGTTCATATTTTTTCTTGCTTTGTGTTTTTTGTGCATACTGTACTTGTATTATTTTAAATCCTCATAACAACGTCCCTATCAGCAGTATATAGCTGTTTCTAATAATCATTAGTATACCATAAATTTTTTTATTTTCCTTTTAAATATAATGAAATTTCGTACAAGTTAAAAATAATTTTATATATTTCTAGGGAACCCGCTTACAATTCTAAACAGCTATACATTGACATCTTAAAAAAATAATGTATAATTTAGAAAATGTTAGACAGGCGTAACAAAGCTTGAGAAGGAGACTCTAAAATGAAAAAATTTTTTACTACTATTATAATGTCTATGACAATATTTACATTGTCTATTGCAACAGTTGGTTGTAAAGCAGCCAGTGAAACACCACAAACAAGTCAAACTACTGAAACAAGAACAGTCTCCACAGTAAAAGGAGATGTAACCATACCCGCTGATCCAAAAAGAATTGCGGACGTTTCAGGCATTAGTGATATGCTCTACATACTAGGGAACAAACCTGTGGCTACATCTGATTCAGATGCCTATGACCACACAAAATTTCCAGTGTATTTAGAAAAGGAACTTGAAGGGGCAAAAATTGTTGGGTACCCCATGACAGACACCGTAGATGTAGAAGGAGTTTTGGCATCTCAACCTGATTTAATTATTATGAACCCACGCCAAGAAAAAGCCTATGACCAATTTAGTAAAATTGCACCGACCATTATGATTAGCCCTGATGTAAACAATTGGCGGAATGATTTTAAAATGGTAGGAAAATTATTTGACAAAGAAGCCGCAGCAGAATCTTATATTCAAGACTACGACACCAAAACAAAAGAAATTGGTGATACCATCAAAAAAGCAAACGGAGAAAATGCCACTTATTTTGCATTTTTAACCGCAGGAAGTGACTACTACCTTTTTACTGGTGCAGCCTATGGGGATATTTTATACAACGATATGAAGCTTGCCGCTCCAGCATCGTTGCCACAACAAGATAATATTTCGTTGCCTGTTTCTTCTTTAGAAGGCTTAACCAAAATTGATGCAGATTATATGATTGTATTGGCATCTGATGAGGACAAAGCAACTTTAGAAGCAAGTTCTGTTTGGAAAAACATGACAGCTGTTAAAAATTCTCATGTTATCTGGCTACCACAGTCACCTTATTTTAATCAAGCCTACAGTGTTTATGGAAAACTAAGCCTAGTAGACAAAATAAAAGAATTGCTGATTCAAAAATAATTGTAGCGGTTTACTTCCCTTTTTTACCCTTTGTTAAACGGCATTAAACCGCTCCCTGCATATGGAGTGAAAGAAGATGGCTTATAAAAGAATTTCAATATTTTATTTTATTGCATTGGGGCTTGTTTTTATTTTAATTGGGCTATGTCTCTCCATTAGTTTTGGAGCAAATCAAATACCACTGACGGATATTATCAATGCTTTTTTTCACCAAGACCCAAATAATGTAAATGCTCAAATTATAAAAGATATTCGGTTGCCACGGGCAATTTGTGCTATTTTAATTGGTTGTTTTTTGGCAACCTCTGGCGCTGTTATACAAGGAATTACAGCAAACCCCATTGCCTCACCGTCTATTATGGGTGTTACCCAAGGGGCGGCTTTGGCTGTTTCTATTTTTATGGCGTTTCAACCTGTTCCGGGGCCAATGGGAAAAGTTTTTTGTGGATTTATCGGAGCTTCTATTAGTGCTATTTTTATTTTTATTTTAAGCATGAAAAAATCCAGTATGAATGTAAACCGCATGATTTTAGCAGGGGCATCTTTGGGAACTCTTTTTATTTCCCTTGCCTCTATGATTGCGTTGTTAACCAACAACACAAAAAACTTAGGATTTTGGATTGCAGGCAGTTTAAGTGCTACTAATTGGACTTCTGTTATTGTGTTAGCCATTGTTTCTGTTTTCATTCTTTTTTTTGTTATTAGATTGTCCCCCAACATTATGATTTTAAGCCTAGGAGATGAAACTGCCGTTGGACTAGGTCAAAATCCAAACAAAATACGACTGCTTAGCCTTATGGTGGTGGTGGTATTAAGTGGAACGTCTGCCGCTGTTGGTGGCAATATTGGCTTTGTTTGTTTAATTGTTCCCCACATTGTAAGACTTTGCGTGGGAACTGATTATAAACGAATTATTCCTGTCTGTATGATTTTTGGCGGCGTTTTGCTTTTGTACAGTGATATTTTAGCTCGGGTTTTAGCAAGTCCTTTTGAAGTTCCTGTTGGTTCTATCACTTCTTTAATCGGCGTTCCTGTTTTGGTTTATTTAGTGAGAAGAGGTGGCAGAGCATGAAAAAAGTTGCTTGTATTTTAATGATTATTTTATTAGCTGCCATTTTTTTAAGCATGAACTTGGGCACATTGGCAATTAGCCCATTGGAATTTATTTCTACTTTAATGGGGAACGGCACTGCCCAAAGTAATATTGCCGTGTTTACTTTACGGTTACCACGACTTGTTATTGCCATGCTTGTTGGTGGCGCACTTGCCCTTTCGGGAACTATTTTACAAAGTGTAACCCACAATGACTTAGCAGAGCCTGGTATTTTAGGAATTAGTGCAGGGGCAACATTATTTGTTGTGGTTTATATTTACATGACCAATGGCAACAACTATTATAGTATGCCTTTGTTGTCCATTTTTACCATGCCATTTATTGCAATGTGCGGTGGTGTATTTGCCGCCATGTTGGTTTATTTATTGGCTTGGAAAAAAGGCGTAAGCCCTACCAGAATTTTGTTAATGGGTATTTCTGTGAACGCCGCTTTTTCTGCTTTGGTTATTGTAATGCAACTCAAGTTTAATATAAAAGATTTTAACCGGATTCTAATGTGGACTTCTGGCAGTATTTGGGGAAGCAGTTGGAATTATGTTATTGCCGTTTGCCCTATTATTTTAATTGTAGCTGGCATTACTTTGTACAAGTCACGGTATTTAGATGCTTTTAATTTAGGAGATGAAACCTGCTTAGGACTTGGTATTCATGTAGAAAAGCAGCGGTTATCTCTTATTATTTTATCTGTTGCTTTGGCTGGTGCGGCAACTTCTGTGGCTGGTAGTATTTCTTTTGTAGGGCTAATTGCTCCCCACATTGCAAGACGCCTCGTTGGACCAAAGCACAAATCGTTACTAATCATTGCCATGTTGGTGGGCATGATTTTAGTGGTGGTAGCCGATATGATTGCAAGAAATCTTTTTGCTCCCATTGAATTATATTTGGGCATTGTTGTTTCCATTATTGGTGTACCATACTTTATTTATTTAATTTTAAAACAATAGCACGCTGGCAGGAGGTTGATTTTTGATGGATAGTATTGTTACAAAAAATCTAACAGTCCGTTATTCCGATAGAACCATTATTGAAAACATGAACATATCCATTCCCAAAGGAAAAGTTACGGTAATTATTGGAGCCAATGGCTGTGGTAAATCTACTTTATTAAAAAGCATTGCCCGTATTTTAAAGCCACAAAGTGGGCAAATATTGGTAAACCAACAAAATATTTATTCCGTTAGTTCTGCTGAACTAGCAAAACAAATGTCTGTACTGCCACAAACTCCAAAAGCTCCTACTGGTCTTAAAGTTTCAGAGTTGGTTGCCTATGGTCGGTTTCCCCACAAACGTGGATTTGGTGCTTTAAATAAACAAGATTTTGAAATTATTGAAGAGTCCTTGCATATTGCAGGAATTTACGATTATAAAGATAAGCTATTAGAAGAACTTTCTGGCGGTCAAAGGCAACGAGCTTGGATTTCTATGGCACTTTGCCAGAAAACAGAACTAATGTTATTGGATGAGCCAACCACATACTTAGACTTGTCACATCAATTAGATGTACTTTCCTTGTTATCAGACTTAAATAAAAAACAAGGCAGAACAATTGTAATGGTGTTACACGAGTTAAACAATGCTTCTCGGTTTGCAGATTGTATGATTGGCATGAAAAATGGACAAGTGGTAGCCCAAGGCTCCCCGGAAAAAGTAATTACAAAAGAAAATATGAAACTAATTTATAATATTGATGCGGAAATTGTGGAAGATAAAAAAACCAATAAGCCCATGTATTTGTCTTATGAAAATTTTAAATCATAAAAAAAGTTATGCAGATCACCATTATCTGCATAACTTTTTTTATGATTTAAATACGCTTCTTAAAAATAACTCACCTTAATCCGTTTACGCATTTTCTCCAAACATAAGGATAGTTGCTCCACTAAATTCATTTTAATAGTAAAACTAATGGCCATATTGGAATTTTGGTGGGCGGGATTTACAGCTCGCCCTACATAAAAATTAATGTCCGTTGCCTCTTCAAATAATAGTCTGGCAATACGAGAAGCACCATCATCTTGAAACTTCCAATCAATATACATACTGTTGTCATCCAAATAATTTTGTGCATATTGAAGTACCTTATTCATGGTAATGACCCCTTCTGTAACTAAGTCAACCCCTTCTATGGTAGCAATAGGTGGCACATCTGGATCAAGAAATTCCGAAGTAGTCATTAGTTCTTTTCCTAAAAATTCTGCTGCTAACCTAGATGTTGTACCACCACAAATAATATGTTTCCCTGGTTTTGAAAAAAATAAGGACATCATTTTTGTAATATCCTGACCACTTCCCGATGGTCCAATAAGTAAATTGACAGGCTCCCGCTTACGGATACGCATGGTACAAACAGTGGCATCGTCCCCGGGCTGTTCTTTGTATAGCTTATTACATTCTTCCAATAACATGGTGGTCATTATTTTCGCATCCGTAAAACCTAATGTATGTATTTTTTCTAAATACTTGGCTATATCTTCTCGTTGCCATCCAAAATTATAAATTCCGCCCACACCAGCATGGGGAACGCCATCACTCATGGCCACAAAAATATCATGTTCTTGTAGGCGCATCCGAGAAATATAAATATCTTTTTCTTCTATTTTCATGACTGTTTTGGCATAGTGAATACTTTTTCCATTTCGTAGCAGTATTACATGGGGATTGTCGTACTGTATAATCTCTGCTTCTTCATTGTTGATAATATGAATAATGGTAAAGGTAGAATAGGCAATTTTACGCACAGAACATACTGGCAACGTTGCTGCAATGGTAGATGCGCACTCCTCGATGCTCATGGACTGAGCAATCATGGTAGATATAATTTTAGAAGTAAGGGTAGACAAGATTCCTGCTTTTACCCCACTGCCTAAGCCATCTGCTAAAACCATTACAAAATCACTAGCGTCCTTTTCTACAATCGACACTTGGTCTCCACAAATTTTTTCCCCAAATTTATTTAAGCTATTGTAACCAATTTCTAAACAAAGATTATTCATCTCGAAACAACTCCTTTAGTCTTGTCAAAGCAATACTTGTATCGGCCGTTGTTTCCCCTAATAAAGAAGCTATTTCTTGTACCACCCTCATTTGTTTTTCTACTACTTGATTGGCAGTTTCAATTGTTTTTCGACTTAATATTTCTTTTTTTTCTCGGGCTTTTTCCTCTTTTGTTACATCTCGCATAATGCAAATAAGTAAGTGATAACTTTTGTCATACACCACCGTTTGCTCTACATATTTTTCATACTCCGTTAAATACACTAATTTATTATGAACATCCATCCCTGTTTCCAGTACATCAAAAAAAATACTTGGATCCAATATACGTACCACCGATTCACCCAAAACATAGCTTTCCTTTTGAATATTCATAATTCTTAAAGCCGCCTCATTAATTTGTTCTACTTCCAGCGACTTATTAAGCACCATAATTCCATTGGGTGTATTGCGAATAATATTGTCAGAAAAAGATTCTGCTTTGTCTTTTAAAAATGGCAAACACATGGCATAGTTGGCATTTCCATTATACACAGCCATCGCTTTATCTCTGCACGTACTATATCCACAACTACCACAGTTCAACTCATCTTCAGGACGGATTTTACCCATCATTTCTAAAATTTGAGTAATTTTTGTGCTACCGGGTTTTTCTTTTCGTGTACCCAAAAAATGATGTTCTTTTGTCATTAATTGTTTGTCTAACCTATCAACTATAAAATCTTTTTTGCCAGCATATTGATGAATAGCAATATAATTATGGATGCTTGTATTTTTCTTTGCAAGCATTAAAGGCCCGCCTGCACAACTTCCTGCACATGCTGACATTTCAATAAAGCAGTTTGACAAATTTCCAGTTTCTATATCATGGATGGCATTTATACAATTATCCATTCCATCTACACTTAAATAAGTATAATCACTATTTTCCTTCTCCATTGTTTTCAGAATACCACCGCTACTAGGGAAAAATCTTGCACGGCTATTGTCCTTTGTTTCTGGAAGGTCATCCATTGGTTCAAAAATTATATTTTCTTCCGCCATCCATTGGTCTAGTTCATTAAAAAGCAAAACAAAATCTGTAATACCTTCCTCAGCATCCGCTTCCCCTTTTTTTGAAATACAAGGACCGATAAACACAGTCTTGGCATTTGGATATGTATTTTTAATACTGGTACAATGGGCTTGCATAGGGGATACTACTTTTGCCAGATACGGCAAAATATGTGGATAATATTTCTGTAACAATAAATTAATGGAGTGACAACAAGAAGATATTATTATATTTTGTTTTCCCTCTGCTACTAACTCCTCATATTCTTTTTTTACCAGCGTAGCCCCTAAGGCTGTTTCTTCCCCAAAAGAAAATCCTAGCTTTTTTAAAACCTGATTCATAGAAGCCATTGTTACCGTAGGATAATAAGCCGCAAAAGAAGGAGCAATACTAGCAATTACCATTTCGTTTTCTGCCAGTGCTATTTTTACGTTTTCCAGTTCTGTATGAATCTCTTTTGCATTTTGCGGACAGACAGTGTAGCACTGTCCGCAAAAAATACATTCAGATTCAATAATATTGGCTTGATTTCCTGAAAATCGTATGGATTTGACAGGACAATTTCGAATACATTTATAGCAATTTTTACAGTTTGACTTGTGAGATATAATATATTCTTTCACGATGTTTACCCACCTTATTTTTTATGATTATTCGTAATCCGCAACATCAATCCAATGAGAAAGAATTTCTTTTTCTTCTGGTTTACATTTTACGGATTGAGAAGCAGCTACAATGGGTAACCAACTTTGTACGTAAGGAATAGCAGTGCGACTTTTTTTACAAAATAAATGTAGGTATTGATCTGCCAATTCTGTATTGCCTTCTAATGTAAGCAAAAGATACGTCCGTGCGGCATCAGCAGAAGCATTTCCTTGGGTGGCATGTGACCAATCTAAAATATAAGCTTTATCCTCTGGTGTAATGACAATATTACTGGGGTTAAAATCTCCATGGCAAACTTTGTTATGCTTTGGCATTGCCCTTAATCTAGAGTGTAGGTCATATCGGGTAGCGGCATCCAAATCTGTTTGCTCTATTTTTCTTTTCATTTTATCCGTATGATTGCAGAGCATGGGTGCTTTTTTGCTGTGCATATCCAGTTGAATATCCACAAATCGTTCCAGATATTGTTTTGTTTTTTCAGGGTCTTGCTTTATAAAATGAGCTAAGGTTTCCCCCTCTACATATTTGCTTACAATGGCCCATCTGTTATTTATTTTTGCCACTTCCAGTAACTGAGGAACCGCAATACCAGCTTCTTCTGCTCTTGCTTGGTTTAGTGCTTCATTTAGCACATCGCTCTTTGCATATGTTTCGCTAAATAATTTAATAACATTGTTTCCGTCCCTATAAATATCTTTATTAATCCGTTTGGCAATTTTATTTTCTAAATTCATACACATACCCTCCCTTTACATACCATTATAAGCTAACTGATATAACTCCTTTATTTCACTCATCAATGGATATCGAGGATTTGCACCTGTGCATTGGTCATCAAAAGCTTGTTCTACCATTTCATCCAATGTAGCATAAAATGCTTCCTCTGTTATGCCATATTCTTTAATGGTACTTTTAATTCCTACTTTTGCTTTTAATTCATCAATGGCTTGAATAAATTTTTCCACTGTATCCATATCATTTTTTCCAACGATACCACAAAAGTTAGCACATTCTACATATCGCTCTATTGCATGAGGATATTGATATTGAGAAAAACTACCCATTTTGGTTGGTACATCAGTAGCATTAAAACGAATGACGTGCCCAATAAGCAACGCATTGGCAACTCCATGTGGCAAATGATGAAACGCACCTAGTTTGTGTGCCATAGAGTGACAAATTCCTAAAAACGCATTGGCAAAAGCCATGCCTGCCATAGTAGCAGCATCCGCCATTTTTTCTCTTGCAATAAGGTCATGTTCCCCTTTTTCATACGCATCTGGAAGGTAGTTAAATATTAACTTCATTGCTTTTAATGCAAGCCCGTCTGTATAACTAGAAGCCAAAACAGAAGCATATGCCTCCAAAGCATGGGTTAGTGCATCAATACCAGAAGCACTGGTTAAGCCTTTTGGTTGTTTCATCATATTATCTGTATCAACAATTGCCATATTGGGTAATAATTCATAATCAGCCAAAGGATATTTAACACCTGTTTCTCCATCGGTTATTACGGCAAATGGTGTTACTTCTGAGCCTGTACCTGCTGTTGTTGGTATGGCAATAAAATATGCTTTTTCCCCCATCTTAGGGAAAGGATAAACTCGCTTTCGAATATCCATAAAACGCATTGCCATATCAAGGAAGTTTACTTCTGGGTGTTCGTACAATACCCACATAATTTTAGCAGCATCCATAGCAGAACCACCGCCAAAAGCAATAATAACATCAGGATTAAATGAAGCCATGGCGGCTGCACCCTCTTTTGCACAAGCAATGGTAGGATCTGGCTCTACGTTATAAAAACAAGTGTGGGTAATTCCCATTTCATCTAATTTCTTTTCAATGCCCTTTGTGCTACCACTTTGATAAAGAAAAGTATCTGTAACGATAAATGCTTTTTGTTTTTTCATCACAGTGCCAAGTTCATCAAGTGCAAGTTCCATACAGCCCTTTTTAAAGTATATTTTTTGTGGTGTGCGAAACCAAAGCATATTTTCACGGCGTTCGGCTACTGTTTTTACATTTATCAAGTGCTTTACCCCCACATTGTCAGATACTGAGTTACCGCCCCAACTTCCACAACCTAGCGTTAAAGAAGGTGCCAATTTAAAGTTATATAAATCACCAATGCCCCCGTGTGCTGACGGCGTGTTTACTAAAATTCTACAAGCCTTCATCCTAGCTGAAAAGGCATTTATTTTTTCACGTTGTAAATTTTCATCTATATAAATAGCCGCTGTATGCCCAATTCCCCCATCGGATACAAGACGGTCGGCTTTGTCTAGTGCTTCTTCAAAAGTTTTGGCACGATACATGGCCAAAACAGGAGATAATTTTTCGTGGGCAAATTCTTCTGTGAGTTCTACACTTTCTACTTCCCCAATAATAATTTTTGTTTCTTTTGGCACTACAACACCTGCTAAAGCAGCAATTGTATAAGCAGATTGTCCTACAATTTTTGCATTGAGAACACCATTGATAAGAATGGTCTTTCTAACTTTTTCTGTTTCTTCTTTATTTAATACATAACAATTTTTTTCTATAAATTCTTTCCGTACATCATCATAAATTTTATCTAGCACAATAACTGACTGCTCAGAAGCACAAATCATACCATTGTCAAATGTTTTAGAATGAATAATAGAGCTTACGGTCATTTTTACATGAGCCGATTCATCAATAATCACAGGTGTGTTGCCTGCACCTACCCCAATAGCTGGCTTGCCAGAAGAATAAGCAGCACGCACCATGTTTGGACCACCAGTAGCCAGTATGATGTCCGCTTCTGTCATGGCATAATTGCTTAACTCTAAAGTAGGCACATCAATCCAACCAATAATACCTTCTGGAGCACCAGCTGTTACGGCAGCGTCCAATACAATTTTTGCAGCTGCAATGGTACTTTGCTTTGCTCTTGGGTGAGGGCTGATGATAATGGCATTTCGTGTTTTTAGTGCCAAAAGACATTTAAAAATTGCTGTAGAAGTAGGATTTGTAGTGGGAATAACAGCTGAAATCACACCAATTGGCTCTGCTATTTTCATGATGCCAGAAGCCTTGTCTTCTTCAATTACACCACAGGTCTTTGTATTTTTATATGCGTGATAAATATATTCTGAAGCATAATGATTTTTTATTACTTTATCTTCTACTATGCCCATGCCTGTTTCAGCAACAGCTTGTTTTGCAAGGGGGATACGAGCTTTGTTGGCAGCCATGGCTGCTGCAAAGAAAATTTTATCTACTTGTTCTTGGGTATACGTTGCAAAAATCTTTTGTGCTTCCCGTAAGCAATTAAAGCCTGCGCGAAGTTTTTCCATGCTGTCAATTAGTTCATTTGTGTTACTCATGTGAATCTCTCCTTTAATCAATTATTGTATTGATTGATAATATTATAACATACTATTTGATAAATTCAATGACAGAACATGGTTTTTATTAGTTTAAATGCCTAAAAAAACAGCGTTTTTTTAGGCATTTAAACTAATAAAATATACAATTTTATAATTCTTTTTACTTCATTTAAAATTTAATAATTAAAAAATTAACATAATTGTCAACGTATTCACAATTTATATATGCGTTGTGTAACTATTTTGCTGATAATTAACTTATCCCTTTACATTAAAAATTTATTTTTTTATAGTAAAAATTAGACCAACCTACATACTGGTGGCACCACTTTCCCTTTTTCATAAGGAAACATAAATTCTACAATTCCACTTACATAAGGAGCCACGTCGTATTGCTGATAATAAATAACAACGCCTTCCGTTGTGATATAAAAATTGCTGGCATTGAAATGATCCGCTGTAAGTTTGTTATACTCATTAAAATACGGCTTTGTTTCCTCTGCAATTTGTTTCCCTATTTGTTCATTTATATTTTTTAATATATTTTTTTTATAGTCTTTATAATACGGAAAGAAATCTCTCAGTTCATATTTTCTCCCTTGGTTCAGGTTCCATGTGTCAGAACTTCTTACCGTATTCCCATGGGCACCACCCGTATATTCATATTGATCAAAATATAAACTTAATGCACAGTTTTGATGATACGTGACGGTGTAAACCAGTAAAGCTTCATATTGATGGACAGGAAATTGATTTTTTATGGCGTACTGATAATCTTCTACGGCCTGCCAAAATAAATTTTTTTCGCAATACGTTTGAAATGCCTTTGCTTTTTCTTCATAGTAATAATTTAATGCCACTAACATTCGCTGAAATGAACGGGAATCAAACTGTGGGTACTGAATCTTATAAGTTAGCACCACACTGTCCTTATACATCATTTCTTTTTTTATTTCCTTTTGAACAACTTTAATTTCATACTTCATTGCCATCATAACACACCCCTTTGCTATAAAATATGCGATAGCAAAGGGGTGTGTTATTGTAACTTATATAAAAACTTGTTGGGTACGTCTTCTGATGAAGGACGATGTAAAAATATTTTCAATTAATGTTCTGACAAGTGACTTTCCTGAAACTTTTTAGCAAATCCTGCGCCTAGTTTATTAATTGGCTCTTTTAATTTTAATGCTATGAAACAACTCACCATAAAATAACAAGCCAAGATAGCAACATTTCGATAAAAATTATCCCACACAATACCGCCTACCGTTTCACGCATTGCGCCAATGGCATAGGTAAAAGGTAAAAACGGATTCACACTTTTAAAGAAAGGAGACGTTACTTCAATGGGGAAAGTACCCCCTGATGCCGAAAGTTGTAACACAAGAAGCACAACCCCTATGGCTTTTCCCACGTTGTCAAACAAAGAAGCTAATGTATACACCATCATGGAGAACACAATGCTTTCTAAGACGCCCACCAAGACAAATAAAGGAATATTACTTACAAATGTTTTTAGCACATAAACATCACCCAAAGTAACCATAAGCCCTTGAAGAACAGCGACGGTTCCAAAAAATAAATATTTTCCTAAAAACTTTTCATAGGTCTTATATTCTCCCTTGACTTTTATACTCAGGAGGGAAACCAAAAATAATGACCCCACCCACAGTGACAGCGTAGTAAAAAACGGTGACATTGCTGAGCCATAGTTTGGTAATGGGAATACGGCATTTTTTTTTAAGTCTACAAACTTGGCTGTATCTCCCTCTATATTAGAAGATTGAGTTAACATGGAAATAATAGCATTTAAATCATATTTAGTATCAAATTGATTTAATAACTGTGCCAATTTGTGAATTGAATCTTGTATCTCTGGTAATTTTTTATTTACTTCATTTACATTCTCAAACAAAAAATTAGTATTTTCATTTCCTACCTCTAAAAAATCTTTAAAATGATTAAGTCCATCTTTTGTATCTAGCATTAGGGAAGAAATATCATGATTGACAACAACTAATCTTTCTAAATTTGTTTTTAAGTAGGGCGAAACGGTATCATTATAATCTTCTTTTATTTTTTTCATCCCAGAAAGCAACTTAACATTATCATTATTTATATTTTTAAGGGTACTTTGTATGTCTGCATTTCCTTGGATTATTTTTGATTTCAAAGCCATTAGGTGGTTCTTATATGCCTTTAGTGTATCTATATTTTTTTGTATTTTATTTTCTGCGTCTTGCAGTGCATATGCCGTATCTATTTTTTTTATATTTTGTACAATATGAATGTAATCTTGAAGCATACTTTGCAGTAAGGTAATGTTGAGAAGTGCTTGGTCAATCTTATTTGGCAAGTTCTGTACTTTTGGAACGGCATCCTGGGTCAGGGTACTTATTGTATTTCCTAAGGCCCCCAGTCCATTTACAAAACCACCAAGGGAATTTCCAAACTGTGTTGCATTAGATTGAAAACTATTTATTGCTTGATTTAACTCATTCATACTATTTTTTGCATTGTTTTGGTTACTTTCCTCTTTTAATTTTTTTACATTGGATTCCATATTATGAACAGTTAACAATTGCTTTTTAGATAAATCACTTATTACTGCAATTTTGCTATTGGCGGTTTTTTGAAGCATTTCTTTTTCCTTTGACAGTAGTAAGCCCATCTGGTCTAGTGTCGCCATATTTACCTGCCCAGTTTTATCAAATGAGTCATTTAAAAAATTATTAAGGGTTATGAAACCATTTAAAAATAAATTAATAGTTGGAAGAACTGTATTGTTATAATTCTCACTTATATCGTGGTTTGCTGTATTTATTTTTGCATTTATTCCATTCAAGCGATTTACTGCATCTTGAATTTTTGCTATATCACCACTTTGTATCGTGTTTTTTATTGTTCTTAACTCCAAAGAAGCATTATCCAACTGACTAATCAAACCATTTGCCAACTGCTCCGATGTATTAAGGGTGTCTGTTGTACTGGAAAAATCCAAGTTATGTAAAAATATTTTATAGCTTATTACATTTTGTGTTGCGTCATTTATATCTTTTGTTAAATAGTCTATGGATTGTAACAATTCATTTGCTGTATCCTCTGTTAATTTACCTATATCATTTACATTTACAATACTATTATTGAGTACGGTTTCCATTTGTGTTACTTTTTCATTTATATTTTTATCTAACGCTTCCATATTATTTTTAGAAGTTTCTAATACTTTTCCTAAATCTTGATTCATTTTTAAGGAGTTATCCAAGATTTCATTTACCACAGGAATTTCTTTGTTTATTTTCTCATGAGCATTATTGATACGACCTTCCGAATTAACTAAGTCATTCATGGTTGTTTTAATTTCTGGTGCCAAAGCATCCAATTTTAAAATTAAGTCTTTATAAGATTCTATTTTCAAAGAATTTTTATCCAATGCCACTCCCATATCACCCATATAGGTAAAAATAATTTTTGAGACTTCATTGGATATACTACTGTTTATTTGCTGTTGAACCGCCGATGCTCCTGCTGTTGTTATTTTTGGGGCTATGGCGTTTATTTTTTCATTTTCATAATATTGGATGACGGGTTTAACATGGCCTTCTTGAAAAATAGTAGTTAAGTTATACGAAAAATCACTAGGCATTTCAATGAAGGCATACACTTTTCCTTTTGTTAAATCCGCCATGGCTTCTTCTTTGTCCCCATAAAACTTCCAGCCCAAGTTATGGTTACTTTTTAAAGCAGTTACCGTATCCGCTCCTAAATTAATTATTTTGTCATGAAAGGTTGCCCCCCTATCCTCATTTACAACTGCAACTTTAATGCCTTCCGTTTTTCCATATGGATCCCATGAAGCTTCAATATTCACCCAAGCATACAAAGGTGGCAAAATAACAAGCCCTGATACAATTACAATGGCAACCCAATTGGTTAGTAAATTTTTTAAGTCGTTGGCATATATTTGAAAAATGTTTTTTAATCCCGTTAGCATAGTTTCCTCCTCCTATTTTCCTAAAACTTTCATGATCTGAACATATTTTGGCTGTTAAACATTATAATCTGTATACTTAAGTATACACAATTAAATTAACCTTTTCAAAACATTTTCTTTCTGAAATTTGTCTTACTTTCAATCCCCCCATGTTTGATATTTTGTAAATTGGAAAGCCTATCAACATAAAAGTAATGTACCCAAAAGTGAGGAGATTAACATGGCAACCCATTTAAGCAATGAAAAATACAAAACTATTTTTAAACAGTTAACAAAAGCCTACTATGATGGAACATTTGATGAGACAGTAAGGGAGTTATTACAATTTTCAGAATTTGATAAAATGGAAACCATGAAATTAATATCTGTTTTATGTGGTGTAGATGTAAACATAGACGATGAAAATTTTATTCCAAACTTAAAAAAAGCCATTACCAATTATAAAGTAAAAGAAAATGTAGTAAATAAAATTTTTCAGTGTAATGATTGTGAAAAAAGCCACCATGAAAAAACAAAATGTCAAAGTGTTTGCCCCTTTGATGCTATTGTGGAAGAACCCCTAAAAAAAGATATGTTTATTGACAATCACCTTTGTATTCACTGTGGTATGTGTGTGGAGGTTTGCGACAGTGGGGCTATAAGAGATAAAATAGAATTTCTTCCCCTTCTTGACTTACTACAAAATAATACAAAAGTAATTGCAATTGTTGCTCCTGCCATCGCAGGACAATTTGGAGATTCTGTTACATTAGACCAACTTCGTGCCGCCTTTATCAAAGCAGGCTTTTTCGATATGATGGAAGTTGCTTTTGCTGCCGATATGCTGACCATTAAAGAAGCAGTGGAATTTGACCACCATGTAAAAGCAAAAGGAGATTTGCTCATTACCTCTTGTTGTTGTCCTATGTGGGTGAGTATGTTAAAAAAAGTATATCATGATTTAGTACAACACGTTTCACCTTCCGTTTCCCCCATGATTGCCATGGGAAAAATTTTAAAACAATTAAACCCAGATGTAAAAGTCGTTTTTATCGGGCCGTGTGTTGCAAAAAAAGCAGAAGCAAAAGACAAAGATTTAGTGGGCATTATTGACTTTGTGCTTACTTTTGAGGAAATTGGAACAATTTTTGAAATACTAAATATTATTCCCCAGGAACTTACTGGTGTTCCTTCTTTAGAGTATGCTTCAAGAGGAGGAAGGCTATATGCCACTACTGGCGGTGTTTCTACTGCAGTAAGCGAAGCAGTGGAAGAATTATTTCCTGACAAAATACATTTGATGAAAACCGTACAAGCCAATGGAGTTCCTGCCTGTAAGGAACTACTAAACAAAGTACAACGAGGAGAAGTTACCGCAAGTTTTATGGAAGGCATGGGTTGTGTTGGTGGTTGCGTAGGTGGCCCAAAAACAATTATTTCTACTGATGCAGGAAGAAAAGCCGTTACACAAGTTGCCATGGATTCCTCCATTAAAGTTTCTACCAACAGTGATATTATGATGGAAGTGCTAAAACGAATTGGAATTGAAAGCCTAGAGGATTTTAAACATCCTGAAAAAATTGAAATATTGGAACGGAATTTTTAATACACCTTTAAAAAATGATTTCCTTCTCTTGAATCATTTCTCTTTTATTTTTATTTGTTTTATCACCCCGCCCTCTAGTTGAAAATACAATCTTTTGTGTTATACTGATTCTTATGCTTAACGGCTACAGTCCATCAACTTGAAACGAGGAGTTCTTTCCTTATGATTTTAAAAAACAAAAACTTTCTTTTATTGATTTTTATTTTTTTATTTTTATTAACCTATACCTTTTGCATTTATGTTGGTAGCGTGGATATTCACTTTTTTGATGTTTGTTCTATTTTAATGAACAAATTTTTTAGCCACTGGGATGTATCTGGCTTAAAACAAAGTGATATTATTATTATTCAAAATGTACGTATGCCACGGGTTCTCGTTGCTGCCATTGTGGGTGCTTCTCTTTCTATTAGCGGTGCGGTTATGCAAGGGCTTATTAAAAACCCCCTTGCAGACAACAGTACCCTTGGAATTAGTGCGGGAGCATCTTTGGGTGCTTGCTTGATGATTGCATTATCTTTGACAGTATCCCATTTTGAATATTTTTCTACGGCTATTGGTGGCATTATTTTTTCATTTTTATCCCTTATTATTGTTATTTCCATTGCTCACCGCTTTGACCATAACTTGTCCGGGAACTCTGTTATTATTACAGGTATTATTTTTTCCATGCTGACTAGTAGTATGATGAGCTACATTATTTATTTAAACCCAGAAAAAATGAAAAGCATTATTTTTTGGACCATGGGTTCTTTTTCAGGAAAAGGATGGCAACACGTTTTTTTGCTACTTCCTATTTTTATTATTGTGTGTATTATTTTACTTTCCTTTTCTAAAGAGTTAGATGCTTTTGCATTGGGTGAAGAACAAGCCAGTTATTTAGGCATTAACACCAAGGGAACTCGAATGTTTATTATGTTTGCTGTTTCTGTGCTTGTGGGACTTTCTACTAGCACTTGTGGAAATATTGCCTTTGTAGGGCTTTGTATTCCTCATATTGTTCGTGGTGTTACAGGGTCTAAGCATAAGACGCTTTTAATCTCCACTATTTTTGTGGGAAGTATTTTTATGATGATTACCGATTTAATCAGTCGCACCATTGTAAAGCCGTCGGAGCTTCCAGTAGGCATTGTTACTTCTTTTTTTGGCTCTCTTGTTTTTATTTACATTTACTACAAATCTACACGGCATATGGCAAGAAGCTAAACTGTTTTCCTCCATTTTACCAATACACCATTACTAGCAAAAGAAAGGGGCAAGGGACAACATCCCTTGTGGGAGTTTGAGGCAAAAGCCCTCAATGCCTTGGTCTTTAAAAAAATGAAACCAATTTTAGAAGTTCAAAATATAAATGTAACCCTTCATAAAAAAGAAATTTTAAAAAATATTTCTTTTCAGCTTTTTGAGCATGATGTTTTTATGGTGATTGGTCCAAACGGTTCAGGAAAAACCACCATGATCAAAGCAGTGATGAACACCATGTCTCATACAGGAAATGTATTTCTTCATGGCAAAAATATAAAAACACTTTCCAGATTAAACCTAGCAAAAAAAATAGGTGTCTTAATGCAAAAACACGAGGCATTTTTTTCTTATTCTGTAAAAGATGTAGTAGCAATGGGACGATACCCACACACAAAAGGATTTTTTAAAGCATTGGATGAAACAGATCATCATGCCATCCAATATGCACTTGATATTACCAACACAAAAGACATTGCGCACCGCTCTATTATTCATTTATCTGGCGGGGAACTTCAACGGGTTTTTTTAGCTCAAGTCATTGCCCAAGAACCAGATATTTTAATATTGGACGAGCCAACCAATAATTTAGACTTACAATTTCAAATTGCTCTTTTTGACATTATTAAAAAATGGGCATCAAAAGAAAACCATGCCGTTATTGCCATTGTACATGATTTAAATTTGGTTTTTTCTTATGGAACGAACGCCATGATTTTAAAAAATGGGGAAGTTTTTTCAAAAGGAAAAGTAAACGACGTTTTAAGTCGTGAAACCTTAAACGCCGTTTATGATGTGGATATTTATACATGGATGGAAAACTTACTGAGAAAATGGAACTTATCCCAATAAAAAATATGCCTTTTCAACTTGTTACAAGTTGAATCAACTTCTTCCTACTTACATTAAATGATTATCTTTATAAATAGCAGCATCCACAGCTTTTACTACGGTGCTTTGGAATTTATTTTCTTCTAAAACACAAACCCCTTCAATGGTGGTTCCCCCTGGGGAGCAAACTTTGTCTGCTAATTCGTAAGGATGAGTACCACTTTCTAATATCATTTTGGCACTTCCCAAAACAGCCTGAGCCGCAATATAAATTGCTTCTTTTTTGTTCATACCACTTTTATGAGCCGCTTTGGCTAAAGAATCAATAAACATATAGGTAAATGCGGGAGAACAACCTGCAATAACGGAAAAAGTACTAAATAATTTTTCGTCTACTTCTACTACTTTCCCAATGGCAGAAAAAGTTTGTTTTACAATTTGCTTTTGTTCTTCTTTCACAAAAGCATTGCAACACATCCCTGAAATACTTTCCAATACTTCGGCATTGATATTTGGCATTACACGAACGATGGGGGTGCTATCCCATTCTTTGACGCCAATAATTTCTTCTAAATCAGAAATGCTGTAACCCGCCGCAATAGATATAATTAAATTATTTTTTCCTTTTAGTTCTTCTTCTCGATCTCCCAGCACTTCTTTTAAAACATTGGGCTTTACTGCAACCAAAATAACTTCACAGGTACTTATTATATTTTCAATAGAGGTTGCTGCTGTTACCTTGTATTTTTCTGTATATTCTTTTATTTTTGATTCATTTTTATCGTACACCCAAATATTATCAACTATTTTATTTTCATTTTGACAAAGTCCTTTTACAATTGCCCCGCCCATGTTTCCTATTCCAATAAATCCTATATTCATCATAAGACCTCCCGTTATCACTAAAATTGTGACTAGTATACACCCAAAACCTCTTGTTGACAACAAATATACCAAATGTTAGTATGGCATATATTATTTAATTCATGTAGTAAAGTGGCCTAGCTTTTCATTATATTAACTACGCCACCAACTTGTTGATAGGAGGTATTTTGTAATGGAAATTTCTACGATTAGTAATCATTCAATTTCAATTGCTGTAAAACATTTAGGAGCGGAGCTTTGTTCCTTAAAAAAATTAAAACCCGATGTAGAATATTTATGGAACGGGAACCCCGCATTTTGGAGCGGTCATTCTCCTATTCTTTTTCCTATTATTGGCGGTTTAAACGATGACAAATACCAAGTAAACGGAAACTTCTATACATTACCTTCTCATGGTTTTTTAAGACATTCTGAGTTTACCATTTTTGAAAAAAGCGACTCTCATATTTGCTTTTTGTTAACTCAAAATGAAAAAACACTTGAAGTCTATCCTTTTGAATTTGAAGTGTATGTAACCTACACTATTTTAGAAAAAGGTGTTTCTGTTCAATTTAAAATTAAAAACAATGATCAAAAAACCATGTACTTCCAATTAGGAGGACATCCTGCTTTTCATTGCCCAGCTTTGTCAGACAAAGACGGAACCATTGAAGACTACTACATTGAATTTGAACAAAATGAAACATTAGATAGATTTCTGAAAGTTGGAAAACTTTTAACTGGTGAAACAGAACCTTGTTTAAACGACGAAAACATCATAAAACTGACCAATGAACTGTTTGACCGTGGTGCTATTATTTTAAAAGATTTTGAATCTGAATGGGTTGCCCTTAAAAGAAAAAATAGCAACTACTGTGTAAAAGTTAATTTAAAAGATTTTACACACTTGGGTATTTGGACAAAACCTTCCTCTACTAAAGCACCTTTTATTTGTATTGAACCATGGTTTGGTTTTGATTCTACTGCTGGAGATGGCTATGATATTACAAAAAAAGAAGGAATCATTGAGCTTGGTAACAATGATGTTTTTGAATGTGAATATTCTATTATGATATAAAAATGTGTTCTCTGTTGAAGTTTTATATCAGCCTCCACAATGAATGAAATGGTGGTAGGGTTTATTTAGAAAAAACAAAGAAAATTCTTTAAAAGCCCTGTAATATGGTAATATTGTGTGTTAACAATTTGTTAAACTACAATCATATACAGGGCTTTTATTATTTTTTTATTTAAATTGGATATACTATAATTGGTTATATGAAAAGAAAGTTCAAACTAGTGAACTAAATTATATTTTTTAAGGAGATCATACAAAATGAATAATGAAGAAATAATGGACAAACTAACAAAAATTTGCTTATGCAAAGCAGTATCAAGGGCTACTGTTAAAAAAGCCATTCGTGAGGGTGCTACTACCTTAGAAGAAGTTTGGGAAAAAACAAACACTGGCAACGGTTCTTGCGGTGGCAGGCAATGTGGGTATAAAATTCAGGAACTAATAGACGAAATGGCTTTTCAATAAATTTTATAACAAGGGATTTTCATTGTATATTACACTTTCCACGTATGCAATTGGCTCTTTGCCATGCACTTCTTACCACAAAAGGCAATTGCCGTCTTAATCAAAGTGGTACCATTTTGAACATCAGCATAGTATCGCTTACTATCAATCTGTATCAAATAACTCCAAGTTATCAATGTTACTAAATATGGTTTTGGCTTTACTACTATTTTTGACCACAGAAGATAAAATAAACTCTTTCCATACATTCATAAGTTCTTTATTAGGAATTTTAACCGTACTCCAATTACTTACCTCTGTCTGTTCTAAAGAAAGATAACCTGTTTGTACAAGCAAAGAATAAAAAATACTATCGTCAGGCTCTCCATTCAGTTCATTCAGTGAAATGCGACGGCTTACAAACGCTTCTAATGTTTCCCCATTTAGCAATTTAATAATGGCTTCCTTTCGCTCATCATTCATCAATTTAAGAATTAAATTTATTGTTCCACTTCGTCCCCAATAGTTACTAAATTCCCCACTTTGAATGTAAGACAAAACCGAATAGATATTGTATATGGCTTTTCCTTTTATTTTTATACCATTGTACCACGATTTTAATTCTTCTTTAGCAAATGGAGAAATCTTGTTAAGTTCCAAAATTTCTGATTCTGTTAATCCAAAATTATCAGCATATGTTTTGTCTGAAAAAACATCATACGTAACTAGATTATTCAAACCACTTAGCATACTTTCACGAGATACACGCATAACCCCAGTTAATAGAGCTTTTTTTAGATAGCGGTTTCCCTTTAGCCCTGCTGATAGCAAAGTTGTTTCATAACTTTTTATTTCTTCATATTTATCACTATCATAATTGTCAGTTAGAAACTTGTCATATTCATCAATTAGAATGTAAGACCGTTTGCCTGTTACTTCATACACCAATTCTGTAAGTAATAATAGTCCCCCCGTGGCATTGCATGGCATTGTTATCATCCGATTATATTCTTCCATTAAATGTTTTGGCAAAGCAGATATATCGATATAACTTAAAATATGTTTATTTATCTGTTCCATAATTTTCTCTCTATAGTTAGCAACATCTAAGTTCTTAAAGTCAAATAAAAACACAGGTGCAGCATTTACCTCATTCCAAACAGGACTATTCTCTATATACAAACCATTAAATAGTTTACGGTTATCTTGCAAATCGGTTAAGAAGCAACGTAGCATATCTAAATTCAAACTTTTACCTAATCTTCTTTGCCTAACAATAAGTTGTACAGAATTACTCATATTCAAAAAATTTTCTATAAACTTGCTTTTATCTATATAAAGATTATTGTCATTTATAAGGTTCTCAAATGATGATTGCCCTAAATCTATATTATTAATATTGCCCTTCATCACGATCTCACCAGCCTTTATAAATATATATTTAATTATATACCAATGACATATTTATTACAACAAATTGGTTCTATGCAAAGCCCTTTATCTCACTTCAAATATTATTTTGCTTTTTTAAGGGGGTGTATTTTTGTATTTTTCTCACTTATGAACTTCATCCTTTTACTTTATTTAGTAGAACTCACGTTATTTACAATGAACTAACTTTTATTAGAGAAAATCATATTTCTTTTTTGTATGAATAAATTGATACAAAGGAGGGATTTTTTTATGTCTAAAATTATTGCAAACAGAAGAAAAATTACAAAAGTCTTTTTATTTGGAGTATTAGTCGTGTTGGCTTTTTTATCAACTAGACCCGCTGTAGAAACTGTTTTTAATTCTTACTCCCAATCAGCTAAAAAAAAATTGCCCATTTATTGTGTAGATACACCTGATAAAAAAATTGCTATTTCATTTGATGCTGCCTGGGGCGCAGATGACACCGACAAACTGCTACAAATATTAAAAGACAACAATGTAAACGCCACATTTTTTCTTTGTGGTTACTGGATTACCAAATATCCAGAGGAAGTGAAAAAAATCTATGCAGCAGGCAACGATATCGGAAACCACGGAAACACCCACGCCCATGGCGCCCAATTAAACAAAGAACAAAATAAAAAAGAATTAATGGGTGTACACGAAAAAATTAAAGATTTGTTGGGTATTGAAATTAATTTATTCAGACCGCCTTTTGGAGAATATAACGATACAGTAATCACAGCTGCGGAAGAGTTAAATTATTATACCGTGCAATGGGACATTGATAGTTTGGATTGGAAAGAATATGGCGCCCAACAAGAAATTAATCAAGTTCTAAATCACAAGCATTTGGGAAATGGCTCTATTGTATTATTTCATAATGATGCCAAATATACACCAGAGGCTTTGGGAACGATTATAAAAGGGCTGAAGGAGAAGGGCTATGAAATAGTGCCTATATCTCAATTAATACATAAAGAAAATTATTATATGGACCATGAAGGCCGGCAAAAATTAAAATAATAAGAACGGATAGTACAGTGGAGAGTAACCAGCCACTGTACTATTTTATTGACTTAATTCAGACTAACACCTATAATTTTTGTCATAGCATGAACCAAAAGTATGTCAGCAGTGTTGAGGTGTCATTTTTGAGATAGCTTTGCATATTGGTACACATTGGAGGAAAAAATGAGTAACTATCGTATAAATCTAAATAGCAGTAGTTTTGCGGAATTAATAGACGATAAACATCTTTATATTGATAAAACAGTATTTATTGAGCATTTTTTGAGTATACCCGACAGTATCATATTAATTACTAGACCAAGAAGAATGGGTAAAAGCCTTAACATGGATATGCTTAGGGAGTTTTTGGATTGCAAACGTAATACAGTGGAATTGTTCAAAGGACTTGCAATTGAGAACAGTACCTATTACACCGAAATGAATAAGTCTCCCGTTATATTTATAGATTTCAAAAATTTGCGTAAAGACGAGTACAAATCTTCCTTACGAAATAGAATCTGCCATATTATTGAGTATTATATTCCAAAAGAGAAAAGAATGTCTGTGGTTAAAAGATATTTTGAACAAGAAGAAAATTTTTTCACGGAAATACTTATGTACATTACAGAAAACATATATAAAGTATATGGTATTAAGCCTTATATTTTAACTGACGAATACGACAAAATTCTTATTGATAATGTCAACACTCCTTTTTATGAAGAAATTCGAGACTACATGACAGCTATATTTACATCAACTTTTAAAGGAAATCCGTATGTTAAAAAAGCGTTGCTCACAGGCGTAACACGTATATCAAAAGAGAGTATGTTTAGTGGATTAAATAATATTAGTGTGTATGATGTGTTTACTCCTAGTATATTTGATACCGATTTTGGCTTGACAGAAAATGAAGTTAAAACAATTGTTGAATTAGAAAATCTTCCTGTGGTTAAAGACTGGTATAATAATGTACACATAGGAGATCACACTCTATATAACATTTATTCTGTCATGTCTTATTTGCATTTTGGCACAATATCCAACTACTGGGGAAAAAGCGGAACAATAGATTTGCTAGGTGAGCTGTTGACTGGTGCTAGAGCTATTAGTTTAAGTAAAATTATTGAAGATACAAGTAAGTATTTTACTTCCAAAATAGATCCTAGGCTTTCACTAAAAGAAGTTTTTAGCAAAGAATTTGACTTTTATTATTATTCTCTTGCCATTCAAGCAGGCTATTTGACGTTTGAAAAACTAAATGACGATCCTATGGATATGGAATATAAGGTAAGCGTTCCTAACAAGGAGCTTGTTATGGTGTGGAAAGAATATATCCTCAACAAAATAGTTCGAAATGAAGCCAACCACCTTGCTGATTGTTTTGACCGCATTTCTTCGGACATAGAATTATTTAACGACAATCTCACAGAGTTTATTAATTACCAACTGTCATTTTTTGACCTAGATGAAGAACTACAAAAGACATATCATGTATTTGTCTTTGGTATGATATTAGGGCTAGGGTATAAGTGTACTTCTAATCTTGAAAGTGGCTTGGGTCGTTACGACTTGCTTGTTGAATCACCAGATTTTTTTGCTGTGATGGAATTTAAAAAGGCATATAGTGAAGCAGAACTTGATAACAAGGCTCGGTTAGCATTAAAGCAGATTGAAAATAATAAATATGTTAATAGCCTAGAGACTAATAAGCCTATTTATAAAATTGGGATTGGATGCTATAAAAAGATTTGTTTGGTGAGGACAAGTATTTATACAATGGGTAGTTAAGCAAATTATTTTTTAATAACATTATGGTTCTACATGATGTTATTTGAATGGAGAATCTAGCTTGAAAGATATGACTAGCGGTTCGCCCGCACGACAGATAAGTATATTTGCTTTACCAATGCTTATTGGTAATTTGTTTTTACAACTCTACAACATAGTGGATACAGTAGTAGTGGGGCATTTTCTCGGAAGAGATGCCTTGGCGGCAGTGGGATCGGCTTTTGCCGTTATGGTTTTCGTCAATTCTCTTATTGTAGGTCTCTGCATAGGTTCAGCTGTTTTATTCGCACAACTTTATGGTGCAAAGGACTATCAAAAGCTTAAAATTGCTGTAGTCATGTCTGGAATTTTTATTTTTTTGGCTACTGCTGTCATTTCAGTTTTATGTTTGTGCTTTACCAGACCAATACTAGAACTTTATCAAATGCCCCCAGAAATAATTGGGCTAGCGGCAGAATATTTACAGTGTATTTTTGCAGGGCTTCTATTTATCGCCCTCTACAGTTGGCTTAGCAATCTGTTACGTGCCATGGGCGATAGCATAACACCACTGTATTTTCTTGCCCTTTCTTGCATTATTAATGTGGTGCTAGCCATTGTATTTGTAGTTCCATTGGGTATGGGTGTATTTGGCTCGGCACTTGCTACCGTCATTGCACAAATGGTAGCAGGTGTTTTATGTGCCATCTATACAGTAAAAAAACTTAGATTTTTACATTTTTCGCGTAAGGATTTTATATTGGATAAACCGTTAGCATACCAGTTGTTTCGAATTTCTGTACTTACCTCGGTTCAGCAGTCGGTAATGAATTTTGGCATTTTGCTTGTACAAGGGCTTGTCAATACTTTTGGAGTGGCGCTTATGGCTGCATTTTCCGCTGGTGTTAAAATAGATGCCTTTGCATATATGCCCGTGCAGGATTTAGGTAATGCGTTTTCTACCTTTACCGCACAAAATACTCGTGCAAAATAACCCCTACGTGTAAGGCAAGGGTTCCGCTCCGCTGTAATAATTGTATCTGTATTTTCAGGTGCGGTATCAGTGATGGTTTTATTGTTTGCGCCACAGCTCATTTCACTTTTTAGCAATGACTTACAAGTCATTGAACTCGGCGCAAAATACCTACGTATCGAAGGGATTTTTTATATCCTTATTGGATTTTTATTTTTATTCTATGGGTTTTATCGAGGACTTGGCCATGCAGGTATGTCCATTGTTCTCACTGTTGTTTCGCTGGGGACAAGGGTGGTACTCGCATATAGTCTTGCCAGCACCATACTAGGATACAGTTCGATTTTTTGGTCAATTCCTATTGGCTGGTTATTGGCTGACATCGTGGGCTTTATAGCGTACCGTCATTGGCGACGGGGTACAAGTGTAAGTCAAACCTTAAAAGTAAATTAGGGGGTTATGGCTTACTTGGTAAGAATGTGAATCCAAGGGGCTTTCAACGCTTCTTGGATTTTTTTGTTTTATTTAGGGTGAGTATATGGTAAAATAAATTTTAATTAAAAAGTGTACTGTATTTAAGTAGATAGGTGGATACGTTATGAAGATCTCAAAGAATGACGCGTTAATATGGTTTGATTTTTTTTCACAGTTGCCCGAGGAAGAGGAAATCAGTGTAAAGCATGAAGAAATTATTTACGCTACCTTTGCGCAAATTGAGGCAACAGTTGATTATAGAAATGATATGTTGATGTCGGAAATTAAAAATTTAAAAAACCTGGAGAATAGAACTTTTTTTGTGGGAAATGAAAATAAATTTCCTCAAGGATGTCGTTCTTGTTTATTGGGCACTGGTTTAAGTGCAATTCGAAAAACGAACAAATGTAATTTAAAGTGTAAGTTCTGTTATAATTATGGGGAACTAGAAAATCTTCAACCAGTTGGAGCGGATATGTGGGAAATTGGAGGCACAAAATTTTATGAAAAGGATATTGATTTGCTTCTTTCCATTCAACAAAAACCCACTGGCGTTTGCTATGTTTATTTAGAGCCTTTTATGGAAATTGAAAAATACTATACGGTTATAAAGAAATTTAGTAATGCGGGGATTCATCAACATTTATATACCAATGGCACTTTGGCCACAGAAGAAACATTAAAAGCATTAGGGGAAGCTGGTCTTAACGAGATACGTTTCAACCTAGGTGCTTCTAAGTGCTCAGACAAAGTAATTAAAAATATTGGATTAGCCAAAAAATATATTAAAAATGTAGGTATTGAAACGCCAATGACTCCTGCGTTTTTTGAAACGTTTTTTAAGAAAAAAGAATCCATTCTCGAAACAAAACTTGATTTTATTAATTGTGCAGAATTGCATTTAAATGAAAATAACATAGACAATTATGACGGAGAAAATATGTATATTTCCAGACATGGCTACATATCTCCCTCTTTTAGTAGAGAATTAACTTTAAAATTTATGAAAATAGCCGATGAAGAAAATTGGGGTTTAGTAATTCATGATTGCTCAAACTATACAAAATTTGCAAGAGGTTTAAATTTGAGTAGCAAAGAGGGTATGTGGTTTGGGGCTAGTAATTATGCTTGCGAATTTTCTAGAATCCCATTCGAAGTATTTATGCCTATTCTAAATGATGACAATTTTAAATTTTTAAGTGAAGAAGAATTGCCTGACGACTATAAACCAGAAGTTATTGAATTTTAAGTTGTTGTGGTGAATCACGGTAAGGAAATAGAATATTTGTATTTTAACTTGATAAAAGCAAAATAAATTTTTTTGGAAAAAGATAATTAAAGTTGTTTTTATATACTTTGTAAAATTTAACCTTTTATATAAAGTTGCTATTATCCACATTAAGGAATTGAGATAAAGAAAAGGTATACGAGTAAGTCAGTTGTGAGAAAAAATAAAGGGCAGTGTAGATATTTTAAAATAGCGCGTGGATTTGTAAAGTAATAATTATCTTACAAATTCAGGTGCTATTTTTATATTTTTGGGCAAAGTAATTGAATTTTTATAGGGAAAAGTGTATTATTTTGATATGGTTAACGTTTCTTAAAAAATCTGTATATGGATTTATTAAACTAGGATCTGTCATTATAATGGCACGTTAGCGAACAAATTCCAGTTGCCAAGTATTTATAAAATAGAAAGTTGAAATCAAATATTTTAGATAACGAATATGAAAATAATAAGAAATTAATAAATTGATTTTAAAAAAATACCTAAGTAAATAGAAGGTGAGTTATATGGAGAAATTGGTTATAATTGGTAATGGGTTTGATGTTGCACATGGTTTAAATACACGTTATTCAAATTTCATGGAGTATTTGCAATCATACGAAAAAGTACCTGAATATGCTACAGAGCGCTTTATTTGGTTACATAGTGTAAGTGAGAGTGACCAAGCGAAACATAATTTTTATAAAGCTCTATGTAAGTATATTCCTGAAGACGATTTATGGAGTTGTTTTGAATATGCACTATGTGAAATAGATAGTAAAGATGTTGAAAGTGAGAATTCTAACTATTTGATAGTATATGGTGATGATAATTGGACAGATAGCGCACATCATGACTATCAATACATGATAGAAGAAGATTTATCTTTTGCCCACAATATTCCTAAATATTTTCATGAATGGATTTCAAGGGAAGTTACTGCCGTTTCTCGTATTATTTCTACTAAGATAATCAATCCAAAGTCAATATTTTTGAACTTCAACTACACAGATACATTGGAGAAGACATACAATATCCCTGCTGAAAGAATATTATATGTTCATGGAAATGCTGTGCGTGGAGATAAACTCATATTAGGACATCATGACAAGTCACTTTTTCAAAGTGAGCCTGAACCCATATTTAACACAGAAGAAGAACGGGATATGTATTATGAAAATTTAATCGATGATGTTAGAATAATAGAGGCACAAGAAATAATTAAATCTTACTATAAGGCAACTTATAAAGATACTGCCTCGATTATTAAATATAATTATAATTTTTTCAATACTTTAACAGATATAAAAGAAATATTTATTTTAGGTCATTCATTATCTGATATTGATTATGATTATTTTAATATAGTTGCACAAAAGGTTTCTACTGATTGTAAATGGTATATATCCTATTATAATGATGATGATTATAATAACGCCTTAAATCTTATTAGAATTTTAGAAGTAATTAATTATACACTAATAACATTAGGTGAAATACAGTGATTGTGTAGATTAAACTTGATATTAGATTATATAATCTCAGAAGAAAGGAACTATAAAATTATGAAATGTGCATATTGTGGTAAAGAAACCAAAGGGACAAAAGAACATATTATTTCATGTGCGATATTAGATTTATTTCCAGAATGTAATATTACATTTGATCATTATAGAAATAAGCAACACTTGGCTGATCCAATGGTAAAAGATGTATGTGCAGATTGCAATAATAATAAAATTTCTTATATTGATAGCTATGCAAAAAAGCTAATTAGCAAATATTTTGTTAACAAATACAATGAGGTTGATAATATTGAAATTGAATTTGACTATACTATGGTTCAAAAAATATTATTGAAATATGCGTTTAATGATATGCGTTCACGCAAAAATAATTGCTCTTTTTTTGATGATGAAATCTGTACTTATCTTATGTGTGAGAGTGATAATATTCCAAAAGCAAATATTACTGTATTATGTGGGCTCGCTGTTAATACATCTCCCTTGCCAGAAGCAATGTTTGGAAACTTAAAGTTACGGTGGTGCAAAAATCCATTTTTCTATTCAAACAGTACAATAAGACATATAAACTATGAAACAGGAGAAATAATATTAAATGATGATGTTAAAAAAGAAGATTTTCAAGACTTGGCACTTTCTTATGTATTTAGATTTAACAGTGTACAATTTTTGTTAATGTGTTGGGATAAGCGTTCGGAGAGCATTGACCAAAACAATGTCGTATTAAAATATCAATATCCATATTACTTAATGAATTCAAGTGAAAACAAAGCAGTTATTCCAGTATGCACAAATGAACTTAATTACCATAAATTTGAACACATACATGTGAATTGGGACGGCTTGTTTGAAGTTGAAACAATGAGAAAACTTGCAAGTGGCGGTGAATATAAGTATAAACAATCATATGAAGAAGCATGGATTAAAGAAGAAAAGAATATTGCTAAGAATCATCCTCGTAAATAATGAGTTGCTTGGATACATATATTTTTATGAAATTTTGTGTCTAAAGCGTCAATGTTGGTGATAAGGGTGCAAGAAAATTGCAATCACCATATATATGGTGATTGCAAATGAAATCAAGATCAATTGTCCATTATGTTTAAAACTATTTTCCTTTCCTTGTAAAAAACACTACTTTTAAAAAATCCCCCATTTTGGTCAATTAAATAACCTTTTAACCCTTTCTATCATTACCCATTATAACAACTTAGACTGTAACTTTTATAATCTTTTTAACATAGCATATAGTTACATCCTTTCTAAAAATTAAACCTTTAATCATTTGCTATGTATCATCTTTGCACCTATAATCAATCCACTTAACTTCCAAAAAAACCGTTAAAGCATCCCAATTTTTAACATAATTCTAATTTGTTTTCAAGTTGATTAACAATATATAATGAAGGTTTAAAATAATGATAAATGGACTAAACTAAGGTAAACTTATTTATATCATAGACTTGTTTAACAAAATTAAAAATAATAAAGGAGAGGTAAAAATGAGTGTAACCATTACAAAAAGTAACTTCGAAAATGTTGTACTACAAAGCACCGTTCCTGTGTTAATTGACTTTTGGGCTACCTGGTGTTCCCCTTGCAAAATGGTAACCCCTATTGTTGATTCACTTGCCAATGAGCTTCAAGATAAAGCTATCGTTGGAAAAATTAACGTGGATGAGGAAAATGAACTTGCCATGCGATATAGCGTAATGTCTATTCCCACATTAATTGTTCTTCAAAATGGTCAAGAAATAAATAGAGTGGTAGGGGTTAAAGACAAAGATTATTTGAGAAATATGCTAGGAGTATAATTATCCTAACAGCGGTATAAAAAAGAAATGCTCTTTTTACCCAGAAACTAGGGAAAAATAGCATTTCTTTTTTATCGTTTATTTTTTAAAGTAATTTTTCAATATCTTTGGCAATATCTTGTGGTTTGCGAGTGGGAGCAAATCTTTCTACTACATTTCCTTCTTTGTCTACCAAAAATTTAGTAAAGTTCCATTTAATATCGCTTCCTAAAAACTTTTGACCTAATTGAGCTAATTTTTCTTTTAAGCCTTTGGCTTCTGAATCTTCTAATTCATTTGCAATTTTTTCTTTTAAATAAACATATAACGGAGCTGTCGTTGGACCATTTACATCAATTTTACTAAATCTTTTAAAAGTTGTTCCATAATTTAGGCTACAAAACTCAGAAATTTCTTCATCTGTTCCAGGTGCTTGAGCCAAAAATTGATTACATGGAAAATCCAAAATTTCAAAACCTTGTCCAACATATTTTTTATATAAGTTTTCTAATTCTTCATACTGTGGCGTAAGTCCACATTTGGTTGCTGTGTTTACAATTAATAGAACTTTTCCTTTATAGTCTCCCAGTGAAACTTCTTTGTTGTTATTGTCTTTTACTGTAAAATCATAAATATTCATGGCCAAAACTCCTTTTGTATAAAACTTGTTTGACTGTCATTTTTTTATTTTTAGGTTGTCCAACAAGCCTTTTTTTTATTATATTTTTATATTACCCAAATAACTTATTTATTACAATAATTTAAAAAAATTTTTTTCAAATTCAATTAATCCCTCGTCACGCATTTTAGAAAGTTCCCTTGACATAGCACTGCGATCTACACAAATAAACTCAGCTAATTCCATTCTATTAAACGGAATGGTAAATTGATTGGAATTGCCTGTCTCTCTTTGTATTTCAAAATAACAAAGGAGTTTTTCTCGAATAGAACGCTTTGACATAATTTCTATTTTTTGATTTAATACGATATTTTTCATGGCAATAATTTTCATCATATTTTCAATTAATTTTGTATGAAAATCACAGGCAGCGGCACATGGTGTAATCATTTTTTTATAATTAATAAAAAGTACCTCACAATTATGTTGTGCTTGCACTGTAACAAAAATCTTTGGCATAGAAGCACAAACAAAAGCCTCTCCAAACGTATCCCCTGGTACTAATTCCGTTAATATGTTTACGTTTCCATCTATTCCTTCTTTTATAATTTTAGCACTTCCCGACAAAATAATACCAATAGCATGAATGGGTTCTCCCGCTAAAAAAATAATACTATCTTTTTTATACGCTTTTACACTTGATAAAAGGCATGATAAAACGGCGTCTAATTCTTTTTCTACTCCTTTAAATAAAGGGACTTTTTCTAATACTTTAAAATATTTTTTCATGATTTCACCAACTTTTATTTTTGTTGCAAATGCAACCGATTATTTTCATTTATTATAGTACAATGAAAACATAATAACAAATACTATTTAACAAATATATAAACAACAATAAAAAGGGGATAGAATAATGGAAAATATGATGTTTTGCTATCAATGTCAAGAAACAGCTGGCTGTAGCGGTTGTACAAAAGTAGGGGTATGTGGTAAAAACTCTGACGTAGCCAATATTCAAGATTTACTTATTTATGTAACAAAAGGGCTTTCTGATGTTACGACAAACTTAAGAACCGAAGGACAACAAATCAGTAAAGAAATCAATCAACTGGTAACCTATAACCTTTTTACCACCATTACCAACGCAAACTTTGACGAAGAGTCATTAATAGAAAGAATAAAAGTAACATTAGATGTAAAAAAACAATTGCTAGAAAAACTTTCTAACAAAGAAAAACTTTCTAAAGCTGCTTTGTGGGAAGATTATGCCATAGAAAACATGAAAGAAAAAGCAAAAACAGTAGGCGTACTGGCTACTGAAAATGAAGATATTAGAAGTCTTCGTGAGTTAATTATTTATGGTTTAAAAGGATTAGCAGCTTACGTAAAACACGCAAATGCGTTAAACCATGATAATGAAACAATTGATTGTTTTATCCAAGAAGCACTTGCAAAAACATTAGATAATAGCCTTTCTGTAGATGAATTAATTGGCTTAACCATGGCAACTGGAAAAGCAGGCGTAGATGGAATGGCACTATTAGATACTGCCAACACGTCTACTTACGGACACCCAGAGCTAACAAAAGTAAACATTGGTGTTTCTACCAATCCTGGTATATTAATTTCAGGCCATGATTTAAAAGATATTGAAATGTTATTAGAGCAAACACAAGGAACAGGCTTAGATGTTTATACCCATTCTGAAATGCTTCCTGCACATTATTACCCAGCCTTCAAAAAATATAAAAACTTTGTTGGAAACTACGGCAGTGCGTGGTGGGCACAAAAACAAGAGTTTGATAGTTTTAACGGACCAATTTTAATGACTACCAACTGTATCGTTCCACCAAAAGACAGTTACAAAGACAGAGTATTTACCACAGGTGCAGCAGGCTTCCCAGGATGCAAACATATTGAAGGTGGGATTGGGGAAGAAAAAGATTTTTCTGAAATTATTAACTACGCTAAAACTTGTAAACCTCCAATTGAAATTGAAACGGGAGAAATTATAGGTGGATTTGCCCATAATCAAGTATTAGCCTTAGCTGACAAAGTAGTAGACGCTGTTAAATCTGGCGCTATTAAAAAATTCGTTGTAATGGCTGGTTGTGATGGTAGAGCAAAATCAAGAGATTATTATACAGAATTTGCAAAAGCACTTCCAAAAGATGCTGTAATATTAACTGCTGGTTGTGCAAAATATAAATACAACAAATTGCAACTTGGCGATATTGGTGGTATTCCTAGAGTACTTGATGCAGGTCAATGCAACGACTCTTACTCTTTAGCATTAATTGCATTAAAATTAAAAGAAGTGTTTGAATTAGATGATATTAACGATCTTCCAATTGCATTTAACATTGCATGGTACGAACAAAAAGCAGTAATTGTTCTTCTTGCCCTTCTACACTTAGGCGTGAAAAACATTCACTTAGGACCAACATTACCTGCTTTTCTTTCTCCTAATGTTGCCAACGTTCTTGTTGAAACATTTGGCATCGCTGGCATTGGAACAGTAGAAGATGACATTGCATTATTTTTTGGTAAATAATATAATTTTAATTAAAATATTATAAGGCACAGCATAAGTTGTGCCTTGTTTTTCATTGAAAAGGAGCATAAAAAATGAGTGCATTTTTAGGACCAATTCATCATTGGCTATTTAAAAAAATTAAATTTCAAGACACCTTAACATCAACCATCATTAAATTTTATAAAAATAAAGGTACTACAATAGACTTGGCTAACAATTTAAAAGAAAAATTTGGTGTACTAGAACAACAACCATTAGAAGATATTATTAATGGAATGAATATTCACGGTTGGTTACAAGAAAGAGTTTCTTTGGTAGAATATCGTTTTGCCTATTGTGTACTAACCGTTTTAGAAAACAAAGAAAATACATTATCTCAACTTGAAGATTTATTTTTTGAATTCGGAAAACAAAATAAACCATCAGAAACGGATAATGCAGAAGTTATTTTTAAACATATTACCGATTTCCTGCTAGATGGAATGCCTTGTGACAGAGCAAATGAAATAGTTGCCCAAAGTAATGAGGAAGTAACTTTTAGACGTACTGTTTGTGTTCATACCGACTATTGGCAAGAGCTTGGCGGTGACATTTCTATTTATTATGTATTAAGAGATTGTTTAATCAATGGAATGTTAGACGGTTCCGATTTTGAATATAAAAAACTAGATGAAAATACCAGAAGTATTTCTCTTAAAAAATAAATTGGTATGTAACGTCAAAAAGGAGATGAAGTATTGAATAGCATAGATATTATGGTGGCTGAACATGATAAAATACTTTTTTTAAATCAAGTAGTCCGAAATGCTTGCTTTTTAATATTAAAAGGCAACGAAGTTTGTGTAGAAGATTTTAGAACCATTATCGATTTTACAAGAACTTACGCAGACAAGCATCACCACGGAAAAGAAGAACAAATTCTTTTTCAAGAAATGAAAGATCGCCTGGGTGCAGTAGGAACCAATTTAATTACCCACGGGATGCTTGTGGAACATGATCTTGGAAGACTTTTTATTTCCGAACTAGAAGAAGCCATTAACCAATATGAAAATACTAAAAAAGAAGATATTAAACTAGATATTATTGCAAACGCAATTGGTTATACCAAATTATTAAAAAGACATATTGAAAAAGAAAATGAAGTAGTGTATACCTTTGGTGCAAAAAATTTACCAAAAGAAATTTTTGACGATGTAAATGCAAGAACAGAAGCTTTTGAAAAACAAGCAGAAGCAGAAGGAATACAAAAAAAATATACAGACATTTTAAAAACATTAATGGATAAATATGATGTAAAGTAAACCACACTTAAAAAAATCACTGATAGAATTATTGCCTATCAGTGATTTTTTTGTTTATTTATTAAATACTGGTATTTTATTTACATTATCGTATGTAACTTTATAACCAGCTTTTTCAAATTCTCTTAGTTCAATGTAATTACGTTCATCTTTAAAAATTCGATTTACTTCGTAAATTTTACCATCAATTTTAATATTTGTTTTCGTTACCATTTCTAAATCATCTTCTTTTCCATTTTCTTCTTCTTGATTATTCTTTTCCTGTAGCTTTGCGTCAATTAAATCTAAAAACGCCTGCCATTCCCCTTGATTTTTTACATAATAAAGAGGACAACGCTTTCCTGTAACATCATAATGTCTAAAAATTTTCTTGGAGTCAAGGTTAAATTTTTCACATAGGTAAACAACAAGTTCCACTAAGCTATCATACGTCTTTTCGTTAAACTTACCAGCACTGTCTTGATGGCAATTTTCTATGCCTAAAAATTCACTGTTGTTTTTAAGGGCTTGTGCACTCCATTGTGCACCATACGCCTTTCCAGCGTGTTGGGCTACCTCATTATCAGGAATACACTGCACAATTTCCCCTTTTAACCCAATGACATAATGGGCAGATACATAATTTCCACTAGAGCCATTTTCAAAATAATTTCGATTTGCCTCTGCTGTCGTATTAGGATTTCCCACATAATGTATTACAATTCCTTGAGGTACTAATTTTTTACCAGTACGACCATGCTTTGCTCCCATGGTTAACAATCTATTTATTATTTCCATGTTTTTATCCCTCCTTAAATTTTTTTAAAAATAAACATAGAAATTTTGCAAAAACAGCTCCATTTACGAAAAAAAAGGGTCAAGGGAAGGTTTTCCTTGCAGGGGTGTTGGGGGCAGCGCCACCAAGGTCTTTTGGCCCTTTTTTACATAAAAAATCCTATGTCATTTTATATTCATCCGTTTCAAAAGACTTAGAAGTCTAACACGAATTAATATTATCATACGATCATAGGATTTTTTGGTTACTAAAATTTTAAAAATCAATGGTTAATTTTTGCCTAAACGAAGGGGCAACACCAAGTATTTGTAATTGCTTTCCTCCATATTTTTAATAATACAAGGGCTAAGGGGGGTGTTAAAATAAATAGAAATTTTTTCATCATCGGTTGCCTTGGCAGCATCTAATAAATATTTAGGGTTAAAGGCAATTTCAATGTTGTTTCCTAAAACCTCGGAAATAATTTCGTCGTAAGAATTTCCAAACTCCGTGTTAGAAGTAACAATAATTTTATCGTTTTCTACTTTTAAAACAACAGGATTCTTTTTTGCCTCACGAGAAATAAGAGAAGCTCTTTCTAAACTCATAATAAACTCTTCTGTTTTTAAATGAACCACCGTTGTAAACTCATCGGTAAAAGTTTGCTCATATTTAATAAACTCCCCAGAAATAAGCCTAGAAACAACAATACAGCTCTGTAAATCAAAAAGAACGTGCTTATCGGTAAAATACATATTAATATTTCCCTCTTCATCAGAGGACAAAATTTTACTAATTTCGCTTAATGCTTTGGAAGGAACAATAATAGAAACCTCATCCCCCTCTTCATCCACCTTAATTTGTCTATAAGCAATCCTAAAACCGTCTACAGCTACAATGTTAAGGTATCCGTCCTTAATTTGAATTAACTCTCCTGTAAGGGCAGGTTTTATATCATCTTGGGATACTGCAAAAAGTGTTTGTTTAATAATATTTTTAAAATCCATTTTAGATATAGAATAATATTTATTTTTCTCAACATCTGGCAAATAAGGAAATTCATTTCCAGATTGTCCTAAAATTTTAAATTTTACCTTACCACATTCAATGTGGGTAACATTATTATCATCTACTGTAATTGTAACATTATCATTTGGTAACTTTCGAATAATCTCTGAAAAAATTTTCGCTTCTAGGGCAACAGTACCTTCTTCTATAACAGTAGCTTCCATTGTTGAAGTTTCAATTCCTAGTTCTAGGTCATTGGATATTAATTTAAAACCAAATTCATCTGTTTTTAACAAAATACATTCCAGTATTTGAAGGGTTGATTTAGAGGAAACTGCTTTTGAAACGATATTAATATTTTCAAGCAGTATATTTCTTTGGCAAACGATCTTCAATTGTGCAAAACTCCTTTCCATAATAAAAAATCAATGTGTGTATAAATTATATAATTATATATATTTATTTAGTAGCAGTAGTAGTAGGCGTTGTGTATATGTGGAAAACTCAAAAATGCCGTAGCCTGTATGAATTTTTAAAATTAGAAAGTATGTTGACAAAACAAAAATAAAATGAAAGTTATCCACAGAATCAACAATGTAATGCACAATTCCAACTTTTAAACAAGTTATCCACAGCAGATACACAGGTTTATATACTAAAAAAAGCAAAAAATAAAAAACCAAAACCTTGGGGACGCTGTCCCCAAACCCCAGCAAGGAAAAATTTCCCTTGACCCTTTCTTTTTGTAAAAGAAAATCGTATTGAAGGTAAAGTTCTTGTTATTTTATTTTCCTAAAATTTTCTTTTCTAAATCAAGAATCGTCTTTTGAAGGGCGGAGTCCGTTTCTAGGATGTCTTCTATTTTGTCACAGCTATGAATAACGGTAGAGTGATCACGACCTCCAAATTTCTCCCCGATTTTTGGTAGGGATAATTCCAGCAGTTTTCGTGAAAGGTACATGGCAATTTGCCTTGGAAATACAATGCTGGAGTTTCGTTTTTTGGAGCGAATTTCCTCTGCCTTAATACCATAAAAACCAGCTACAACGTCTTGAATGAGGTCAATGGTAATTAATCGTTTTTCATTTTCACTAAACAAATCTTTTAGGGCGTCTTCTGCCAGTTCCAGTGTTATTTCTTTGTTCGTCAGAGTGGTGTATGCAATAATTCTGGTTAAAGCACCTTCTAGTTCTCGAATATTAGAAACAATAGAAGCCGCAATAAAATTCATAACATCATTAGGAACAATAATATTTTCTGAGTCTGCTTTTTTTCTTAAAATTGCAATTCTCGTCTCAAAATCGGGAGATTGAATATCTGCAATTAAGCCCCACTCAAAGCGGGAACGAAGCCTGTCCTCCAATGTTTTAATTTCTTTTGGAGGACGGTCGCTTGAAATAATAATTTGTTTGTTGGCTTCGTAAAGGGTGTTAAAGGTATGAAAAAATTCTTCTTGGGTACCTTCTTTTCCAGAAATAAATTGAATATCGTCAATTAAAAGAACGTCTATATTTCTATATTTTTTACGAAAATTTTCGTTTTTATCATCTTTAATGGCGTTAATTAGTTCATTTGTAAATTTTTCAGATGAAGCGTACATAATTTTGGTATTTGGATCTTGAGACAAAATAAAATGTGCGATAGAGTGCATCAAATGTGTCTTTCCAAGTCCAACACCACCGTATAAAAATAGTGGATTATAGGCTTTTCCCGGAGCTTCCGAAACGGCAAGAGATGCAGCATGAGCCATACGGTTACTGTTACCTACAACAAATGTGTCAAAAACGTACCTAGGATTCAAATTACTTTGATTTTTTAGAGGGTCTTGTTTTGCCAAGTTGTCATCGGGGGATTCTTTTTGTTCTGAGGTGTGTCTTACATCTGCGTCATTTTGAAGATTAATTTTTAATGTATAATCTACTTTTGTAAGGTCTCGCAATGTGTTTTGGATAAGCCTACCGTATCGTTGAATAATGGTATTTTTGTAGTAAATGTCATAAGTTTCAAAAGTAAAAACATTTCCTTCAATGGAAATGGGAATTAAAGATTTAGCCCACGTATCATAACTAACTTTAGACATTTCCGTCTCCAAAACAGATAGTGCTTCTTGCCATAATTGTTTCACCTGATGCTCCATAGTTCTCCCCCTAAAATGTAAAACTAATTCCAAAAATTATTTTTATTCATTAATGGAATTAAAAATAAAGCTTTTGTGTATAAGTCAAAAGTTATCCCCATGTTAAAAAAATACAAGTGCAAAATGTGTGTACATTGTGGATAAGTTAAAAATAGTCAAGAAAATACAGGATGGAAGCCTGTAGAAAAAATTTTTTTACACAAACGACAAAAAACGTCAATATTTTTAAAAAATAAATGTTATAAACATATGTGTAAAAAAGGTTATCTCAATAAAGAAATGAGACTTTGCTTTACTTTTTTTAATTTGTAGTGAGTTATCAACACAATTATCAACAACCTGTGCATAACATTTTGAAAAACGCTGTATTTTTTTCTGTTTTAACTATAATAACAAAAAACCTGTGGATAATCAATACAGCACTATAACTTATTCAGAGGAAATAATTTGATAAATTGTTAATAACTTTAGGACTTTTACTTTATTTGAGAAAATTTCTTTTTTGGCTGTTTAAGCCCTGCAAAACAGTTTGCTGAAAAAATAAAAAATTTTTTTAGGGAATTTGTCCACAATTATTGACGATTAAAATAATATTTACTATAATGGTAACAGTGCTTTAATAAGAATGTACTATTTATGTTCGTTTCCTCACCCAAAAGGAGGTGCTAAAATGAAAAGAACTTATCAACCGAAAAAAAGACAAAGAAGTAAAGAGCATGGCTTCAGAAAAAGAATGAGTACGTCTAATGGCAGAAAGGTTTTGCTTAGAAGAAGAAGAAAAGGCAGAAAAGTTTTAACTGCTTAATTTTAAATACTCCTTTAAGAAGACCACTCTTTTGTGGTCTTTTCTATAATGCCAATTTTTTTGAGTTCTAAAAAAAATTCTTTTTTAGAACTCATTACATAAATACAAAAGGAATGATTTTGTGGTTAGTACTGAGTCATTAAAAAAAAATTTTCAGTTTAAAGTTGTTTATAATAGGGGAAAGTCTTTAGCTAATAGACATCTTGTTATGTATGTTCTTAAAAATGGTAAGGATACGAACAGGCTCGGTATATCCGTAAGTAAAAAAGTTGGCAATAGTGTTGTGAGGAGTAGAGTTACACGACTCATTAAAGAAAGTTATCGTTTGTCTGAAAAAAATTTCAAACTAGGCTTAGATATTGTTGTGATTGCAAGGGTTTCTGCTAACGGTGCAACTTATAATGAAATTGCTAAGTCATTACACTCCTTATCTAAGCGACACGATATTTTGAATGATATTTGAGAAGGTCTTTTTGATGACTAAAAAATTTATTTTGATTTTAATTTCTTTTTATAGAAAATTTATTTCACCCATTAAACCCCCTTGTTGTAGGTTTCACCCTACTTGTTCTCAGTACATGTTTACTGCTGTTTCAAAATACGGTGCGTTTAAAGGTGTTTTTCTTGGTGTTAAAAGAATTTTAAAATGCCACCCCTTTCATCCCGGGGGTTATGACCCCGTACCTTGAAATTAATTAAATTACTTTAGGAGGAAATTTAGTGTTCCCATCTTTACTTAGTATGACAATTCAACAGAAACCTGGTGTGATCGTTGGCCCTATTTCTGATGTGTTAGGTGTTATTTTTAATTTTATTTTTAACATGGTTTACTCACTTGGTTCTGCTGGTGCCCTTGGATTCACCATTATTATCTTTACTTTTTTCGTGAAGCTTGTACTTGTTCCTCTTTCTTATAAACAACAAGAATCTATGTCTTCGATGCAACGAATCCAACCTGAAATTGAAAAAATAAAACAAAAATATAAAAATAATAAAGATCCCGAAATTCAACAAAAAATTACCATGGAAACACAAGAACTTTATCGAAAACATAAGGTGAATCCTTTTGGTGGTTGCTTACCGCTTTTTGTTCAATTGCCTATTTTAATGGCACTTTACAGCGTAATGCAACGTTCTTATATTTATATTGATAAAATTGGTGAACTTTATGGCAGCATGGCGACAAAAATTATTGGTGCTCCTGGCTATCTAACAGTAATAAAACCCCTTGCGATTCCAAAAGTTCCAGGAAAAATGACTATCGACATTGCTAAACCTAGTGATTTAGCAGCTGTTTTAAATAAATTTACCCATACAGATTGGAATACATTGGTAGCTTCTATGCCACAAGATGTTGTTACTTTTATTAACGACACCCTTGTAAAAACCAGAAGTATTGAATATTTTTTAGGAATCAACCTAATTGAAAAAGCAGGATATATGTTTCCTGGTATTTTAATTCCAATTATTGCAGGGATTACCACCTATGCGTCTTCTGTTATTATTAGTAAGCAAAATCCAAACATGGATGCCAATATGAAAAAGCAACAAATGATTATGAATATTACCATGCCTGTTATGATGGGTTTTATGGCAATTAATTTACCATCAGGTGTGGGTTTATATTGGATTATCAGTAATATTTTCCAAGTTCTTCAACAAGTTTTATTAATTAAATATTTTAAAAATAAGAATATGAAGAAAAAGGAGGCCGCTTAATTGATGGACGAGATTGAACAAAGCGGTAAAACCGTCGAAGATGCTTTAGCAAATGCCTTAGTTGCGCTTTCTGCTACGAAAGACGAAGTTGAATATGAAGTTTTAGACCACGGTACGAAAGGTTTTTTTGGTATAGGTAGCAAGCCTTGCCGTATTTTAGTAAAGAAAAAATTCAATCCTGTGAGTTTAGCAACAAAGTTTTTGCGTGAAGTTTTTACAGCAATGGAAATTGTTGTTCAAATTGATACAAACTTAAAAGAAAAACAACTTTTTATTGACTTAAGCGGTAAAGAAATGGGGATGCTCATTGGAAAAAGAGGACAAACCCTAAATTCTTTACAATATCTTCTTAATCTTGTTGTAAATAAAAATAAAGGTGAAAGTCAATTTATTGGCGTTGTGCTTGATACGGAAAATTATCGTAAGAGACGTAGAGAGACATTAGAATCTCTGGCACACAATCTTGCGAAGAAAGCAAAACAAACCAGAAAAAAAGTTGTACTTGAGCCTATGAGCGCTTCAGAACGAAGAATTATTCACTATGCCCTACAAAATGATAAATTTATTTCTACCTACTCAGAAGGGGAAGAGCCTTTCCGTTATGTAGTAATTACCCACAAGGGAAGTTTGTAAGGAACTAGCCATATTATTTTGTTATTGGTACATTTATTTTTATAGAAAAAACCACACGCAAGTGTGGTTTTTGTAAATAGGACCCACCACAGGAAAGTATGCCTGCAAAGGAAAGGGTCAAGGGAACGTTACAGAACCACAATATAAAATATTGTGGTTTATTTTTTTAAGGGAAGGTATGTAAATGAAAACGTTTTTGTCTGATACAATTGTAGCCGTATCAACGCCAACAGGCTACGGCGGAATCGGAATTGTCCGAATGAGCGGTGATACGGCGTTTGCAGTGGCGGAAAAAATTTTTAAAAGCAGTAAAGGAAAAAGTTTTGAAGAAATAAAAAGTCATACTGTTAATTATGGAAAAATAATAGACCCAACCAGTCAAATAATAGTAGACGAAGTGCTATTAACAGTGATGAAAAAACCAAATACGTATACCAAAGAAGATGTGGTAGAAATTAATTGCCACGGAGGGATGAAATCCGTCCAAGCTGTTTTAATGACTTGTATTAAAATGGGAGCAAGACTGGCTGAAGCCGGAGAATTTACCAAAAGAGCTTTTTTAAACGGTCGAATTGACTTGTCACAAGCGGAAGCGGTAATTGATATTATCAATGCAAAAACAGAAACATATCGAACAGCGGCGGTTTCCTCTCTTTCGGGTAACATTTCGGAGAAGGTTAAAAAATTGCGACATGAAATTCTTACCATTGTGGCACATATTGAGGCAGCTATTGATTATCCGGAACACGATATTGTAGAATTAGAATCGTCTGCCGTGAGAAAAGACGTCAATGGTATTTTGGAAAATATTGAACAATTGATTCATAGTGCTGATACTGGTATTATTTTGAGAGAAGGGGTGAAGGCTGTAATTTTAGGCCGTCCCAATGTCGGCAAATCCTCTCTGTTAAATTGTATGTTAAAACAAGAGCGGGCTATTGTGACAGATATTGCAGGAACCACCAGAGATGTTTTAGAAGAATCTGTAAATGTTTTAGGGGTTCCCGTTGTGATGGTTGATACAGCTGGCATCAGAGAAACAGAAGATTATATTGAAAAAATTGGGGTGGAAAAATCAAAGGAATACGCACAAAAAGCCGACTTGGTTTTGTTTGTCATGGATTCGTCGGTGGAAATTTCCCCTTTTGATATTGAGATTTTAGAATTTGTTCAAAATAAAAAAGTAATTATTTTGTTTAATAAATCAGATTTAGAAAATAAAAATAATGTTCAAAAGCATAAAATTTTTGATTTTGTGCCAGAAGATTGTGTGATTGAAATTTCAGCAAAAACACAAATGGGAATGGACAAGTTGTTTCATACCATAAAGGAACTTTTTGTTTCGGGAAATATAAATGTAAATGATGACGTTATGATTTCCAACGTAAGACATAAAACGTGCCTGATGAATACACAAAGTAGTTTAAAAATTGTTTTAAATACCATTGACGCTGGACTGCCAGAAGATTTTATTTCGGTAGATTTGCAACAAGCCTATGCTCATTTAGGTGAAATTATAGGAGAGTCTATGGATGAAGATGTAATTGATAAAATTTTTGCGGATTTTTGTTTGGGGAAATGAGGTTTAAGTGATGATTGCGTATGACGTATGTGTAATTGGTGGGGGACACGCTGGATGTGAAGCCGCACTGGCTTCCGCTAGAATGGGTCTTTCTACCATTATGTTTGCTATTAATTTGGATAGTGTGGCCATGATGCCTTGTAATCCTAGCATCGGGGGAAGTTCTAAGGGGCATTTGGTAAAAGAAATTGATGCGTTGGGCGGTGAAATGGGCGTTAACATTGACAAAACCTACATTCAAACAAAAATGTTGAATACAGGAAAAGGCCCAGCTGTGTATTCTCTTCGTGCCCAAGCGGATAAACACCAATATGCCAAGGAAATGAAATCTGTTATTGAAAATACAGAAAATTTAACCTTGAGACAAGGGGAAGTTACCAAAATTGTAGTAGAAGAAAATGTAGTAAAAGGTGTTATGACAAGTTCGGGAACATTTTATACTACAAAGGCGGTGGTGTTGTGTACAGGAACGTACTTACAATCAAGGTGTCTTTATGGAGAAACGATTGTGTACTCTGGTCCTAATGGGTTAAAAGCATCAGAGGAATTAAGTGACTGTTTAAAACAACTGGGAGTCAACCTGTTTAGGTTTAAAACTGGTACACCAGCCAGAATTGACAAACGTTCTGTTGATTTTTCTAAAATGGAAGTACAACATGGGGACGAAAATATTGTACCATTTTCTTTTACCAATGAAGATCATGATATTAGTCGTGAACAAATTCCTTGCTTCTTAACCTATACAAATGAAAATACACACCAAATTATTCGAGATAATATTCACCGCTCTCCTATGTATTCTGGTGTCATTGAAGGAACAGGGACTCGTTACTGCCCTTCCATTGAAGATAAAATTGTTCGGTTTGCTGACAAAGAGCGTCACCAAGTTTTTATTGAACCAGAAGGTGAAGATACAAACGAAATGTATGTACAAGGAATGTCTACCTCACTACCAGAAGATGTACAAATCAAGATGTATCAATCGGTACCAGGACTTGAAAAATGTGTTATTATGCGAAATGCGTATGCCATTGAGTATGATTGTATTGATGCAACGCAGTTGAAACTAACGTTAGAGTTTAAAAATATTAGTGGATTATTTAGTGCTGGGCAGTTTAATGGAAGTTCAGGTTATGAAGAAGCGGCGGCACAAGGAATTGTAGCAGGTATTAATGCTGGTCTATTTGTAAAAGGGGAAGAGCCTCTTATTTTAGACAGGTCCGATGCTTATATTGGTGTATTAATTGATGACTTAGTTACAAAGGGGAGTAAAGAGCCTTATCGAATGATGACATCTCGTGCGGAGTACCGGTTACTTTTAAGACAAGACAATGCAGATTTGCGGTTAACAGAAAAAGGGTTTCGAGTTGGATTAATTTCTCAAACACGTTTTGAGAAATTTTTAGCCAAAAAACAATTGGTACAAGAAGAAATTCAGCGAGTTGAAAAAGTAGTGGTTCCTCCATCTGTAGAAGTGCTAGCTTGTTTAGGCAAATTTGAAAGTACTCCTATTACCACTGGGGCTGTTTTAAGTGAATTAATCAAACGCCCTGAACTAGATTATTTTGGTGTTTCAGAAATAGACAAAGAACGCCCATCATTACCAATTTATGTACAGGAGCAAGTAAATATTTCCATCAAATATGCTGGGTACATTAAACGTCAATTACAACAAGTAGAACAGTTTAAAAAGTTAGAAACAAAAATGATTCCAGAAACAATAGACTACAATGAAATTGGCGGTTTAAGAATTGAGGCAAAGCAAAAACTTTCTGCCATGAGGCCTTACTCCATTGGACACGCTTCTCGTATTGCAGGGGTTTCACCAGCGGATATTTCTGTTTTACTCATTTGGTTAGCAAAATAAGGGACACAAACATTTAGGAATACTTTTATTATTTGTAACAAGGAACGTCCTGACGTGTTTGATTGGTAACGGCTAGCCGTTACCAGCATAAAATAAATTTATATGAATAGGTGAGATAATAATTTCCCTTATATCGTATAAAATTTCTGCCGTAGGAGGAGTAATGCTTGTTAAAAGCCATGAAATTTTTTGTACCATGGGAGAAAAAGTTTGTAGATTCAAATGACTATCAATTTATTAAACAGGAAAAATTACATCAGTATAAAAATAAAAACTTCCATTTCTATAAAACAGAAAATTTTGATTGGTGTAATAAACCATTTTTTGCGGTAGCAAATGAGAATTGTGTAATCAATGGTTTTCTTGCAGCAATTAAAAATTGTTCTATTGATGAGGCGAAAACCTATGTAAGTAAAAATTTTGTTTCCTCCATTGATTTTGAAGGGCTAAAAAATATTTTTGACTCGGAAAGTGAATATAAATATTTAATTAACCTACCCTTTGAAGATCAAAAAAATAAACTCACCAACTCTATTTTGGTGGGAGGAAACAAAACCAATATTGTTCATGTGCATATGATTCATGAGCCTGATCGGTATGGAAGATGGAAAATTTATAACATTGAAAAGGAGTAACTTACCAGTGGATTTAAAAAATTTACTTTTGGAAGGTGCTAGTAATTTAAGCGTTCCAATAGATGAAGCAAAAGTGGAGAAATTTTTTATATATAAAGACTTACTGCTTGAATGGAATAAAAATATAAATTTGACAGCCATTACAGATGAAAAAGAAATTGTGATAAAACACTTTTTAGATAGTTTATCTGTTTTTCCAGCATTTGATTTTTATAACAAACTAAAGGTAATTGATGTCGGGACAGGTGCAGGCTTTCCCGGCATCCCTATTGCCATTGCCAGCCAAAATTGTCATGTGACGCTACTTGATAGTTTGAACAAACGGGTTTCATTTTTAAAAGAAGTTTGTGAAGCCTTAGCACTTACCAATGTAGCAACCTTCCATGGCAGAGCAGAAGACTTTGGACAAAACAAAGATTTTAGAGAAAAATTTGACGTTTGTGTTTCTCGGGCGGTGGCAAGTTTGCCTATGCTTTGTGAGTTTTGTTTGCCCTTTGTTCAAGTGGGGGGATATTTTTTGGCATTAAAAGGCCCAAACATGGAAGACGAATTAAAGCAATCAAAAAATGCCGTTCAACAATTGGGTGGGGCAATAGAACGGGTTGAATTAGCAGAAGTTCCTTTTTCAGATATGAAGCATACTATTATTTTAATTAAAAAAGTCAAGGAAACTCCGTCTAAATATCCAAGAAAAGCAGGAAAAATTACAAAAGATACTGTTTTATAGTTTTTTACAAAAAAAATTGTCAGTTTATAAAGTTGATTAAATTTTCTGAATATTAATTACCCGACATATTTTTATGATACAATACATAAAAGGAAAAAAATACCAATTATGTGTATAAAAGTGGAGGGTTAGCATGAGAAATATGATTGTAGATAATGGTAGAGACGTAAAGGTTCATTTTTTGCCCGTTGAAAAAATACGTCCCAATCCTTATCAACCAAGAAAGGATTTTGACAAGTTTGCCTTGGGGGAATTGGCAACATCCATTAAAGAATATGGGGTAATGCAACCAATTAATGTAAGGCATATTAGCGGAACCAATTATGAGTTAGTATCTGGGGAAAGACGGCTTAGGGCATCAAAGTTAGCAGGAATGGAAACCATCCCTGCCATTATTATTCATATTAGTGACAATGAAAGTGCTATTATTGCTTTAATTGAAAACTTACAGCGACAAAACTTAAATTATTTAGAAGAAGCAGAAGGGTATCAAAATTTAATGAGCGATTATGGTATAACCCAAGAAGAACTAGCTAGAAAAATGGGGAAAAGCCAATCTGCTATTGCCAATAAATTGAGAATTTTAAAACTTTCTGAAACCGTTAAAAATATGTTGTTGGAAAATGACCTGACAGAGCGACATGCAAGGGCGCTTTTAAGACTTCCAGAAGAAGAGTTTCAAATTGACATTTTGTACAGCGTAATCGAACAAGCATTAAATGTTAAAAAAACCGAGGATTTAGTGGAAGAGACATTAATGCAAATTCGCAATGATGCGTTGAAAAAAGGAAAACAGCAAAAAGTACAAATTTATATTAAAGACATGAGGCTTATAACCAACACCATAAGACAAGCCATTGATGTGATGAGTAAATCAGGCTTCAATGTTGTGTATGACATTGATGAAAAAGATAATCTTTATGAAGTAAATATAAAAATTCCGTTTTAGGAGGAAGAACATGATTAGTTCAAAATGGTTTACAGGAAATGACGATTTATCTGATCCATTTTACATACGTAGAAAAGTTTTTGTAGAGGAACAAGGGGTTCCTGCTGAAATTGATTTTGATGGTTCTGATGCGGATGCAAGGCTTGTGGTAATATATGAAAGAGATTCACCAGTGGCAACGGGAAGAATTGTGGTAAACAATGGAGCTTATACCCTTGGGAGAATTGCTGTTTTAAAAGAAAAACGTGGAAGTCATTATGGTGATTTAGTTGTGAGAATGTTAATCAGGAAATGTTTTGACTTAGGAGTAGGAGAGCAATTTGTTCATGCTCAAACAAAAGTTCAAAAATTTTATGAAAAATTAGGTTTTGTGGCATATGGAGCAGAATATTTGGAAGCAGGTATCTCCCATATTAGCATGGTGCATAAAGGTGATGTAACAGGAAACTGTTAGTATTTTGCCCCCCTTGGGGGCTTTTTTTAATTGACTATTTTTTCTTTATAGCAGCAATAATAAATCCAATTAACACTATAGCGCAAAGGCAAACCACAACATTTAAAATCCAACCTGCCTGTACCATGGCAAATTGTTTTTTCACAGAAAGAGGTTCAATGGTTCCATAATGACAGAAAGATACGCCTTCTTGTAACATATAGTTGGAATATGCTGTAACATCATATTGGGGGCTAGCTGCGTTTTCTTTGCCAAAAGTAATGGCATAACTTTCATTTGGTTGAGATTTAAAAATAATATTACTGGTATTGTAGCGTAAAGTAATACCTTTTACATGAATGGGTGGGTCGTTGCCGTCGTCAATTACAATGATGAGGTCAGAAGAACTGGTAAATTCATTTAGGTTCATTAACAATTTTTGAATAGACAAATTTTGAAAAGTAAGATTATATAATGTATCTGTGTTATTCAATACGCTGACATTTCTTTCAAATAGGGAGTCTGTTTCTAGCTCAGCAGAAAAGAGCTTGAGATTTTTTACTTCATCAAAAGGAATGGTAATCAGTGTTTTTTTATTTTCACTTTTTACAGAAAATGTGGGACGAAAACCATCGGAAAAAGTACGGATTTTTTCTGCTTCCTCCGTATAGGTTAAGTTGACTTTTGTAATAGAAATAGCTTCTTTGTTATTGGGAATTTTAAAACGATAATATTCATATTTGCAGGTGTCTAAAAGCGGTATGGTATAATTTTGTTTGTTGTCTACATGATAAACCAAAGATTCTGTTAGATATGTCCAATTGTTACTATCAGAACTTCCCAGTACGGTTATATTTTTTGCAAAATTAGTATTGAGAATAGTAAGAGACAATGCGTTGCCATATACATCTTGATTTGCTTCCTTTGTAATTTTAAAGTCTACAAAGTCATCTCCATTTTTGCTGAAAAAATCTGATTTTTTAGTAGCAAAAGAAGTGTTTGCTAAATGGGTTTTTGTATTTTGGTCATAAAGCAAGTAGGGAATTTCTTTTCCTGATTCTAAAACCCGTAAGGAGGAAGCGTTGGCACTTCTTTTGGTTAATATGTTGTAATCCAAATTTACTGTTTTATATGGGTTGTCGCCTTGTAATATAATAGGCGCTATATATTCCATATTCGTTTCTTTGGGGGCCGCCAAGGATGTTGTGGTAAAAAAAATACAGAAAATAATAATGAGTAAAATTTTATGAAACATTTTTTTCATCTCTTTCTAAAACTAATTTTAAAAAATAGTAGTTGGTTTTTTCATTAACTCTAGTATATACGTTTTTTGAAAATGTAACAATGGGTTTTGCAACAGCAGGGAGGGCATTGCTTTCTTAGTTAAAGATACAATAAAAAAATGAGCCTTATAAAAAGACTCGTTTTTTTGTTGACTTGTTTTCATACAGCTCTTTTCAGCAAAGTTAATTCTGATGATGTAAAGTGGAATAAACCATATGAAGATTATTAATCGTAACAATTTTGTTTAAAATCAAAGCGGTAATTGTTTTGGCATTTTTAGAATCACAGGATTCATACAACGTACCTAAATGTTTTAGGGATTTATTTTCTTCTGCAATAGCAAGCTCAGTTCCTCTTAGTAAGTTTAAATTACTGTGGATATTCCGATCTTCTCCGCTAAAATCATTTCCACCGATTTCTTTGTACATTTTTTGATAGGTATTTTTATTTTTTTCACAGTCAGCATATATTTCATTAAATATTTTTTTGTGGTTATCAAATTGGGATTGGTTTAACATATTTTCATAAAACCGCTTGCCGTTGTATTCGTTTTGAATAAAATCTCTTAATAGATTTTTGGTTTCATCCATGGGAAAGCTAATTGGTTTAATGGCTTCAAAGTTATTGACAGGTGGAGCTTCAAAGGTGATTTCGGGAAATAAATTTTGCTCTTCCTTGGCAGGTGGTGGGGATTCAAGGGATTTTCTAAGTTCGTTAAATGCTTTTTCGTCAAGGGGCTGAAATGTGACGCCACCGTTTCCAGCAGGCTGTTGTTGTTGTGGCTGGCCAACACCAAATGGGGGTTGCTGATTAAATTGTTGGGGTGGTGGCATTTGACCAAATTGAGGCGCTTGTTGCTGTCTTTGGCCCCCTTGATTGGGTTGTTGGGGTTGAGCAAATCCAAAGCCCTGTCTTTGTCCTTGCCCACCTTGGTTAAATTGAGGGGGTTGTGCTTGACCCCATTGCTGTGGCTGACCAAAGCCTTGTTGTTGTCCTCGTTGAAATTGTTGTTGATTCCGATTGTTGTTATAGTTTGCACGACCGTTTTGTTGCCCATAAGATTGATTTTGTTGCTGGTTGTTGTTTGAAAATTGAAAAGGCCACGCCATTTTTTACGCTCCTCTCTGCTATGCTGATAAAGGTAATTATCTAGCTTTCTATCTGGGTAAAAACGGCCAAACTCCACCAATTTTTTCTTGACACAAAACTGATTATTACCCTTAACAGCTATAATAAATAAAAAATGAATTAATTTATTATATTAGCCGTAGAAGATTTTGTTACAGAAGGACAAATGTGTTTTCGAGAATATTGAGTTATCAAAATATTTGTTTTAAAAATTTACAATTAACTAGAAAAATCCATTTTAATTAGCATTCTTTTTGTGATATGATATAAATATATATAGACATATTACAAAGGAGAAATTACTATGGCTAGACCACCAAGTGAGGGAATGCTTTTGTATCATATTACACATATAGACAACATACAATCTATATTGAATAATGGGCTATTATCAAGGAATGAATTAAAAAGAAGAGGAATGAATGACTTTACTGACATTGCAGACCATCAAATTTTAAGTAAGCGTTCAGAATATAAAGAAAACCTTTCAAAGTATGTGCTATTTCATTTTTATGCAAGAAATCCTTTTGACTGTGCAGTATGTAATACATATAACCCTAAAAATATGGTAATAATAACAATTGAACGTTCATTAGCAAAAACGAATAAATTTAAGGTTATACCATCACATCCTGTTAACAAAAACAATCCCGATATTTATCCATATGATGAAGGCATAAAATTAATACAGTGGGACATTCTTGATATGATGATTGGTAGAGACTATGAGAATCGGGATATAAGAGCTGCATGTATGGCTGAATGTGTAATGGAATACATAGTGCTACCTGAGGAATTTGCTTATGTTTATGTTTATGACGAGCAGGCTAAAAATAAAATCGAAAGAATGACGATTCAAATAAACTTAAATTAAAAGTTAGGGCATATATGTTTCCTAATAGTAAATAATTACATAAGTGAAGTTTATTGGAAAGGGGACGGGGGCGATGTTTAAATATGTTACAGGGAACTTGTTAGAATCAGATGCTGATTGTCTGGTTAATACGGTCAATTGTGAAGGGTATATGGGAAAAGGTATTGCATATCAATTTAAACTAGCTTTTCCTCAAAATAATGAAGACTATATAAAAGCTTGTAAAAATAGAGCATTACGTATTGGTAAAGTTCATTATTACTTTGAAAATGGAAAGATAATAATTAATTTTCCAACAAAAGATAAATGGAGAGCAAAATCGAAAATAGAGTATATTGAAGATGGCTTATATGATTTATGCAGGTTAATTCCCAGTTTAAGTATAAAATCAATTGCTATACCTCCATTAGGTAGTGGTAATGGTGGTCTGATTTGGAATCAGGTTAAACCCATTATTGAAACCAAGCTGTATGATATTTCAAATCAAATAGATGTGATAATTTATGAACCTTCTAAAAATTATGTTACACGACCAACAATTGAACCACCTATCTCTGTTTCAGCACTAGTTTTAATGCAGATAAAGTTTAACTTAAAGAAGTTTGATAAATTACGATTACAAAAAACTGCTTATTTAACTAATATTTTTGCGAATCAAGAATATTTTAAATTTAAAAGGCATAAATTCGGACCTTATGATAACGCTATTGAGATCATAAGTAAAAATATAAAGGAATATCAGACGTTTCATAATGCCAGTTCAACAGAAGAAGCTTATGGGATTGCATATAATAGATTGGTTAGCAATAATACAATAAACAAATTAGAAACACTATCTCCGTATATTGTTAGGGCAACAACCTATGTGAATTCTATTGAAAATAATAGTGAGTTAGAATGTTTATCCACAATTTTATTTTTATTACAAGAGTCAAGGGACTTAAATCAAGAACAGATTATAAGTAAATTTAAAGATTGGTCAGAAGATAAAGCAACCAGATTTAGTGAAAAAGATATTGGTAGTGGTATAGCTAAACTAAGTGAGACCGGTTTAATACAAAAAACAATTATGGGGTATCGTATTAGTGATTTCTAAAAGTAATTCAATTTTGGTAGAAGAAAGCAAGATCCTTGTCAGTAGGAATAAATTACAAAATTATAGCAGTTTGATAAAATATACATAGTATATTTTATCAAACTGCTATAATTTTGCTTTGAAGTCACTAAGCATAAATAATTTTAGACTTTTTATTTGCCTAAGGAAAATTTCTTCCATTGAACTCTTCTAAAGAATATATGGCTAATAATGGCGCCAAAAATGTTACACAAGGTCATAGAAATAAAAATAGCGTACACGCCAATATCTTTTACAAAGAAATAAATAGCATATAAACAAACAAGGCGGATAACCCAAATACGCATGGTTTGAATAAAGAGAGAAACTTTATTTAAGCCAAGCCCGATGTAAGCAGGCATTTCGTTAAACAAAATAGAGAAACCAATAAACCCAATAGAAGTAATATAGGTTGCATTTTTCGCCATGGTTGCGATTTCCAAATCTTTTGTATAAAAGGAAATAAGAAGAGGCGCAGATAAAGAGCATAAAGCACTTAATACAACGGAAGAAATAACCCCAATTTTAATGGCAAGCTGGGCGGTTTTTTTTGCTCGTTCGGGATTTCCTGCACCTATGTTGATGCTAACCGAAGAAATAATAGCCGCATCATAACAAGCCGTAAAGTTTTGAAACATATTGGTTACGTCGCTGGCGATTCCCTGTGCACTGAGGGCAACATTCCCATAAGGCATGGTTTGTAGTTTAATCAAGAAAAATCCCAAAGACTTGGTAGAATTTTGAAGTACGGATGCCCATGAAAACCTAAAAATTTTCTTTACAAACTGAAAATTTATTTTTAAGTCTGGAAGGGACAATTTTTCTTCTGAGTTTTTGATGATTAAATCATAAAAAATAAACAGTGAAATCGTAAAATAAGCACAAATGGCAGACATGGCTGCCCCAACAACACCCAAGCGCATAATGGCAACAAAAAGGTAAGTAAAGCAAAGTTTTATGGGAACAAATAAAAGGGTTCGAATAAAAGTGGATTCAGGATGACCAAATACATTTTTAATAGAACTAAAGGAGGCATAACAAACCACTAGGGGAATTGAAAGTGAAAAAATAGTATTATAAAGAATAACTTTATGTCTGATTTCTCCGTCTAACATATTTGCCATCAGAATTCCTACTACAATAGTGACAGGAATTAGGGCAACCCCTGTTAAAAAAGCCGTACTCATGAGTTGCCCCGAAAGATGAACGGCTTCTTTTTTATGACCGCTTCCGTTGGTCTGACCTACCAAGGCAGAGCCGGCTGTCACAAGCCCTTGGGCACCAATGATAAAAATGTTTTGCATAGAGGAAATGTAAGAAATGGCGGCTCCCGAAACGTTGTTGTCGTAGTTATAAATCAGCAACCCTTCGATAACAGGCATTACGGCTTGAATAATAACAATCATAATACCGGGAATAGATAGAAACAAAAACATGGAGAGCAAGTTGCCTTCTGTAATCATTTTAAACCGTTCTTCAGAAGACTGTTGAAACAATTTTTTAAACATTAAACACACCAGCTTCATAAAATGATGATAAAAACTAAAGCTAATTATAGCACTAAAAAAAGAATAGTCAAAAGAAATAGGAAAATTTAGACAAAATTTTTAAGTGGTAGTTTTACAATAAAACGACTGCCTTCTCCCAACTGGCTTTCTACTACAATGGTTCCTTCATGTGCCAATACCAATGATTTTACAATGGTAAGCCCAATACCCGTACCGCCTGTTGCTTTTGTTCGTGATTTATCCGTTCGATAAAATCGCTCAAAAATAAAAGGCAATTCTTTTTCTAACATTCCGATGCCAGTGTCACAAACGGTAATAACCATATTTTCATCTATTTGGGTGGTGGTAACAGAAACTTCTCCGCCTTTGTCTGTATAACAAAGGGCATTGGAAAGTAAATTCACAATAATTTGACTAATTTTATCCCTGTCTCCATAAAACGCCCCTGTGTAATAATTGTTAGTGGTAAATTGTATTCCTTTGTTAACAAAGGCCGCTTCAAAATTTAATGTAATTCTGTCTATTAATTCAGAAAAGTCAAAGCTTGTCTTAGTTAACTTTAAATTATTTGCCTCAAACTCCGAAAGTTTTTTTAAGTCATCTACCATCCGATTTAAACGCATAATTTCTTCGTGGCAACTTTTTAAACGTGCAGTGTCAGGCTTCCAAATACCATCAATCATGGCTTCCATATGACTGCGTACAGTAGAAAGGGGTGTTCTTAATTCGTGGGCAATGTCTGATGTCATTTGTTTTCGCAAGCCTTCTACGGCTTCTAATGTTTCCGCAAGATTGTTAATGGTTGAAATCAGTTCATGTATTTCTTTTGTCCGTGACTTTACCGTGACCCGTTCAGACAAGTTTCCGTTTGTAATTTGATTGGCCGCATTAATAACTTTTGAAATAGGATCGGTCAGTCGAAAGGAAATGTATAATCCTAGAATAAGGGCAATGGCCAATGAAAAAATAACCACCACCGCCAACATAACATTCAAACTGTTGATAAATTTCAAGTCACTATCCGTATAGAAATAAGGACCATAATAACCAATATCAACAGAACCTACTTTGGTGTTATGGACGACGATATCGTAGTTTTTTTCCGTGTATTCTCCATTGAATTTGGGATATCGTTTGTACATATTTTGGGACATATTTTGCAGTAGAAGGGTACACAAACCATTATTATGTTTCCACGCATCCCAAACATAAACATCTTCCTTATCCTTTAGCTTAACAAATAAATTATTTGCTAGGGCATTCATACCAATGCTGTCTAACACTTCATGGCTCCACATATTTGTTTTGGGGTTGTAGCTATCGGCGATTTGACTTACAATTTCTGTATTTTTTTGTTGTAGGGCGTTAATGACATATTCTCTAAATATTTTTTCCAGCATTACATTGGCGATTATGCCAATAATGCCGACAATTACCAAGGAAATGATAACATAAGACAAGGTTATTTTGGTGCGTAGTTTGTACATTTACTCACCACCAAATCGATAACCAACTCCGTGAACCGTTAAAATAAAACGGGGTTTTTTGGGTTCTGGTTCTAGTTTGTGACGAAGGGTTTTAATATAAGTATCAATGGTTCTGTCGTAACCAAAAAATTCTCCGTTCAAAGCATACTCGATTAATTGATCACGAGTAAAAGCTCGGTTAGGAGATTGGGAAAGGGTAGCTAATATTTTAAATTCGGTTGGGGTAATGTCTACCACTATGTCATTTGCTTTTACCATATGGTTTTTGTAGTCAATAAAAAGATAATTATTTTGAAAAATGGAAGATTTCTCTACCACGTGAACGGTTTCGGTTCTTCGCAAAACAGCAGCTACCCTTGCCACTACTTCACTAGGGCTAAAGGGCTTTGAAATATAGTCGTCAGCCCCCATGTTTAGCCCATTTAATAGGTGGTGTTCTTCTACTTTTGCCGTCAACATAATAATGGGAAGTTTTGATTTTTTACGGATGGTGTTGCAAATTTCCTCTCCCGTTATATCTGGAAGCATTAGATCCAAAATCACAAGGGCAGGGGACGTTGTTTCAATTAAGGTCAATGCTGTTTTTCCGTCGTAAGCTTCCAGTACCAAGTAGCCACTGTTTTCAAGATACGCTTTTAAAACTTCTACAATTTTTATTTCATCATCTACTACTAAAATTTTTTTAGGGGTGTTTTGCATCAACAGTTACGCTCCTTTAAGATTGTTCTAGTATCTTAGGGGGTATTAAAAAAGAATACCCGACAAATTGAGACCACGGTTTAACATAATCAATCCTAATAACATTACAAGGGCGGCGCTTACTTTCATCATATTGTTAGTAAAGTTACTGGATAAAAAAGAACTGACAGCCCCAAATGAAAACATCAGAGGAACAGTACCCAAGCTAAATAAAAACATAGATAAGGCACCAGCCACAAAACTTCCTGTTCCCAAAGCATAAAGTTGCATGGATTGAAGCGGTCCACAAGGCATAAGTCCATTGAATAAACCAATGTAAAAAGGACCAGCATTTCTTTTGTTGCTATGTATTATTTTTCCCAAAGATTTGGGAAGGCGAGGAGTTAATTTACGAAGCAATGGGTGAGAAAAAATATGTAACATATTGAAACCCATCAGAATCATAAAAACCCCAGCGATGATGGAAACCAGCCCTTTAGCAGAACCAGATAAACTAACAACAGAACCAATGGCTCCTACAATTCCTCCTACAATGGTGTAAGATGTAACCCGTCCCGCATTGTACAATATGCTTGGTTTTAATTTGGAAAAAGTATTTTTTTCTCCTGCACCATAAGCTACCGATTGAGACAAATTAATTCCCCCGCACATAGCGATACAATGAAGGGAAGTGAGTAACCCGATTACAAATAATAGTCCATAGCCCATGGTTGGTTTTATTTCTGGAATAAAATTAAAACCCACTGTGTTTTTAATAATAATGTATAATGCCAATAAAATAATGCCAATGGCTAACAATGCAGAATGGTCAGCAGTTTTTTTTACGGGACTTGGGTTTGTGATAACCTGGTAATCAAGGCGTTCAATTGCTTTTATTAAGTTATCAATACTTACTTGGGAAGCATCAAAAGTAACAGAAACAATTTCCGTTGCATATGTTGCTTCTACAGAAACTACCCCAACTATTTTTTTTAATTTATTTTCGATTTTAATTTCACAGCTCGAACAAGTCATTCCGCTGACAGTAAGAGTTTTTGTAATAACTTGATCACTCATAGGACTTCTCCTTCTTTTTTATTAATTTATTCCCCCACAACAACTAGGGATATTTTGTTGTGTGTTAGAGGTTATATCTTCTGCAACAGGAGTGGCAGCCTTATCCGTAATATCATTTACTACTGTAATTTTGCTTGTAATCATGCCCATCCAACAACTATAAGGAACAACTCCTGCTTCTTTTGGTGTAAATTCAATTAGGTTGTCGCCTTCCTTTAGTTTTTGTTGTATGCCATAGGCAGCAATATCGATGACACCGTTACAGCCGTTTAAACTTTGTTTGTCTGCTTTAATAGTCCATTTAACAGGCACGCCAGCTTGCACCACAATGGGTTCGTAACCTCTTTGGCTTAAAATCGTGGTAACGTTTTGAACATTACCATTTACAGTGGCAGTTGCTTGGCTCTTTGTAGCAGCTGATGTACTTTTACTAGGGAAAAGGCTAAATCCAAAATAGTCCCCTACAATGTAGGCAAGGAGCAGTATAAAGATTGGTACTAGAAAAAATTCTTTTTTAAAGTTATTTTTTTTCATCATTTTCAGATCCCTTCTTTGTTTTTTTATTTACCCCATACAATATTGTTAGGGAGTATGATTATTGAATCACTATACAATATTAGTATGGGGATTTCATGGATTATTTGTGGAGATTTTATGGAGATGGGGAAACGTTATGCTTTTTTTCTCATGGAGTTTAAAACAGCCAGCAGCGCAACTCCCACATCAGCAAAAATGGCAAGCCACATACTTGCTAAGCCAAAAGCACCTAGTACTAAAACAATGAATTTCACACCCAGAGCAAAACCAATGTTTTGTTTCACAATGGTAATGGTATTTTTTGCAATTTTTTTTGCCAACACAATTTTCAAAAGAGCGTCGTTTGTAATGACAATATCTGCTGATTCAATAGCGGCATCAGAACCTAAAGCACCCATGGCGATGCCCACATCAGCCCGAGCGAGTACTGGTGCATCATTGATTCCGTCCCCAACAAAAATTGTTTTTCCCCCTAATTTTTCTAAATTGGAAACTTTATCTTGTGGTAAAAGTTCAGAAAAAACAGTATCAATGCCAAGTAACCCTGCCACTTTTTCAGCTTCTTGTTTCCTATCCCCTGTTAGCATAACGGTTTGTTTAATTCCCAGTTTTTTTAATTGTTCAATTGTTTTTTTGCTGTCCTCTTTTATTTCATCAGAAATGACAATGTAGCCTAAAAATAAATTGTTTTTTGCCACATAAACGGCAGTTCCGTTTCCGTCTTCATATAATTCAATGGGAATATGATGGGCTTTCATTAAAGCAGCATTTCCTGATAATATTTCATTCCCATCAATGATGGCACGAAGTCCTTGCCCACCCACTTCAACAAAATCTTTTATGTCACTATTTTTTTCAGATTTAAAATGTTTTACAATGGATTTTGCAATAGGGTGGTTAGACATTTTTTCAATGGCGTAGGCTGTTTCTAACAGGGTAGCTTCTGAAATGTTACTTGCAGGAGACACCTTTGAAACACTAAAAGTTCCTTTTGTCAACGTACCTGTTTTGTCAAACACGATTTTATCTGCATCATGTAATGCTTGAAGATAATTGCTTCCCTTGACCAAAATTCCATTTTTGGAGGCTTCTCCAATTCCTGCAAAAAATCCCAGCGGAACAGAAATAACCAATGCACAAGGGCAAGAAACAACAAGAAAAACCAAAGCCCTTGAAATCCAAATTTTAAAATCAGCTTCTGGTGTCAGCATAGGAGGAACAAGAGATAATGCCACTGCCAAAAAAACAACTACAGGGGTATATACTTTAGAAAACTTTGTAATAAATTTTTCTGTTTGGGATTTTTTTGCAGAAGCGTTTTCAACCAGCTCCATAATTTTAGAAACCGTAGAATCAGCATATTCTTTTGTAACTTTTATTTTTAAAACACCAGCTAAGTTAATAGTTCCGCTTAAAACATTGTCGCCAATATCTACAGAAGCGGGAACAAATTCCCCCGTTAAAGAAGAAGTATCCAGCTGGGATTTTCCGTCCACAATTATGCCATCCACGGGAACTTTTTCTCCCGCTTTAACAAGAATCAAATCACCTACGTTAACTTCGGCTGGGTTGACTTTTTTCAGTTCATCACCATGAAGTACATTTGCAAATTGAGGGGTAATATCAAGAAGGCTTTTAATGGATCTTCGGGAGTTGCCAACAGCTAAATCCTGAAAATATTCTCCAACTTGATAAAAAATCATTACGGCAACCCCTTCAGGAAACTCGCCAATAAAAAATGCCCCCATAGTAGCAATGGTCATTAAAAAGTTTTCATCAAAAAAGTTACCGGAAAAAAGATTTTTAAAAGCTTTTATGACAACATCCCCACCAAAAATCCAGTAACTTGCAAAAAACATAGCAAAGCGGAAGCCTTCATTGCCTTTATAAAAAATTCCTATTAAAAATAATAAAATCCCCACACCAAATCGAAGGTACAGTTTGTTTTTATTTGCTTCTTGAAAGCCATGGTCATGTTCATGGTCATGTTCGTGGGGGTGGGACTGTTTTTCTTTTACTTTCACCTTTGGTTCTAGTTTTACTACAATTTTTTTAATTTCTACAAGAACGTTTTCTTTTTCTGCCAGCTCATTTAGCTGAACTGTCATTTGGCTATTTGCAAAATTTAGAGTTGCCTCGTTTACGTTGGCTAACTTATTTACTCGTTCCTCTATTTTTGCGGCACAGTTTGGACAATCTAGCCCCAACAAGCACACTTGTAATGTTTCTCTCATGTTTAACACCTCTTTTTGTAAGTATACGGATTCTTTTTTCCCTTTTAATTTTTTACGCCGCCATTTTTGTGGAGCATATGGCAAAGGCCTTGTTTGAGCAAAACAGAAACATGATCATCATCAAGGGAATAAAAAACCGCCTTGCCTTCTTTGCGAAACTTGACTAAATCGTTTTGTCTCAAAACCCGAAGTTGATGAGAAATGGCTGATTGGGTCATATTCAAAACCTCCACCAAATCCCCAACACAAAGTTCATTTTCAAGTAAAGTGTATAAAATTTTGACACGAGTGGAATCGCCAAAAATTTTAAAAAAATCTGCCATTTCATAAATAACTTCTTCGTCCAAGAGCTTGCGCTTAGCATTTTCAACGTGAATTTTATTGGAGCAAGTGCAAGTATCACAAAGTGTATCTACAATAGATGAAGTGGATTTAGTAATCATAAAAGTACCTCCCATAAAGTGCCATACGTATTCAGTGGTTCCTATAAAAATATTATTACAAACGAATGAACATATATTCATATATAAAATAAAAAAACAAATGAACAACCGTTCATATGTTAATTGTAAATCCAATTTGAAATTTTGTCAATTATTTTTTCAAACTGCGCTCAGTTTACACCGTACCAACATAACTACAAGTAACGGTAGGCACTAGGATATGATTGCCGTCGCCATATTTTAAAAAAATAGATTTTAGTTCATTTATGTACGCCGTATAATGTACATCATTTTGTGTTGGGGCGTAAGAGGCTGACAGACAATAGTCAATAAATTTTTCTTCCTCATAACAGAAATTATTTTGAAAGGTACAAAAATCACAGTGACCATCTTGAAAAAAATCAGAGAAACTGGCAGGGTCTAAATTACTGCCACCAGCAAATCCTTTAAAATCAGAGCAGAATGTTTTGTTGACAGCGGTAAGTGCATGGGTTAAAGGGTTTTGGGTGGTGCGACTATTCCAAACAAGCACTACTTTTCCTTGGGGTTTTACTATTCTGGCACATTCGGTTCTAAATTTATTTTTGTCAAACCAATGAAATGCTTGGGCAACCGTGACAAAATCAACGCTAGCATTTTCTAAAGTGGTGCTTTCAGCAGAGGCGTTTACAGAAATAAAATGGGGGTAGCTTTTTAAATTGCTTTCTGCTGTTTTTCTCATGTCGTCGTTTGGTTCTACACAAAAAACTTTGGTTCCCCTTGCCAATAGTTCTTTGCTTAAAATACCCGTACCAGAACCGATGTCTGCGACGATACTCGTATTGTTAAAGCCTACTTTTTCATATAAGTAGTCAAAAAAATGTTGTGGGTAGGTAGGTCTTGCTTTAGAATATATTGTTGCTTTGTCTGTAAATTTCTGGGTGTTCTCCATTTTAATCTCCTCCTTAAAGTATTTATGTAATAAAAGGATGCCACAAAATTATATTTTTTGCAAGCTATCGGGGTGTTTGCAAATGAATAATGGTTTATAGTATAATAAGTTTATCATTAATGAGGCGGAGGACAAGAAATTAAAATGACACCAAACGTTTTTTTAAACTTTGTGGAAATACGAACCAAATTGGCTAGTGTAGTGCCTTTTTTATTAGGGACAGCCTATGCCTTTTACCGATTTAAATCATTTCATTGGACAAATGCACTGATTATGTTTATTGCTATTCTTTTTTTTGATATGACAACTACGGCAATTAACAACTATATGGATTTTTCTACGGCAATAAAAAAAGATGGGTTTGGGTATGCAGAGCATAATGCCATTGTAAAATACAAAATAAAACCAAGAACTGCCTTGAATACCATTTTAATTATGCTTTTTATTGCTACCATCATGGGGATTCTTCTGTTTTTTCGAACCAACATAGTGGTTCTTTTGCTTGGAATTTTTTCTTTTGGGATTGGGATATTATACACATTTGGACCCATGCCTATTTCAAGAACACCTTATGGAGAATTATTTTCAGGTTTTGTAATGGGTTTTATTATTCCTTTTATAGCAGTATATATTCAGGTGGACAACCGTCAGTTAATTATGGTAGCCCATGAAGCTGGCAGGTGGATGTTTACGTTTGATGTGCCAGAGCTTTTTACATTATTTTTATTTACAGTTGCACCAATGGTTACTATTGCCAATATTATGCTTGCCAACAATATTTGTGATATACAAGAGGATATTATTAACGGGAGAAAAACCTTGCCTATTTGGGTAGGTGAAAAAAAAGCCCTTTATATTTTTGGAATTTTGTATTTATTAGGATATGTGGCTACTGGAGTAGTGGTTATCATGGGTGTAGCGCCAATGATGTATGGCATTGGAATTTTATCTGGGGTTGTTGTATTTCAAAATGTGAAAATATTTTTTGAAAGGCACGTAAAGGGAGAAACCTTTAAACTATCGGTTAAAAATTTTATGTTGGTGAATGTTTTTAATTTAGTGTTGTTTGTCATTGGAATTATGATATAAAAATAGTTCAAAAGCCTCACCGTCTTTCTATTTGGACGGTGAGGCTTTTTTTAATATCACTAGTAAATTGTTTTTAAGTTCATTAACGGTACAACACGCTTATTTTCGTTTAACCCCAAGGGTTACAGCTTCTCCGTTAATGCTCCAGTCTTTTGTAAAACCGTCCTCACAAACGCCATTTACAATTTCAAGTCCTAAAACTTCTTCTTGAATATAACGTTCATTTCGAGCAACGATGTCTGCTATTTTTTGGTTTCCGCTGTGGTAAACAGCAATTTTGTCCAGCACTTCAAAGTCAGCATCTTTTCGCATATTTTGAAGCTTGCTAATAATTTCCCTTACAAAGCCTTCTTCAATTAATTCATCACTTAAATTGGTGTCCATTACAACGGTAACGCCTTTGTCAGATTCAGAAACAAAACCTTCCATTTGAGCAGATTCAGCAAGAACGTCGCTTTCAAGTAGTACAACATCAATGCCTTCCACTACAAAGCGGACTTCTTTTTCTGTTTTAAACTTGTTCATTAGTTCATTGCCGTCATGTTTGTTTAGTTCTTCCCCGATTTTAGGAACAATTTTTCCATACTTCGGTCCAAGGGTTCTTAGTTGTGGTTTAAACTTATAGGTTGTAAAAGAAGAAACATCATTGGTAAATACTACTTTTTTAATATTCAGTTCTTCTGAAACAATGTCAACATACAAATCAGGAAGGGCATTTTCGCAAGAAACATACATTAACCCGATTGGTTGACGGTTTTTAATGTTGGATGTATTTCTTGCAGCACGACCTAACACTACGATATCTAATACTAAGTCCATATTTTTTTCAAGGTCTAAGTCAATAAGGGCAGGGTTGCTTTCTGGGAAGTCACATAAGTGAACACTTTCCAAGGCGTTTTTGTCAATATTTTTAACCAAGTTTCCGTAGATTTCCTCTGCCATAAATGGAACAAATGGGGCAGATACTTTTGTTAAGGTAACTAAGACGGTGTAAAGTGTCATGTAAGCGTTGATCTTATCTTGAGGCATATCCGCTCCCCAGAAACGCTCACGGCTACGTCTTACATACCAGTTACTCAAGTCGTCTACAAAATCCTGCATGGCTCTTGCTGGCTCTGTTAATTTATATTCATCAAGACTATCACTTACCAATTGAATTAAAGTGTTTAGCTTAGACAAAATCCATTTGTCCATTGGAGGAAGTTTGTCATAGTCTAATTTATAATCCAATGGGTTGAAGTTATCAATATTGGCATACAAAACATAAAAAGCGTAGGTATTCCAAAATGTTCCCATAAATTTTCGTTGGGCTTCATTTACTGCTTCTTCATAAAAACGGCTTGGCAACCAAGGCGCACTGTTGGTATAAAAATACCAGCGAACAGCGTCGGCACCTTGTTTGTCTAATACAGACCAAGGGTCAATTACGTTGCCTTTGTGCTTGCTCATTTTTTGACCGTCTTTGTCTTGAACGTGTCCTAACACAATAACATTTTTATAAGGCGATTTTTCAAAAATTAAAGTGGAAATTGCCATAAGGGTGTAGAACCAGCCCCTCGTTTGGTCAACTGCTTCACTAATAAAGTCAGCAGGAAAATTTTCGTCAAATATTTCTTTGTTTTCAAATGGATAATGCCATTGAGCAAAAGGCATAGAGCCAGAATCAAACCAACAGTCAATTACTTCGGTTACCCTTTTCATTTTGCCACCGCATTTTTCGCAATTTAAAAATACATTGTCAATGTATGGTTTGTGAAGTTCAATATTTTCAGGAACAGCATCAGACATTTTTCGTAATTCTTCAATACTTCCAATGGCATGACGGTGTCCACAATCACATTCCCAAATAGGAAGGGGAGTTCCCCAATATCTTTCACGGCTTAAGCCCCAGTCAATTACGTTTTCTAAGAAGTTTCCGAAACGACCATTTTTTACGTTGTCAGGAAGCCAGTTAACGGTTTGGTTGTTTGCCAACAGCCTGTCACGAACTTCTGTCATTTTGATGAACCAAGTGTTTCTTGCATAATATAAAAGGGGTGTGTCACATCTCCAACAAAATGGGTAGCTGTGTTCATAATCCGCAGATTTATATAGTTTATTTGTTTCTTTTAAATGGGCAATGATTTGAGGGTCGGCATCTTTTACAAAAAGACCTTTCCACAAATGAACGCAATCAACAAACTTTCCTTGTTCGTCTACCAGTTGAACAAATGGCAAATCGTAAAGTCTTCCCACTCTGGCATCGTCCTCACCAAAAGCAGGAGCAGTATGAACAACACCTGTTCCGTCAGTGAGTGTAACGTAGCTGTCTGCTACTACATAAAACGCTTTTTTCTCTGGCGTTACAAAATCAAAAAGTGGTTCATATTCCAGTCCAACTAAGTCGCTACCTTTCATGGTTTCTAATTTTTCAAAAGAAGAAGTTAAAACCGTTTCAAGAAGTGCTTCGGCAAGAATATAAGTTTCACCATTGCTGGTTACTTTTGCATAATTTTCTTTTGCATTTACCACAAGGGCAACGTTGGATGGAAGTGTCCATGGCGTTGTTGTCCATGCTAAAATAAATTCATTTTGTTTTTCTTTTAATTTAAACTTTACAAATACAGAAGATTCTTTTACATCTTTGTACCCTTGTGCCACTTCATGGCTTGAAAGTGCAGTTCCACAACGTGGGCAATAAGGAACGACTTTATGACCTTTGTACAAAAGTCCTTTGTCCCAAATTTGTTTTAACGCCCACCAAACAGATTCAATATAATTATTTTGATACGTAACATAAGGGCTGTCCATATCCGCCCAAAAACCTACACGGTCGCTCATTTCACGCCATTCAGTTTCGTATTTAAATACACTTTCCTTACATTTTTTTATAAATGGTTCAACGCCATATTTTTCAATTTCTGGTTTACCGCTAATGCCTAGTTGTTTTTCAATTTCAAGTTCAACAGGAAGCCCGTGCGTATCCCAACCTGCTTTTCTTAGCACTTTAAAACCTTTCATGGTTTTATAACGTGGAATAATATCTTTTACAACACGGGTAATAATGTGGCCAATGTGGGGCTTGCCGTTTGCGGTTGGTGGCCCGTCATAAAATGTAAATACTTTTTCATTTTTTCGTAGTTCAATACTTTTTTCAAATATATTGTTTTCTTTCCAGAATTTAAGAATTTCTTTTTCTCTTTCGACGAAATTCAAATTGGTTGAAACTTTATCGTACAATACAAAAACCTCCTTTAAATCAAATACAAATAAAAAAGCCCCTTCGTCCAGTGAGAAACACTCAACAGGACGAAAGGGCATAAACTTCCGCGGTACCACCTGATTTGATTTATACATTTGTAAAATGATAAATCCAACTTCATGAACCTGATAACGGAAGGAAACCGTCAAAGCCTACTAAAATAATTTTTCGGTTTGATGCTCGAGGGTGATTTTTCAATGAAATACATATCAGGCTTCCACCATCCCCGATTCGCTTCAAAGTATTTTCATTTATTGTCCCTGTCATAGCGGTAATATTAATTTACGATATTATACATTTAACAAATTTAATTGTAAAGGGGGGATTCGTTTTTAAATGGAATAAATGAAGATTAAATGACTTAACAAGTGGAAACAAAAATATAGGGTATCAAAGTAAAACATTGCTCATTATAAATACACTTTTTTACGCATAACTAAAAGTACTTGTGTATTTATCAATGGTACGCTGTAGCACTTGTTTTGTAATATTGTTTGATACCAAGGAATATCCAGCGCTTTCGTTTGCTTTCACCATACTACCGTCTTTACAAGTAAACTTTTCTCCATTTACCAAAAAGTCTTTAGAGGTATCTATTCCCATTTTGCTTAAAACCGATGCTACGGAAGATTGGGCGTCCTTATCAAAGTAAAGGGAACCAGATTGACCATTGGCATACTGAATAAAAGATTTTAATGATCCCGCCATTTTATTGGCTTCTTTTATTTTATTTTCATCATAGGAATTATTATTTTGCATATTTGCTGTTACGCCATTACTTGTAATTTGAAGATAAGTTCCGTTTCCCAAATCAATTTTCGTGTTGGGAATGAGTGAAACGGCATTTGTATCTCCTCTACTGGTACGATCTTGTGTCACGGAAAAGGCAGCAGAAAAGTCATTTCCTTTTAAAATCTCTTCTTTTTTGTAATCCAAAACAATTTGTCTCATTGGGTTTACATTATTTTGTTTAAAAAAATCAGCTATTTGTTTTTTCTGCAAAGGCTCCTGTTGATAGGTTTCATAAAACTTATCAAATTGTTCATCCGTAACAGGGAGTTGCTCTTGAAACATTTTTTTTGCATTGCTATAAATACTATTATTAGTTGATGCAGAATCTATTCGCACGTAAGTGCCTCCTCCAAATATAATTCTTCGATTGTTAATGATAACATTTGTGTATATCATATTTCGTCATAGATAAATTATTTCTTTATACACAATAAGATTATTGCATAAAAAAATGCGTCTCAGACCATAAGCCTGAGGCACATTTTTTTATAAATTATCTCTTTTTGCTTTTTTATTGTTTCGAAGTCGAATACCTGTTAACACAGCAGCAAAAAGACAAATCAGTGCCGCCGTTCCATACGCCCAGTGCATACCATACATAAAAGCAGATTGTTCTCCTGGTATGTAGCCAAAAACTTTGTGACCAAGCTTCACACTCATGCGGTTATAGAGGATACTGGTAGAAGTAAGTATCCCGATGGTCATGCCTAGGTTTCTAAACAAAGCATTGGTGCTACCTGCCACACCAAGTTTATCTCTGGGTACAGTAGACATAACAAGGGAGGTATTGGGAGATTGAAATAAAGAATTCCCCAAGGCCACAATGACAACAAAAATACCAATTAGTAAAAGGGAAGAGGTTTGCCCTAAAAAGCTAAAACCAAACAACCCAAACGCAACAACACATAACCCGATAAACGTAAGAATTTCAGAGCCAATTTTGTCGGACATATGTCCGCTGACAGGAGAAGCAGCAGAACTAACAATAGGGAAAATCATCATAAAGATACCAGTTGCTCCTGCAGAAAGCAATAAAATATCTTGTAGGTAAAAGGGATGAATAATATTTAAGCTACTAATAGCCATAAATGTTAAAAAGGAGCAAAAAATACTTAATGAAAACAATGTATTTTTAAAGATATTAACATCCAGCAATGGATGCTCTGTTTTACGTTCTACTAAAATAAAAGTAATAATCAAGGCAATGGCAATGACAAGCCCCAATACAATTAGGGGTGTATTTGATATTTGTTGAGAAATATTTAAGGTAACAAGCAAAAGTGCAATGGAAGTAAAATATAAAATAGCGCCTTTTACATCAAACTTACCGCCGTGTTGAATTTTTTCTTTTGGTAAAATTCTCATGGCAAGAATAAAAGCAAAAATCCCAACAGGAACATTTACTAAAAAGATAGCGTGCCAGCTGGTAATAGAAATAATAAGACCGCCCAAGGGAGCTCCCGTCATGGTTCCTAATGCAACCGCCATACCAGATATTCCTAATGCACGTCCTCGCTCATTTTGTGGAAATAGTTGGGTAATAATTCCTTGGTTGGTAGCCATAGCACAGGCCGCACCAAGAGCTTGCACCATTCTGGAAAAAATTAAAAACCAAAGGGAATGAGAAAGTCCACAAAGTAAAGAGCCAAGGGTAAACAGAAAAAGCCCACCTTTAAAAACAAGGACTTTACTTTTCAAATCTCCTATTCTCCCAAAAATAATAATGGTAGATGAAATGACAATTAAGTAAATGGTAACCACCCATTCCACATCAGCCATGGCAATGTTTAAATCTTTTGATAGGGTGGGCAAGGCTACGTTAATAATGTTTGCATCTAAAGTAGACATAAAGGGCAACAGCACAAGTACAAACAAACTAAACCAACGGTTTTTATTATTTTGCATTATTTTTTCTCCTTTTAATTTTGTAAGTCATTTTTAAGTGATTATACACTGAAAAATAAAAAAGTAAAGAATGGGACGCAAAAAATAGCCATGGATATTTTTATCATAGTAAGATATACTGTGGATGAAATAAATTTTTTTGGCGTGTAGGAGTAAAAAATGAAAACAATTGATATTTCATATGGTTTGAGTAGTAATACGCCTGTATATCCAGGGGATGTACAAATGGAGCTATATCAAAATAAAACCCTTGAAAATGATTATTATAATGCTTTTCTGTTACATGGAAATCTCCACACAGGAACCCATGTGGATGTTCCCATGCACTTGTTACCCGATGACCGAACCATCGATTGCTTTCCCATTGAACATTTTTTTGGTCGTGGTGTCCTTTTGGATGTGCGAGGAGAAAATCCCATTGAAATGAAGGAAGCATATGAAAAAATAATAACAAAAGGGGATATCGTACTTCTTTATACTGGTTTTGATGAATGGAATCAAGATGAAAATATTTATTTTCATCAGCATCCCGTGGTAGCAGAAAATTTAGGATTATTTTTAAAATCCAGACAAATTAAAATGCTAGGGATGGATATGCCATCGCCCGATTTCCCTCCTTTTCACATACACAAAATGCTTTTAAATGAAGATATTTTTATTTTGGAGAATATAACCAATTTAAAAGCGTTGTTACAAGTTGAATCTTTTGAGGTTTTTGCAGTGCCTTTAAAAATTGCAGCAGAAGCAAGTTTTGTGCGTGCTTTTGCTAGAATACATGGTTAAAAAACCTACCTAAAAAATCTATTTTAAAAAAAATGTACATTGTAATAATTAATTATTTCAAATTTTCCATAAGTATAGTATAATTTGTTTCGTAGTTGTATTGAAGCACAAGGTTTTGCCATAAGGAGGAAAAATACAAATGTTAAGAACCACAAAAAAAGAGCTTGTTTTCTTTGAAGATTTTATCAATATGATTGATACTGTTTATGAGGCATCTGAGAAATTTGAGACCATGCTAGCGGATTATAAAAATGTGCAACAGCACATACAAGGCATTTCAGACCTTGAACATAAGTGTGACGCAATTGTACACAAAACGTTTGAACGAGTTAATTTGGCTTTTATCACCCCTATCGACAGAGAAGATATTCTGATTATTATTAAAACGATAGATGATATTATTGACCAAATTGAAGAAACAGCCTACCGATTTTCTGTGTACAATGTAAAGGCAGTAAAACCGGAAGCAGTTCAGTTTGCGAAACTGATTAAAAAAGCGGTAGTAAACCTACAAAAATTAATAAGGTTAATACCACAAAAAAGCAATAAGGATATTCATGAGTTAATCGTTATTGTAAATCGCATTGAAAATGAAGGGGATGCCCTCTACAGAAAAGAAATTGCGAACCTTTTTACAAACGAAACCAATGCAATTGAAATTATAAGATGGAACGGTATTTATGATTGTTTTGAAAACACCTTGGATGCTTGTGAACACGTAGCAAATTTGGTGGAAGGGATTGTGATGAAAAATGCCTAGTGCTCCGATGTTAAGCTTTTTGCTGATTCTGGTATTAGCTTTGACATTTGAATTTATTAATGGTTTTCATGACACGGCAAATTCCATTGCAACTTCTGTTTCCACTCGTGTTTTAACACCTCGGACTGCTATTATGATGGCTGCCTTTTTAAATTTATTTGGAGCACTTTATGGAGCGCTTTCCTCTGCTGCAGTTGCAAAAACAATTTCTACAGGACTTGTGTCTGGAAAAGTGGAAGTGTACGTAATTGGAATGGCGTTGATTGCTGCTATCGTTTGGAATTTAGTAACTTGGTATATTGGAATACCATCTAGCTCTTCCCATGCGATTATTGGTGCTTTAGTTGGTGCCACCATTGGCGATACGTTAAGTACCCAACATGTTATTTGGAGCGGACTTACCCATAAAGTTATTATTCCGTTGATTACGTCCCCTCTTATCGGGTTAGTGGCAGGCTACGTACTGATGACATTGCTGTATGAGTTGTTGCGTAGTTTAAGTTTACGTGCCGTAAATAAATGGTTTTCCAAACTTCAAATTGTTTCGGCTGCCCTTATGGCGTTTTCACACGGCAGTAATGATGCCCAAAAAACCATTGGCATTATTATGTTGGCCCTCATAAGCATCACCACATCAAATCCGGGAGCCATCCCTCATATATTTTATCATGCAGAAAATGGGGCAGTACCCATTTGGATTGTTATTATTTGTGCTACCGTTATGGCATTAGGAACTTCTGTCGGCGGTTGGCGAATTATTAAAACCGTAGGAATGAACATGATAAAAATGCAACCCATTGACGGCTTCGCTGCTCAAACTGGTGCAGCCCTTGTTATTCAAGGTGCAACATTATTAGGTGCCCCTGTTAGTACAACTCACGTTGTAACCTCTACTATTATTGGTGTTGGTGCGTCCAAACGGTTATCATCTGTACGTTGGGCTGTAGTGCGTGATATGGTTGCATCTTGGTTTTTAACAATTCCAATTTGTATGTCCATTGGTATTGTGATGGTTATTATATTTAAATTTATTTTTATACACTAAACTATACGGGGTGGTACAAGCCCGTGAAGAAATAGGGATCAAAAAGTAATAAGAAAGGGTTCTTTTGAAATCATCAAACGTTGTTGGTTTGTGATTTTGAAAGAACCCTTTTGTTTCGTTATAATAAAATGTTGTTGCTATTTTAGTCCATAAACTGCTTTTAATATTTCCATAGCACCTTCTGTAAGTCTTGGGCATGGTCGAGAAAGGATATCCGCATTTATATGGTATACCGCGTCATTTTTAACAGCAGTAATGGTATTCCAGTTTGGGCGGGATTTAAGTTCTGTAATAGAAGCGTTCATGTCGCTATCTGCTCCCACGATGGATAAAATAATATCTGGATTTTTTGCTATCACTTGCTCTTCTGAAACTTGAGCAAAGCTTTCTACATCAGAAAAAACGTTGTGAATATTGGTCATATCAAATATTTCTTGAATAAAAGTATTTTTTCCAACTGTCCATAGTCCATATTGTAGTGGGGAAATTTCCATGTAAACGTTTTTGGCTGGCAAATCTTTCGCCAATTTTTTTATTTGGTCAAATTGTTGCTTCATATTGTTTACTACGCTGGTGGCTTCTTTTTGATGGGAAACAATCATACCAATGGCTTCAATCCACTTGTAAGTCTCTTCAATGGTATGAGGTTCTGTAATAATAACCGTAATGCCAGCATTTTCAAGTTGTTGGGCTTGCTCTGGGCTTTGTGACATTTTCCCCATAAAAACAATATCAGGCATTGCACTAATAATTTCTTCCACATTTAAACCAATGCCTGTTTTAAATACTTTTTTTTCAGAAACTTGTTCCGGATAGTTACAAAAATCTGAAACGCCAATTAGTTTGTCCTCTGCCCCCAGTGCATACATAATTTCCGTATCAGAGGGAAGAAGGGATATGATTTTTTCTGCTTTTGAAATCATAATTTTTCGACCAGCATCGTCGTCAAAGGTTATATTTTTGTCGGTGGTTTCTGATTTGCAGGAAGTCAGGGAAGCAATGAATACAAAAATAAAAAGCAAAGTAACTATTTTTTTCATAATAAAACTCCTTTTAAAAGTTACACTACGTGACAAAAGGCATATCAGTATGATATGCCTTTATTTTTATTATTTGAATATTCCAAAAGGTTTTCCAATTGGAAGAAATGTTTTTCCAAAGTGATTGTTCAAAACGTTAGCGCCAGCAGCATAAAAAGAAAAGATAGCGATAAGAAGTTCAGACCAAGCAGCAAGGGCATGAGTAGCTTCCGTTGCAATTTGAAAAGTAGTAAGGGTAAGCCCTAGAAAAAGAAAATCAATTAAACAAAAAATGATAAATAAAACTTTGTTTGTTTCCATTGCCCCAATTGTCATAAACAATGTAAAAATAAGGTAGCCTAAAAATGCAAAGCCCATTTGTTTTGGGTCAATTTGTTTGGCAGCAGCCTCTCCAAAAGTACCTAAGCTAATCAACCAAGACATGGCCATAGAAAACCAAAAAAGTCCATAACCAGCAAAAGCAGTAGCACCAAAAACGTTGCCTTTTTTGTAATCAAAAATGGCTGCTGTAAACTGAGCAAGCGCACCCAAGAAAACAGCCCAAGGGATTACATAAGAAACACCAGTTGTAATTCCTAATTTTGCGGAAGAAGCAACTAGTGTAATGATACCAAGACCGAGCAAGCCAAGGGCTGATGGGTCTGGCGAAGAAATTTTAACTATTTGTTCGTTAGACATAAAAAAACCTCTTTCAATATATTTTTTTAAAATTTTAGCATAGCCATACACGCTTGTCAATTTTTAACCCACATTTTAAAAAAAAATTTGGAAAAGGTTTCGTTGAGAGAACATTTTTTGCAAAAATTTTTCTCTCAACGATTTTCATTTTACAGTTCTTTAAAAAGTAACATTAGCAACAAAATCAAAAGCAAACTGTCTTGACTGGAAAAAAGTTTTTCGGTGTAGTTTGTAGTTTCCACTGTTTTGTCCGGGTTTTCCACAGATTTTTCATCAGACTGTGGAATATTTTCTTTATAGAAGTAATTTTTTTTAAAAGGTGCTGGGATGTCATCAATTGATTGGTAGTTCCAGTTGGTTCTTGATACCATATAAAATTCCTCCTTATATATAGTAGGAAATGATTTAAAATATATATATGATAAAAAGTAGAAAATAACACCACGGTTTAAAAACAACATTTGGAAAAAATATCTATTCACATACTTATTAACAAGTATAAACCGAGAAAAACCTTGTTTTTTCTGAAAAAATCTTGGAACTGTGCATAAGTATGTGGATAATGTTGATAACTTTTTAGACTTATCCACAAAAAAAGTATTTTTGGGTGTAAATAAAAATGGAAAAGTAAAATTTATTTAAAATGCAGGACAAAATATACTTTCTTGCAAATTTGCGAAACATTATTGACACAAACACTTTATTTGATTAAAATAAATTAAAATTAAGTTTTGAGAAAATAAATTTTTTAAAAGAGGGGGGCTTCAATATTTTTGCTTATAATAAAAAAACAAACTTGCTGGAAAAAACAGAGCTTTCTTATCCATTGCAAGATGTGACAGAACCAAATCTGTTTAGAAATTTATTTAATTATGAAGAAATCCCAAAAGTTGCTTTTAATCATCGAATTATGCCTATTAATATGCCAGATGATATTTGGATTACGGACACAACATTTCGTGATGGACAACAATCTCGTGAGCCATATACAGTTGAACAAATAATTCATCTTTTTAAACTTTTACATAGACTTTCAGGACCAAACGGCGTCATTCGCCAAAGTGAATTTTTTTTATATACCAAAAAAGATTTGGATGCAGTATATAAATGTTTGGAGTTAGGCTTTACCACGCCAGAAATTACAAGTTGGATTAGAGCATCCAAAAAAGATTTTGAACTGGTTAAATCAGTTGGATTAAAAGAAACTGGTATTTTAGTAAGTTGTTCTGATTACCACATTTTTTACAAAATGAGAATGACAAGACGTCAAGTCATCGACCATTATATTGCTGTTATTAGAGAGTGTATGGAAATTGGCGTAAGACCTCGTTGTCATTTAGAAGATATTACTCGTGCTGATTTTTATGGCTTTGTAGTTCCTTTTGTAACAGAGCTGATGAATTTAGCAGAAGAAACGGGAATACCAGTTAAAATTAGAGCGTGTGATACCATGGGGTATGGTGTAACTTTTCCTGGAAGCGTGATGCCAAGAAGCGTACAAGGAATTATTCATGGCTTGAATCATTTTGCCAATGTTCCTCACGAACTGTTAGAATGGCACGGACATAACGATTTTTACCGCTCTGTTGTAAATGCTTCTTATGCGTGGCTTTATGGGGCATCTGGAGTTAATTGTTCTTTGCTTGGTATCGGGGAAAGAACTGGAAACACCCCTCTTGAAGCAATGGTAATTGAATATGCCCAACTAAGAGGAACGTTAAATGGAATGGATACTACCGCTATCACAGAGATTGCATCCTATTTTGAAAACGAATTAGGTTATGTAATTCCCCCAATGACCCCTTTTGTGGGAAAACATTTTAACGTTACCCGTGCAGGGATCCACGCCGACGGATTGCTTAAAAATGAGGAAATTTATAATATTTTTGATACAGAAAAGCTTTTAAACCGCCCTTGCACCATTGCGGTTTCCAATACATCAGGCCTTGCTGGTGTTGCCCATTGGATAAACACCTTTTTTAAACTAGCAGGGGAGGAAGCTTTTGATAAAAAACACCCTGTAGTTGAAGCTGTAAAAAAATGGGTTGACACACAATATGACGAAGGCAGGGTTACCGTAATTACAGACAAAGAACTGGAAGCAGTTTCTTTAAATGCCATGAAAAACTTTAAGGAGGAAATTTAGTTATGGATAAAATGCAAAATGCCACAGAAAAGTTTTTAAAATTAGTAGAGGAACAATTAAAAAGGGTTCAGGACATTAATGGGCAAAAAGATTTTATTGACCTCTCGAAATTAGATACGATTATCGTAGGGATTATTGGTGGAGACGGAATCGGTCCTGCCATTACAGCCCAAGCGCACAGGGTTTTAGAATTTTTATTAGAAGATGAAGTAAAAGCAGGAAAAATAGAGTTTCGTATCATTGAAGGGCTGACCATTGAAAATCGTATTCAAGCAGTAAAAGCCATCCCTGATGATGTGTTAGAAGAAATTAAAAAATGCCACGTACTTTTAAAAGGACCAACAACAACGCCAAACGCTGGAGATAACCTTCCTAATATCGAAAGTGCCAATGTTGCCATGAGAAAAGCCCTTGATTTATTTGCAAATGTTCGTCCTGTTAGTGTTCCAGAGCAAAATATTGACTGGACATTTTTTAGAGAAAATACAGAAGGGGCATATGCAGTTGGAAGCAAAGGATTTGAAATTGATGAAGATTTGGCCTTTGACTTCACCGTGACAACAACAGAAGGAACACGCAGAATTGTAAAAGCAGCTTTTGATTTTGCTCGTGCCAATGGAAAGACAAGGGTTACTGCTGTTACAAAAGCCAACGTAATAAAAACAACGGACGGAAAATTCCTAAAAATTTGTAGAGAAATCGCTTCAGAATACCCGGAAATTACATTCGATGACTGGTATATTGATATTATGTGTGCAAAATTAATTGACGAAAAACGCCGTACAGATTTTCAAGTGCTTGTTCTTCCAAATCTTTATGGGGATATTTTGACAGATGAAGCCGCAGAATTTCAAGGAGGAGTGGGAACCGCTGGAAGTGCTAACTTAGGGAAACAATATGCCATGTTTGAAGCAATTCATGGTTCCGCACCTCGTATGGTTACAGAAGGTCGTGCCCAATATGCTGACCCTTGTAGTGTGATGAGAGCGGCGGTTATGTTGTTGGCGCACTTAGGCTATAAAGATAAAGCTGACAAATTTACAAAAGCACTAGATATTTGTACAAGAACAGAAAAGAAATTGGTAATGACTGGTCGTGACACTGGTGCCACTTCTGAGCAATTTACAAATTACATTATGGAAAATATAAAAAAATAAGTACATAAAAAAAGACTAATTTTTAAATAAAACAAAAATTAGTCTTTTTTTTATGGGTGTGACAAGTACAAGGACTTTGTTACGCCTTACTTCTTTTGAAGTTCAATGGTTTTTAAAAAGAGGGAGAGTTTATCCACCGTTGCTTGGCTCATAGAATGTTCAATAAGACAGGCTTCTTCCTCTGCTGTTTTTTCATCAATTTCTAAAAGTTCATGTAGAAATTTTTTCAGTACAACATGTCTGTCTGCAATGGATTTTGCTAATTTTTTACCTTCTTCTGTAAGGCTTAAGGCGCCATAATGCTCATGTTCTACAAGATTTTGGGCTTTTAAGGCATTAATGGCTTTGTTTACGCTAGGCTTTGAAATATTCATGTCTGTCGCCATGTCCGTAACCCTCACCACTTCATTTTTGCAAGTTAAAAAATATAATGTTTCTAAATAGTCCTCCATAGAGGGAGACATGGTATTTTTTTTATTCATTTCATCACCTAGTCCAGTTTTTTTATTTTTTGAAAGGTTTACAAGTTATTATTCATATTTTGAATCATTTTGTAAAGGGTATCTCCTGATATGTTTTTGTTCCAGTTCAGGGGAATATCCGTTAAAATATGTTTTGCCATCAGCAATTGAATATTTTTTTCTGCCCAAGAGGGAACATCTTTCACGGGGGCTTGGATTTCAGAACCCAATGCTTCATGAGGGGTTAACATATAAATCGTAGATAAAATAGTAGCACATTCAAGTAAGCTTATTTTATTGTTGGGTCGAAATGTTTTGTCAGCATATCCTTTTATGATTTGAAGAGAGGCAGCTAAATTTATTTCACTTGCCTGTTTCTGTTGTGTTGAAACATCACTAAAATAAGTAGTACCTAAAGTTGTGTTTTTTTGGGGCAAATTTAAATTATTCATTAAAATGGCAATGACCTCTCCACGGGTTAGTTCTTTTTTATTTTCAACTCCCCATAAAAAAGATTGCACATCTGTTTTTACAAGCAGTGGAACAGCATCTTCTTGGTATTCCTCGGCATAGCAAGTAACAAATCCTGTTTTTTTAAGGGCAAAGGTTGCTTCTCCCTCCTCATTGGTGACACCAACCATCTCTTCATTATTTGCAGCTGTAATATGTACCCGTACGTCTTTTAGTTTTTCAACCACCACTTCAGGTTGCCAAAATGTTTCTTTTTGTTGCCATGTGGTATACGTATTTAACGCTTTGATACAAACATTGCCATCCTTTTCTTCTGTGACCAGAGAGGGGATTTTTTTAATTTCAGAAGCCACTCCGTAATACACCACAAGTTGGTCTCCTTGTTTTAATGTTTGGTTAAAAATAGAAGGATTTTCTACTACTTTATCATCTCGAATTAAAAATCCATCCCATTTGTCATTTTGATTGAACTTGTTATTTGGTATATCGTTGATACGATAAATACTTTTATCATCCACCGCTTGGCTAATTACAATATTAATATCATGATGGTCTCCAAATTTTTGAATGGCCTCCAAAAATGTAAAAGCAGTTTCTTCCCCTGAAGCAATGGTATTATCAAAACTTTCAATTCGAACTTTCACTTTTGGGACTGTCAAACTGCTGGCATAAACAGGAATGTACATGACAAAAAGTATAAATGAAAGTATTACAAACATAGAGATCCTGAAACACTTTTTCATTATGAATGACCACCAACCTTTTTGAAATATTATATCATAATTATGCACATTTAGGGTTTAAAAATATATATTTTTTTACGACAAAATATGTTTGGGACGTTGTTAGTTAAAAAGCGTATGAATCACGATGTGGAGATGGATAATATAATGGTTAAAGATAATACAATTGGTTCACTGCAATAGATATTGTAATTATCAATGAATGATGTATAATATAAAAAATATAATAAAAATTTGTTACCCCCTATAGTAGTAATTTAATTTGATGAGGAGATTATATATGAAAAAATTAAAATTAATATATAACTCGATGTCGGGAGAGCGGCTTTTTCGTTATGATTTAGATTTGTGTATCAAAAAATTTCAACAAGGCGGATATGAAGTGCATATGTTCACCAGTTTGGAGCACGGCGACATTCGCAATCATATTTTAACGATGGAAAAAAGTTTTTATGATATGGTGGTTGTTTCGGGTGGAGATGGTACGTTGAATATTGTTATCAATGCTTTTATGGAAGCGGAGATTTTTATTCCCATTGCCATTATTCCCAGTGGAACAGCAAACGACTTTGCAAATTATTTAAAAATGCCAAGGGACAACGTAGAAGCCTGCTGTGACCTTATTATCAAAGGAAATAAAAAGCAAGTAGACTTAGGTGTTGTAAATGGAACGTATTTTATTAATGTTTGTGGAGCAGGGCTTTTTGCAACGGTTTCCCAACGAATTGACAGTGATTTTAAAAATGCCTTAGGAAAACTTGCCTATTATTTAAAAGGAATCGAAGAACTTCCCAATTTTTCTTGTATGCCGTTGAGAATTACCAATTCAACAGAAGTCATTGAAAAAAATATTTTTTTCTTTGTTGCGTTAAACTCTGCTGGAGCTGGCGGTTTTGAGAAACTTTCGGCAGATGCAAAAATTGACGACGGGCTATTAGACTTTATTGCTTTTAAAGAAATGGGTCTTGTAGAAATGGCGGCGTTGTTTATTAAAATTTTAAAAGGGGAGCATTTAAATGACCCTAACATTATATTTTTTCAAGATGATTATATTAAAATTGAGCTTTTAAGCAATCATGATGAAAGACTTTTGGCTACAGATGTAGATGGGGAATCGGGGCCGTTGATGCCTATTGAGATTACTCTTGTGAAAAAGCCAATTGAAATGATTTGTTGTTAAAAAAGTGAACCGCGGAGGATAAATTACATGGATTTTAAATTAGAAGTCGCTAAATTAATTGAAGCAGAATTGGATAATGCCTTAGAAAATGTGGATACGTTTATAGAAATTCCCCCAGACACCAAAATGGGAGATTTTGCGTTTCCTTGTTTTAGACTTTCAAAAGCCCTTAGAAAGTCGCCAAATGTAATTGCAGAAGAATTAGCCACTAAAATATTGGCAAAAAAGTCAGTGTTAGTAGAAAATGTGGTGGCCCTTTCTGGTTACCTTAATATTTTTGTAAATAAAAAATTGTTTGTAGAAACCATTTTAAAAGAAGTTGTTCTAAAAAAAGAAAAGTTTGGCTCATCAGAAATGGGGAAAAACAGAAATATTGCCATTGATTATTCTTCGCCAAACATTGCAAAACCGTTTCATATTGGGCACTTGCGTTCTACGGTAATCGGCAATGCCCTTTATAATATGTATAACTTTTTGGGATATCATTCAGTGGGCATTAATTATTTAGGGGACTGGGGTACTCAATTTGGCAAGCTTATTGTAGCGTATAAAAAATGGGGAAACAAGGAAGAAATAGAAAAAAGCGGAATTCAAGAGCTTACTAAAATTTATGTTAAGTTTCATGAGGAAGCAGAAAAAGATGATAGCTTAAATGATGAAGCACGTGCCTTTTTTATGAAAATGCAAGAAGGTGACGAGGAAGCATTAAGTCTTTGGAAGTGGTTTTATGGCATTAGCATGAATGAATTTGAAAGAATTTATAAAATTTTAGATATTTCTTTTGATAATTATAATGGCGAAAGTTTTTATAATGACAAAATGGGTCGTGTAGTGAACGAATTAAAACAAAAGAATTTGCTTATAGAAAGCGACGGAGCGCAAATCGTTGACTTGGAAGCGTTTAATATGCCTCCTTGTTTGATTATTCGTAGAGATGGGGGAACACTGTATGCCACTCGTGACATTGCTGCGGCTTTATATCGAAAAGACACGTATGACTTTGAAAAATGTGTTTATTTGACAGCACTTGACCAAAACTTACATTTTTCTCAGTTTTTCAAAGTAATTGAACTGATGGGGTATGAGTGGGCGAAAAACTTAGTCCATGTTCCTTTTGGACTTGTAAGTTTAGAAACAGGAAAGCTTTCCACAAGAAAAGGCAATGTAGTTTTAATGGAAGAAATTTTAACAGAAGCCATTGCAAAAACCCGTGACATCATAGAGGAAAAAAATAGCGGGTTGCCAAACAAGGATGAAGTTGCAAGACAAGTTGGTATCGGCGCTATAAAATTTAATGATTTATACAATGGAAGGATTAAAGATGTTGTTTTCTCTTGGGAGCGAATGTTAAATTTTGAAGGGGAAACAGGTCCTTATGTTCAATATGCTCATGCCAGAGCTTGCAGCATATTGAGAAAGTCAGGAGTAGAGAATTTTGATATGGAAATCGATTACTCCTTATTAGATGACGAAAGTTCTGTTGCTGTTTGTAAGTTATTTTCTCAATTTGCAGAAAGAGTAGTGGATGCTACCAATAGACATGAACCTTCTGTTGTTGCTAGATTTTCTGTTGATTTGGCACAAGCTTTTAATAAGTTTTATTATGACAATGCTATTTTAAATGGTGAAGAAGCACTAAAAAATGCGAGACTGGTTCTTGTTTATGCGGTTAAAAATGTTTTGGATACTTCTCTTGGGCTACTAGGAATTGCAAGACCGGAACAAATGTAAATAGCACGTATGCTTGAAAAACTTGTTTTTCAAGCATTTTTTCAATAAATTGTAAATTATTGGACTTCAACAAATACGAAAAAAATTTTCCATTCAAAATTAAATTGCTACCATGCCCATAATAAGGAGGTTTTTATATGAAATTAGTGAAACCCACCATGGAAATGAAATTAGCTTATATGGATTTTGCGGAAGAGTGGAAGTCAAATCATGAACATATTACACCATACTCAGCTAGACTTCTTAAAAATACATATGAAGATTGGGTACTAGATATGGAAAGCAGAGAAAATCCTGAAACTTGTCCATCTAATTTTGTCTCGGCACATACTTATTTTTTATTAGATGGGGAGCAAGAAGGAATCATAGGAGCAATCAACATAAGGCATTGTTTAAATGAATATCTTTTTAATTTTGGAGGTCATATTGGCTATGGTGTTAGACCTAGTCAACGAAGAAAAGGTTACGGAAGCAAAATACTTGCCCTAGGATTAGTAAAAGCAAGAGCCCTAGGAATTAGCGAAATTTTAGTTACTTGCAACAAAGAAAATATTGGTTCTGCTAAAATAATTCAAAACAATGGTGGTATTTTAGAAAATGAAATGATGGAAGAAAATACGATAGTTCAAAGATATTGGATTAAAGAATACTACCCGTTTATGAAAACAATAAAAAGCGACACTGACTTCAAATTTTGAAGTTAGTGTCGCTTTTTTGAGGGGGGATTGATCTGGAGCGTATATAATAAATTTCTTATTAAAAAGAAAATTTATTGTTTGTCATAATCATCGTGTTTTTTTGAGCCACAAGTTCTTCTTTTTCTTAAAAATAAAATTCCCAGTACTAAAATCATAATACCAAAAGCAGGAACTCTGTCGTGGGTTAAAAATCTAAAACTTTGAAAGAAAGAAGACGCTACCAAAATACCTATAAAAGCAATAGCGATGCCTTTGTTTTCATAAAATAAATTTTTAAAGTCATTAATATTATCAGAAACTACTTCTCCAGCTATAAACTTTCTTCTTGTTAAAATACCATCGAAGAAACTTGTAAAAAATACAATTGCAATTAAAAAGGAAGGAACAAATGATGCTGGGCCAAAAACAGTTTGGGTTAAAAAGATGGCGGTAAAAAAGGAAATCATAAAAAACAAACCTCTTTTTAAAAGCCCCATGTACATTTGTGCTCCACCAGGAATGGCTGAAAATAATAAAACCAAAAGTATATTAAATATTTTTCTTCCTTCTACAGGTGGTTTTGCCATTGTTTTAGATGGCTTACTAGGTGGCATTGGGTGGTGATGGTCGTGTCCATGAAAATCAGGACTAGAAAGTGTTTTGCTAATGCAAGATTTGCAAACAATCCTTCCTTCTAGTTCTACACCGCATTCGTCGCATATCCAGTTTCCGCATTTGGAACAAGTATTATATGCAGGCGTTGATGTGTGAATGTTACAATTCATAAAATCAGCTCCTCTTTATTTTTTGTGGGGTTTAAGTAACTTATAAACCAATATACGGGAGCTGTTTAAAATAGTTTGAAATAAATAAAAAAATTTCTATAAAATGTTTCACGTGAAACATTTTATAGAAATTATATATTAAATTTGCTATAATAATACGAATAGAAAATTAGAGGTGAAATTTATGGCTAGAATAATTGCCGTTGCAAATCAAAAAGGTGGCGTTGGAAAAACAACAACAACGATAAATTTGTCAGCGTGTCTTGCAGAAAAAGGAAAAAAAGTTTTAACAATTGATGGTGACCCACAGGGGAATACTACTAGTGGATTGGGAATTGATAAGAATAACTGTGAAAAAACATTGTACACAACACTGTTGGGAGAAAATAAACTTGAAGATGCCATATTACAAACTTGTGTGGCTAATTTAAAAATTGTTCCCTCCAATGTAAATCTTGCAGGGGCAGAAATAGAACTTATTAACGAGAAAAAAAGGGAGTATATATTAAAAACTTTATTATCCAACATGAAGGATGAGTATGATTTTATTTTAATTGACTGCCCACCGTCTTTAAATATTCTTACCATCAATGCACTGACGGCAGCAGATAGTATTTTGGTTCCTATACAATGTGAATATTTTGCGCTGGAAGGGCTAACACAATTAATGCACACCATTGGACTTGTTCAACAAAAACTAAACCCACAACTTTTTATTGAAGGAGTTGTTTTTACCATGTATGATGCCAGAACCAATTTGTCACTGCAAGTGGTGGAAGAAGTAAAAAAACATTTGGGTAAAAGTGTTTACCGTTCTATTATTCCGAGAAATGTTAGGTTGGGAGAAGCACCAAGTCATGGAGTTCCTATTACCATGTATGATGCAAAATCAAAGGTGCAGAAAGTTATATGTTACTGGCGGAGGAAGTATTAGAAAGGGAGGTATAAATATGTCGGTTAAAAAAGGCTTAGGGAAAGGATTATCTGCGCTGATAGGCCAAGATCCAGAAGAAAATATAGAAAACAATGCTATATTAGAAGTAGATATTCATAAAATTGAACCTAACAAAGACCAACCAAGAAAAGACTTTGGAGAAGAAGCATTAAACGAGTTGGCCCAATCTATTAGAGAATTTGGAATTATACAACCTCTCATTGTAAAAAAAATCAACGATTATTTTGAAATTATTGCAGGGGAAAGACGTTATAGAGCAGCAAGAATTGCAAAATTAAAAAAAGTTCCTGTTATTATAAAGGATTATGACGAACTAGAAAGACTACAAGTTTCTTTGGTGGAAAATATTCAAAGGGAAAACCTAAACCCAATAGAAGAAGCATTTACATATAAAAAACTTGCAGAGGCGTTTTCTTTAAGCCAAGAAGAAATTGCAGCAAAAGTTGGAAAAAATCGTGCTACGGTTGCCAACTCCATTCGTCTTTTAAATTTGGATAAGCGGGTTCAAAACTTTTTGTATGAAAATAAGTTAACAACAGGTCACGCAAGAGCTTTGCTTGCCATTGAAGATTTTGACAAACAGTTTGAACTTGCAGAAAAAACAATGGAAGAACAACTAAGTGTAAGACAAGTAGAAGAACTTGTAAAAAGAGAAAATGAAAACTCATCAAAAGAAAAAACACAACCAAAAGATAAAATAAAACTTCCTATTTATAAAAATGTAGAAGAAGATTTGGTTAAAATTTTAGGCACAAAAGTACAAATTAAAAGCAAAAATGATAAAGGTAAAATTGAAATAGAATATTACTCAGAAGAAGATTTGGACAGGCTATTTATTTTAATGAAACGAATTGTTGGTTAAGGAGGAATTGAAAAAATGAATATACTATTAGAAAGAATTGCTGCCAATAGTGACATTATTATTTTTGTGTTAATCATTGGCTGGCTTGTGACTGCAATTATCAGCATAGCAAGCTTGCTAGGTAACAGAAAACTCCGAAAGAAATATAAAAGTTTTTTTACTTCTAAAGAGGGCGATATTAATATTGAAGAACTGCTACAAGCGTATTTGGAAGAAGTTAGATTGATTGGTCGTGAACATTCTCTCATACAAAATAGATTTAATAACTTTGACAAAAGGCTTTCTCTTTGTGTTCAAAAAGTGGGCATTATTCGATACAATCCTTTTGAAGAAATGGGTGGGAACCTTTGCTTTGCAATTGCGTTGCTGGATGAAAAAGACAATGGCGTTGTCATCAATGGTATTCATAGCAGAAGTGGCTCTTATACATATGGGAAAAATATTGTGGCTGGTGAAAGCGAAATTACACTTTCTAATGAAGAAAGAGAAGCACTAGCAGAAGCAAAGGGAAAATTTAACAAGGTATCAAAGTCATGATAAAGCCTCTTGATAGAAACTTTGCAAGGCCATGGATATTACCAAAAGCCAAAATGGAATAGATATTTTAAACAATGATGAAATTTCTATTGTACAAGATATTGAAGTGGAGCCGGAGCCATTTAAAATAGGGGCAGATAAACGGATTAACATCGGATATGCGGAAGAAGCAACTGATTATTTGTGGCGGTTTTTCATTCAAGGAGAAAGTAAAACCTCATTAAAAATATAAAATAGAAACGTATGAAAAAAGTGAGTTCTGGGAAATTAAAATTTCCCGAAACTCACTTTTTTTCATATATAATTCTAAGCTAAGGTATTGTTGTTTTATTCTTCTAGTAAGCCTTGCCCCAGTAAACCATGTGGCGGGCTTCTTTTCCACAACAAACACATTTTTCGCCCACTTTTTCTTGTTCAAATGGAATACAACGAGAAGTAACGGCATACTTTTCTTTGATTTCCACTTCACAAGCTTCATCGCCACACCACATGGCTTTTACAAAACCAGTAGTGTCATTAAATACGTTTACAAATGATTCTCCGTCTTTGGCAACAAATGTTTTTTCATCACGTAGCTTAGTGGCTTTTTCTAATAATTCTTTTTGCACGGTAGCCAAAAGTGTTGGAATTACACTTTGAATTTCATCAAGAGAAACAATTGTTTTTTCACGGGTGTCGCGTCTTGCAACGACTACTTGATTTTTTTCAATGTCCTTTGGCCCGATTTCAATACGCAAAGGAACACCTTTCATTTCATATTCACTAAATTTCCAACCAGAACTTTTGTCGGAGCCATCCATTTTAACTCTGCAAAGAGGAGAAAGTTCTTTTACAAGTGCAGAAGCCCTGTCTAAAACGCCTTCTTTATGTTGCGCAATTGGAATTACAATTACTTGAATTGGTGCAATTTTTGGTGGCAAAATAAGACCGTCGTTGTCCCCATGCACCATAATAATACCACCAATTAATCTGGTAGATACACCCCAAGAGGTTTGGTGAACATTTTTAAGCTCATTGTTTTTGTCTGTGTATTGAATACCAAAAGCTGCTGCAAAACCATCTCCAAAGTTGTGAGAAGTTCCAGCTTGTAACGCTTTGCCATCGTGCATAAGACTCTCAATACAAAAAGTAGCTTTGGCACCAGCAAATTTTTCTTTTTCGGTTTTTTGACCTTTGATGACTGGCATGGCAAGGACATTTTCGCAAAACTCAGCATATACGTTTAACATACGGATGGTTTCTTCTTGTGCATCTTCAGCAGTAGCATGAGCGGTGTGACCCTCTTGCCATAAAAATTCACGGGTTCTTAAAAATGGGCGAGTGGTTTTTTCCCAACGAACAACAGAACACCATTGATTATATAATTTTGGTAAATCACGATGGGATTGGATAATATTTGCGTAATGTTCACAAAATAAAGTTTCAGAAGTTGGGCGAACACAAAGTCTTTCCGTTAATTTTTCATCGCCGCCATGAGTTACCCACGCAACTTCTGGTGCAAAGCCTTCAATATGGTCTTTTTCTTTTTGTAACAAAGACTCAGGAATAAAAATAGGCATATAAACATTTTCGTGGCCTGTTTCTTTAAATCTTGCGTCTAGTTGCTGTTGTAAAAGTTCCCAAATAGCGTAGCCATAAGGGCGTAAAATAACGCAACCTTTTACACTGGAATAATCAGCTAAGTCTGCTTTTTTTACTACGTCTGTGTACCATTGGGCAAAGTCTGTTTCCATAGAGGTGATGGACTCAATTAATTTTTTTTCATCATTTTTTGCCATATATAAAAACTCCTTTAATGTATTTGTATACTGCTTACCTTAACAGCCGTAAGCTGTTTTAATAATTTCATATTATAACATTTTATCAATTAAATAGCAAAAATTAATAAAAATTTTCGGGAGTACTTCTCAAGCGATAGTGATAAGTGTTATAATTTTTTGAAATGAAACAGAAGGAGGAATTTTATGAAAGATCAAAGACTTCAAAAGCTAGCAAAGCTTTTGGTGGAATATTCAACAGAGGTTCAAGCCGGGGAAAAAGTTTGTATATTAGCAGATGACGTTGCCATTCCTTTTGTAGTAGAAGTGGCAAGAGAAGCAGTAAAAAAAGGTGCCATTGTAGATTATTTTATAGATGTAAATGAAGTAAATGAAATTGTTTTAAAAGAGGGAAATGACCATCAAATTGAACAACCAAATTTGAACAGAAAAAGATGTATTGACGAGGCAGATGTTTGGATTAGTGCTTGGGGTTCCAAAAATTTAAAATATCTTTCCAATGTGGATTCTAAAAAATTGCAGTTACAAAAAAAGGCAAATACAGAAGCCAACAAAACTTATCGAAAAAGATTTGGCGAAGGAACATCCCGATGGGTAGGAACTCAGTTTCCTACTCATGCCGATGCACAAGAAGCTGAGATGAGCTTGGAAGAATATGAAGATTTTGTTTATTCTGCTGGATTGTTGCACATGGAGGACCCTGTAGCAGAATGGAAAAAAGTTGCAGAGAGCCAAGGCAGATGGTGTGAATTTTTAAATACCAAAAGTGAAATTCATATTATTTCTAAGGGAACAGATATTAAGGCTACAATTAAAGGTAGAAAATGGGTTAGTTGTGATGGAAGAAGAAATTTTCCCGATGGTGAGATTTTTACAACTCCTGTGGAAACAGAAGTAAATGGACATATTACCTTTTCCTTTCCTGCCATTTATTCAGGAAAAGAAATTGAAAATGTATATCTAGAAGTGAAAGATGGAAAAGTAATAAAAGCAACTGCTAGCAAAGGCGAAGATTTATTAAATTCTTTTTTGGATGTAGATGAGGGTGCAAGACGTTTTGGAGAACTTGCGATTGCCACCAACTACGGTATTCAAAAATTTACTAAAAATATTTTATTTGACGAAAAAATAGGCGGAACAATCCATATGGCAGTTGGTTCTTCTTTTGCAGAAACAGGTGGCATAAACGAGTCAGCCATTCATTGGGATATGATTTGCGATATGCGTGACGGCGGAGAAATTTATGCGGACGGCCAGTTGTTTTATCAAAATGGTAAGTTTTTAGACAGCGTTTTATAAAGCTGTTATAAGCTAGCTTTATAAAGAGGGAAAAGTATGAGTGGAAAATTTTCAAGATTAAAAAAAGAACATGAGGCAATTAAAAAAAAGAATAATAAAAAATATGCCATACTTGCCAGTGTTACTGTTTTTATTGCTATTTTAATTTTTTTAGTTTTCACAAATTCTAATCCAACTATTGTATTCATGTGTAATAGTGGTGCTGACAAAACAGATGACTACACCCAAGCCATTATAAAAGGCTTACAGGAAGCAACCAAAGAGACGGGAATACCAGTAGAAATTGCGTATGCAGAGTTTGAAAATTTTGACGTTGAAAATGCAGAACTAGCAGGAAAATATACTTATATAATGGCGGCAAATCGTGATTTTAGTAATGTGGCCCTAAAGCCGTTTCAAAAGTATATTTTATTGGATTCTAGTTTACATGCAAAAAACACCATTTCAATTATGGGAAGAAATTGGGAACGTGGTTACGTAGCAGGTTATGCCGCAGCACAACTTAGCAAAACAGGAAAAGTAGGAATCGTTACAGGAAATAAAAGTTCTGCCATGAATGATTTGCTAGAAGGATTTACCCAAGGAGCAAAGGACTTTACTAGTTCCATAGAGGTGCTTAGTGAATGTACCAATGGGGTGTATGAGGAAGAGAAGGGAAAAAATTTAGCACTAGGATTATATGCAGAGGGAGCCGATGTACTTCTTTCGTCATCCAGAGGCGTAATAAAAGCAGCAAAACTTACAGGTAAAATGTGTTTGGGTTTAGGTAGCAATCAAAATGCCCAAGCACCTGATTCCATGGTTGCTTCTATTATAAAAAAAATAGATCGTTCGGCAAAACAAGGAGTGCTAGAGGTAGCAAAAGGAAATTTTAAAGATGATGTAAGAAGTATGGGTTTTGCAGAAGAAAGTTTTGAGTTTAGTATGGAAGGATCTCATGTAAAAGTACCCCCTAATTTCAAACAATCAATTGATACAGTCATACAGGATATTATAAATCAAAAAATTAAAAAAAATTCGTCAACCTCTTAAAAGGGTTGGCGAATTTTTTTGACACAAGGAAAGGGTGATGAGACCGACTTAATAAACAACAACATTACGACCAGATTCTTTGGCACGATATAGGTTTTCGTCGGCACGCTTTATAATGTCTGTCATACCAACATAAGTGCCTGTAGTACAGGAAATACCAAAACTCATGGTAACAGGAATTAATACGTCGCCTTTGATAAAAGGATGTTGCTCAAGGGTGTTTCGTAAACGTTCGGCGATAGCAATGGTATCGGTTATATCGGTATAAGGAAGACAAATAACAAACTCTTCCCCCCCATATCGGGCAATCCAATCCTGTTTTCGAATATGGTGGTATAGCAGATGGCAAACATATTTTAGAACTTCATCCCCTATAAGATGACCATACGTATCGTTAATTTTTTTAAAATGGTCCACGTCACATAAAACAAGACTTAAAGGGCGGTTTTTGGCAGAACAAGTCTTAACGTTTTCGGGTAATTTTTTATCTAAATATAACCGATTATAAATGCCAGTCAAGCCATCTTTAAATGTGCGGGCTCGTAATATTGCGCCATATTGTAGCATTGCCAGCAAGATAAGAATTAGCAGTAAGCTTCCTACTAAAAAATTTCCTGTGCCATACAGTTTTTTAAAAATAATATTTTTAGGGACAATGGTTACAAATGAGCCAAAAGTACCATCTAAATTGTCAATGGGGTAGCATAAAAACCAACAATCCTCGTTTCGATAAGGATTATAAATCATTTTATGTGTTATCTCACCCCGCTCTAAATTTGCATGAATCATTGGTAATAAATTTTCTCGTAGGGAGAGTGGCACTATTTCATCAATGGAAGTAATATTCATCATTTTCTTGTTGGTACTCTCGTTGGCAATGATGCGAAGATTACTGTCAATAATATAAGTATCCGTGTCAGAAAGCCCTGCGATGCTATTTAAAACTTGGAAGTAAGAAGCGGGAACATACACATAAATAAGTCCGTTGCAATTAAAATGCTCATCCCAAATAGGAAAGTGAAGAGAAATAAATCCATTCTCATCAATACCAGAAACTTTAGAAACAGGACGTATGCGGTCCTTCTTATAAACGGTATTGAGAAACGTATCATCTACTTTCGTATATAAAAAATCACCTTTATTGTAAGAAAGAGCGGTTGTTTTGAATCCTTCTTCACCTTCGTAAATTATTTTAATACCATTAATAAACGTATATTGGGTTAATATCTCTTCTAAGGTTCTTTTAATAAAATCTTCATAGTTGTCACTACTTTTCAGGGCCGCATGAATAGAAATGTTTGTAAACTTACCTACGTCTTGCATGGTTTTATAGGAATCTTCAATGGAAGTTACATAATTTAGGGTAGCTTGGATGGTGTACGCTTCCATTGACTCTAAGCTATATTGCCTAAAATTTAAATAAGTGTTAATAAAAACAGCAACAGTAATTACAATCATCGTAATTATCCCAATGACTGTAAAATGCTCTGTTGTAAAATTATGTAACTTTTTTTGTTGTTTACGACTATGGGTACTGTTATTCATTTGAATCCCTACCTTTTATTTATCCATGAATTTCTTCCCACTCTGCATAAAGGGTCAACACTTCTTCTTCTAAGGCACTTTTTTTGTCAAACACTTCTTTTGCCTGAACATGGTCTGAAAAAATTTCTGGCAAACAAAGTTGCTCGTCATACGCTTTTATTTCTGCTTCTTTTTTTGCGATTTGTTTTTCTAAATTGGAGATTCTCGTTTGTTTTTTTCGCTCATTGGTTTGGCTTTCTTTTTTCTTCACCCAGTCTTCTTTGATTTGAGAAGTTTGGGCTTCTTGTACTTCCGCTTCTAAAATTTTGGCTTCTGCTTTTTTTTGCAAGTAGTAGTCGTAGTTGCCCAAATAAGTGTTGGCACCTGTTGGGGTTAATTCAAATATTTTTTCTGCAACACTGTTGATTAAGTACCTGTCATGAGAAATAAATAAGACGGTTCCTGTATAATTTTTTAGTGCTTTCTCCAAAATTTCCTTGGAGAAAATATCTAAATGGTTAGTGGGTTCGTCTAAAATTAAAAAATTAGAGTTGGATAACATCATTTTTGCAAGCGCAACACGACCTTTTTCGCCACCACTTAAAGCAGCAATAGGCTTAAACACATCGTCTCCCATAAAAACAAAAGCGGCCAACAGATTTCTTATCTCCGTATTGGTCATTTTAGGGTAAGCATCGCTAATTTCCTGAAAAACCGTTTTGGTAGGGTCAATGTTTTGATGTTCTTGATCATAATAAGCGGAGAATACATTGGAACCAAAATGGATTTTCCCACCGTTTGCTTCTTGGGTGCCTAGCAAAATTCTTAAAACAGTGGTTTTTCCAATGCCATTGGGACCAATTAAGGCAATTTTATCTTCTCGTTTAATATCAAAAGAAACATTTTGGAACAACACCTCATCGTCAAAACTTTTTTGTAACCCTTCCACATGGAGTACATCCACACCACTTATTTTTTTGGGAGAAAGGTCAATTTTCATTTTTTCGGGAGGGCTGTCAGGTTTGTCTACTCGATCCATTTTATCCAGCAGTTTTTCACGACTTTCAGCTCTTTTAATTGATTTTTCACGATTAAAGGAACGAAGGGTTTTAATAACATCTTCTTGATGCTTTATTTCTTTTTGGTTGGTTTCATAGTGTTTTAAAGCAATTTCATAATTTATTTCTTTGGCTTTGGTGAAAGTAGTGTAGTTACCTTGATAGGTAATGGCTTTTTTATTTTCAATTTCAATGGTTTTGTTTACAACCCTATCTAAAAAATAGCGGTCATGGGAAATAATAATAACAGCTTGCCCATAATTTCTTAAAAAATCCTCCAGCCACTCCACAGAAGGAATGTCTAAATGGTTGGTGGGTTCATCCAGCAATAACAAGTCTGGCTCTGTCAAAAGTAATTTTGCAAGTCCAATTCTTGTTTTTTGCCCGCCTGATAATTGATAAATAGGCTGACTAAAGTCTTGTTCGCTGAAGCCCAAGCCTTTTAAAACTCCTTTAATGCGGCTTTGGTATTCATAGCCTTTTTTTTCTTCAAAGGCATGAGAGATTTTTGCATACTTTTCCATAAGGCGGGTAAGTTCTTCGTCTTTTTTATTCCCCATTTGTATTTCTAGTTCCCGCATTTCTTCTTCTAAGTTAATAATTTTTTCGAAAACAATTAACATCTCATCATATATTGTTTTTTCTGTATTAATTTCTAAAGATTGAGAAAGATATCCTAAAGTAATTTCTTTAGGCATATAAATTTCACCTTCGTCTTTTGTAATTTCTCCAATAATTATTTTAAAAAGAGTTGATTTGCCTGCGCCGTTTGTTCCCACTACTGCAATTTTTTCTTTATTTTCAATTTGGAACGTAACGTCTTCCAGTATGGTGTCAACTCCATAAGATTTTTTGATTCCTCGACATGAAAACAACATTTAAATTTCTCCTTGGCTTGGTGTAAGGCGCTGTAAATAAAACTAAGTGATGAATTTACAGTCCCTAAATACTATTTTGCGTATCATACTCAGTATGATCTTTAACAGCTATATTATATCATATACAAAGAGTTAGAAAAACATTTGTTTTGAATAAAAAAAGTAAAACAGTTTGCAGTAAGGCTATGGTACTAATATTTTAGAATGAATTTTTAAACAGGCACTAGTTTAATTGACAAAATTATTTTTAAAATGATATACTTAGAATTAGTCAAAAATAAACAAAATCTTGTAAGAAATTTTGGTAATAAATTTTTTTGAAAAATATTATTTTGGGATTTTGGTTTATTATTTTTATTATTTTATAGTTTGCAGTTTGTAGATTTTATTTGAATGAAATTTTTGAAACTGTGTGAGCGTACAAAGGATTGATGGAGATGGAAGAGAAAAAAATATCGTTGCCTGTAATAAAAAGGTTACCTCGTTACTACAGATACTTAGCTGAACTTTTAGATAACCAAGTGACAAGAATTTCTTCGAAGGAACTAAGCCAACGAATGAATATTACGGCTTCACAAATTAGACAAGATTTAAACAATTTTGGTTGCTTTGGGCAACAAGGTTATGGCTATAATGTAGAGTTCCTTTACAATGAAATTCGGAAAATTTTGGGCCTTGATGAGGCATATAACTTGGTAATCGTGGGAGCGGGAAATATAGGACAAGCGTTAGTCAATTATGCTACGTTTGAAAGAAGAGGTTTTAAAATCATCGGTATTTTTGATGCAAACCCCAGAATTATTGGGGTGTCTATCAAGGAATTAGAAGTAATGGATGTGCAACTTTTAGGTGAGTTTATTCAAAAAAATAAAGTAGACATAGGCGTTCTTACATTGCCAAAAGGCAAAGCCATTGAAGTGTCGGAAATTTTTATTTCAAATAAAGTAACAGCACTTTGGAATTTTACCAATACAGACCTAAATGCTCCTCCTCACGTATGTATCGAAAATGTTCATTTAACAGATAGCCTAATGACCCTTTGTTATAAATTTAATGAAACAAAAAAGACACAAAGCTGATGAGTATGCTTAACAGCTAGGGTAGGTGTTTCCTGTTTAGGAGGTATTTATGGATCTTGTACAACTTGCAGTAACGCCAATTGTAGGCGGTGTAATTGGATATATTACCAATTGGCTGGCAATTAAAATGCTTTTTAGACCCCACGAGCAAAAATTTTTTTTAGGAATGAAGGTGCCATTTACACCAGGGCTTATTCCTAAGGAAAGGCTTAAGTTAGCCAACAAAGTAGGAACTACCATTGGAGAACATCTTTTAACAAAGGATGTGTTTGACGAAATTATTTTGTCAGAGGACATTAAAAATGCCATTGAAAACAAAATTGCTACGGTAGTGTCGGATTTTGAAAAAAGCAATATGACCATCAATGATTTTATGGATACTTATTTTAGTGCAAATAAACAAGCTATTATTGACTTGGCGCTAAAAACAGGAAATAACAGTTTGCAGGAAATGATGAAGAATGAAAAGTTTATCAATGAAATTGCAGGCAAAATGACAAGTATGGTGGTGAATTTCTTGAAATCGCCAGATACATTTCAGTATGTGGGGCAGTTTACAGACTATCTATATGGTTTCTTTTTGAAGGAAGGAAAGCAATTTTTAGGAAGTGACGATTGCAAGTCTTTTATTGATAAGTCAGCAGATGATTTTTTAGCCAAAATAGAAAATGACAATCGGTCCATAAAACAATTTTTTGGGGAAACAACATTTGAAAATGTAAATCAGTTTGTGGATAAAAATAGTTATCAACTTGCAACGTTTTTGTTAAATCTGCTAGAGAAGCCAGAGGTTGACTTTAAGTTAAAAGACTTTGTATCGGACATCCTATTGAAAACGGTAGGTGGGTTTGCTGGAATTTTTATCAATACATCCAAAGTGTATGACAATATTAAATCAGGCATAAGAGACTATTTATCAGAAGAAGAAAATGTGAAACAACTTGCCGAAAAAATAAAAGTTTTTATGGAAGAACACGCAGAGGATCAAGTAAATGAGTTGTGGGCCAAAATCCCGAGCAACTGGAAAGAAAGCGCCTCTCATGAATTTACAACTATTTTGTTTGCCAATATGAACAGCGAAAAAAATTCCCAAAAGATTTTTAATGTAATCAAAGGGTTGATTGAGAAAAATAGCAATGTAGATCTTTATGGGTTGATTGTAAAAATGGAAAATAATTTTGATGAGAAAATCAATGATGTCATTAAAAAATATATTTTACAATTTGCTAAAAATGATGTAAGTATTATGGCAGAAAATTTGTTAAACCAACTAAAAGATAGTATTTTAAATAAAAAAATAAGCACGTATGTAAGTAAAATTCCACTGTTAAAATTAAAGCAGGATATAACAAGGATTATAATTATGTTGCTTCAAAAAAATTCAGACCAACTGGTTACGATTATTAATATTCCTAAAATTGTAGAGGAAAGAATTAATACTTTTGAAGTTGAATATGCAGAAGAAATTATTATTTCAGTTGTCAATAAGGAACTAAATGCCATTACGGTGCTTGGTGGTGTTTTAGGATTTATTATTGGATGTCTTTCACTACTGCCACAATTATTATAGAACCTGGTGGATTACCACGGGAGTTTCATCAAACTGTTATAAAAAGGAATGTATCCATTGTAAAGTGGACCCTATGTCAAGGACAAAATAAAAAAGGCTAAGCAATAATAAGCTGATTTCTGAATTAAACAGGAGTCAGCTTTTTTAAACCCCATTGATAAGGATGGTTATTATAGTAATTTATATAGGAATCAATAGTGGCTTGTAACCCTGCAAAATATTTTTAATTATATCAAAAATTATGCTTGCGTTCAGCTTACTGTTTTTCACCTGCCTTTTTCGCTCACAGCTTTTACATAGTGATTGTTCTTTAATATTTTCAGTTCTTCTTCCGTAAATACTTTCTTACTCATCTTTTAACCTACCTCCCTTTCTTTTATTGTACAAAAAAACCCTATTGGTATAGACCTTTTTTCTAGTGTCTATTCCATAGGTTCCATTTTAAAGTGTAATGGCTTTTAATGGTGTTAAATATCAAGTAAAGCTCTTCAAATCATATATCTTCCCGCTATCCATAAGAACACAAAGTTTAGGATAAGGGATACGCCGAATGTCATGTATAGAATCATTGATGGTTTTAGTTGATAAAACTCGCGTCAGCCAAAGGTCATTAAAATGTTTCATAAGATTCACATCTGCCAATCGCTTGTCAGCCACTGTAATTTCACAAAGTAAGTTATTATCCAAGTCCACAAGGTCTACCTCTTGATTACCCATACCAATTTTGTATGAACATAAATTCCAGTTGTTCTTAAATAACGCATTGGAACCCTTGATATATAGTTCAAGCATTAGCCCAATGATATTAGATCTATATAAGAAGTCTGGGCTGACACCAGCTTTACTTAAAATATCTTCACCTATTCTTGTGTAGAGAAGGGGACTGACCAGACAAATATTATATTCTGAAAAAATTTCTTCTAAATCTCTTGCCTTGCTTACATATTCTAAGCTAGTCAGGAGGTTACTTGGGTTCAGCTTTTCTTTGTTTTCAAAAGGGATATCCACATAGGCCAGCCCCGCTTTTATGAGAAATGACAAGGTTCTTGCCTTAGATTCAGGCGAAACGCTCTTTGCATGGATGATGCTCTGTTGTAAAAAAGAATCGGACAAATCCGCAGACCTTTTTTGGCTTGGGGTAAGTTCTCTGTCTCCCACACCCGGACTTATAAATGTTTTATACTTCACATCATCCTGTAGCTTGTACGCCAATAAATTACATAGCGAAGTTAGGTCTTCCTCTGTCAAATCCAGCTTTGATCTCACAAGCGTGCTGTTCCTATTCGACATTTCAATATCCGAATAAAATGAACGAAAATAATCTAGGTCTATTGTCATCCGTAGGCCTTCGGTCAAATTCTTTAATTGCAGATAGTTCAGAAAATCCTCTTCTGTAGGGTGGTAGTCTGTGCTATAATCTGTAATTTTACCTGTAAAATACAAATATTCCAAAAAATTAATGAGCGACATTCTCATTAATTTAGAACGTCCTCCGCCAAGTGGCCCCCCATATAAAGATAACAAATGTGTTGAGGACGAGCCTGTAATAATCACTTTATAGCCCAATTCAACAGACTGCGCTTCTATCTTCCGTATGATTTCTGTATAGTTTTGGGCATAGGCAACCTCGTCTATCAGCAACAAGTCCTTTGGTGAGTCGTAAAATTTTGCATACCTATCCATACCGTCATCTTTCGAAAAATCAATGTAACAAGAATTGGGGTATGACTCATGTAACTGTGTTAAAGCGGTGGTCTTTCCGATTCTTCTAATGCCCACTAAAACCATAATTCTATAATATTTTTCATTATCAATAAAATTTCGCAACTCGTTTACAATCATTCGTTCTTTCATGAAATCAAACCTCCTTTAATACTTGCAATCATCTGAACTTAATTATAACATAGACAAAAAGAAAAAAGACAAGATTTCCACAATCTCATATTGCTTATTTTCGTGGAACTCACGTTAAATTACGATAATAACCATCGTTATCAATGGGGTTTAAAAAAGCTGACTCCTGTTTAATTCAGAAATCAGCTTTTTATCCCTTAGCCTTTTTTACAATTACCTTGTACCCGGAAGAAGTCAGTCTATATTGGTAGATTCTTTCAAACTATCAGGACTAGGATCTCTTGCTGGTGTAGAAAATACAAAGTTAGAAAAATAAAGTGCTTTAAAATTTTTTGCTGGAATAATAGGTTTTAAATTTTCTTTTATCAGTTTAGTGGCATATTCCAGATTGTCTTTTTGTTGTAGACGCTCAAAACTGATTCCAGTCATTGTATTTATCATAGAACCTTCAATTTCGGATTGTTTTGATTCATAGTTTTTCCCTAAAATTTCAAGGGAAGTGTCGAATGTTAATTTGTGTTTTTTCCCTGTTTCTGTAGAAGTAATCTCTACCTCTAATGCTTTAAGATCCAATACATAAACTTTCTTGGCTTTTGCAAGTGCAAAACCAATTGCAAAGACAATCAACACAACGCACATACAGACACCAATGAGTATAGTAGCCTGTGGCTTTTGTAAAATTGCTTTTTTCTGTGGTACTGCCATAAATGTCCCCCTTATTTTTCTAAAAACATATAAATTATAATGCACAAAAAAGTATATAAAAAATATATTGTAATTATATCATAAACTAATTATTGTTCAAAGTCTAACTTGTTAAAATATAACAAATTTTACACTGTTGTATATTCTAATGGGTTACCGACGACCTTTCACAGATAGAATAAAATTAGTTTAATTAAAGTTCTGGGGGTTTGAAATGACTAAATTATCAATGCTTCCGTTAGGATCCGTTTGCAAAATTTATAACATAGCGTCTGATGCCCAAAATAAAAATAGACTTTTGGAACTAGGTTTTATTGAAGGGACAAAAGTTGAAATCATAAAAAAAAGCCCAGCAGGGGACCCAACCGCTTATGGGGTAAGGGGAACTGTAATTGCACTTCGAAGTGAGGATGCAGAAAATATTTTGGTAATACCTGTTTCTTCCGAAGTAGATTTGAAAAATGAGGTGATTGAAAATGGGGTTTATAAATCAATCTGTCGGAGCTGAGGAAAAAAAAGAAAAAGGAAAGATAGATTATCATATTGCCCTTGCAGGGAATCCCAATACGGGAAAAAGCACCGTGTTCAACTCTCTAACAGGACTACACCAACACACAGGAAACTGGGCAGGAAAAACAGTTGCCAATGAAGTAGGCCATTATAAATATGAAAATAAAAAATTTGCCATTATGGATTTGCCAGGCACATATTCTCTTGATGCAAATTCAAAAGACGAAGAAGAAGCAAAAAAAATCATTTGTGACGATACAATTGACGTAACGGTAGTTGTAGTGGATGCTACTACCTTAGAACGAAATTTAATATTGTTGCTTGAAATTATGCAGTTAAAGGACAATGTTATTTTGTGCGTTAATTTAATGGATGAAGCTCGAAAAAAGAAAATTCACATAGACGTAGAAAAATTATCAAGTCTGTTGCAAATACCTGTTGTGTCAGCCAGCGCAAGAGGTGGCGAAGGTATAGAAGAACTTAAAAATTTAATTTTACAAGTTTCAAGAAGACAAATTAAAATAGCGCCATTTAGATTTAATAAAATAGAAGAAAGCAATGCCAGTCGTATTAAAGTCATTGTGGAAAAAGCATCTGAAATTGTAGCGGCCACCACTACTTATGAAAATGAAGCCACCAATATGCTAGACCGAAAAATTGACAATGTAATGATGTCAAAAATATTTGGCATACCCATTATGCTTTTCAGCCTTGGATTTATTTTTTGGCTGACCATTGTATTTACCAATTACCCATCTATGCTACTACAGCACTTTTTTTTAATCATTCAAAATTATCTGTTAGCCTTATTTACGTTTCTAAACTTTCCACCCCTTTTGACCAATATGCTTGTATTTGGGTTGTTTAAAACCCTTTCGTGGATTATTGCAGTTATGCTTCCGCCTATGGCAATTTTTTTTCCCTTGTTTGGTATTTTAGAAGATTTTGGTTTTTTACCACGAATTGCGTTTAATTTGGATTATTATTTTAAGAAAGTAAATGCACATGGTAAGCAGGCACTGACTATGTGCATGGGTTTTGGGTGCAATGCCGCAGGGGTTACCGCTTGCAGAATCATTGAGTCGAAGCGAGAAAGAATGATGGCCGTCATTACCAACAATTTTGTTCCTTGTAATGGACGATTTCCTACATTGATTATTCTTTCCACTATTTTTATTGCAGGCACTACTGCAAGTTTTCGATCATTTAAAGTTGCCTTTATTGTTTTAATTTGCATTTTAACTTCGGTGTTAATGACTTTTTTTATTTCTTACGTGCTTTCCATTACAATTTTAAAAGGAATGCCATCCTCTTTTACGCTGGAACTTCCTCCCTACAGACGACCTCAATTTTTAAAAGTTATTTTAAAATCCGTGACAGATAGAACTCTTTTTGTTTTAGGAAGAGCCATTGTGGTTGCCATTCCAGCTGGTATAATAATTTGGATTTTACAGAATATATATATTAGTGACGTAAGCGTAATTACTCATATTGCAAACTTTTTAAATCCTTTTGCCAATTTGATGGGGCTTGACGGATATATACTATGTGCTTTTATCCTTGGGATGCCAGCCAATGAAATTGTCATTCCCATTATTATTATGTGTTACACAAAAAATAGTTCTCTAACGGACATTACTAGCTTTTCAGAACTGGGAAAACTTTTTTTTGATAACGGATGGACATATATTACGGCTATTTGCACTATGCTTTTTTCCCTCAATCATTTTCCTTGTAGCACAACCCTGTTAACCATCTACAAAGAAACAAAAAGTATAAAATGGACGCTGGCTTCCTTCTTTATTCCTACGGCAACAGGAATTATTGTTTGTATAGTGGTAGCAAATGTGTTACGATATTTGTAACATAAAGTAGTGTTACGTTTTGATTGTTTATATAGTGGGGAGATATACAAATGTTTATTTTTTTAAATAAAAAGGGAGAACTTCGGGCGGTATATAAAATACTCAGTGTTATCATTTGTTTTATACTGTTGACAACGGTTATAGAGCTGGTTTATATAATCGTTAAAAAAGAATTTCCGTCTATGTTTTTTGGTCTTGTAAGTCAAAATATAGGTATCATTGTAACCTCTTTGTTTTTTTATAAAATCTTTAATAAAAATGTATTAGAGGACTTTGGGCTTAACAAAAGTGTAGGAGATATTTTAAAACAATTGGCAATGGGATTTATCTTAGGGGCACTTGCCATTAGTTTTGCTTTTTTCATGATTGTTTTGTCCATCAACGGAAGCGTGGAGTGGCTTAGTAATGTTTCGGTTTCTAACATTGGGTTGGCGTTTGTGATGTTTATTTTTATTGGCTTTGGAGAAGAAGTTTTTGCCAGAGGCTACTTATTAAATGTCCTTTCTTATAAAGAAAATAAAATAACGGCGTTTATTGTTTCTGCTATTATATTTTCGGCAATGCACGGGATGAACCCCAATGTTTCCCCTTTGGGGCTTTTGAATATTTTTTTAGTTGGATTATTATTTGCATACTTTTTTATTCAATCAGGGTCTATTTTATTTCCGATAGGATTTCATATTTCATGGAATTTTTTTCAAGGAAGTATTTACGGCTTTCCTGTTAGTGGCACCAATGAATGGGCCAGTGTAATGAAAACCACCATTACAGAAAACAATATTTTTAATGGGGGAAGTTTTGGACCAGAAGGCGGTTTGGTGACGACGTTTGCACTTGTTCTTAGTTTTTTAATATATTTTTGGGTTTCCAATAGAATAGAAAGCAAAACATTATAAAGTTAAAAGAGGAAAAAATTTTCTCTTTTATTTTTTTATGTAAAAACAAATGAAATATAAATAAAGGTGAGCTCTACAAAATTTCAGGACTAAAATCGCTACGGTTAGGATATTTTTTAAAAGAAGGGACGTATAAATAGTATAATTAGTTTATACCTTATTACGGTTTAACTTTTCATAAGGAAATTTTTTAAAACACAATAATTTAATGATTTCCGGTCAATGAAAAAAATATATGGTATAATAATGCTAGTTTAAATTTATGAAGTTAGGAGGGATTATGATGTTGAGCTTTTTCTACATTTGTTTTGGGGTAGGTGTGGGCTATACTTTAATTGCTTTCTTATTGGGTGGAATATCTGATGTGGCACATTTAAGTGCAGACATTCATGTTGACGCCAATATATCCCCGCTAAAACCTGTTATTATTGCGTCGTTTATTACCGTTTTTGGTGGAATTGGAAGCTTGCTAGTAAGACTAGGCATTCCTATTTTTGCAGTATTTGGCATTGCTACCATTGTGGGGTTGGTGGTTTCTTATTTAATGTTTACTTTTGTAATTATGCCGTTAACGAAAGCACAAAGCACCAGCGCCATTGACCAAGATAGTTTAATAGGGCTTCCGGCAAAAGTTACGCTTTTGATTCCTCAAGGGAAATATGGCAAAATTATTTATTCTGTAAATGGTAACACCTATTCAGCACCAGCCAAGTCAGAGGATGGAAGCGAAATTGCAGCATATGAAAAAGTTGAAATTATGTACATTAAAAAAAATACATTTTATGTTAGTAAGTATAAGCACAAGCAATAGCGGTTTAACGGCAAGACTTGTTAAGCCCTATGAAATATAAGCTTGATGGAAGAAGGCTGGTGAAGGTAATAATTTAATTTACCTTCACAGCTATCGTAATGAAAACAAAACAACAGAGAGGAGAAGTGCAATGAGATTAGAAGAGGTAGGATTTGTAGTAATCGTTATCTTAGTAGTGCTGTTTTTATTGGTATTTTGTGTTGTTTCTTTGTGGAGGAAAGTTCCGCAAGACAAGGCGCTGGTTATTACAGGGCTTCGAAAAAGGGTAATATCTGGTGGTGGGGGATTTGTAGTACCTTTGCTAGAAAGAACAGATACGATTTCCCTTGAAAATATGAAAATTGAAGTAAGAACCCAAGGCGCACTAACCGAACAAGGTGTTGACATTATTGCAGACGGTGTTGCCGTTCTAAAAGTAAAATCTGATAAAGAGTCTATTCTGGCAGCGGTAGAACAATTTAACACCGGCTCAGAAAAACAAACGATTCAAGTAATTCAAAGTATTGCAAAAGATGTTTTGGAAGGAAAACTCCGTGAAATTATTTCAAAACTAACAGTAGAAGAAATTTATAAAGACAGGGAAAAATTTGCATCACAAGTGCAAGAAGTTGCAGCACTTGACCTTGCGGAGATGGGACTTGAAATAAAAGCGTTTACCATTCGTGATATAAGTGATGTAAATGGGTACTTAGAAGCGTTAGGTAAAAAGAGAATTTCAGAAGTAAAAAGAGATGCTCAAATTGCCGAAGCCGAAGCAGCAAGAGAATCTAAAATAAAAATTGCCGAAGCAAACAGATTAGGGGAAGAAGCAAGACTGGTTGCAGAAACTCATATTTCAGAAGCTTCTAAAGAAAAAGAATTAAAAGTACAAAGCTACAGAAAAGAACAAGAAACTTCAAGAGCCATTGCTGACTTGGCTTACGAAATTGAAGCCAACAAAGTGAAAAAAGAAGTTACGGAAACACAAATGCAAGTTGAAATTATTAAAAAACAAAAAGAAATTGAACTTGCGGAACAAGAAGCAACTAGAAAAGAACGTGAACTGGATGCAACCGTTTTAAAAATTGCTGATGCTGAAAAATACAAAAAAGAAAAAGGTGCCGATGCAATAAAATATAGCACCATTGCAGACGCTCAAGCCCGTGCAGAAAATATTAGACTAGAAGGAACTGCGAAAGCAGATGCTAAACGTCTTGAAGGGATGGCGGAAGTTGACATTACTCGTGAAAAAGGGAAAGCCGAAGCCGACGTAATTAGAGAAAAAGGAAAAGCGGAAGCGGAAGCCATGATGAAAAAAGCGGAAGCCTTCAAATTATACAACGATGCAGCGGTTACCCAAATGATTATTGACAAACTTCCAGAAATCGCAAAAGCTGTTTCAGAGCCACTTTCTAAAACTGAAAAAATCGTTGTTATTGATTCAGGTTCTGGAGGGGGCGGCGCAAAAGGTGCAGCAAAAATTTCATCTTATGTGACGGATATTATTTCTTCTCTGCCAGAGACAGTGGAAGCATTAACAGGCATTAACTTAGTGGATAAGTTTAAAACTTCTGTGAATGTGGCAACACCAGTTGTTAAAAATAATGTAGAAGAAGTACAAGTGGTGAAAGAAGTAAAAGCAGTAGAAAAAGTAGAGAATTAAAGGTAAAGGCTGAAATTAAGGTAAACTTAATTTCAGCCTTTTTTTAAACCTTATTTTGTAATAAAATGTCAAAAAAACGTTGTAACAGTTGACAATCCAACTGGGACTAAGTAAGATAAATTCAGGAGGTGTATATAATGGCTCAGTTAGATTATTTTATTTTTGCAGAGAATGTTGTAGTTGGACGCTCCATAGCAGAAAATTATGAAATTAAAAAACCAAAGAAGGTATTTACGATACCTAATACTCCCAATACATATTCTTTTTTTGCTTGTATTTCGATTTTTGACTTTGATTTTACAGAGAAGCACACGGTTCAAGTGATGCTAAAGTCAGAGGCCGGACAACTTATAGGAGAAAAAAAAGATTTTTATATTCCGATTAAGGCAAATAATGTAAGCAGTTCTTTGCCAGATGAATTTGTGGCCTATGTAATTAGTGTTGACTACCGAAATACCTATATAGAAAATGAGGGAAAATATAAATGTGAGGTATATTTTGATAATGAATTCATAGGGTCAAAGTATTTATATTTTCTAAAAGTTAGGAGGGATTAGTGTTGGTCGCTACTGCTTATCAAGATTTCATGGATTACGACCTTTCTGATAGCTTTAATACACTAGAACAAGAACAAGATAATTGGACTTGTCAGATGCAGGCGGTGTATACCACCCCCAATGAGTTGCCTGTGGGCATAAATTATACGTGGTATGGATATAATATTCCTGTAACCATTTGTAATCTGGACGGTGGTCAATATATGAATATGATATCTGAATTAGAACTAAAAAATAAAAATCTAAATAAAATACATGAATATGCCACTTTAAAATACAACTGGAATGGAAATGATGCAGACCCATTTGAAAAAGAGTTGCTTGACCAAGTGGAGGCATTGATTCATACACTAGAGCGTCAACCAGAAGTGTTTCCAACTGCTAGAGATAGCATACAATTTGAATATTATTTTAAAAATCCGGATGAAGGCTACTTGGAGTTTGAAATTTACTTAAATAAAATCGAGGTATATATGAGAAGTGTTGGACAACCTTCAAGGGAATATGATATTTCTTTTTCTGAAAAAGAGATAAATAGAGTGGTGGGTGAGTTTTATGGACAGTGCTACTAACGGGGAAAATGTTCATAGGTTTATTAATAAAACACCAAGTTTATGGAGTGAAGGAGCAAAACGACCCTCAAGTGCATTGTTTAAAGATAAAAATGGTGTGTCTGTAGATTTTGAGGCAGGACGTTCTCGGGATGAAATTAAAAATAAGTTTAAAAACTTTTTTGGAGAGAATGCTTGCAGAGGGGTTGCCTGTATTAGTGTTAAATTTTGTGAGTCTCTACCAACTCGTGTGATTCCTAAGCCATCACCGAATAATCCACATCATGCAGAAATACATGACATAAATACGGTTTCGTTAACAAAAACTAAAATGGACCTTTTAGCTGGAAATTGTGAAGTTTATTTTTATTAGAATAAACCAATGATAGAGTTTAAATTAAAGTTTAAATCATAAAGGAGGGTAAATATGATATAATAATAAATGTAAAATAATTTAACAATATGGGAGGTTTGTGTATCATGGATATGACATCCAACAAAGAGCTGAGAGCAGCGGCTAGGCAACAATTGAAAGGAAAATGGGGCGGGCCAATTCTTATTTGCTTCTTATTTAGCGTCATGGTTTTTGTAGGTGCCCTTATTGGTGGGTTTATAAGCAGTTTTATGGGTGTATTCTTCCTGATAGCAGCTAGTGATTGGTATGTGATAAGTATTATTTTTGGAAGGATTCTTCCTGAGATTTTACAATTACTATTGATTACAGCAATCAGTGCTATTTTTATACGAAGTATTGTAACGTATTTTATTAGCTTTAGTAAAGGTGAAATTTTAGGAACGTCTACTTTGTTCGACGGATTTAGCTCATTTGGAAAAAATTTTGTGACATATCTTTTAGTAGTTTTATTTACATACCTATGGTCATTATTGCTTATTATTCCTGGAATAATAAAATCACTAAGCTATTCCATGACATTTTATATTTTAACTGACAATCCGAACCTTACTGCAAGAGAGGCAATTACAGAAAGCCGAAAAATGATGAATGGATATAAAGGTAAATTGTTGTTATTAGGCTTAAGTTTTATTGGCTGGGCAATACTTGCTACTTTAAGTTTAGGAATTGGTTATTTATGGTTAATCCCTTATATGCAATTAACCATGGCACATTTTTATCAGGATATAAAAGATAGAAACAAAGAATCTTTTTCAGGTGTTGTTGTAGAAAATTAAGGATCATGTTAAGTGCTAGGATATTATGCCTAGCACTATTTTTTTTCCCAAAGAACGATAACATCCTTTTTCGCTTTGCCTTGCAGGTAAACGGCACGAATTTCTTTATCATATCGAGTACTGCCTTTCGATTCAGCATAGGGGCTATTTAATGGGGAGGGTAAACCAGCATTAACTTGTATATATACATGTCCAAATTTGTCAGGTGCTGTCATTAATGTTCTATTTACAACTTGATTAGTAGACATTAATCTAAATTGATAGGCAAAGGTTTTTTCATCTTTCATTTCAAATTGTACAGTTTTAATTATGGCGGTTGGGGCAGTAGCACCAAATATAAACAATTTACATGAAATGATGGCTGTCAAGGTAATGAGAATGATTAATATACTAGACAGCCCTATGAAAATATTTCTTTGTTTAATAAGGCGCTTAATTGCCTTTTGGAGCTTATTACAGTTTTCACACTTTGTCACGTGTTCGTCTAAAACAAATTTTGTGTACTCACTGCATAACCCTTCACAATATGTTGGTAATAAATCCTTTACGGTACTACAACTAATCTCCATGTAATTTCTCCCTTTCAATTAAATGAATAGCAAGCTTCTTCTTTTAGGATAAAGCTAATTTCCTACTTCTCAGATATAAACATTTGCTTTATTTTTTCTTCTGTGTCTTTGTTTGCAGAAGGTAAAACCATGCCCTTTTTCCAAACAAGTATAGCGTCTTTTGGGGAGCCTACATAGAATGAATCCATTCCATCCAGTTGAGATATGTTGTATCCGCCGTTATACCAATTCTCTCTGGTGTTGTCTTTTTTAGGTTTAATAAAAGCCCTTAATGGTGTTAAATATGTAATTCGGTTGGAATCAGTATATTGTTTACTTGCCGGAACTTCATAATTATCAGTTACCGCTAAGCGAAATGCAAGTAAACCATTTTCAAGCATACAGGCATCACTAATTTTTGTAACATTACTTTCGACTGGAAATATTCTGAGTTCTGTAAGTCCCAAGTAAACGGCAAAAAAAGAAATACAAATCCCAAAAGCAATTAAAAAACCTTTTATTAAGGACTTTATACGTGCTCTACGCCATGCAAAAGAAATTTTTTTAATTGCCAATATATCATCTTGAGGTGGTTTGATAAATAATATTTCATTATCCAATCTAGCTAACATCGCTTTGCAAGCCTCACATTCTTGGAGATGTTCGCCAACAAGTTTGCGACTTTCTGCACTACATACCTCATCATGATAGAGCGGTAACAAATCCCCTATGATTTTACATGATGTTTTCAAGACAATCCCTCCTTTAACTTAATTTTTGCTCGGTGATATGTGACTCTTGCCCAGCTTTCTGTTTTTCCAAAAAGTTCAGCAATCTGGGAGAAAGGGAGTTCCGCAAATACTCGCAGTGTAAATACTTCTTTATAGGGTTCTTCCATAAGGTGTAAAAGTCTATAAACTTCCTTGGCACTTTCCTTATCAAGTATTATGTTTTCAATGCTTATAGAAATGGGTAATGCTTCTATGTTCTGTTCAAAATTCAATTTTTTATTTTTTGATAGAAAAGAAAAATACGTATTTTTAGCAATTTGACAAAGCCATACCCGCAAGCTACATTTACCTTCAAATTTGTCAATATTTTTTATAGATTTAAAAAATGTTTCTTGTGTTATCTCTTCCGCACATTCTTTACTACAACCCAAGGATAACACAAATTTATATACATCTTTAAAGTAGAGCTTATAAATAGACCTCATCGGAAACTACGCCTGATGATTCTCAAAATTGATTATTCCACAAATAAGTGACATCCTCAATCCAAAACGTTTACGGTGGTTACGATATTTATTTGAAGTAATCTTAAAGACCTTTATCTTGGCATTG
>JAVBJQ010000014.1:0-117817 GCA_031546905.1 Eubacteriales bacterium | reverse complement strand
TATTTTATTTTACCGTCGAAACGTTATGTCGACCTTACAAAACCTATTATAGTTTCTTTTTCGACATCTTTCAATGCTGAAATTTTTCCAGCCATGGAATTTTTATCTCTTTTCTTTTTTCTCTGGTTTTTTAGGGGGATGGGTGAAGTGAGTTAGGCTTTTCATCATCCTTCATCAAAACTTTTGAGTCAAAAAATCACTAGACCTTAATATTTTCGCCAAAAAAAATTGAAAAACTAACAGTTGTACAACAAGTCTAGTATAAAAAAAAGGTTTCTTACTTTTGATAAAGTTCATTTATCTAAGTAAGAAACCTTTTCTTATACCATGACTATTGCGGTCTAACTTTTGTTTAGGATAGTTTTTTTAATATTTTATTCTTCATTTCAAAATAGCAGGTTACCATCTCATCATATAGAACCTTGTCAGGGTTACCGCTACGATCTGTCTTTTCAAAGGCTACTATAATATGATATAAATTTACGATTGATAAATTCCCTGTCACACCTTTAAGCCCGTGTATCATTTCTGACATTTGCTTATGATTCTCTTCTGAAAAAGCTTCTTCAAATGTTGGAAACACAATCTCTTCCTTGGCAAATCGGACTAAAGAATTAATATATCTATCTTTTTTTCCAACAAAACGATTAATTCCTTCACTGGCATGAATTCCTTCTATGGATTCTAAGGGGTCAACCACCGATTCAAGTACTTCATTAATAGGTTCAGAACCTATCTCCTCTGAAGTATTTCCCCCACCTTGAGGCAAATACTTTAATAAATATTGATATATTTCATCGAAGTCCAATGGTTTCCCCACGTGTCCATTCATACCTTCGTTCATACATTTTTCCACTTCATCTTTCATTACATTCGCTGTCATTGCAACGATTGGTATGTTTTGATACTTTGAAGGTACACTTCTAATCAAAGTCGCAGTAGCATGACCATCTAACACAGGCATTAAAATATCCATAAACACCAAATGGTATGATTCTTTTTCTAATGCGACGATTCCTTCCTGTCCGTTGTTTGCTATGGTGGGAACAATTCCAAACACATCTAACATTCCCATGGCTACTTCTTGATTTAATTCATTATCCTCACAAATCAATACTTTTGCATTTGGAAACTTCTGATAGGTAACTTCCTTTTGGTTTTGGTCATCACTCACGGTATTAAACAAACACTCTATAAAGGAAGAAGGAACAAATGGTTTTTCTATGATGTCATTAAAGTGAGCATCTTTTATTTCAGAAGCAATTAAATTTTTTGCATATGCCGACACCATTAACAACTTGTATTTATTAGAAGTCAATTCTTTTATATGTTTGGCAACTTCAATTCCATTTTGTTCTCCCAACAAATAATCTAATATAATAATATCAAACGGTGTTCCCTTTTGCTCATATTCTAAAATCGTATCCACCACCTGGGCTGCCGATGTTAAACATACAGGGGTGCTTCCCACCACTTCCAACAAGTTTTTCATGATGTCACAAGAGACCTTGTCGTCGTCTACAATTAAAATGTTATTACTTGCAATACTTTTTTGCTGAATCATTTCTTGTAGTGTCTGGGCTTTATTTAGCTTCTTAAAACCAATCAACACGTCAATGGTAGTACCCACATTTATTTCACTTTCGACTTCTATGGTTCCACCCATAAGTTCTACCAGTTGTTTTGTAATAGACATTCCCAGTCCAGTCCCTGAAGTAGCACTTAGCACTTTATGAAATTGTTCAAAAGGTTTAAATAATTTTTGTTGATGTTCTTTGCTTATTCCAAGTCCTGTGTCTTTTACCCTAAAGTGCAAATAAACTTTGTTAGTATCTGGTGCTTTTTGCGCCAGGGAAACGCTTAATATAATTCTTCCCTCTTTTGTATATTTTGCGGCGTTATCCAATAAATTTTTAAGGACCTGCCAAAGTCTTGTTTTATCCCCTATTAATTCATACGGTACAGAAGCCTGCATATCAAGCAACATTTCTATTTTTTTATTGCCTATTCTTTCTGACGAAACCAAAAATGCGTTTGAAATAACATCCTCTAAATTAAATTCATCTTCCATTAACTCTAGTTTTTCGGCTTCAATTTTAGAAAAGTCTAAAATATCATTAATAATGGTCAATAAATTTTTGGAAGAATTATTAATTTTTCGATAAGATTCAATATTTTCTTTTGTTTGCTCTTTCATCAAGGCAATTTGAGATAACCCGATAATCGCATTCATCGGTGTGCGAATTTCATGGCTCATGTTTACTAAGAACCTACTTTTTAGTTGATTTGCTTCCTTTTCTTTATCAGCAGCATTCAAAAGCATTTCATTTTGCCTTTTTTCTGCCCCAATATCTTGAATCAATACAATTAAACAACTAGCGCCATCCATAATAATCGGTGTTGCATAAATCAACGCATCAATTACCTTTCCACTATAGGTAACATATTGCCACTCCATGGCGCGGGTATCCCCTGTTTCAAACAAATATTGAGCATAGTCCGCTATGGCTTCCGATGATTTTCTGCCATCTGGTTGATATTCAGGATAAAAGCTTATAAAATTCACCCCAACGGCCGACTCACCTTTTTCAAACTCAAACATACTTAAGTAAGAACGATTTGCATAAACAATTTTTTGGCTATGGGCATCGGAAATTAGCATTGGCATTGGCAAGAAATCAATTAATTTTTGTAAATCATGTTGTGATTTTTCAATTGCATCTTTTTGTCGTTCACTTTCCTCAATATCGATACCCCACATCATGTAGGCTTCCTTGTCTTCGTAATTCATTTTTGTCATATTTAAGTGAAAACGATGTTGTTCCTCATTCACTAGTTTATACATCACCACTTCACCTAGTAGTTGATGTTTGTCTTTCAAACGTCGGTACAAGTCTTGTTTTACAGCCAGATTAGCGTATAAAACATCTGTATTGACACCCACATAAAGCCCCATATTTTTCTGTGCGTATGTGTTTGATTCTACTACCACGCCATCAATTGCAACAGAATAAGCAAGTGGCGCTGTTTGAATTATTTTTTCTAAGCGACTTTTTACTTTTTTAATGGTAACATCTTTGTCCAGTAATTCTTCCGCAGAATGTAAATTTTTTTGAGCTTCGACCAGTTCCCTATTCCGTTTACGAAGGATATACATAAAGAAACATAGTCCCCCAATAATAATAACCATGACGCCAGCAAATAAAACAATTGAAAAGAAAAGAGTTGGATTTGACTCCCGTAATGTCATCGGTTTATTTATTAATACTGCCCCATTGGGAATACGCTGTTCACTAATGCCCCGCTTTTTAAGCACGGTATAGTCAAATTTCCATTTATTCATAGACTTGGCGTTTGTTACCAGGGGAATATCCCCCACTGCAGTACCACCCAATACTTTTAATGCTACTTCCCCCGCCAAAGTTCCTTGGTCAAATCCTGAATCATACGCCCCTCCAACTTGCCCATAGCCAAGACCAGATTCAAGCAATCCGAACATAGGGGAATTACAGTTGTCGGCAAATAATTCTCCTGCATTTTTTTGACTAAAATAATTTCCAGTATAGTCCACAAAATATAGGCCGTTTAAGACCAATGTATTTTTAGGAAGATGTGCTAACTTATCTAGTAGTGTTTGCATAGTTACATTATTGTTATATGTAATGGTTACCCTATTCTCAAATGGTTTTAATTGTGTTTCAATTTCTTTCCGCCACTTTACACCTGATTCCAAAAAATCATTGATGACAAATATATTTTCAGTTTTAGGAAATAGCTGTAACATTTTATCTACTGTTTCATAAGCTGAAATTTCCTCTTTGACACCTGTAACATAATCTTTAATAGGTGCTATCATACTATCTTCATAGCCATTAATTCCACAGAAAACAACAGGAACGCCCGGAAACAAAACATTATAGTTCTCTACTACAAAGTTAAGGGCATTATTATCAGAAGCAACTATCACATCAGGGCTCTTTGCAATAAAATTAGTACGAATCGTATCCATTACAAGCTTACTTCTATTTTCATCATTTAAAATTCTTTTAGAATTTAAGTTAAAATAATAAATTACATTTTTTTTATTTTCAAGAATGGTCGTTTCTAGGCCTCTTTTTAAATCACTTTCCCAAACCATGTCTGGGGAGTAAGAAGAAATGTGAAGTATGGTGTGGGCATCTTCTTCATTTTTGTATAAAGACCTGTCTTTTATTTTTTTAATGGTGCCGTCTTTTTCCATTTCATTTAGTATACTTGTAATTGGCACCACCAAGGCTTCATATTTTTTATTTACGTAAGCATACGCCGGTATTGATTCAAAAACACCCAAGTTTTGAATCCCATCTGGTGCTTTTATTTCTTCTGGAGTTACTTGACTGACAATGGCGACATCAATAGCCTGGTTATTTAACATACTAAATAAATCTGCGTTTTGTTTTCCGTTTACCTTACCAGCATCGCTAGGCAGTGACTTTTCCACACAAGGGTTTTGAAATAAATATCCAACCTGCAAGCCAGAAAAATCTTCCCATGATTTAATTTTGATATGGCTTCCTTCTTTTGTATACGCCGTAAAACTAATATTGGCTAAAGGAATGGGGATGCAAATCAAGTTGGGGTATGTTTTTTCATGTCCCCACGGTTGAACTGCAACAGCATCCTTTTCGCCACTGTTTGCTGCATCACTAGAGTAAACAATTCCTACGTTGGTCAGTGTAATATCATAACCAATTTTATTAAAAGCAGTGTAAAGTATTCTGTCAACAGTGGTGGGAAGTATGTCGTATGTAGCAAAATTAATTGTTTTGTTATAAGAAAAAGCCTGATTCGACAAAGCCAAACACGTGATACAAATTGAAAAAAATACAAACCAATGTTGAATTTTTGTTTTCATATTCTACCCCATTTACATTATACTTTAACTTGTTTAAACGTTCATTCCCCAAGGTTTTCAAACACACGTCATGAGCATTTGAATCTCTTACTTCCAGTTTAATATATATTTATGAATATTTCAATTAAAAAAATTAATTAACAACTTTTCAACGATAAAACCCCATATTTTTGGTATGTTTGGAAGATTAATTAGCTTGACAAACGATAGGTAACAAATTATTATTTTAAGTATGTATTTTATAGTGTTCGAAAGGACTCTCGTTATTAAAAATTGAAAGATGGTGGTATTTTGGAACTAACGACGATAGTGGGTTTGATTGTTGCGGTAACTGGACTTTTAGGCGGTATGTACTTTAAAGGGGTTCCTTTTTCAGCACTTGGAAATCCAGCGGCGATTTTTATTATTCTTGTTGGAACAACTGGAGCTGTTTTAAATGCCTTTCCTATGGCCGATGCGAAAAATGTTGGTAAATTATTTGGTATTATTTTTACTAGTCGCAAATCCTTAAACAATGCCGAAACAATAAAACAAATCGTTGATTTTTCTCAACTTGCAAGAAAAGAAGGTTTATTAGTTTTGGAAGATAAAATTAATGACCTTGACAATCCCTTTTTTAAAAAAGGTCTTGAATTGCTTCTTGCTGGTCAGAATCGTGACTTTATTGAAGAAACCCTTTCAGAAGATATTGCTGCAATGGAAGAACGCCATAGCGGAAATGCTGGTATATTTACACAAGCAGGTACATACGCCCCAACACTGGGAGTTTTGGGAGCCGTTATCGGTCTTATTGCGGCACTTGGGAACATGGCCGATCAAGAAAAATTAGGTCATGCCATTTCTGCTGCGTTTATGGCTACTGTTTATGGTATTTTTACTGGTTATGTTCTTTGGCATCCCTTTGCAAATAAATTAAAAAGAAAATCAAAGGCAGAGGTTTTAAATAGAACTATTATTTTACAAGGTCTGCTATTGCTTGAGCAAGGACTAAGTCCAAAGCTAGTTCAAGAAAATTTAATTTCCTACCTGCCTCCTGCTGACCGTCTTCAATTTGACGAAAGCAACAGCAAGGGAGGAGAAAATAATGGCTAAAAAGAAACATCATGGGTCACATGAAGAGCATATGGACGAAAGTTGGCTCATTCCTTATGCCGACTTACTTACCTTATTACTTGCGTTGTTTATTGTTCTTTTTGCTTCTAGTAATGTTGACAAAGACAAATATGCTAGTATGGCAGAAGTTTTTAGTAAAGAAATTGGGCTGGATCCCCCCACTTCTAACACCATTGGCATTGACCCTTTAAATTCTGCACCAAAAACACAACCAAATGAATTTGATCAAAATGCTTCAAAAGGTCAAACTGCTGCAGAACAAAAGAAAGAAATGGTAGATAAATTGCAAGACACCTTTAAAACTTATGTAGAAGAAAATGATTTAACTTCCCAACTGCAGGTGGCTGAAAAAGGGGATGGCTTGCTGATTACTTTAACCAGTGATGTTTGGTTTCCTTCTGGTAGTGCTACCATTAATCAAGGACATATTGCTGTTGCAAAAGAAGTTGCAACGATGATTGCAGATGCGGATAAGAAAAATAACAATCAACATTTTAAACTTACCATTAGCGGTTACACCGATAATCGACCGATTAGCACCAGTACTTTTCCATCAAACTGGGCTTTAAGTGTAATGAGAGCCGTAAACTTTTTGCAAGCCATGTTAGATAACTCCGATATTGACCCTGGGGTTTGTATGGCAAGAGGCTTGGGTGAGAACGAACCTGTTGACACAAATGCTACAGCCGAAGGCCGTCAACATAATCGACGGGTTGAAGTTTTTATTTCATTTTTAGAATAATTATTTTAGCAGTAGAAATTTTTAAAAATCGTGAGGAGCTTTCTTTATTCCCCACGATTTTTTTCTTGCTCCAAACTTGATAATAGCACTACATCTTTTTAAGCTTAAATGTTTTTAACATATGAATCAATGATTCAGCTTGCCCAGACAATTCTTTTGCGGATGCTGCCGATTCTTCGCTAGTAGAAGAATTGACCTGTATTACTTGTGAAATTTTATTAAGCCCAACTAAAATTTGTGAAATAGATGAAGCCTGCTCCAAAGAGGAGGTAGCAATATTGGAAATAATACCCGACACCGTATTCACATCTTCCACAATTTTATCCAGTGATAGTGCTGTTTCCTTTGCTACTTTTGTTCCGTCATTGACTTTTTGTATAGAATCCTCGATTAATTGGGTGGTTTCTTTTGCTGCTGTTTGGCTTCTTGATGCTAAGTTACGAACTTCCTCTGCCACAACCGCAAACCCCTTGCCATGTTCCCCTGCTCGTGCTGCCTCTACCGCTGCATTTAACGCCAAAAGATTCGTTTGAAAGGCGATATCTTCAATTACTTTTATAATTTTAGATATATTTTCACTTGATTCTTTGATTCCTTTCATGGAGTTTAACATTTCTGCCATTTGTCCATTTCCTCTTGTGGCATTTCCTTTGGAGTGTTCTGATAAGCTACTGGCATCTTTTGCGCTAGACGCATTATTTTGTGTTTGCTGATTCATTTTATCCACGGAAGCAGTCAGTTCTGCAACAGAGCTTGCTTGTACCGCCGCTCCTTGTGCAAGATTCGTTCCGCTTTCTGCTATTATTTTTGCTTCTGTTGTGACTTGTGTTGCCGCCGAACCGATTTCACCCATTACGGTGTTAAATTTCTCTACGATAGAAACAAGCGCTTCTTTCATCTCTCTAAAATTTCCGATATATGCTCGATTTATTTTTACGTCTAAATTTCGGTCTGCCAATTTGGTGAGTATTTCTGAAACTTCTTTTACATAGGATGATATTGTCTCGATGGAATTATTTAACGAATGAGAAAGTTCTCCTAAGTCTCCTTTATAATCACCTGTTACTTTTACATTCAAATTTCCTTTTGACATTTCTTTCAATACTTTGGAAGATTCTATGACTGGTACCGTAATTCCAGAGAGAACGTTGTTTAAACCACTCATGGTTTTCACCCAATCCCCTTTAAATTTATTGGTATCCGCCTGCACAGAAAGATTTCCTTTTAATGCTTCTTCAATCATAACATTGATTTCATTTCCTACACTTTTAATTGTCTTACGCATAGACTCAATGGCATCATTAATAAATGCTTTTTTACCTGGCAATTGTTCCATGATAACATCAAAATTTCCCTCTACCATTTCAGTAATTACGGCTATGGATTTTCTCTTCACTGTAATGTGTCCAGCTACCATGGTATTTACGTTATTCGCCATCTCAGCGTATATGCCTTTGTACTTTTTGTAATCAAGCATGGCATCAATATTACCAGCATCATGTTGCAACGACACTTCTGTCAAGTCTGACATAAGCCCATTTACGGTTTCAACTACCGTTGCCAAGTCTCTTGTTAGTTGCCCAATCTCATCCTGTGAATCAGGAGAAAGGCTTATATTTAAATTTCCATCTGCAATTTCCTTTGCAGCGTATCCCAGTCTTGCGATTCCATTTGCTGTAGAGTTCCCAATAATCAGTGCAAGTAATACCGAAACAATAACAACCATGATGCAAATTATAATTAATATCATATCTGTCTTTGCTGCTTCTTCTTTATTTTCAGTAGCCAAAGCTCCTGCTTTTATCATGCTGGCTGAAAAGTCCTCCAATAGCTGACCATCTAAACGATTGAATATATCATTGCTTGATGCTACATCTTTTTTCATGTCTTGTATATTATTTGTTATTACATCATCTTGTATTTTTTTTACAACCCCTAGGTAGTCACCGTTAAAAGTCTCTTTTATTTTTTCGTATGTATTGATTGTCTCTTGGTCTGTCCCTACTTCTTTTAATCTTGTAATATGGTTATCTAGTGATTGATTCATGGCAATTACATCATGATCAAAATCATTTAGTGCTTTTGTTCTTGCTTCCGTACTGTCATCACCTTGACTGGCTACTATTAAATCCACTGAATTTCTTACTGCTCCAAAAGCTGATTTTGTATTTTCTAATGTCTCTAATGTCCAAACATTTTTTTTATAAGTGTTATAATTGATGTCGCTTATGTTTGTTATTTGATAAATGCCATATCCACCTACTATTGCCGCTAATACGACCACTACCATAAATGATACAATCAGCCTTTGTTTAATTTTCATAAACCCAAAAAAATTCACTTCATCCCATCCCTTCATTATCGCTAGCAATAAAATCTACTATACAAGTATGCTTGTTTTAGGGGAATGGTTCCTTGAAGTCTCAAAGAAAAAACGTAAGGGGCTGTGTCATATGACACAGTCCCTTACGTTTTTTACCTACATTAAACTCTTTGTATGTTCCTCTTGCAGTTTCATAAAGTGTTTTAAACACATGGTCTTATAAGAAACTTCCGCATCACCATCAATTGCAAACTGCTTGCCTTCAAAAACTGGGTTCCCGTTTATCATTCGCAAATTCATAGTAGCCCTACTACCACAGTAGCATAAACTTCTTACACCTATTTCTTCTATATCTTGTGCCAAAGCAAATAGCCAGCTGGAACCTTCAAATGGTTGTCCCAAAAAATCGCTTTTTAAACCAAAGGCTATGACAGGTATGCTACATTTTGTCACGATACTTACTAATTGTTTCACATTTTCTGCTGACAAAAACTGTGCTTCATCAATAAGAATTACATCTGGCTTGTGGGTTAAATTATTAATTTCTTGAAAAAAGTCCTCATTGGGTGAAATCAATATATCGATTTTTCTTTTCATTTCATTATTATTTAGCCTTGCAACGACATAGTCCCCACCTTTTGTATCCATTTTTGGTTTTGCTACTAGCACTTTTCTATTGTGGGTTTTCTCATAGTCAAACGCAATCATCATCAAAACCGTTGACTTTCCCGCATTCATACTGCCATACTTCCAATGTAGTTTTGCCCCCATGTTCCTCGCTCCTCACACATTTTTCTATCCGTTTATCTTTTCTTTACTTGGCTCTAGTTTTTATGATACAAACGTTTCTTTTGGTATTTTGCCTCGCAAGTCACATTGACACCCAACTTTTTAAAAACGTTAATATCCACTTGAGATAAAATAACAGATGAATGGGCTTCACAATTTCGAAGGAAAGGGAGTTGTTCTAAAGCCAATGCAGCGGTTGGACTGGTAACAGCACACATAGAAAGTGCAATGAGTACCTCATCCATGTGTAACCGAGGGTTGCTGTTGCCTAAAAAGCCTGTCTTCAATCGTTGAATAGGATCAATAATGACGGGAGAAATAAGGTGTACTTCATCTCTGATTCCTGCCAAATGTTTGAGGACATTTAATAATGCAGCAGAAGATGCTCCCAATAAAGAAGATGTTTTTCCTGTAATCACCGTGCCGTCGGTTAGCTCAATGGCTACACAAGGACATTCACATGCAGCAACTTTTTCTAAAGTGGCTTTTACGGTAGGTCTGTCTGTATGGACAACCCCTACGCTGTTCATAATAAGCTCTATTTTTTGTAAGTCTGCTTTGCTTCCTTTTCCAGATACAAAGTCTCGTTGGATATGATAAAAACGACGGATGATCTCTTGTTTAGATGCTTCGTGACACACTTGGTCGTCGGTGATACAGTTTCCAACCATGTTGACACCCATATCCGTAGGAGATTGATAAGGAGAGGAGCCCCATATTTTTTTGAAAATCGTATTTAACACAGGAAATACTTCTACATCACGGTTGTAATTAATGGCAGTACTTCCGTACGCTTCTAAATGAAATGGATCGATTACATTGACGTCGTCTAAATCTACAGTTGCCGCTTCATACGCAATATTAACAGGATGTTTTAGTGGAAGATTCCAAATTGGAAATGTCTCAAATTTTGCATAGCCTGCTTGAACGCCTCTTTTGTATTCATGATAAAGTTGAGAAAGACAAGTCGCCATTTTTCCACTACCTGGTCCTGGCGCTGTAATTACTACCAAGGGACGAGTTGTTTCAATATAATCATTTTTTCCATAGCCGTCGTCACTTACAATAAGGGGAATGTTCGTAGGATATTCAGGGATTGGATAGTGAAGATATACAGTAACACCTAGTTGTTCTAAGTAATTTTTAAAACGATTTGCATCATTTTGACCAGCGTAGTGAGTTATCACAACGCTTCCTACATACAATCCATCATTGCGAAAAGCATCTATGAGACGTAATATTTCCGCATCGTATGTGATGCCATAATCCCCACGAATTTTACTAATTTCAATGTCTGACGCATTGATTACCAAAACAATTTCCACTTGGTCCGCCAACGTTTTAAGGAGACGTACTTTGCTGTCAGGTTCAAAACCTGGCAATACACGTGACGCATGAAAATCGTCAAACAACTTACCGCCAAACTCCAAATACAACTTGTTGCCAAACTTGCCAATGCGCTCCCGTATTTTTGTAGACTGCATTTCCAAATATTTTTCGTTGTCAAAACCAATTTTGTACATAATGCGTTCCTCCGTGGTAGATAATTTACAAAAGTATAGTCTTATACTATTTAGACGTTATTATAACATAGGACACTTTATTTTTAAAGGCAACAATCCCGATTTCTTCTTTGATTTACACACCTTAAAAAATAGACAAAGGTTCTACAGATATGAGCATCTCCACAGAACCTTTGTTATTGTTAGTTGAAACTATTGTATTTTATTTTTTTAATTTAAACAGATGAACTGCTTTCATTAATTCATCTGACATGGCAGAAATTTCCACTGCACTGGCAGAATTTTCTTCCGCACAATTTGCATTGTATATGGTAGAGCGAGATATTTCTTCTATGCCCTGATTAATATTTGAAATTCCTTTTGTCTGCTCTGCTGTTTTAGCCGATATGTCTGTAATAATTTCAGAAACCACGGCGGCTCCGCTCACAATTTCTTCCAATGCACTTGCAGCCACATTGGCAGTTTTTACTCCTTGATTTGTTTTGGAAATAGAGTCTTGTATGAGCACTGCTGTCTCTTGAGCTGCTGTTTGACTCTTTTCTGCCAAATTTCGTACCTCTGCTGCAACAACAGCAAATCCTTTTCCATGTTCCCCTGCTCGTGCCGCTTCCACGGAGGCATTTAGTGCTAATAGATTTGTTTGGAAAGCAATATCCTCAATTACTTTTATAATTTTAGAAATATTATCAGAAGCAACATTAATTTCATTCATAGAACTTAACATTTCCTTCATTTGTAGATTGCCTTGTTCGGCTGCTTGCCTTGCCTTTTTAGACTGTTCACTTGCCAATGCTGTATTTTCTTCATTTCCTTTTATTTGTTCATTGATTTTGCTTATTTCTATCAGTAACTCTTGTATAATGGCTGATTGATTTCTGACATTTTCAGCCACTTGCGTGCTGGCATCTACGATTTCATTTGTTCCAACGGCAACATTATTCGTGGCGCTTGCAATATCTCCCAAGATTCTATTTAAATTTTCTGTAATACGATTAAGGGATTGTTTTATATTTGAAAAACTACCAATATAATCTTTATCGATTGTAACCACAAGGTTCTTGTTGGAAATCTCTGAAAGGACATGAGAAATTTCCTGAATATAGTCAGACAAAGTATCAACAGTGTTGTTTACAGAATGTTTTATTTTGTCAAACTCACCACTGTAATTTCCTATTACCTTAGAGTCAAGTTTCCCTACAGAAATATCCCCCAATACATTAGAACATTCATGAAGGGGATCTACAATGGAATCTAGCAGTGAGTCTACAGAGGTTAATAATGCCAACCAGTCTCCACTAAACTTATTGCTTTCTGTTCTTATATCCAGCTCACCATTGGTAGCATGTACGATTAACTTATTTATTTCACTGCTAACTTGTTTTAATTGACTTCTCACTTCTTCAATTGCAATATTTATTTGTTGCTTCTGATTGGGAAATTCCTTTATTGGTGCATTAAAATCCCCTTCACCAAACTTTTTAATGCAGTTGATAATCTCTATTACATCACCTACGTAGTTGGATGCCATCGCATTAAAACCACTGGCTACCTGTTTGTATGCACCGCTGTACTTATCTTCTAGCACTTTCACATCAGATTCACCCTCCTGATGTTTGTTTGCCATGGTATACAAGTCCGTGGTTAAATTTCCTAATGTTTGTCCCACTTTCACAATACTTCTTGATAACATCCCTATTTCATCTTTTGCAGTATATCGAATATCTACCTGCAAATCGCCAGCTGCAATTTTATCGGCGGCAATAGTCATTGCTTTAATTGGACTCGCAATGGATTTTAAGCATTTGTACAATGAATATACCAATAGCATGAACCCAATAATAATAAGGATGATAGATGCCACATTATATTTATCTGTCAAACGGGTAGCCGCTTCACTATCCTGATTCACGCTATCCACATTAGCCTGATACATAAATTGCACATCTTTTACGATGGTTTGTATCAATACATCTGATTGACTCAAAAAAGTTTTTAATACTAACACAGGATCTTCGCTTTGGTTTTGCAACGACCCAACAAAATCTTTTTGAATTGTATTGTATTTTTCAATGTCACTACCTAAAGTCACCAGCCCAGCATGTTCATCTGAATTACCATTCCCTTTGTTTTCAAGATCTTTTTTATAGGCATTTATATTATCTTGTATGACTGAAAAGTCTGTTGCTATTTGTTGTTGTAAACCTGATCGATGCCCTACATCTTCGGTCATCGCCATTTCGTATAAGCTTACTCTAATTTCATCAAAGGATTTGGAAATGGTGGAAACTTTATTCATACAACTGGCGGTCTCCGATGCTTTCATTGCCATGTATTTATTCACTTCTGTCGTCGAAACAGTTCCAATGAAAAAAATCACAACAACTACTACAAACGTAATAAAAAAATTGAGGAGTAGCTTGTTACTAACACTTAAATTGGTATGCCACTTTTTATTTTCTAGCCATTCTTGTTCTCGTAATTTTGCTTTTACCACGTATATCTCTCCCTTATCTACTCTCTGTATACTCATTAAGCTAATAATCTGACTTATGATCTTCATAAAAAATAACCAGAGGCCACCTATTTCTTTCTTGACACGAAGTTAATTATTATGCTTAACAGCTATATTTAATATTTTTAACATTATAGTACACAATTAGTACTACGTCTATTTTTTATTATTATTTTTTTATAATTTTTTAACAGCTATCTCAAAATTGATTGCTTGTCAATATACATTCTAACGGCTATAATAAGCTACATATTATATTGGCATTCAATTTATGTTGTAGCCAGCCATCAAAGAAAAAATATGTGAGGTGCAACCTTTGTTATTATTATCAGCTGAAAAAATTACGAAAAGTTATAGCAACAAAAAATTATTACAAGATATTTCCTTCTATTTAAATAGCGAAGATAAAGTTGGAATCATTGGGATAAATGGAACAGGAAAATCAACCTTTTTAAAAATAATTGCAGATTACGAATCGCCAGACAGCGGCAAAGTTACAAAATCTTCAGGTATACGAATTGGCTATTTACCTCAAAATCCTATTTTTGAGGAGAACTTGACTATTTTAGAACAAGTTTTTAAGGCCTGTTCCCAATCATTTAAAGAAGAAAATGACTATTTGGCCAAAACGATTTTAAACAAGTTAGGCATAACAGATTTTAATAGCACTGTAACCAATTTATCTGGTGGTGAAAAAAAACGAGTAGCCATCGCCTCCGTTCTTGTAAACCCTTGCGAAATACTTATTTTAGATGAACCTACCAATCATTTAGACAATGAGATGGTGCTTTGGTTAGAAAATTATTTACGAAAATATACCGGCTCCCTGATGATGATTACCCATGACCGTTATTTCCTTGATCGGGTAACCAATAAAATTGTGGAAATTAGTAATGGCAATTTGTTTAGTTATACGGCCAACTATACACAATATTTAGAAATTAGAGCTGCCAGAGAGCAATCAGAAATTGCTACAGAGCGAAAAAATAAAAGCCTTTTCCGCAAGGAGCTTGCTTGGATTCAAAGAGGCCCCAGAGCAAGAGGAACGAAAAGCAAATCTCGAATAGAAAAATTTGAAACATTGCGTGACCGTGAAGGAGTAGAAGATGGGGAAAAACTAACTTTAAGTTCTGTTAGTACACGTCTGGGGAGAAAAATAATTGAAATAAATGATTTATCTAAAAAATATGGTGATAAGCAACTCATCCGTCATTTTGACCTTGTGTTATTACGTGATGCCCGCTTGGGTATCATCGGCAAAAATGGAAGTGGTAAGTCCACCTTTTTAAAAATGATTATGGGCCAAAGCCTACCAGATACAGGTACCATTTCTATTGGTGAAACTGTAAAAATTGGTTACTTCTCTCAAGAAGTCGAAAATGTATCACCTTCTTTGCGTGTAATTGATTATATAAAGAACGTTGCGGAAAATATTGTAACGGTGGATGGTATCTTAACTGCCTCTCAACTATTAGAATTATTTTTGTTTACAGCAGAGCAACAGTACACCACCATCGAAAGATTGTCTGGTGGAGAAAGGCGACGCTTGTTTTTATGTCGTATCCTCATGGAAGCCCCTAATATTTTGTTACTAGATGAACCTACCAACGACCTTGACATTGAGGCATTGGTTGTTTTGGAAGATTATTTAAGTAGCTTTAACGGTGCTGTAGTAGTTGTATCCCATGACCGATATTTTTTAGACAAAGTAATTCATTCCGTTTTAGAAATGAATGATGATGGGGTTATTAAAAAATACAACGGAGGCTATTCAGACTATCTGGAAAAAAAGGATTTGGACATAAGTTTGGTTAAGACACAAGCTCCTGTAGTTGAAAAAATCAAAACTACCAATACTCCTAAAAATAAAAACCTTAAGTTTTCGTTTCATGAACAAAAGGAATTTAAAGAAATTGATAAGGTAATTGCTGATTTAGAGGCGGACATAACTTCTATGGACGAGAAAATACAAAAAAATGCTAGTAACTATAGCACACTACAACAGCTCATGGCTGAAAAAGAACAATTGGAAACTACATTGGCAGAAAAAATGGATCGTTGGGTATATTTAAATGACCTTGCGGAAAAAATTGAAGCAAATTCATTGTAGGCTGTTTAACCTTTAATACGAAAATAAAATAACGTGAGTTCGGCAAAATTTCAACTTTGTCCGACTCACGTTATTTTATTTATTTTTCTTTTTCATATAATAAAATATAGGAAGCCCTGCTAGTGTAATAGCAATGCCAATAATTGACCTGACTGGGCTATCAATCATCGTACTTATGAGAATATAAGCTCCACCGATTATCCCTATAACAGGGGTTATTGGGTAAAATGGAACTTTATAACGTCCTGCCTCCGGTAGTTTTTTCTTTCTCAAAATAAAAACGCCCACCACACCCATGGTAAAGAAAATCCATAAAACAAATACCAGTAAATCGGTAAGGGTGTTAAACGTACCAGAAAAAATATAAATAATTGTTAACATTCCTTGAAATAGAAGGGCATTTGCTGGCGTTCTGAGTTTTGGGTGAACTTTGCCAAGGGTCTCAGCAAATGGAAATTGTTTTCGCTCCCCCATTGCCTGAGGTACCCTTGCTGCTGTCATTAAGTATCCGTTTAAGGCTCCAAAGACAGAAACCATAATACCAGCGGTAATAAATGCACCCCCACCATTTCCAAAAAGCACTTCTGCCGCATCAGCCCCTGGTGTAGGGGAAGATATAATTTGTTCCAATGGCAATGATTTAAAAATAGCGATGTTAAATAACACATAAATAAACATGACAAAAATAACACCAACTGAAATGACTTTAGGCAATGTTTTGCCAGGATTCTTAAGTTCTCCACCCATATTCGTAACGCCAATCCATCCATCATAAGCCCAAAGTGTCCCAAGGATGGCTACGCCAAACCCTGCACCCGACACAGATGCTTGAGCTTGGGCTTGAATACTGCTAAACCCTGGTGCTAAATTAGATAAAAGTCCAAAGGCAATAATACCAACTACAGGAATAAGTTTTCCCACAGTGGCAACAGTTTGAATCACTCCACCACATTTTGTAGCAATAATATTCATCATAAGAATAAATGCTAAAACAGCTACAGCAACAATTTTCTGTTGTGTTGAATTAATGGGAATAAAAAAATTGGCATAAGTAGCAAAAGCAATTGCCTGTGCCGCAATTGATGCAGGATAGGCAATAATAGTTTGAACCCATCCCAAAAGAAAGCCTACTCTCTCACCATATAGTTCCCCCAGGTATGTATACAATCCACCAGTTTTTGGAATGGCCGAAGCAATTTCTGCAACGGATAATGCCGAAGCCAGTGTTATAACACCGCCAGCAACCCATGCTAAAATACTCAGTAACGGAGAGCCTGCATTATTTAGAACGATACCGGGCTTTAGGAAAATCCCCGACCCAATAATCATACCCACCACGATTGCCATTGCTTCAATAAATGTTATAGACTTCTTCATGGTTGTTTTTTCCACGTCTTCTAACCTCTTCCTGTAAAATATTTTTATGTCTACAAGTAAGTACCAGTACGTTTTTTCTATCCTCATTATATTAAACGAAATATGGAAAAAAGACAAGGTATCTACTATCTCTTTGGTCTTAACTATCAGAAATCCATTTAGTAGGGATTGATTCGTGATGATAGTTTGGATATAATAAATAGAACTTTTTTAAAAATGACAACCCCAATGAAATATGTCCCGTTAGAAGATAATCTTATAGAATAAGAAGGAAAAAAATATGATTAGAGTATCAGAAATAAAAATACCCTTGGCTTACAAAGATGAGCTTATAGATATGGTTATAAAAAAGACAGGCATTAAACGAAATGCTATAAAATCATTTTGTATTTCTAAAAAATCCATTGATGCCAGAGACAAAAAAGATGTGCATTTTGTTTATTCATTTGATTTAGAACTATTTAAAAATGAAAAAGAAGAAATTAAAAAATCAAGATATAAAAAAATAACATTGATTGAAAAAGAGCAGTCAAATAAATTTCCTCCCACACATTTTGCAAGTAATAAACGTCCTGTAGTAGTTGGAAGTGGTCCTAGTGGTATGTTTGCAGCATTAACCCTTGCAGAACATGGCCTTTGCCCCATTGTATTAGAGCGTGGAAATGAAGTTTATGAAAGAAAAGCAGCTGTTTCAAGGTTTTGGGAAACAGGTATCTTACACGAAAAGTCAAATGTTCAATTTGGAGAAGGTGGCGCAGGAACTTTTTCGGATGGAAAACTCACAACAGGAATAAAAGATGTTAACTGCAAGAAGGTACTGAATACATTTTTTGAAGCTGGGGCACCAGAAGAAATTTTATACTTATCAAAACCCCACATAGGTACAGATAAACTAACGGAAGTTGTAAAAAACATTAGAAATAAAATAATTGCTTTAGGCGGTGAATACCGATTTGGCAACAAACTTGAAGGGTTTCTCGTAGAAGAAAATAGAGTGTGTGGCATTACCGTTTTGAATGAGAGAGAACAACGCTATGAAATGGAAACAGATACTGTTATACTTGCCATAGGTCATAGTGCAAGGGATACGTTTAAAATGCTTCAAGATACTAATTTGAAAATAATCCAAAAACCATTTGCAATCGGCGCAAGAATTGAACATAAACAGAAAGATATTAATTTCTCCCAATATGGTATGTTTGCAAATGAAAGTTCTTTAGGTGCAGCTGATTATAAACTTTCTGTTCATTTGCCATCTGGAAGAAGCGGATATACTTTTTGTATGTGTCCCGGTGGAGTTGTCGTAGCAGCAGCTTCCAGCAATGGACTTCTTACAACAAATGGAATGAGTGAATATAGTCGTAACCATGAAAACGCCAATAGTGCACTTCTTATTGGTTTAAATACAGGTGACTTTGGGAGCCAAGACCCACTTGCCGGAATGTACCTTCAAGAAACAATAGAAAAGCTAGCATTTCAAGTGGGTGGTAAAAATTTCAAAGCCCCTGCACAGCTAGTAGGTGATTTACTTCAAAATAAAGCTTCCAAAAAGTTAGGTGATGTTTCACCAACTTATTTGCCAGGTGTAGAACTTACTGACTTAAGAGAATGTCTCCCTGATTTTGTAATTGATTCCATGGTAGAAAGTATACTGGAAATGGATAAGAAGCTAACTGGATTTGCTAAATATGATGCCCTCCTAACTGGGGTTGAAACAAGAAGTTCCTCACCAATTCGTATACTGCGTGATGAAACCTTCCAAAGTAACATAAAAGGAATATATCCTTGTGGTGAAGGCGCTGGCTATGCAGGTGGTATTATGTCTGCCGCTACTGATGGTATCAATACAGCAAATAAGTATCTCCATAACCTACTATAAACTAAGCCCGACAAATTGTCGGGCTTAGTTTAGTTTGGCATTAATAATTCCTACACTTGGGATGCTAACAAAAAATAGAGGTCATACTTCTATTTTTGCTATACTGGTTGTTTTGCTTTCAGAATAAGAATGTATCAACTGAATAATCTCATTAAATACAAGCGGAAATTCTGTGTACCCATCCACAGCTAAAAAGTGCTTTCCATTCTTAAGGGTTTCTAGATTAGCGTTTATTCTTTTGCTTAAATCAACAGAATATTTATAATCAACAATGGGGTCATCCTGTGATGCGATGACGCATCGGTGTTTAAGGAGTTCAATAATTGATTGCAAATCCAACTTCTGTTTTGTGAATGAGTTTAACTGTGGCAAGTTTGGCAAATTCTCAGCGAAACCGGAAACCAGAATAATACCACCAACTTTTTGACCAGAAAGGTTTCTGCTTAAATATCGCAAAAGAGCAATACAACCAAGGCTATGGCAAACAAAATATGTGTTTTCATGGCACTGTAAAATATTTTCATCTAAAAACAAATCCCATTCTGCTACAGAAGGATTATTAGAATGAGGCATATCAAATACGGTGACAGGAATATTTGCATTTGAAAGTCTATCCTTTAGCCATGGAAACCAATGTGCGCCTGTTGAAGCCATATATCCATGAATAATGTAGACGTGGGTGTTCTTCAAGTCTTGTCTTATCATCAAGATTTCATCTCCTTTTGTAATTGTTTTAAGGATTAACTGTATGAAGCATGTGCAGGATGGCCAGTTGGTAACAGAACAATAAGTCCATAAAGTATACCTCCATCATTTTTTAATCTCTAAAGCGCGGATTTCTCCCTAATTTGCGCTGGGCAGTTTTCACCGTTTACAAACCATTTACAGTTCTTACAATTAAAGCATGACTTGTAGTCAAAATCCTTTAATGAACTTTTCATGAAAGTTGCATCTGCCAAAAACGGCCTTCCGTATGCTACAAAATCACACAGATTGTTCTCAATCAAGTAATTTCCTCGACGAAGCGTTTGTATGTTATTTACGACAATGAGTGGAATATCCACATTTTTCTTAACCTGACTGCCTGTGTATACAATATCATTAAAATCAAAATCAACAGGAATAGGGAGCTTTCTATCTACTGGTATACCAGATGAAACATGAACCAAGTCGATCCCAATACTTTCCAAAATCTTGGCTGTTGCGATGTCAGTTTCCAGAGTTTCACTCCACCCCATACGGTAAGCAATAATAAAGTTTTCTCCCGTAAATTGCTTTGCATCTTCTATAATCTCTTTTATGAGACACAGTCTTCCGCTTATATCCCCACTGTACCGATTTTCAAGTCTGTTTGACTGTGGTGATGCAATCATATTCAAAAAAAAGCCATGTGCGCCATGCAATTCAATTCCATCGCAACCAGCATCTTTGCATATTTTTATGGCTCTAACAAAATAGTTTTTGATTTCTTCCAAATCGCTTTCCGATAAGTTGTTTATCGTACCACCATTATGAAATGCAGTGCCGTGATAGGCAAGCTGTGCAAAAAATTTGGTACCGCTTTTGTGGCATTCTTCTGACAATGTTCTCAAATAGCCTATGTGTGTATCTGAATAAGCACCCATACTCCCACTGACCATGGCTCTTGATGATACTGAAAGTGACTGACAAATCATAAGCCCTATACCTGTAGTTGCTCTTTTAATGTAGTGTTGCAGTAATTCGGTGCTCATTATCCCATCTTCACCCGATGGGACTCCAAAATTGACCATTGGAGCCATAACGACCCGATTCTGAAATGTTACATTTTTTATTTTTATTGGATTAAAAATTTTCTCCATCAGGTTCCTCCATTGTATACTTTTCTACTATTGAATTTATGTTGATTTCGATTATAATTAATTTTAATAAAAAAAGAAAGTATGCACTTTTCAGTAGCATACTTACCATTAGGAGAGTGGCGTTAAATGGATACATTATGTCGGAAGGAGCAAGCGCCTTTTGAGTATACCCTTTCAATCATCGGCGGGAAATGGAAAATGAGGATTTTATACGAATTGGGTTGTGAATCTACGTTACGATATGGAGAATTAAAAAGAAATATCACTTATATCACACATAAAATGTTGAGTACACAGCTTAAAGAGTTGGAAAATGACAGCCTTATTATACGCAATGAATATCCTCAAATTCCTCCAAAAGTAGAATACTCCTTGTCTGAGAAAGGGACTTCATTGCTTCCCATCATTAATCAAATGTGTCAATGGGGCAGAACCTACGAAAACTAAAATGTATATCAAACAAAATAGCCGTCTTTTTTTGTATTCGTGTTCTATACTAATACCATGAAATATCCTATTGTAAATAATCAAATGGTTAGGCAGTATAAATTTCTTGTGCCCATCGGTATTTTTTTAATCAAAATCAATTTTATTTTTGTTTTAAGGCATTTCTTTTGCCAGTAATTCCATCCACTTATGCAGTTGACTCACCAGCTGTTCTCCATTTTCTACCCCACAACCTACGGATTCGATTAACTTTAATGGAACTTGGACAGCCTCATTTTTCAAAAGTTGCCCTTTTTCAGTTAATTTGATAAAAACATTACGTTCATTTTCCACACTTCGTGTACGTGTAACATATCCTTGGGATTCTAGCTTTTTAAGGAGAGGTGTTAAAGTCCCTGAATCAAGATAAAGTTTGTTACCAAGTTCTTTCACATTAATATTATCTTGTTCCCAAAGAGCCATCATGGCAATATAACCTGTATACGTTAAACCTAATGGCTCAAGCAAAGGGCGATATTTTTTTAAAATTTCTTTTGAACAAACATAAAATGCAAAACAAAGTTGATTATCCAACTTTAATATCTCATCCGTTATTTGTGGTGTTAATTTTGTTTCCCCATCTATCTCTTTTTTATTCATAAAAATTCCTTTCCAAACATTTAATGGTTCAAATGAATACACAATCAATTGTATACAATTAAATTGAAAAAGTCAATATTACGAGTTGACAAAGTGAATTAAATTGTGTACAATTAAACAACACACAATTTAATACCATATTTCAAAAAATAAATAGCTGTTAAAGGCACTAATCTTTTATTGGGGGAAAAATATATGAGTTTGCATTATAGAACCCTGTTTGATCAAAATATTGATGATTCTTTCCAAGTGGCATTAAGACTTTTAAAAGAATTTCCAAAGTCCGCAGCGGCAATGTTGCCCATTGTTGCCCATGAAGCAAAAGCAAAAAAGAAAAGAGATGAGTGGTTAAAAGAGGACGTAAGTGTTCCCCCTCTGCTTATTGTAAGTACCACCGATCAGTGCAATTTACAATGTAAAGAGTGTTACGCAATGGCAACCTGTAGAGATGAGAAGAATGAAATGACAGAATCTCAAATCCAATCGCTGTTGCAACAAGCCAGTAAAGCAGGCTGTTCAACCATACTACTTGCTGGTGGCGAACCCCTATTGTCTCCAAAATGGATTCATGCAGTTGCCAATCACAAAGAATTGTTAGGGTTGGTTTTTACCAATGGTACGCTTATGAACAATAATTGGGTTGACTTTTTTGCAACCCACCGTAACTTAATACCACTTTTTAGCATTGAGGGTACGCCGGAGAGAACAGATGATCGGCGAGGTTCTGGCACAATGATTCAAATTAAAAATGCAATGGAACAATTAAATGCTAAAAAAATTCCCTTTGGTATTTCTGTTACAACAGGACAACATAACATCCAGGAGGTAACTAATTCCGAATTTATAAAACCTTATATTGCACTTGGATGCAGGCTGGTTATTTATGTTGAATATGTACCTATGGGTGAAAGTACAGAATTTCTGGTACTAACAGAAGAAAGTAAGATGGCGTTGCAAAAATACTGTGATAACAACACCGATAAGGCTATATTGATTGCTTTTCCAGGCAATGAATCCCCTTTTGATGGTTGCTTAGCGGCAGGTAGAGGATTTGTCCATGTCAGCTCCTCAGGTTCACTGGAGCCATGCCCTTTTGCACCGTACTCCGATCGTAATGTTTGTGAATCCTCATTTATTGACGCCCTAAAATCACCATTACTAAAAGGCCTGCGAGCCGAAAGCAACCGTATGCACGAGGGTGTTGGTGGCTGTTCTCTTCGAGATCAAGAAACATGGATTCATGAAATTATCCATGGTGCTACACAATAATCAGTATAAAAAGCGCTGTACTTCATACAGCATAAAATAATAAAAAGAGGTGCTCCATATGAGTATATATGATATAACAGTAAAAGATAGCAATCAAAATGACGTTTCACTTGGCGAGTTTAAAGGCAAGGTTTTATTAATTGTCAATACCGCAACTAAATGTGGGCTTACACCACAATATGAAGAATTAGAAAATCTATATAAAAAATATAGTGATCAAGGCTTTGAAATTTTAGATTTCCCATGTAATCAATTTTTGTCACAAACACCAGGAACAGATGAAGAAATTTCTTCTTTCTGTAGTTTAAACTATGGAACCACTTTTAAAAGATTTAGTAAAATTGATGTAAATGGCAAAGAAGCATCACCTTTATTTGTTTATTTGAAAGAACAAATAGCCAATGAACTGGAAGATTCAGAAGCCAAAAGTTTAAAAGAGAAATTAAGCCAACTAGGTCAAAAGTTTTTAGGCAATGACATTAAGTGGAATTTTACTAAATTTCTTGTGGACCGAGAAGGTAATGTAGTAGAACGATTTGCTCCAACTCGTAAACCTCAAAATATTGCGGAAGATATTGAAAAATTATTATAATAAACTTTGTGAAATGCCATAATGCTATTTGCATCCCGTCATAAAATAAAATAAGGTCACAACCTCGATTACTCGTAGCTGTGACCTTATTTTATTACTAGGATTTCTTAGTGGCAGCAACCTGAGTCTGACTTGTCACAGCCAGAACAACTTCCACAACTACTTCCTGATTTTTTAGATTTATATACACTACGAGCTGCTAAACCCAAACAGCAAAAAACGATTGCACCAACAATAACCGTAGCCATAATTTAACCCACCGCCTTATACGTAGTTTTAACGTTACTACTCCTATTTTTAAATGGTTTCCTGAATAACAAATAAATCATAGTTCCGATGAAAACAAATGCCACTGCTGTACCAATTCCAAATCCATGTCCTGTAACCAATAAGCCAATTTGATTTACTATCAGCGCAACAATATAAGCAAAAACAGTTTGATAACCGATAGCAAATGCAGTCCACTTAGTCGACATCATTTCTTTAGCAACAGCGCCCATAGCAGCTGCACATGGGGCACATAACAAATTAAATAATAGTAGGGAATATGCTGCAAGAGGAGTATACGCTGCACTTAACGCCCTCCAATATTCGCTTCCATTTTCTCCAGCATCAGCATACCCATAAAGCACACCAAAAGTACCTACGACGTTTTCTTTTGCAATTAATCCAGTTATAGTCGCAACAGTTGCTTTCCAGTCTCCAAACCCTAGTGGTGAGAATACAGGAGCGATAACTCGCCCTAAAGAAGCCAAAATTGAATTTTCAGTATCTACCATTTGCATAGACCAATTGAATGTACTTAAAAACCATACAATAGTTGTAGCCAACAATATAAGTGTACCTGCTTTTTTAACAAAAGATTTTCCACGGTCCCACATATGAATCAATACGCCTTTTAAACCAGGAATATGGTATGCTGGAAGTTCCATGACAAAAGGGGTAGCATCCCCTGAAAACAGTTTTGTTTTTTTAAGCATAATACCAGATATAATAATAGATGCCATCCCAATGAAATAGGCAGAGGGACCAACCCATGCTTGATCTGGGAATAATGCTCCCGCAATCAAGGCGATAATTGGCAATTTGGCACTACAAGGAATAAATGTAGTGGTAATAATTGTCATTCTTCTGTCATGTTCATTTTCAATTGTTCTGGAGGACATGATACCCGGCACTCCACAACCAGTTCCAATAAGAATGGGAATAAAAGATTTACCAGACAGTCCAAACTTCTTGAATATTCTGTCCATGATAAATGCAATACGGGCCATATATCCACAATCTTCTAATATTGCCAAACAGAAAAATAACACAAGCATCTGGGGTAAGAAACCAAGTACAGCACCAACACCTGCCACAATGCCATCAAGAATTAATGAATTTAGTACATCTGCTGTACCAATATGTTCTAAAAACCCACCAATAGCATTTGGCACAGTTGTACCAAACAGGCTATCATTTACCCAATCGGTCATCATGGTTCCAACCGTTGAGATTGAAATGTAGTACACAAGAAACATAACTACAGCAAAAATAGGAAGCGCAAGGATGCGATTGGTAACGACTCTGTCAATCTTATCCGACACGGTGGTTTTAGATTTATTTTTAATTTGAACACAATTTTTTACAACTGTTCCTATGTATGTATAACGTTCATTGGTAATAATGCTTTCGCTATCGTCGTCAAAATAATTTTCACATTCCGTAATAATTTTTTCGATTTGTTGTTGTACATTTGCCTCTAAAACAATTTCTTTTAGTATCTCTTTGTCCCGTTCAAAAAACTTGATTGTATAAAAACGTATATTGGCATTGCTTACTTTTCCTTTTATTAAGTCAGCTATTTTCCCTAAAGCACTTTCTACCTCTTTTGAAAATGTATGCTTTGGAGTAAAACCGCCCTTTTCATTTGCAATTGCTATTGCTTTTTGCGCTACTTCTTTGGAGCCTATTCCTTTTAAAGCGGATGTTTCAATTATCTCGCAACCAAGGGCTTCACCCAGTTTTTTTCCATCAATTATATCCCCGTTTTTTTTAACAACGTCAATCATATTAAGTGCAATCACAACAGGAACACCAATTTCCGCAAGTTGGGTGGTAAGATATAAATTACGCTCAATGTTAGAAGCATCTACAATGTTAATCATGGCATCAGGCTTCTCTTTTATCAAATAGTTACGTGACACAACTTCTTCCAACGTATATGGTGATAGGGAATATATGCCCGGTAAGTCTTGAATGATGACATCCTTATTGCCTTTTAATTTGCCTTCTTTCTTTTCTACTGTAACACCGGGCCAGTTACCAACATATTGAGAACTACCTGTTAAATCATTAAACATTGTCGTCTTTCCACTGTTGGGATTACCCGCCAGCGCAATCTTTACTGCCATAATATGCCCTCCTTCAAAACTTGTTAACCGATTTCAATCATTTCGGCATCTTCTTTACGCAAACTTAATTCATAACCACGAACATTTATCTCAACAGGGTCACCAAGTGGAGCAACCTTACGTATAAAAATCTCTGTGCCTTTTGTTACGCCCATATCCATAATTCTTCGCTTCACTGCACCTTCACCATGAAGTTTAATAACCGTCACTGTTTCCCCCAAGACTGCACTTTTTAATGTTTTCATACGCTTATCATCTCCTTCTATACCATGATGCGATTGGCCATCGCTTTATCAACTGCAACTCTCGTTCCCTTTACATTAATAATTAGATTCCCTGCCATTTCTGTAACAATCGTAACAGTTTCACCAACCACAAACCCAAGATTTTCTAAGTGTCGTTTGGTTTCATCCTTGCCTGTTATTCTTTTTATACTTGAGCTTTCTCCCGGTCTTGACATTGTAAGTGGCATCATACTCACTCCTTTTTCTTAATTATTTTATATTTATTGTTATCGATATCTATTGCTTTAATTTGTTAGCATCAACTAACATTGTTCTTAAAAAAAGTTTACCACAATTAACATTATGATGTCAATACTCTTTTGTGCCATTTAGGCGTTCTTGTTGATGATAAAAAGAAATAAAAAAATCCCTTCCAGTTCTACTGGTTGGGATTTTTTTAACTGGTTTATTAAGCGTTTTGATACAGCGCTTCTTTTTCATCATTTCTATTGGAATAATGGTTTTATTACTTCCGTCGCCACTGGGATTTCAGCATTGGCTTTAATTCGAGGTTCAAATATAAATCTTATCATTAAATAAGAAACGAATAAAAATAACATACCTACTCCAAATCCAATAGGTTCCTTCATATTAGAAGCCCCCATGACAACAGAAAAATGAATTCCTAAAATAATACCAATGGTAAGTGCAACCAGTGGTATGCCATATAATATTAAAGAAGCTGTCAGTACTTTACGTTCCATATCAACACTAACCGTATCCCCTATTTTTGCACCACAACTGTTTACAGCTTCGATGGAAGTATCTTTATTTTTATGACCTTCGCAAGCAACGCAACTTCCGCAACCACTTGCCAAGTCCATTTTAATTTTAATTATATTTCCCATCTTTTCTGTAACAATTCCTATTTCAGCCATATCAAAAACCCCCAAACGTTTACGAATACAAATTTATTTCTAAAAATAATGTATGCACTTCTGAAAATAAATTTGTATTACAACATAAAAATTTTTTAATAACTTTATTATACATGTATTGAGTTTGAAATTCAACAAAAGCAAATAAATTTATTGTCTAAAATTTATCAATCAAATTCTTATTTTCTAAATAATGTTGCACTTCAATTCCTTATTTTAAAAATAAAAGTCACAAAAACTTTTTTCATTTTTTGTGACTTTTTAATATAAAACTAAAAAATTTTATTTAAAAATCAACTCTTTTTACTTTTATTTGGTGGTTCAAAATAAAATTGAAAATAAGATTGTAGTTGAAATAACTATTGTTGAGAAATTAAATTAGGAGTGCTATTATGGTAGTAAAAGTATTTGAATATTGTTTTAAAATAAATTATTTCAAAATAATTTTAAAATAATTTATTTTAATTACATTTAGTTTTTTGTGGGGGATTGTTTGTATACAAAAAACAATTTGCGATATTTCAAATATAACATTAATTTATTTTTTTCATCATTAAATTTGACAAAAATAAATTAGTGCCACCAATAAGAGGAGGGAATTTATGGGATTGCTTACGTTTAAGCGTGGAATTCATCCAAGTGATGAAAAACATCATACGGAGAATAAGGCAATTGAGGTAATACTGCCAAAAGTAGGTGCAAAAATGACCTACCCAATGGTTCAACATCTTGGTATGCCCTGCCAACCGTGTGTCAGTATTGGCGAAAGAGTTTTGTTGGGTCAAAAAATTGGTGATGCAGATGGGTATGTTACAAGCCCTATTCACAGTAGCGTGTCTGGAACTGTAGTTGCTATTGAGCCAACGCTTACCCCAGTGGGAGTAACTGTTAATTCTGTAATCATTGAGAACGACGGAAAGTATGAAGAGCATGAATCAGTTGGTACAACAAGAGATTACACAAAATGTACAAATGAAGAACTAATCAAAATTGTTCGTGAAGCTGGAGTGGTTGGTTTAGGGGGAGCTGGTTTTCCTACCCATGTAAAATTAGTACCGCCAAAAGATGCTTCCATTGATACAATTTTAATTAACTGCGCTGAATGTGAGCCTTACCTGACAACAGACTATCGTGTTATGTTGGAAGAAACGGATAAGATTATTGAAGGCGTTAAAATCATGTTAAAAATTTTCCCTGATGCAAAAGCAATTCTTGCAGTGGAAAGTAATAAACCAAAGGCTGTTGAAGCTTTAAAAAAAGCTGCGCAAGGCGTTGCTAGAATTAGCGTAGTAACCTTACAAACCAAATATCCTCAAGGAAGTGAAAAACAACTGATTCAAGCTTGTACAGGCAAACAAGTTCAAGTTGGTAAGCTCCCTGCCAGTTCCGGCGTTCTCGTGAACAATGTGGATACCATTATTGCTATTCACAGAGCGATTGTTCGTGGCAGACCTTTAATGAGAAAAGTTATTACCTTATCTGGTGGTGCTATTAAAAACCCAGGGAACTACAAAGTTCGTTTAGGAATGTCTCTTGCTGAATTAATTGAACAAACAGGCGGATTAAACTGTGAACCTCAAAGAATCATTGTGGGCGGTCCTATGATGGGGATTTCTACTTTTACATTAAACATTCCGATGATGAAAACCACCGGTGGTGTTTTATGCTTTAATGAAAAAGAATCCGCTATTCCAGAGGAACGAGATTGTATCCGTTGCGGAAAATGCGTGGAGCATTGTCCAATCGGACTAATGCCTTTTGTCTTAAATCAAAATGTTATTTTTGATGAACAAGATGATTTTGTAAAAAACCATGGCATGGAATGTATTGAATGTGGTAGTTGTAGCTATATTTGCCCAGCAAAAAGATATTTGGCGCAATCAATTCGTAAAACAAGAAGGCGTTTGCTTTCTCAAAAGAAGAAGTAGGGGGGAGGACTAACTGTGGAACAAAATATGGTTAAGGTAACATCGAATCCGCACATTCGCTCCAATAAAAGTAGCGTAGAACGAATTATGCGTGATGTCATCATCGCACTTTTACCTGCTTGTGTTTTAGGCGTGTACTTTTTTGGCGTGAGGGCTTTAATTACTTTACTTGCTACTGTGGCTTCTTGTTTATTGGCAGAATGGCTTTATGAAAAAATAGCAAAAAAACCAATCACAATTAGAGATGGCAGCGCAGTAATAACAGGATTACTTTTGGCAATGAATTTGCCTCCAACAGTACCAATTTGGTTGCCTGTTGTAGGAAGCTTTTTTGCAATCATTGTTGCAAAACAATTATTTGGCGGTTTAGGACATAATTTTATTAACCCAGCACTTGCGGCTCGTGCTTTCTTGTTGGCTTCTTACCCAACATTAATGACAAAATGGTCATTTGATGCAGCAACAGGCGCTACTCCACTTGGCAAAATGAAAGAAAGTGGATTTGTTCCAGCAACACAAGATTACATAAATGCTTTAATTGGTTTAAAAGGTGGCTGTATCGGTGAAGTCTGTGCCATTGCTATTATTCTTGGCGGATTATACTTGATTATTCGACAAGTAATTTCTTGGAGAATACCAGTTGCTTACTTAGGAACATTTTTAATTTTAACAGCACTTCTAAAAAGAACTGGCTACGATGCAACTTACCCTGTATATGAACTTCTTACAGGTGGTTTATTATTAGGTGCATTTTTTATGGCTACAGACTATTCATCATCTCCAGTTACACCACTTGGACAATTAATCATGGGCTTCGGCTGTGCCGTACTTACCGTAATTATCCGTTTCAAAGGTGGTTATCCAGAAGGTGTTTCTTATTCCATATTAATTATGAACTTAGTTGTTCCTTATATTGACAGATATACGAAACCACGAGTTTACGGGGAGGGAAAATAATGTATAACGAAATTATTCGCCCGGGTTTGGCATTATTTTTAGTAATGGTTGTTATTTCCATTGTTCTAGGATTTACAGACGGTGCTACACAAGAACCAATTCGTCAACAAAGAGAAAAAAATGAAATCAATGCAAAACAAGTTGTGCTACCAGAAGCAAAGAAATTCGAAACGATAGAATTTGCAGAAGTAGAAGGAAATTCCGTTAAAAAAGTGGAAAAAGGCCTTAACGATGCTGGTGAAGCAGTAGGATATGTTGTAACCGTAGGCCCTAAAGGATATTCTGGTGAAGTAAGTATCATGGCTGGTTTTGATAAATCAAACGTGCTTACCAAATATCAAATTGTTGCAACAAAAGAAACTCCGGGCTTAGGCTCTTTAGCCCTTGAACCAAAATTTTCAGATCAATTTATTGGCAAACATCAATTTCCGTTAACTGTTGTAAAAGTTCCTCCTACTGGCGAAAGTCAAATTGAAGCCATTACAGGTGCAACAATTACGTCTAAAGCTGTTACTCGTGGCGTGAATGACGCTGCAAAAGCGATAGAATCTTTAGGAGGTGCAAAATAATGCTTAATTTAAAACAAATAGCAAAAAACGGCTTGTTTACAGAAAATCCTGTATTAATTCAAGTTATTGGCCTATGTCCTACCCTTGCGACTACTACAAGTGCAAAAAACGGATTAGGAATGGGGCTTGTTACTGCTTTGGTTTTGATGATGTCTAACCTTACTATTTCTGCTATACGTTCTTTCGTTCCTGGCAAAGTTAGGCTTCCTACCTATATTTCTGTTATCGCTGGATTCGTTACTGTTTTAGAATTAACGATTAAAGCTTATATGCCTGTACTTGATACATCTCTTGGTTTATATATTCCTTTAATTGTTGCAAACTGTATTCCCCTTGCTCGTGCTGAAATGTTTGCAGCCAAACACAACGTTGTTGAATCAGCTACTGATGGTCTCTTTATGGGATTGGGTTTTTCATTAGCCTTAACAACAATTGGTAGTATAAGAGAATTTTTGGGAACTGGTATGTGGTTTGGCTTTCATGTTTTACCTGAAGCTTTTCCAAAAACCTTGGCTATGATTTTTGCTCCTGGTGCGTTCTTTACGATTGCTTTTATTATGGCTACCATAAACTACAGAAAAGAAAAATCCAAGAAGGAGGCTTAAGCCATGCAACTTTTCTTTTTATTTCTCGGTGTTGTTCTTGTGAACAACTTTGTTTTGTCCCAGTTTTTAGGGATGTGCTCCTTCATCGGCGTTTCTGGAAAAACAGAAACGGCTCTTGGAATGGGCTTAGCGGTTACTTTCGTTATTGTTTTAACGGCATTGTTTTCTTACATGATGCTTCATTATGTTCTGGTTCCTTTAAATGTTGAGTATCTTTCTACCCTTGCTTTTATATTAATTATTGCTGTTTTAGTGCAATTTGTTGAAATGTTTGTAAAAAAGAGTAGCCCTACCCTTTATCGTTCTTTAGGGGTTTACTTACCTTTAATTATTACAAACTGTGCCGTTTTAGGGGTTGCTATTATTAACAAAGAAAGAAACTACAACTTAGTCGAATCTGTTGTTTATGCTTTTGGTGCTTCTTGCGGTTATGTAATGGCCATTCTTTTATTGGCTGGTATTCGTGAACGCCTTGAAAAAGCAAACGTTCCTAAAATTTTTAAAGGCTTTCCCATTACATTTATTATCGCTGGACTTATGAGTCTTGCGTTTTTAGGTTTCTCAGGTTTACAATAAAAATAACGGAGGTGAAAAATCGTGGATATATCTCATATTATAAATCCTTTATTTGCCATGAGTGTAACAGGATTACTCTGTGGCTTAGGGCTTGGTTATGCGGGGAAAAAATTAGAAGTAAAAGTAGACCCTCGTATTGCTGAATTAAGAGAAGCTTTGCCTGGGGCAAACTGTGCTGGTTGCGGTTTTCCTGGTTGTGATGCACTTGCAGAAGCTTTGGCAGAAGGTCGTGCAAGACCCAATGCTTGCCCTGTTGGTGGCGCTACGGTTACCAAAAATATTGCAAAAATCCTTGGTTCTGGTGATATTAACACCGAAAAACATACTGCTTTTGTAAAATGTAGCGGTGGTGCATCTGTTGCCAGCTATCGTTATTCCTATGAAGGAATTTTGGACTGCGAAGCGGCCATGCAATTAGCTGGCGGTGGAAGAAAAAATTGTTTATACGGCTGTATGGGACTTGGAAGTTGTAAGCACGTCTGTCCTTTCGATGCTATTAAAATTGAAAATAACATCGCTGTCATTGACCCTGACAAATGTACTTCTTGCGGAAAATGTATTAAGGCCTGCCCTAAAAAAATTATTGAGCTTGTTCCTGAAAAATCAGATGTTAGAGTTGTTTGTTCTTCCAAAGACAAAGGAAAAACTGTAAAAGAAAATTGTAGCGTAGGTTGTATCGGCTGTAAACTTTGTGAAAAAGCTTGTCGCTATGACGCCGTTAGCGTTGTGGATAATATCGCTAAAGTGGATTATTCAAAATGTACAAAATGTTTAGATTGTGTGAAAAAATGTCCTTCTAAAGTTATTTCTGGAATCGTAAATATTCCACAGTAAACATAAAAAAACCGTTTCTGAAAAAATTCAGAAGCGGTTTTTTATGTTTACTTTACAAAAAATGTTAGGAAGTCAATATCTTTTATCTGTTCGTTTTTAAGGGACTTGTTTATTTCTTGTATAGCGTTCTTCTTCACCGTATCCATAGCATCCAACTTCATTAAATCCTCATATGTTGTATGTCGCAAGGTTCTTATCACTGCATCGGTTATAGCTGGCGCATTTTCTTTCACCTCTGAAATTAAACGACTGGTATAATCTCCATCTTTCTCAACCTGAACATCAAAAGAAAAAGCAACCTCATGTTCCTTCCCATCTTTTGTAGTCAATAAATTTACACTAATTGTTTGGGAAGGTTCAACCAAAAATATTACTTCCCTATTATCAAATTTTTTTTGTGTGTCAGTACTGTTATCCTGTGCTGTATTCTCGGCTCCCAGAAAAATCGTATTTGTCGCACCATCCCACGACACAGTTCCCCCATAAGCTTCAGATATAGTTCTTAGAGGAACGTATACTTTATTCTGGTAAATAAAAGCTTCTTCATTGGCATCATGCAGTATATCCTTGTTTTGAAGCATTACTTTGAGATCCTTAAATGTAACATTAATATTTTTTGTAAAGGGATTACCTGCAAACAAAACTGCACCACTTGAAAAAATACATAAAGAACCAATCATCATCGCTACTATTACAAATCTTTTTTTCATTACTATTCATCCCCCCATTGTATAAAAATAATTTTATTATTAATTTGAATTACTTAGTATAGCACATATATTTTTAGTTACTTTGTTTATCTGTGTCGTTAGAGTTTAATTTGGCGGTTACGGTATATACATAATCAAATTTTTTTAATGAACTTCCATGGTCGGAAGATTCTGACCAGTTTGAAAATATTTCTGTATCTTTTGCCTCAAAATAAGTATTGATGGTGTAAATATCGTACATGAGAATATATTCTTTATTTTCTTCAAGTTCATATTTCACTTGTCCGTTCCCACTAAAATTTGATAAACTCCCTAAATTATCTATTTTAGTAGCCAGTGCAGAGGAAATGGAACCCTCCGGATAAGAAACATTCCATGTAACACCCTGTTGGGGATCCTTTATTCTTCCTATCAGAATGTCATTATTTTCTTTACATTGGATTCCTGTAATAGTACTAATATTTTCCACTATTCCTTTTTTATAGCAATTGATTTTAATATCATAACTTTTATTTTTTTCAAAACGAAATTTTTTTACAAGCCGTTCTCCTAAGCTTGCTACAGCTTGTTCCGACTTGCTTAATGGAATATAAGATATGGTAACAAAATTTTCCCTTTTCTCACAAGCTGTTAAAAAAAATATACAAAAAATGAGAATTAACATATTGTTTGTTTTCATAGCAAACCTCCATTGGCCTTTGTTTCACTTTATTTAATTTATTTCAACCGCTTTGTAATGTTACGATTCCTTACAATTTAAGACAATTAGTAACATAGTCCGATAAAAATTTACAATCATCTACATTTTAATAAATCATTGTTAAACTTTCAACATATATGCCATAAACAACCTAAAATCCGTCACAAACAATTTTCATATGACGTTTATTACGAAAAATTAATCGTTTATTACAATATTGTTTACATTCATGGAGAATTTTGTCTATAATTGTAACAAGCAGAAAAAAACATTTCCTAAAGTTGGTGATCCAATGAGTGACAAAATTATTTCAGGTCTAACAAATTATGCAAAATTAAATTTTCAATTTTCTGAAGATGATTTGGAGAGTATAAACTATTCTCTCGCTGTTATTTTCTCGGAATTTGAAAAGCTTTTTATCCTTTTTGTTTTTTTTGCTGTGTTAGGTAAAACAAAAGAGTTTTTATTGTCTTCCTTTACTCTTTTGTTAATAAGGTGTTTTTCAGGTGGACTGCACTTTAATGGCTTTTGGAAATGTTTTTTTGCTACATTTATATTTTTTGCGTTTGGACTGCTTGTACTTCCATCCTTATCAATAAGCATAGGAATCCAATACTTCCTTATCGTCGTTGCAATCGTTATCAATATTACTTGCGGCCCAATAGCATCAAAATCAAGACCAGAATATGATGCAAAAGCAAAATTGAAATTTAAAATAATTTCAACAAGTTTCATGCTTTTATTTGCACTTTTATTCGTTGTCATAAAAAACAACCCAATTATGAACTATTCATTTTGGGTTGTAATATTACAAAGTTTTCAATTATTTATTGCGAAGGGAGTTAGTATGTATGAACAAAACAAAAATAAAATTAATTAGCGGAGTTTTTAACTTTTTGCTTTTACTTGCACCAATAATAGCTTTCGATGCTTATAGTGTATTAGTTTTTGGCGAACCTAAATGCCCAAAACATTTAACTAAATCAAAATCTTAATGGATATGTAATTATCCATTTCTACTTTTTGATTACAAATAAAAACATTTCCTTTGTTTTTATGTACAATATTATTTAAGTTATAAAGCCCAAATCCTCTGACTCCAGAGGATTTGTTTTTTGTTGTAAATCCTTTTTTAAAAAACCTATCAAGAGCTTCTGTTTCTACATAAGCATGCCTATTCATTATTTCAAATGCTACTTTGTCTTGTTCTTCATATATTTTGATATATACTACTTTTTCATTACTTTCCGCCTCAAAGGCGTTGTCAATAAGGGTTCCTAATACTTCTACTAACTCGTAATCTTTGGCATTTGTTTGAATAGAGTATGTTTTAATTTGCAAATTAATTTTTATGTTTTCTAATTCTGCTTGTTTTACTTTTGTATAAAGCAATGCTGTTATAATCTCTTTATCTAATTTTAATAATGTAGTCATTGTCTTATCAACTACAATTGAGTTTGTATACTCTCCAATTCTTTTCGAGAGCTTTTCATAATCTTCACAAATAATAGGTAACATGGAGATAGCTTGAATATGGTTATCAAATTCATGCTGTTTTGATCGTATTTCACTTATCATTTCATTAATAACATATAAATAATCACCATAAGCTTTTAATTTTTCAGCCTGTTCTTTATTTTTAATGGCATATATGGATAATATGGCATTAATCGTAATAACACATAAAACCATAATGATTAATACTAAAATAAATTCCCGTGCAGTATCAACATTTATATTGGCATAAAAAGCCATAAAAAAAAGTAACCCACAACTAAGTGCTATGATGAAATTAAATACTTTATCCTTACTTTGTATATAGTTATATAGAGCGTCCAACCTTATAAATTTACAACATACCATATAGACTAGTATATCAAACATTTGAGCTATTAGCTTTATATAAAAGGTGCCGTTATTCTCTCTTAATACGTTTACAATAAGGAATAAGGTTGCAAGCTGTATTGTTGCGTATAACATCATCATCATAAACTGCATTGATATTATTTGCCAGATGTTTTTTTTATAAATTATTATAAATAAAAATAACAGCAAGATAGTACTAATTAGAAAATTCACTTTTATCCTTTGATAAATACCCGCACTTATTATTATGTTATAAAGAATCCCATACATCATAACTTTTGAAATTCCAACCCGAAACCCACCCATAAATTTTCTGGACAAAATCATAAAACCAATCGTATCAAAAGCTGTCAATGTAAAAATATTCAAGTAAGACATAGATGTTTGCTCCCCCGTAATTTAACTAAATGCTTCCAAAAGTTCATTTCGGAACTTTTTTCCTACCGGTATTTGCTCTTTTGCATTTTTCATTTCTACTATATTTTCATTTTTATGTATACACTTCATATAATTTTTATTGATGATAAAACTTTTATGGCATTGAATAAAATTACAACTGGGGTCTTTACTTAGTTGTGATAAAATATTTTTTAAGTTTTCATACCTTGCAGTAATAGTCTCATACAAGGTATGTATTTTCGTGCCACGTAAAACGGCTTCAATATAAATAATTTCGTCAATAGAAATTGCAATCTTCGTATAATTGTTGGTTATGATGAGTTTATAATCCTGTTGTACTTTCCCATACTTTATTAAAGGAAAAATAGCGTTTATTAGTTCTTCTTCTGAAAAAGGCTTCACTAAATAACTATAACAATGAATATTCCGAAAAGCCTCCATTTCCTTCTTTGGGTCTGCCGTTGCAAAAATAATATTTGCAATTTTATAATGACTGTTTTTTCTCAGTTCATTTGCAAGGTCTATTCCTGTGTACATATATGCTAAATCTACATCTAAAAGAAAGATGTCGAATATAATTTTTTGAGATAGCTCTAATGCGTTATTATAAGTTGGTGCAATATAAATATTAATGGGTTTTCCGATGCTTTGAATGTCTTTATTGGTTTCTAGCCCCCGTTTATAACTTTGAAGTATATCGATATTATCATCCACAATTAGTATATTTGACATAAAAACATTCTTTCCTTTCTACTAGTTAAGGTACTCCTCTAGCTTACTGCCCTTCACAGCTCTATATTTTTTACTTTTCAAAACTTAAACAATGCAAGGATTTATCCGTATATAAAAGACTAACAGTATAACGTCCACTCACTTGATCTTTGTCTGCTACTTCCACTAAAATATCCACGTATCCTCTTTTTCCATTGATTAATTTATTATTTTCTACTACGATTTCTGCTTTTACAATTTTTCTGCTATCGCCTTGTTTTTCTTTTACTATTTGTTCCGCTATTTTTATCCAAGTATCCTGTGCTTTCCGTATTTCTTTTTCAGCGTCTTCACTAATTGGTATCATTTTGTAAGTAGAGCATAATTTTGTAATATCTGTTACATCCCCCGTTAATGAATCAATCATCACTACATAGGTAAAAAATGTCTCACCATTTGCTCTTAATGTATTTTGTTTATAGGGAGCTATGGTAAAAAACCATTCGCCTTTTTTTGTTGGCCCATTATTGTTAAAACTGCCTTGTATATCTAACAAACTGGTATCCACATCAAATAATTTTTCTACACTACTTTTGGCTATTTGAACTGCTTCTGCTTCTTTTATATCTTTTTCGCTAGGCTTTGGTGCTTGGGGCGCATAACGTAAGGCTAGGGCGTAGTTAATTCGTGACGAAAAATCAATAAACTCTAGTAGTTCTTCGTCGGTCAATGCTCTTTCTGGATAATAATACATTTCTGTAGCACTATCAAAGTAAAAGAGAGAATCACCTTTTACCAATGGTAACTTTTTTTGGGGTCTAACACCATCATAAACATAACGGTCTTCTAATTTTATTCTTCTTTTTATTTCATCTTCCGTCATATCTCTTGTTCCACCTTCTGCTTCGTTTTTCCAACTATCCACCATTTTGTAAATAGCTTGCAAATCGTCTTGCGTCAGGGTTTGTCTCATATAGTCAGAGACAGTTGAGACGGGAATTATTGGCGCTACCTTTAGGTTTGGAACGTTTTCTGAAACTGGAACTGGTTTCTCCGCTTTTTGTGGCATTGCCACTACTTTTGTTTTTTCTAAATTGTTGACAATGGCTGGAACTGCTACCGCATTTAACGCCAACAATGCAAATGCCGTTCCAAAAGTAGCAAACCCAATAACTATTCTTCTTTTCATCATAAAACCTCCATTTTATAATAGCTGTTAAGGTAAAATCCTACCTTACTCATTAAATTACAAAAACATTTTCTCATGCCTTTGTTATGAAGTTTGTTGCAAGTTATTATGAAGTTGTAAAAAGATTTGTATTGTCGTTCCTACGCCTACTTCTGATTGCAAATTTAATGTTGTATGATGAATGTGGGCGATTTGTTGGCACAAAGATAATCCAAGTCCTGCGCCTCCTCGATTTCTGGAACGTGATTTATCCGCTCTAAAAAAAGCCTCAAACGCTTTTTCTATTTCTTCTTTTGCCATTCCAAAACCACTATCAGCAACTTCTAACACCACAACGTTATCTTGTTCATAAGCAGAAAGTACAATTTCACTTCCACGCCTAGACGCGTGTATGGCATTTTCTACGCAATTTAATAAAAAGGAAAGTAGCAAATCAAAGTCACCGCTTGTAAATTCTATTGCTATATTTTTTCGAAGGGTTATCATCCCATTATGTAAATTTTGTTGTTCTACTTTTTCTACGGCTTCAAACAAATCCCTGATGGCAATTTTTTTAAATACCAATGGATTATGCTGTATGGTTGAAATTTCAAGTAACTTAAACGCCAACTGACTTAAGCGTTTTGTTTCACTTTTAATATGTTGTGCTGCCAGCATTTTGTCTTCTTCACTACTATTTGCACTGATTAAAAATTCAGAGAACCCCTGCATACTGGTTAAAGGAGTCCTTAGTTCGTGAGCAAGATTATCTACCATACGTTGTTTTTCCTCTGCCATGTTGGAAAGTGCCTTAACTTGTTCCCCTACTGCCTCCGCCATTTTATTAAAGTTTGATCCCAACTCTCCAATTTCATCTTTACTCGTAATGGTTACCCGTTTTGAATAATTCCCGTCTGCCATTTGTTTTGTTATTTCTGATAGGATAGAAAGGGGTTTGGTTATTTTTCGAACAACTATGTATAGTAAAGCCAGTAAAACTGTTCCAACTAAAAAATTAATTACGATAAAAAAATGATTAATATTCTGCTGCATTTCATACAAAGATTGGATGTTCCGTAAATATACCAATGTCAAATTTTCATGAGGAGTCGGTAGCTTTTTTGCAATTTGAATATAATGGCGACGTTGAATGGTTGTTTCACTGAGTGTATCTTTTGGTAAAATAGAAAGTATGCTCTCTTTTGACTTGAAAATAATTTCATGATCCCCAAATAACACAAGATCAATTCCTTGGCCTTCATAATAACTGGCATAAGACTTTAAAACATCATGATAAATTTTTTCATTTAGTACCGCACCTCTTGAACCAATTGCATTCAGATTTTCGTCGATATTATTGGCAATTAAAGTTTGCTCACTGATTGCTCTTTGTTCTTCACGTTGGAGGTTTAACTGCCAGCTTTTTTCCATAAGCGAAATAACACTTACATCTAAAGCTCCAAAAAATAAAATAAGAGAAACCAACAAAATCTTATGCCAAATTTTCATACTAGACCTCCAAGCGGTATCCCATTTTATAAACAGTTTTTATTTTGTCCTCCCAACCCAACTTCTTTCGTAATTTTAAAATATGTACATCTACAGTTCTGGTATCCCCCATGAAGTCAAACCCCCAAGCGAGTTCCAGTAATTTTTCACGTGTTAGTGCAATATTTCGATTTTGAATTAAAACTTCAAGCAACTCAAATTCACGAATTGTCATTTCCAGTTGCTTCCCACTGCGAGTCACTTGCCGTTGTGCTAGTTTTACAACTACATCTTCTAAAACAAATGTAGCACTCACATTACTATTTCTTCGTAGTGCTACATTGATTCTAGCCAACAGTTCTAATGTTTCAAAAGGTTTGCTAATATAATCATCTGCCCCAAGTTCGAATCCTTTGATTCGATCTGTAAGGGAATTTTTGGCTGTAATAAATATAACAGGAATATGGAAGGAAGCAATATTCTCCATGACTTCAAAACCATCTATTTGGGGGAGCATAACGTCCAGCAAAATAAGATCAAATTTTTCCTTTTTAACAAGAAGTAAAGCCTCATCCCCATTATAGGCTTTTTTAAAGTCATGTCCCACCAATTTCAAGTTCATGGTAATTAGATCACTGATTGATTTTTCATCTTCTACCACTAAAATATGAGCCATTATTATACTCCTTTACGTTAACTTCTTCAATACATCTTCTTTTTTCAGTGGTGTTAAAACATTGTATTTACTCCCATGTGCAACTGGATCAAACTGACAAATGGAGTTATAGATGCAGTAAGTACATCCAGTTATATTTTTTTCTTTGAAAGGACTTATTTTAATATTTCCTTTTAAAATCTCTCCCCCAACATCTTTTATGATGGTATTGACGTGTTTCATTAGTTTTTCAAAACCTTCTAAGTCCATGACGGAGGAATATTTAGAAAAGCTACCATCTTTGTTGATTCCTACCGGGATAATGTCGGAGCTGGCGGTAATATCTTTGTCTAAGGATTTTACAATATTTTGGTCAGCAAGCACCAGCCCGGATAGTTTAAGTTCTTTTAAAATTTTTTGCTCGATTCTTTCCATGTCCATATTTTCCCCTATGGAAATAAATGGGTCATCAATTCTAAAATAAAAAACCCCACCTGGAAGCAAATTACCTTTTACCATTTTCTTTCCACTTTTTAAGAAGGAATCCAAATATAATAAAAGTTGTAACTGCAAGCCATAGTATATATCTTGAAAACTAAATGCTTTTTTACCAGACTTGTAATCAATAATTTTTACATAAACGTTGTCCTCTGCATCCATTACGTCTATTCTATCAATTCTTCCTGTTAAAATAATTTTTTCACCTGATGCTAGCTCAATGACAATGGGAGGAAGGGCTTCATTGATTCCAAAACCAATTTCAAAACCAAGGGGCGAAAACTCCCCTTTTTTTGCATGTTCACACAATGCCCAGACAGCACGCTTTGAAATTCTTTTTAGTTTTTTAATTAAATATTGATATTTAGGAGAACTTGTTAAAATCTCATTTCCCATCTTAGGTGCTAAGTTGTCTACCGTTGTTTCAATAATGCTTTCTAGTTGCTTTCTTTCTATTGATTTAAAATCTTGATTATTTTTTGTTAGGGCTTGTGAAAAGTCTGCTAAAATATCATGAAAGAGACTTCCTAAGTCTGGTGTACTGATTTGATAAAGCCTTCTTTGTTTTGCATGAAGTCCATACTGCACAAAATAAGAAAATGGGCATGAAATAAATTTTTCAAGTCTTGATACACTGGTAAAAATTTCATTCCCATACATTCTTTTAATAGAACTTTCAGCCAGATACTGCTCGTCACTGGGGCGAAAAATTGCCTGCTCTGTCCTTGCTAATTTTAATTGAAAACTTTCATTCCCATTTTCTCTATACCACTTATAAACCCCTCTTGTTACCTCTGAAAATTGCTTTTCATCAGAAAATTTTTTTAAATTTTTTATCAGGTAAGAAAAGGTAGGCAATGGCTTTATTACCATGTCCATTTCATTTTCTAGTAGGAAATCGGCATTTTTTTCTTTTAATTGTGGAAACATTTTTGCTAATTTACTGAGAAGAATGGAAGGTCGCATTGCCTTTCCACTTAAATCAGAAAGTGGATAGCTTATATGCAAAAACGCCGTTGGCTTTGACAAAGCCGCATATATTAAAAATTGTTCTTCAAACACCCTTTGTTTTGTGGTTGGGGAAACAGCCATACCTGTATTCAACTCTGAAATAATTTCCTTTTCTGTATCCGTTACCAAAGACTTATCCTCAACCCGTTTTGGAATAATGCCATCGTTTACACCAACGATAAACAAAACTTTTATTTCAGGTAGCCTTGAACGTGACAAATCCCCAATCATCACTTGGTCTATGGTTGGAGGAATGGCACCCATGTCCATTTTAGAAAATCCTGCTTCTAGTATTTTGGCATACTCAGAAACCGTAACTTCTTCTTCCCCTAATATGGCTACGATTTTCTCAAAAACATCTGTAACCTTGTCCCAAATCTGCTGACTTTCGGTTGCTTTTATTTTGAATCCTTTTAACTTCATCTTTTCTATATGATTTTCTAAAAAAGCTGTTACATCCATACTTTTCAGCAGTTCATATATTTTTACAGAAATGTATTTTACAGTGTACTTTTTATTTGTTTTGATTGCTTCTAAAAATGGCATCACCATTTCCAAAAATTGCATCCTAAAAAAGTTAATATCGTCTAAATTATAGTCATCCCCACCGTAAGTCCACGCTGAAAACCACTTTTTGCCTCTTATTCCATAAGCTAACGCATAGTTTTCTAGTATATCTACGTCTTCTCGTTCCATTTCTGTTAAATTGGTTTTTAAAAATCGAAAAACACTTTCATAAGAAATATTAGCGGTTACCATCTCTAGTAAGGCTAATATTAATTCACAAAGGGGATGGTTTCTTATATCCTTTTTGGTGTCCATAAAAAAAGGAATATCAAATTGTTTAAATAAGGTGATGATATTTTTTTCGTATTCTGACAAAGCGTTTGTGATGATGGCAATTTCGTTGTAACGAAAGCCTTCTCGTACAAGCTTTGTAATTTCTTTTGCTACTTCCATTACTTCGGCATATCTATTTTTTACATTTACAACTTTTATTTTGTTACAGTCTCTATCAAATGTTTTGAATGGGTAGGTAAAATAATGAGACTGTAAAAAAGAAAGTTCATCCAAATCATTTTGACTTTCATTGGTTAAAAAAACAGTTGGTTCAAGTTTGGTGCCATGAACGGCTACTATTTTATCAATTTTTCGGATAGTCAGTTTAATCTCATAAAAAGGGTCTGACTCCCATACTTTTCCTTCTCTTATATTTTTATCATTTTCTTTTATGCTCATGGTAAGACTTACTCTTTTTCCATGCTGTAAAAGCATTTCAATAACTTTAAATTCTTGTGGTGTAAAACCTGTAAAGCCATCTATCCAAATTTCTGCATTTTTGATATAGGGAGATAACTTTATTTTTTCTGCTAAAATATCTAAGTTCTGCTCTTGAGATATATATTCATGACGAATAAACTCCGTATATTTTTTATAAATAAGATAAAGGTCTTGTAGCTTTGCCTTTAATGTTTGGTTCTCCAAAACAGCAATACTTGCCTCTAGGGATTCAAAGTTTGTTTTGTATTTAAAAAATTCCTCCATTATAACTCCCAGCTGTTCTAAAAAACCTTGCTTATCAATAGACTTATGATAAAAAGTTAGTTCTTTTTTGTTTTCAAACAATATTTTTCGCAGAAGCATATTGCGACCAATATCCTCTAATATTTTTTTATTTACACCCCCTACTTCCGAAAAAACATAATACGCCAACCGTTGAAAGCTTAACACTTGAGATTGTAGGACTACATTTCCCTGAAGGCTTTTGACTAAGTTTTTTTCAGCTTGCAAAGAGTATTGCTCTGGTACAATTAAAATAAAATTACTTTTTGAATCGTCTTTTATTCTTCCAGTCATTTCATCTAAACAAAATTTTGTTTTTTCACTGTCAGAACTTCCAAATATATATCGTAAACCCATTAGAAAACTCCTTTAAAATTCCCAGTTATTTATTACACCTCAATAAATAGACTAAGATTTTTTACATCTTAACCACCAAATGACTAATTTAATAATTACAAGCATATTTTACCATGTTTTCTAATAAAATATAATATGCCAATACGGGGAAAAAAGGAGGTTTATTTATGGGTCACACAAAAATAATTGTTGTACAGCTCAAAGAATTACTAAAGACAGCTCTATTTGCACTTTTGGGAATTTTATTAATTGCACTTTTAATTTATTTCTTTTTGCCAAGAGAGAAAAATACGACAGCTATGTATACACCAGGAACATATTCTTCACAAATAACACTACATAATACGCCAGTAAGTGTTGATGTAACGGTAACCAGCAAGAAAATTACGTCTATCCAACTTAAAAATATGGCAGAAGTTCAAGAAGTTTTTTATCCGCTGGTTCAACCAACCTTTGATAAACTGGCAAAGGAAATTGTAAAAAGCCAATCCCTTGATGTAAATATTCCCCAAGATGCTGTTATTACAAGTAACGTATTGCTAGATGCAGTTTCAAAAGCACTTCTACAAGCCCACAAATAAAAAATGACCGCTGCAATCCAGCGGTCGTTTTTTATTTGTAAGGGGAATATACTGATTAAAGTAGTAATCTATGGAAAGAAAAGTGCTAAAACATTATTGTTTTTTTAGGAGGAGACTCATGTATCCAGAAAATGGTTTAGATAAAATTTTTGAACAACAAAAAATTACTGATATTGTACAAAGACTTTTCCCATACTTTCTATGATGCTTATATATCTTTCCAGTCTACTTCTTTCATGCTGTATCTTCTGCAAATTTAACTTAATAATATCCCTCAAGTCTGTTACTTCCCCAACGTAGTCTGTGATTTTATCTCTAAATTGCCCCCTTTACAAACAAGGGAAGCTCATATTCATCTGCTGTAACCGCTAAATATACGTTCATTTTCTCCCCCCGTAATTCTCTCTTGACATAAAACTCTTGCTACTATAGAATTTACCTATGCTAATGTGGCTCAGAGGTAGAGCAGCTCACTCGTAATGAGCAGGTCGTGGGTTCGACTCCCATCATTAGCTTTTTTGTTTGTTTCGCTTTTTCGCACTTGGAAGCCATTTTAGCACTTTAAACTTATTCTTAAGACTCTACTCCAAATATCATCGTGTTCATTAAAATTCCACCAATACTTTTTCATCCAATTTCCTCCATAATAAAATCTACACTTAATTTTCTTTCGACACCTCCGAATAATCCCTATCCAACCTACGCACACTAACTCCGCAAGGCTTTATATAGCAACTTTACAAGTCTGCACTGTGGTGGATTTACGCACCCCAATTAATGAGGAGATGAATATATGCGCAAAAGTGCACTAAACGCAAACCTTGATGCTGGTAATCATGGTCATCGTGAATACTTTCCTGAAGATGCAGCGCAAAAGCTTGAAAACCATATTCTTGGTGAAAGTTTTCATATGAAAGATACGGATATTGACAAGGTCCAACAACAGGCTGAAGAATTAAATAATCTAAAGCAATAAATTAAAGGTGTTTAGTTGGTCTTATAGGCTGACAAACACCTTTATTTTCTGTGAATTAGAATAACTACACTCTTTTAACTTCCTATGCAAGAAGAGGCATTATCATATAAATCTAAAATTTTTTTCTTGAAATAATCAATGATATCTCTCTAAATTGCCTCTCAACACTATTATTGATTTGTTCTTTATCAAAGACAACTGTGTTTTTTTCATACAAATATGCTTTTGACCTTAGATTCATTATATCTCACCCTTTCACCCCAACACTCAATTTAACTCATTTTTCCCAATGCCTTCTCCAACAAGAATAAAGAACATTTTTACTTGTATAAACCTCATTCCACTTGCGTAAACTAACCTTCGAGGTGAATACAATGTCTAATGAAAAAACACGCAATGCCCAAAGAGAATCTAACGACAAGACTCCTCCTGCAAGGAGAGAAGCGTCCAAGCCCGGCGGGAATGAAAAAGAAAAATCCAAGAAGTAGGCCTTGCCTACTTTTCTTTTGCCTACAAGAGTCTCATACAATCATCATAAATAGCTTTTTCAATTACCAATCTCGCCTGCTTTAGATTCAACAATTTGTTCATTCGTCAACATTCCTCGCCCCGAATTAAAATTTTTTTCATTCCTTCAAATACCACTCAATTATCTTCTTTGATTCTTCAAACCCATAGCACACAACAGCATAATAACCTTGCCTTTTCAACTCATTAAGCCAACACGTTTGATTTTCCGAAACTCGTCCTTTCAGCCTATAGTTCGTTTTTATTTCCTTCTCGGCCACCCCGATAAAGTCTCCGCACCTTTAAATAAATCGTCAATTAACATTAATAAAATAGAGAAAGGTACTGCCGAACCTTCTATAGATTTAATTTTCAAAATTTGTGAATACTTCAACATTACTCTTGGTGATTTTTTGAATACAGATACTACGATGTCCTTGTCAGCTGAACAACTAGACAGGCTTTAGCGAGTTTAAAATAAAACAAACCATTGGAGGTTCTGTGTAGTGAAAAAATATTAGTAATTATGACACTACTCAAGCCATTTCAAAATCTACTGTACAAAAAATCTCCGCTATAATAGATGCAAATAAATTTAGTAGAATATCCCCTGATGAATTAGAAAAGCTTATGGGCAAACCTTCAAACATTGAGGATTGGAACTTTAAATCTACTAACAGCAAAACATATCCAGCTAAAACTTATAGTTACGATGATGGTACGCACTATGAATTTATGGTGATTGATAATGCTGTTGTTCAATTTACTTATAATTCAGAAAAATATAATAATCTTCACGACGAAAGTACAAAATTTACCAATATGGAAGATATTTTATCAATGTTTGGCATTACCCCATCAAAAAATATGAAAATTGAGGCAGATACTGGCGTTGCTCTCCGTTACAGCTTATTGTCAGATACTATTGCCGAATTTTGGGTAGTAGGTATTAACAAGACACAAAAAACATTTCTATGAATACAAATGAAAGTATAATTAAACCAAAAAAAGAAAAAGAGGCTACTCTTGAAGAGCAACCTCTTGATGAATATAAACAAAGACTCATTGATAGCGTAAAAGAAATGAACGTTGAAGAAATTATAGACGCATTGAAGTATATCGAGCTTTTGAAGCTAAGAAAGGCTGTAGAAATGATTTAATTTGTCTATTACCGTGTCTATTACTTGTTTATTACCGTGATAAAAACTCATATTTACACAGGCTTCCACACACGCAAAAATCCCGCAAACTCAAGGTTTGCGGGATTTTTATTTTGGTCAAAACTATCTTTTTGAGAATTGAGGAGCACGTCTTGCGCCTTTAAGACCATATTTCTTTCTTTCTTTCATTCTTGGGTCACGAGTTAAGAAACCAGCTTTTTTAAGAATAGGTCTTAAATCAATATCTGCTTCTAATAACGCTCTGGAAATGCCATGACGGATTGCTCCAGCTTGACCAGTGTAACCACCACCATGAACATTTACACGAACATCAAATCTTGATGAAGTATTAGTAAGTTCAAGAGGTTGTCTTGTTATAAGTTTTAAAGTTTCAAGGCCGAAATAATCGTCAATGTCTCTTTTATTGATTGTGATTTTACCGTTGCCAGGAACTAAGTAAACACGTGCAACAGAACTTTTTCTTCTTCCAGTACCATAATATCTAGCTGCTACCATTTTTAAACCTCCTTATCGAATTAATAGTTAATTTCTAAAACTTCAGGTTTTTGAGCTTGTTGGCAATGTTCAGCACCTTTGTAAACAAAGAGTTTTTTGAACATTTGTCTACCTAAAACGTTTTTAGGTAACATACCTTTAATAGCATGTTTTAAAACTTCTTCAGGTTTTTTAGCAAGCATCGTTTTAAGTGAAGTTTCTTTTAAACCACCAACATAATAAGAATGTGTAATGTACATTTTATCATTCAGTTTGTTACCAGTTACAGCAATTTTTTCAGCATTGATAATAATTACATAATCACCAGTATCAACGTGTGGTGTATAAATAGGTTTATGTTTTCCACGCAAAATTTTAGCAATTTCAGAAGCCAAACGACCGAGCGTTTTGCCACTAGCGTCAACAACATACCATTTTCTTTCAATTTCCGCAGGCTTAGCGATGAAAGTTGTTCTCAAAATAATACCCTCCTAAACAATTGTAAAAACAAGTCCATTATATCAAAACCCGGGGCTAACGGATTTCAAGTGGCGCACATATTAAACAGCAACATTATAATACAATTAGAAAAACGTGTCAACAAAATAATCTTTTTTTAAGGGGTTTATAAAACTTTTAGATAAATTGGTAAAATCTATTAAGTTTTTCACAATATTATACGATATAGAAATGTAATCTAAACATTTCTATATCGTATAGCGGCTTAATTAATTTTGCCTATGAAAAGTTAAACCGCTACAGTATAAAACCACGGAGGGGATTATTATGGCAGTAGGTTCAGTTACAAGTTCCATCAATACAACTACAGGGACTACAACCACTAACACAGGGACGGACACCACTAAGGCAGCAGAAACCAAATCGACAGAAACTAAATCCAATGAAGCCGCAGCAGTTTATATGAAAGCAGATTCTTCACCAGGTGCAAAGTCATATAAAGTAGATATAAGCACCATTGACAGATTAAAAAAAGATAGCGAAGATAGAATTTCTTCCTTTAGAAATATGGTTGAAAAACTGATTTCTAAACAAGGACTTAAGTTTGAAGATGTTCTAAAAAATAATGACCCAAATTTTAAAATTGAAGTGGATGCAGAAACACAAAAGAAAGCCCAAGAAGAAGTTAGCGAAGATGGCTATTGGGGCGTTAAACAAACGTCTGGCAGAATTTTAGATTTTGCGAAAGCCCTTGCTGGTGATAATCCAGAGCTTATTAAAAAAATGAAAGCAGCGGTTGAAAGTGGTTTTTCGGCTGCTAAAAAAGATTGGGGCAAAGATGAGATGCCTCCAATTACAAAACAAACATATGATGCAGTGATGAAAGGCTTTGATGATTGGGAAAAAGGCGTTGCTGGAAGTACTGCGGCAGCTGCTACAGGTGCTTCTGCCACTACAACTTCTAAAGCATAAAACAAAAAACATATATCAATGGCAACCGCCTAGATATATGTTTTTTTATTGCCACTTTTAATACACACTTATGATTTTTCCACATCAAAAAGAGAAGTTAACACAAGCCAGTTTTGTGGAAAAAATCGGTTAATGGTCCAGTAGCTTGGTCCGGCAAGGTTATATTTTGCCACCAACTCTAATTTTGCTTTTATACTTCTTGCATCTTCAAACCAAACCTCATTTTCTTTTTTATTTTCATCTACATAAGTAAAAAATGGAGCTTGTGCTTCTTCATCATATTCTATTCGTGCATTATATTGTCTTGCCAAATCCACCGCTTCATAATTTCCAATAGCCTTGGCAGCAGTTCCTTTTTCATAAGGTAGCTTCCAAATATATCCATAGTTTGGAACCCCCATAAATATTTTGTCAGAAGGAATATCTGTAACGGCATATTTTATTACATTCTCCACCAAGTTGATTGGCGCTACCGCCATTGGAGCACTATAGGTGTATCCCCACTCGTAAGTCATAATAATGACATGATCTACTGTATTTCCATGAAAAGCATAATCATGTGCTTCGTAAAGTTTTCCTTTTTGCTCTGCAAATGTTTTTGGTGCTAAAGCCGTTGTTACAAAAAATTCTTCGGCGTGACAGGCATCGACTAATTTTTTTAAAAAATTATTATACGCTACTCGGTCATAAGGGTAAACATACTCAAAATCTACATCCACTCCCTCATATCCTTTTTGTTTCATATTGTTGATTACATTGTCAATTAATTTATCTTGAATGGCTGTATCTGCTAAAATAGTGTGTACTAAATCACTATTAAAACCAGTTGCTTCTACAATATTGGATATTACCATAACAGGCTGAACTCTTTTGTCTTTTGCTTTATTGATTAGATCTTGATCTTCAATATTTGCTAATGTTCCATCTTCTAATATGTTATAACTGAATATACTGAGAAATGTTAAATTAGGCAAGGTTTTCTCTAGCACCTCATCACTGATATTGGGAAAGGCATAGCCATTTACCTGTATCATTCCCAATTTTTTTGTATCTCCTGCTTGTGTTAAAACAATCGTCTGCCCAACCACCAGTGACTGATCCACAGGAATTTCATTTTCCCTTGCCACTTCCAGATAGTTTACGCCATATTGTTGTGCTATGGAATATAAACTTTCCCCACTTTTTACAACATGTATCACCATGTAACCATACTCCCCTCTTCCATTGGAGTTTTTTAACCCCATCTACAATTTACCAAACAAATCTATTATCATTATATTATTGTTTATTACATCTCATTACTTTTAATAAAGTCATGAATTTTTTTAAATACCACTTGTAAAATAATGCAAATAATATTATAATTCAAAAAATAATTTTATTTTTACTATTACAAAGGGAGAAGTGTTACGATGATTAGAGTTGCGGTTGTTGGATATGGTAATGTAGGAAAATACGCTATTGATGCAATTAACGAAGCACCAGACATGGAACTTGCTGGCGTTGTTAGAAGATCTACTACTTCTAATACCGAACTTCAAAACGTGAAAGTTGTTTCTGATATTAAAGAATTGGGAAAAGTTGACGTTGCAATTTTATGTGTACCAACCAGAAGTGTTCCTGAAATTGCGCCACAATATTTAAGCTTAGGAATTAACACCGTTGACAGCTACGATATTCATGGTGAACTTTGGAATGTGAGAACTTCTTTAGATGAAATTGGCAAAAAAAATGGCACCGTTGCTGTTTTATCTGCTGGCTGGGATCCTGGAAGCGACTCAGTTGTTCGGATGTTAATGCTTGCCATTGCACCAAAAGGACTTACGTATACAAACTTCGGCCCTGGGATGAGTATGGGACACACCGTTGCTGTTAAATCTAAAAAAGGTGTTAAAAATGCCCTTTCTATGACTATTCCTGACGATGCTGGTATTCACAAAAGAGCGGTTTACATTGAATTAGAAGACGGTGTTGATTTTGCCACTGTTGAAAAAGAAATTAAAAACGATCCTTACTTTATCAAAGACGTTACAACAGTTACAAAAGTGGATAGCGTTGACGACCTTCTTGACATGGGTCATGCGGTTCATATGCAAAGAAAAGGCGTTTCTGGAAAAACACAAAACCAATTGCTCAACTTCTCTATGACAATTAATAACCCTGCTGCTACTGCTCAAGTAATGATTTCTTGTGCCAGAGCTTCTATGAAATTAAATGCTGGTGCTTACACCATGCCTGAAATTCCTGTTATTGATTTAGTGTATGGGGATAAAGAACAACTTATTAAATCACTTGTATAAAAACAATTTTTATGGGAATTATATAATTGTACCCTATGGTACATACTTTATTTAATATCACCCCTCAAAAAAAGCTAACATTCTCCCCCCGAATGTTAGCTTTTTTCCTTTCAATAAAAATACTAGAAGCCACAAAAGACTTCTAGTATTTTTATTATTGTTTTTTAAAATAATAAATTATCTCATTAATCCTGCTGGAATTGGTCCTGCACCAGTTGTTGCTGTTGTGTTTTGTGTGAGGCTTGACTTAATATCATTTAAATCTGTTGGATTTGCTTGTGGTGAACAAACATAATAGCCTTTTTGGTCAGCAATTTTATATAAGTCATATTGAAATTTTTCGTCGCCATCTCTCATTTGTTGAAAGGTTTGTCTTAAATTTTGGTCAGCACATTCTGTAATTACTTTTGCATAGTTACCGATACTTGCTTTTGAACCACTTAATACATCCATTACCATATCTTTTTCTTGCATTGTCATCACTCCTTTTCTTACAGCATTTGAATTAATTTTTGTGCACTACTTTGTGCCTCTGTTGATGCTTTTTGAAACATTTGTTTAATTTGTGGGTCTTGGCATTGTTGTGCGTAGGTACCTAATTTTGATGACATCATTTGGTGCGCTGCAACTACTTCTCTGATGGAATTTAATTCCGATTGACTAATATTGGCCATTTACAAAGCCCCTTTCATTTTTTTAGTAACAGAATGGTTACCGATGAGCGATTTAACTTTTATCGAACTGATTCAACATCATTAGTAAAAAATTTTTTTTACTAGCAGTTAAACCGTCATGAAGATAGTTTGCTTTTTTTTAATATTATTATTCTTATTTTTTCAAATTTAAAATTTTTCCATTTTTTTGTGACGTGCTATTTTTAAAATGAAAATCCCATGACTTTCATTCAACTCAGGTATATCTGTAATTGTATTTAAAATGAAAATCCATTATAGTATTGTTATTGGTTTTTATAAGGAGATGATTATTTTGGAAATGACACTTCGATGGTTTGGAAGTAAAAATGATAGCGTTACCCTTTCCCAAATTCACCAAATTCCTGGAGTCACTGGTGTTATTACAGCCCTTGACCTTCCGGCTGGAGAAGTCTGGCAACTGGAAGACATTCTTGCATTAAAACGTGAAGTGGAAGCTGAGAATCTTAAAATATGTGGCATAGAAAGTGTGAATGTTCATGAGGACATCAAATTAAATCTACCAACTGCACAAAAGTACATCGATAATTATAAAGAAACTTTAATCAATCTTTCAAAAGCTGGTATTCATTTAGTAACTTATAATTTCATGCCTATTTTTGACTGGACAAGGTCAGACTTGGCAAAACAACTGGTGGACGGCTCAAATGCTCTTTCTTATGATGAAGATGTAATAAAAAAAATCAATCCAACTGAAATGTTTTTAACCATAGAAAAAAATTCTAACGGATTTCATTTACCTGGGTGGGAGCCTGAACGTATCGGAGAAATTAAAAAACTTTTTGAATTATATCAATCTGTAGATGAAGCGCAACTTTTTAAAAATCTGGAAAACTTTTTGCGCCAAGTAATTCCCGTGGCTGAGGAGCATCATATGAAACTGGCAATCCATCCTGATGATCCACCTTGGGGAATTTTTGGCTTACCACGAATTGTTACTTCAAAAGAAAACATAGAACGACTTTTACATATCATAGATAGCCCGTCTAATGGTTTAGCCTTGTGTAGTGGCTCTCTTGGGGCTAACCCAGACAACAACATCCCAGCACTTATCCGATATTTTGGAGAAAAAGGTAAAATCCATTTTGCACACGTAAGAAATATCAAAATTCATGAACGGGGAAAATTTGATGAAGTTTCACACCGAACTTGTGACGGAAGTTTAGATATGTTTGCCATTATAAAAGCGTATCACGACATTGGCTTTGAAGGACCTATGCGTCCTGACCACGGAAGAATGATTTGGGGAGAAAAAGCCCGCCCAGGTTACGGATTATTTGACAGAGCATTAGGAGCTACCTACTTAAACGGATTATGGGAAGCAATAGACCGATTAAAAAAATAAAGGAGTTTTACGATGGCTGATTTTAAAAATAAAGTTGCAGTGATTACTGGTGCTGGTGGTGTCCTTTGTAGCGTCTTTGCAGAAGAACTTGCAAAACATGGTGCAAAAGTAGCACTGCTTGATTTGAAAAAAGAAGCATCTGAAAGCGTTGCTGAAAAAATAAAGCAAAATGGTGGAACTGCCCTAGCAATTGAGTGCGATGTCCTCCATGTTGAAAGTCTGAAAAAAGCAGATGAAGAAATATGGAACGCCTTTGGACGTGTTGATATTTTAATTAATGGTGCTGGCGGAAATCACTCCCGAGGTTGTACCACCAACGAAACTTTTCAAATGGGTGATTTAGAAAAAGAAGAATTGACCACATTTTTTAATTTAGACTATGAAGGTTTTCATTTTGTTTTTCAGTTAAATTTTATGGGTACTTTATTGGCCACCCAAGTTTTTGCAAAAAGAATGCTACATCAAAAAGATAGTTGTATTGTCAATATTTCTTCTATGTCAGCTATGACGCCTTTAACCAAAGTACCCGCTTATAGTGCTGCAAAAGCGGCTATTAGCAATTTTACACAATGGGAAGCAGTTCACTTTGCAGATGCGGGCATTCGGGTCAATGCCATTGCCCCAGGTTTTTTTATTACATCACAAAATGAAAAGTTGTTGCTAAATACCGATGGAAGCTACACAGAACGCTCTCAAAAAATACTTTTTAAAACTCCCATGAAACGATTTGGGGTCCCTGCTGATTTAGTGGGAACTTTATTGTTTTTATGTGATGCCAACGCCTCCGGATTTATTACGGGGACTGTTATTCCCGTGGATGGTGGCTTCATGGCATTTTCCGGTGTTTAAACACAATAAAAACCTGTCTACCATTTTTTGATAGACAGGTCGTATTTTTTTATATATTATTCTTTAATTTCAAGTCCAGCTAATTTTGCAAGTTCAATGATAGAGCTTTTAGAAACTTTTTTACCTTTATACTCCACTAACTCTTCCATTGTTCCGTCAAAAATATCTCCTGGAACGTATTTTTTTAAAATTATTTTATCTTCTTCTGTAAATATTTCTAAAGGATCTTTTTCATTAATTGAAAAACTTGTTCTTAATTCTCTTGGAAGCACAATTCTCCCAAGCTCGTCTACTCTTCTTACCAATCCAAATGATTTCATTTTTAAGTCTCCTTTTTGTAAAATACGATTTTCACAACTTGTCTTCCTAGTAACATGTCATGTATTATTCTTGCTTACAATATTATATCATTATTACAAAAAAAGTCAATATTTGTAAAAAAATTGCATAAAATCTTTTATGCGCTCCCTTTTTTCGACATTTCATCAATGCCATAAAAAATAATTTGCTATTCTTTAGATTACAAATTATACTGATTAAAGCAACAACCGAACTTCCTGCCTGTGTAAAAACGTTAACAAAATATAGATTGGAGAGGTACACTTTGATTAAAGCTGTAATTTTTGATATGGATGGTGTTTTAGCAGACACTCAACCGCTACATTTTGAAGTTGATCTTTTAACATTAAAAAAACTAGGTATTGACGCCACCCTTGAAATTGTAGAAAAATATGCTGGTATGACTAACCACGACCGATGGACGAAATACAAAAAAGATTTTTTTATTCGAAATCCTATTGATGAAATTGTTTTTTACCACACAGAAATATTAAAAAACTTAATGAATGAGTGTGACTTAGACGCAATTGATGGGATTCCCCAGCTTATTCAAAAAATCAAATCTGAGAAATTAAAAGTTGCCGTCGCTTCGTCCTCTTCTTATGATTTTATTTATCGGTTGCTTGAAAAAATACAACTGAAGAACTGTTTTGATGAAATTGTAAGTGGCGAGGACATGAAAAGAGGCAAGCCATTTCCTGATATTTTTATTAAAACAAGCGAAGCTTTAGAGGTCGCACCAGAAGAATGTATTGTAATTGAAGACTCTGGCAATGGAGTGCTGGCGGCGAAAGCGGCAAACATGAAGTGTATTGCCTTTGTAAATAAAAATTCTGGCAATCAAGATTTAACGCCTGCCGATATCATCGTCACTTCCTTTTTTGATGTTGAAATTCAATAAACCAAATCACTGTAATGTCTTGCTATGTAGCAAGGCATTTTTTTATGGCAATGAATACATCCTCTCCCCCCCACGCGCATATATATGTAATAAAAAACCTTTTATAGAATACTTTAAATGTTGAAAAATATTTTTTTTTGTTATATAATAAAAACCAACCGTTTGGTATGTATACCGAACAATACAATGTGAAGTTGGGGTATATGATGCAAACCAAAAATACAATAATGGATACTTCTTTTACACTTTTTGTAGACAAGGGGTTTACCGACGTTTCTATTAATGACATATTACAACACGCCAAAATTACAAAAGGCGCATTTTATCATCATTTCAAAAGTAAAGACGAGCTTATCGTAAGCGTAGCTGAAAAATATATTTTTACCTTTTTTGACAACATGCTGGAACAATTGAGAACATGTCAAATATGTGTAAAAGAAAAGCTCATTCTTTTTTTTGAAATGTTTTCAAATAGAGAAGCAATCATACATGAAGTTTGTAAAAACAACGATTTACAATTTAAACATTTTTATTTTCTTTTAATGGAGGGGCAAAAAAAATATGACTTTATTTCTGATTACCGCTGCCGTTTTTATGCCCAAATTAAAGAATTTCTTGTTGAGCTGTTAGAACAAGGAAAAACATCATGTAAACTAAAAACAAACTTTGACAGCCACGCCATCGCATTACAAATTTTAGCGTCTATAGAAGGTGCATTTTTTCTTCAACTTGTAGACGAGCAAGTTGAAGTAAGCAAAGTTTCATCAACCTCGTTTAAAATGATTTGGAATAGTATTTCAAGATAAGTGGAAACAAAATAAGGAGAAGAATTATGACAAACTTAAAACTTGGAGTAGATATCGGCTCAACTACTATTAAAGTAGTTGTTTTAAATAATAAACTGGAATGTGTTTTTGAAAGTTATAAGCGACATCTTTCAAATATACAAGAAACATTATTTGATTTAATTCATGAAGCAAAAAATAAACTAGGGGATGTTCGTTTTTCTGTCATGATTACTGGTTCGGGCGGGTTATCACTCTCCAAAAGCATTGATGTCGCATTTATTCAAGAAGTAATCGCCGTTTCAGCTGCAATTGAAGTTTTTGCAAAAGAGACAGACGTAGCAATTGAAATTGGTGGTGAAGATGCGAAAATTATTTACTTTACAAATGGAATTGAACAAAGAATGAATGGAATTTGTGCTGGGGGCACAGGCTCCTTTATTGACCAAATGGGTTCTCTGCTTCAAACAGATGCTTCTGGTCTCAATGATTTTGCAAAAGATAAAAAAGTGATTTATCCAATTGCAGCCCGTTGTGGTGTTTTTGCAAAAAGTGATATTCAACCGTTGATTAATGAAGGTGCTTCAAAACCAGACCTTGCAGCTTCTATTTTTCAAGCAGTTGTAAGTCAAACCATCAGCGGTCTTGCTTGCGGAAAACCAATTCGAGGAAAAGTTGCCTTTCTTGGTGGACCTTTGCATTTCTTGTCTGAACTGAGAAATCGATTTATTGAAGTACTTGAACTAACCCCTGATGAAGTTGTAATGCCTCACAACTCTCATTTATTTGCAGCAATGGGTGCAGCTTTATCATCAAAAGCAGATCAAGTCATTACTTTTGAGACATTACTTTATAATTTACAAAATAAAAAAGCACTTTCATTTGAAATCAACAGACTGAATCCACTTTTTGCTGACAAAGAAGAATATCAAGCATTTAAAGATAGACATAACAAAGATGCTGTTCCTAAAACAGACTTGAAAACATATCAAGGAGACGCTTTTATTGGTATTGATGCTGGTTCCACCACTACCAAGTTGGCTTTGGTTGCCGCCGATGGCTCTTTACTTCATAGTTTTTATGCAGGGAACCAAGGTAACCCCCTTAAAATGATTACAAAAGCGTTAAATGAAATTTACGATATATTACCAGAAGGCGTTACCATTCGAAATTCTTGTGTAACAGGATATGGGGAAGCTTTAGCACAAGCTGCCATTATGGTTGATCATGGAGAAATTGAAACGGTAGCCCATTATAAAGCTGCAAAGTTTTTTGCACCAGAAGTTGACTTCATTTTAGACATCGGTGGACAAGACATGAAATGTCTTCACATTCACGACGGCGTAATTGACAATGTTTTGCTGAACGAAGCCTGTTCCGCTGGTTGTGGTTCTTTTATTGAGACATTTGCTAAATCTTTAAATTATGAAATTAGTGATTTTGCAAAAATTGCTTTATTTGCGGAAAATCCCATTGACCTAGGTTCAAGATGTACTGTTTTTATGAACTCTCGGGTAAAACAAGCTCAAAAAGAAGGCGCACAAGTAGCCGATATTTCTGCTGGTCTTGCTTACTCTGTTATTAAAAACGCTTTACAAAAAGTAATTAAAATTACAGAGCCAGAAGACATGGGCAAAAAAATTGTAGTACAAGGCGGAACTTTTTACAACGAAGCGGTTTTAAGAACGTTTGAGCTTATTTCTGAGCGTGAAGCGGTTCGCCCTGACATTGCTGGTATTATGGGAGCATTTGGTGCTGCTGTTATTGCTCGTGAAAAATACAGTGAAGGCTATGAAACAAAATTATTAAAAAAAGAAGCTTTAAACAATTTACAAATTGAGTCAAACTTAACACGTTGTAAAGCTTGTGAAAATAATTGTCTTTTAACCATTAACAAATTCTCTGGAAGTGGAAACCGTAAATTTATTTCTGGAAACCGTTGTGAAAAAGGAATTGGAAAAGAAAAAGCCAGCAAGGATATTCCGAATCTTTTTGAATATAAATACGAAAGACTTTTTGATTACAATCCTTTAGGGGAAAAGGATGCTTTTAGAGGAACTGTAGGTATCCCTCGTGTTTTAAATATGTATGAAAATTATCCGTTGTGGTTTACGTTTTTTAACAAACTAGGATTTAGGGTTGAACTTTCTGCCCCTTCTTCAAGACACATTTATGAAATGGGAATCGAATCTATTCCTAGTGAATCTGTTTGTTATCCAGCAAAATTAGTTCATGGTCATATTATGGACTTAATTCATAAAAATATTAATTTTATTTTTTACCCAAGTGTTTCTTATGAGAAAAAAGAGATTAAAGATGCGGACAAAAATTTTAACTGCCCCATTGTAACTTCTTACCCAGAAAATATTAGAAACAACGTAGAAGAAATACGTGAAAAAAATATTAACTTTAAAAATCCGTTTTTAAATCTTGACCACCCAAAATCGGTTTTAAAAGAATTGATAAACGCACTTTCTGAATTCAACATTCCCAAAGAATCATTAGAATCTGCCCTTACAGCGGCTTTTGCGGAACAAGAAAGCTTCCGTCAAGATGTAAGAAACAAAGGGGAAGAAGTCCTTGCCCTTATGAAAGAAAAAAATATTACAGGAATTGTGTTGGCTGGTCGTCCTTATCACGTTGACCCAGAAATAAACCACGGTATTCCTGAACTAATTAATGGGTATGGCGTTGCTATTTTAACAGAGGATAGCATTTCTCACCTAAAAGAGGTGGAACGTCCACTTTCTGTTCGTGACCAATGGGCTTACCATTCAAGACTTTATGCTGCTGCAAGTTATGTAAAAACCGTTACCAATGTAGAGCTTGTTCAGTTAAATTCTTTTGGATGCGGATTAGATGCTGTAACAACAGACCAAGTACACGATATTTTAGCTTCTGCCGGAAAAATTTATACTTGCCTTAAAATTGACGAAGTAAATAATTTAGGCTCTGCAAGAATCCGTATTCGTTCTCTTTTTGCTGCACTGCAAGAAAGAAAACAAAGAAATGTGAAGCTCAAAACAAACTCCGTTGCTTTAAAAAGAGTTGTTTTTACAAAGAAGATGAAAAAAGACCATACAATCCTTTGCCCTCAAATGTCACCAGTTCATTTTGAGTTATTAGAACAGGCATTTAAATCTTCTGGTTACAATTTAGAAGTTTTACCTGCCATGGATCGGGAATCAATTGATGTTGGGCTTAAATATGTAAATAATGATGCTTGTTACCCTGCGCTCATTGTGGTTGGGCAATTGTTAAGAGCCCTTAAATCCGGAAAATATGATTTAAACAATACTTCTGTTCTTATTAGCCAAACTGGTGGCGGTTGTCGTGCAAGCAATTATATCGGATTTATCAGACGTGCTTTAGAAAAAGCTAATATTCAGGAGATTCCTGTTATTTCCTTTAACGCATCTGGACTTGAAAAAAATCCTGGGATGACTTACACACCAGCACTTTTAAATCGTGCTATGCAAGCCCTTGTTTATGGGGATTTGTTTATGAGGGTCGTTTATAAAACCAGACCCTATGAAGCATTTGCAGGTTCTGCCAATGCGCTGTATGAAAAATGGAACGAAAAATGTAAGGAAGGCGTTAAAACGGGAAATAAAAACGTGTTTAAACAAAATATTTATGATATTATAAAAGATTTTGATGAGTTACCTTTGCTTGACATTGTAAAACCTCGTGTAGGGGTTGTTGGAGAAATTTTGGTAAAATTCCATCCAACTGCAAACAACGACATTGTTTCTCTTTTGGAATCAGAAGGTGCCGAAGCTGTCGTTCCAGATTTAACTGATTTTCTTTTATACAGCCTTTATAATTCAACACAAAAAGAGAAACATTTAGGTGGAAAGAAAATAACTAAATTTGCAGCTAATGTTGGAATCTCTGCCATTGAACTTTACAGAAAGCACCTTAAAACGGCATTATCAGAAAGCAAACGCTTTGAGCCTCCTAAAAATATTAGAGAACTTGGAGACCTTGCAAGTCCTATTGTTTCTTTGTGTAATCAAACGGGAGAAGGTTGGTTTTTAACTGCTGAAATGGTGGAGCTTCTTCACTCTGGTGCCAACAACATTGTTTGTATGCAACCTTTTGCTTGTTTACCAAATCATGTAACAGGAAAAGGAATTATTAAAGAGTTAAAAAGAAATTACCCACTTTCCAACATCGTTGCCATTGACTACGATCCAGGTGCTAGTGAGGTAAACCAATTAAACCGAATCAAATTAATGTTGGCATCTGCTGAAAAGAATTTAAATCTTGACATTGACTACGCTAGCAAAAAAGCCGAAGATACAAATGTTGTTTTGAAAAAAGAATCTTCTTTGCAATTTTAGGGAAAGCTTAGAAGGTTAAGGAAAATACAGATGATAAAACACGGGGGGGATGTGCAATTAAATCCCCCTTTTCAAAAACCTTTGATATGTACCACTAATTCGTGTTATACTTCCTACAGAGGAATTAGTATACTTCGTAACGATTAAAGATTGATATTGAAAAATAAAAACTAAGGAGAAATATATGTTAGAAGCAACGATTAAAGGACATGATTTAAAATTTTACACCCGCCCCGATATTTTTTCACCAGAAAATGTAGACAAAGGTACCCTTGCCATGCTGTCTCAAATAGAGTTCAGCGAATCTGACAAAGTTTTAGATTTAGGCTGTGGCTATGGTGTAGTAGGAATAACTGCTGCAAAAATCATAGGCACGAAAAATGTTTTCATGAGTGACAGCAATAAAAAAGCTATTCAAATGGCTGTTAAAAATGCAGAAGTAAATGGGGTCTCTGATATTTCTATTGTTTGTAGCAACGGTTTTGAAAATATTACCGAATCTAACTTTACACATATATTATCAAACCCACCATATCATGCTGACTTTTCTATTCCTAAACATTTTATTGAAAAAGGATTCAACAGACTTTGCTTAGGTGGAAAAATGTATATGGTGACCAAACGAAAAGATTGGTACAAAAATAGATTAACAGCTATTTTTGGTGGCGTTAAAATTGTTGAAATAGACGATTATTTTGTTTTTATGTCTGAAAAGAAATCCATGAGTTACGCTAATAAATAAAATAGAGAGGGAAACTTTTAAAAAAGTTTCCCTCTCTATTTTATTTATTAGCACATTAACTTGGTTCAAACCTCATCATATATAAATTGAAAAATCTATACTGTCTAACATATTTCTTTTGGCTGCCTCTATACACAAAAGCGCAAGTATATTCAAGGAATCTATTTTAATAATATCATCATCGAAACCGAGATTACATATATTTTTTGATATTGTTTCTGCCATTTGTAAATAAATATTGTCATTGGTATATTGGTATAAATTTATATATGCAAATAGCACTTCTGGACAACTATTCTTTGTCTTTAAATTTATTAATTTTGGACCTAAATCTAAGCTCTCACCAATACTCTCTGCAACTTCAAGCAACTCCTTATTGGTACTAATAAGTGCAGTTTTTAAAAATGCCAAAAAAATTGTACCGCTAGCCTTATACTGGCCTAAACTTTCACCTTTTTGACCGTAATACCCATCCCTTTGTAGGATAAAACCTGTCAAGTCTTGCCCATCCGCTAAAAGTGGTTTAAACATTTTTGTTTCTTTTATATAGCCATATTTTGCATATGCAAGGAGTCCTGAAGTGCAATCATTAATTAAACCACGCAATTCCTTATTGGGTACTGTTTCTGCTTCCTTTAACTCCGTTAAAATACTAATGCCATATATCGTATTAGCATGGGCTTCCAAAAGCACGTTGCCCTCAAGCGCAAACGTTCCAAGCTCGGGACCCAATTGACGTTTGGCCCTGTCACCATAAATAGAATAAGTGATAGAAAAATCATCCGTTGTCTGCCGTTGCTTTGGCTGAGTAAATTGATACACTCCCAGTCCCGTTTTTTTATTCCTGGCTTTTACATACATTTCAGCTAATCTTTTTCCCCAAATCAGAGCACCTTCTTCATTGGTTATTTTATATAATTCAAATGCTGTATAAATTAAATCGATGCCTGCATTTAAAAAAGATAAACCAAGTGCTTCAAAAAAAGGTTCTGGGTTTTCAAAATTATTGTTCCATAACACTCCCATTGGTTTAAAAAAATCTCCATGTCTACTTATTTCTAATGTTTTCCAATTGTACACATGAGCATTCCAAAATGCTCGCATATACTTTTTCGTACGTTCTTCATCTACTTTATTCATAATCATATATGACAGAAAATTATTTTTTAATTCATGAACATGCTCACCAACACATTTATGTGTTCTTAAATTTACTACCCGATGTCCACCCCAGTCTATTAATCCATTTCTATATTGATGATGTTCAAAATGATAATGGATAGCCGCATTTGCCTTTTCTTTATAAATGTCGTCTTCAGTAAGTGCTGATAACGCATATAGTGTACGAATAAAATTCATTTGTCTTGCTAAATTAGATTTTATAACATTTGGGGTGCCATCAAAATTTTTACAAACTTGTTGTTTGGATTGACGGTAATACTCGTCAGCAAAAAGTGGAGTATTTTTATCCAGTGCGTATTTTAGTGCATCATTTACAAAGTCAATTACATAGTTTAAATTTTCCATATTGTGCCCCTTTACCTAGTTCATTCGGGTTCTTTCCAAACGCCTACAGTTAGAAATTTGAAAGAATGCTATTTATGAACTACTTCTGTAAACGCTACAATTTCAGGTGTTTCACAAAACAGGTTACTCATGGAACAAACAGACAATTTATATTTAGGGTCAAAATCATATTGTTTAAAGAAAAATTTAGACTCCTTCTGAAACAAAATAAGCGCTTCTCCACTTGTAATTGGTATTGTGAAAGATTTTGGTTGAGTATGGAAACCTGTACCAATAGCTTTCATATAACTTTCCTTCATTGTCCATAATCTAAAAAAACCATCCATTATTACGTTACTTTCCTGTCCCTGATTAATAAACCAATCATATTCCTCATTTGAAAAAACTATTTTTGCTATACTTTTGTCAACATGGGTCATCATTTCAATATCAATTCCTACACAAACTTTCCCTATGGCACAAGCTACCCACTCCCCAGCATGTGTTATGTTATATTCATAACCATTCACATTGCTCAAATAAGGTTTACCAAATTTATTTCTAGCAATATGAATTTCATTATTTGGAATGCCTATCTTTTTTATTATTACGTAGCGCATTAATAAATCCCCAAAAAGAGATCTGGCTTTGTCCTGTAACTTATTCAATTGGAGTATTCTCTCTCTCTTAAAATGGTCTACCAAATGAAGCTTGTCATTGATTAATTGAATATCCAAATCATCTGGTAATTTCATAAGAAAAACTAGTATTTTATCCACTTGAACCTCCTAGAATATTTTACGTTTCACAAAATACTCATGATGAAACCATTGATTTTTCAAAAATTGATTTAACTGCATGATAACTTTCAATTGTTCCAATGTCATATCGCTTGCCTTCCAGTAGATGAACATAAACCTCTTTGTATTTTATTAACCAAGGTATAAAGCTACCAGGAGCATCCACTGAATTACCTTCATCAATATATTTTTTAATTAGTCCATGAACCGTATTTTTAGTAAAAATATAAAAGGGAGGTACCGCTAAGTTGGATAATGGTTTTGTTGGTTTTTCTTCAAAACCAATTACTTTGCAACGGTTATCTATTTGCACTACTCCAGTACGCTTTAATTCTTCAACATTGCTTTGTGTATGAGCAGTAATGATATCTGTCCCTATTGTTAAAAACCACTCAACCATTGTTGTTAAATGAAAATCAAAAAGATTATCACCTGCCACCACCAATAAATCATCATTTATCATTACCTGCTCTATGCAAAATTGGATATCTGCTATTGCTCCTAGCCTTGTTTCATTTGAAATTGTATGGTCATTTAAAATTTTTATCGGTTTTTCATACTTACCATGTTCTGACCATCTTAAAAAATGTTCATAAAAACAATCATTGGTGACAATAATCACCTGATCAATCAGATCTACTTCATTCACTTTATCAACTATATAATCTAATATTGTTCTTCCATTAACTTCAAGCAATGGTTTGGGGAAATTTTTTGTTAATGGATAGAGCCTTGTTGCGTATCCAGCTGCTAAAACGACTGCCTTCATTAGCTTATCAATTCCCTTCCCACAATCCTAGCACCATTATCTGTTTTAGCAAAATTCACTTGATATAAATTTGCATAATCAGGATGTTTGATAGGATACTCCTCATCAATTCTGGATTTAATATCAACTTCATAAGATGGGTCAATAAAACCAATGCAACTACCCCGATATCCTGCACCACTAAACCTTGCACCATAGACGCCTCTTGTGCTTTTAAGAATATTAAAAATAGTAACTAATTCTGAACATCCACATTCATAGTTATTAATGGAGCTTTCTCCTGATTGAATCATTAAGTTTCCTATTTTGCATAGGTCACCTTTATTCCAGGCTAAAATTCCTTCCTTCACCCGATTCATTTCTCCATAAAAGTGCTCCGCCTTCTTACGAAATCTACCCGGCAAATATGATTTATATGTTTCAAAAATTTCATAATCAATATCCCTTAATTTAGCATTTTCAAAATTTGTCAATGGAAATCCTGCTGCTTCACTTAATAGCCACGCAGCTACCTTACATTCATCTACATGGGTATTATATCCTGTATCAATAAGTGATTGGGTAATCCCCGAATATATAATCACAACTTTAAACTCTGCCATTTCTTTAGGTTTAGGTATTAATTCATATGTCTCTGTCTTTGTATCCATGATGGTCAAAAAACCATCACGACTCAAAATATTCATGGACTGATCCAATAAACCATTTTTCAAACCAATAAAGGATGCCTCTACCCAATGACTATACATAATTAAATCCAACTTTGATATTTCAATTTCATTCACATCACACAAAGCCAGTAAGTACGCAGTTGTAACGGCGGCTGACGAACTCAGTCCTCCAATAGGATAGTTGCCTTTGATTATAGCGTAAATGCCTCGCTTCAGAACAAATTTTTTCTCTAACGCAAGTACTGCTCCACGCAAATAATTTCCCCAAGATCCATGTACCATTGGTGGAACATTGTTAATATGAAAATTATCTTCTTCTGGAAATTCAAGACTCTGAACACGAATATACCCTGTATCATTTGGTACATAAGCCATATCTATTGATATATTCAGTGCCAAACCTGCAACCAATCCATTTTGATGATCTATGTGCGCCCCAAAAGGGCATATTCGTAATGGAGATTTTACCATGCGCACGTCCTCAACTTTTATTTCTGGGTATTTAGAACATAAAACTTGGTCTAATGTATCCGTTTCTATAACAATTCCTCCTTTGCACTTACTATTTAATTGTTTTGTTACCATTAACATTTAAGCATGAAATTCTAATTTGTTTTTAACCGCTGTAATAGCAATGCGCGCTGTTGAGGTGATAATTTTTTTAATGAATTATCTGACTTATCTTTATCCATTTCCTGATTTAATTGCTGAGCAATTGCTTTTTTGCTCAAAAAATTCTCAGCACCTATCAATGGGCACTCTGTCAAATACTTTTCAGCATAGCTTTGCAAATGTGGTTGTCTAATTCTTTGTCCCACCGTTCTTAGCTCCGTTGTTGATTTCATATGTACTATTTTTACTGATTCTGACATATCTGTTCCCGTATGTGATATGACTTCTTCTGCTAGTTCACCTATGTTATATTTGCCCTTATAAACAATTTCAGATAATGCGGGACTCTCCTTATGACTTTCCGTTCCAAGGAACATCTTTTCTCTCCAGTCCTTTATAAACTCCGATGATTTTTCGATTGAATGTATCACAAAAAAGGAAGCGATATACTCAGAAAAAGCTCCTTTTCCATTCCTTTTGCAAACTATAAAATCAAAATCTGGGGATAAAAGCTTAAAAAAATCCCTAATAAAAATACAATCTGAATCAACCATAACTGTTGGCAGTTCATCTTTTTCAACTACTTGCAACAAGAATGCAGTTTTTGAGTATACATTTTTACACCATTCTGCATCATGTAGTGCAATGTGCTTCGTTTTTAAAGGTGTGGAGACTACTTCTAAATTAGGAAAACTCTCTAAATATATTTTTTCTATTGGAGATAATCCCGTGTCATAAACATATAGTTTATTAACCATGCTTAAATCTATATTGTCATAAAAAGAATTAACAAAAAGCTTTCCAAAATCAAAATAGTCACTATTTAATACCGTCATTACATTATACTTATTTATTGGTGTATGCTTCATCATACCTTCACCCTACCTCATATACTTTTTGACATTTCGTGCTAATTCGTCTTAGATTTCATAGCAATGAATTCGTTTCAAGCCGACGATCTTCTTCTTTTTGTAACTCATCTCTATTACTAATAAAAATAGGACCAACTACAGCATCTGGTAATAAATCATCCATATATCGCAATGGCTTGTACTTCATACCTATTGTACCCCAAATCGCTATTAACAGACCCACCATTACGAATAGAAGACCAATTCCACGTTCTGGTCCTGTGCCAACTAACCAAGCAATATTGTTTGAAATTTGATTTTGTGTTGAAAGCAATGGCTTAAAAAATTTATCTGATAAGATTCCCCCCAAATAATATCCCAAGGGTATTGCCCATAGTACAAACATCTGATTAATGGAAAAAACTCTCGCTAATAGTTCGTGTCGAACCTTGGATTGGATTAATGTTTGCCAATGAGCATTCATCAGTGACATGGAAACCCCATAAGCAAAAACACCGATAACTACTAATCGAATATCTGCTCTCAGGCCTATTAATACATAAGCTAGTCCCATGGTTATTCCGAAACCAATCATTCCCTCTGATCTGCGTTTTGTCCCGCCCCACATACTCATTAATACGCCTCCCAGTAGTCCACCCAAACCTGTAGCTGCTGAAATTAGTCCTAATTTCACTGAAGATGCAAAGGATAAAACCAACGGTGTAACAAGAACACTCACAATTCCAACCAGTAAATTAAAAACTACAAAGTAAATGACCAATGCTATATAGCTTTTACGTCTGCAAATAAAATTCCAACCGCTAGCCATCTGTGTAAAGAATGATTCATCATTTCTGCGGAACATGGTACTTGGAAAGCGAATAGACAGCAACGTAACAATACAAATCGCATACGAAATGAAATCCAGAAAAATGATTCCTGAAAGGTTCCATACAGCTATTAGAAATCCACCTAACACTGGCGCTAGCATTTCTCCTATTGAGTTGGACAATTGAACAAAACCATTTGCTTGTCCAAGGTATCTTTTTGGAGTAATCTGCGCTACAGCCGCTAAATAAGCTGGACGTTGAAATGCTGATGCAAATGATTTTATAGATACTGCTAAATAAATATGATAAATTTGCAATTTATTACTATAAACTAAAAAAGCCAATACAAGTGTTACTGTTGCAGAGCATACATTACTGCAAATCAAAATGATACGCCTACTATATCGATCAGCCAGCACACCTGATATCGGTAACATAAAAATCCCTGGAAGTCGACTAAAAATTAAAGTTGCTCCAAAGCTCATGGCAGATCCGGTTATGCCATATACCCATATCCCCATAGCGAAGCTACTTAACTGAGAACCAACCAATGAAACAAATTGTCCTAATATAAAAGCAAGCAATAAATTTAAACTAGGCACAACCTCTTTTTTCTTTTTAGTAGGATGCTCTATTTGTGTTGTTTCATCTGCTGATTTCATCACTTCTTTCTCAGGTTCAGATTCCCACTTATTAAGCTGTTCTTCAATAATTTCTGACAAAGTATTCGCTTGATGTTTAAAGAAATAATGTCCTGCTTGAGGAATTACAATGGTGTCAACCTCTCTGCAAAAAAATTCCCAGTCATGATATTGTTCTAAGTAAAATTCAGTTGTTCTATCTAGTTCTCCTACAACACATAACAATGGCACGTCTAATTTTGTAAAACTGTTGTCTGAATATTGCTTCCTATAATAACGCTCACTTTCACGTCGGTCATGGCGTAAACTTGCTATAATAAAATCCCGCTGTTCATCTGAAAGATTTTCGTTAAATCCACCTAATGATCTTAGCATATCCATATAAGCTCGATTTGACATTCGGCGATCTCTAGGAAATAACTGATTCCATACTTTAAAAAACTTTCCTGGTAATTCTGAAACTGGAAAATTTCCACCCATGAATACACCGACTAGGGAAAACCCTTCTTCAACTAATACCCTGGCGATTTCAATTGCCAGCGCACCACCCAGACAGTGCCCGTATACAGCAATTTTTTTTGCAACCACTTTTTGTTTTATTTCTGCCACACACATACGAGCCACATTTTCAAGAGATTCAAGTTTTTCATCTTTCTGGCTAAAATCATGCCCTGGAATTTGAACTGCATATAATGTTATATTTTCCGACAGCGCCATGGCTAATTCCTTGTAGGCTATGGCACTACCACCTGCAAATGGTATACAAACTACAGCAGTTTTATTTTTTGAATCACTTCCACTTGAAATTTGATATATAAGTTCACGCTCATCAGATCTTTCTTGGGTTAATAAATTTGCCAATTCTTTGATTGTAGAATATTTAAAAATATCCATTATACTAAGTTTACCATGGAACTTACTGATAACTTGAACTGCTTTAAAAGAATCTCCACCAATAGCAAAAAAATTATCATTTATTCCAATCGCTTCTATGCCAAGTACGTCTGACCATACTGTGGCTAATCCTTTTTCCTCATCTGTTTCTGGGGCAATGAATTCTGATTCCTGGCAGATGCTATTCATATCAGGTATAGGCAGTTCATATCGATTTACCTTCCCATTAGCATTTAATGGTATCTTATCGATCTCAACAAAAGTAGTCGGAACCATATAATGGGGAAGTTTGTTTCTTAAACAATTCCTTATTCCAGAAGAATCAACTTGACAGTTTGGCATACATACATAATAACTAACAATCTGTTTTTCTCCAGAGGAGTCATCTACAACAATTGTAAAAGCATCTTTGATACCTTCATATTCCTTCATGGATTCATTTATTTCACCTAGTTCCACCCGAAAGCCCCGAACCTTCACCTGATCATCCATACGTCCAAGAAACTCAATTATTCCATCCTTTAAGAAACGTACTCTATCACCAGTTCGGTACAATCTACTATTGCCTTGTTGATCAAATGGATTCATAATAAATTTTTCTGCAGTTAATGCTGGTTGATTCCAGTATCCTCTTGCCAATCCTGGCCCACCAATATATAATTCTCCTGCTACTCCCTTTGGTACAGCTTGTCTATCTTCATCTAGAACATACACCAAGACATTTGGCAACGGTCTACCTAATGGCAAAGTTGAAGTATGTTGAACTGGTCTTTCACTGGTAACCGAATAAGTCAACATAGAAACAGTTGTTTCTGTAGGGCCATAATGGATTTGAATATTTGTTTCTGGCTTACATTGACGTATGTCATCTATCATACTCCAGTAGCTAGCTTCACCTGCCAAGATAAGACAACGATTTGGTATTATGTCTTTTAGATTTGTCAGCTCATGCAATGCCTTAAAATGACTTGGGACCATTTTAATTACATCGATTTGGTTCTCCACAAAGTATCTTGCAAAAGCTTGGGGGTTTACTGATAATTCTTGACTTAAAATATGAATTTGTCCCCCAGTATTTAGGGCTGCCCAAATATTGATGGTGGCAAGGTCAGCTGCAAATGTTGAAGCAATGGCATACTTTAGATTTGGCTCAAGATTTAAACGTTCCATCACACCAAAGTAATAATTTAAATAATTTCCGTGTTCAACAGCAACACCTTTAGGTTTGCCTGTGGAACCAGATGTATATAAAACATACATTAAGTTGGAAGGTTGCAATGTAGTTTCAATATTTAAATGATTGTATTTTGAAATGTTATCCCATTCCTTATCTAAGGGAATCATCTTAACACCTTGAACAAAGCCTAAGCCATTCATTAAATTATGTTGTGTAACCATAGTATCAATGTTAGCATCTTCCATTATATATTTGATACGTTCTTCTGGAAAAATAGGATCAAAGGGAACGTACGCACCCCCTGCTTTCAAAATTCCCAACATACCTACTACCATATCTAAGTTACGTTCCACATATAGACCTACAAGTTTTTCTGGGCCTACACCAACCGATATTAAGTGTCTCGCCAATTGATTAGCCCTTTTGTTAAGTTCATTGTACGAATACGAGTCACCTTGGAATACAACAGCTGCTTTGCTTCCATTAAGTTCAACCTGCTCTTCAAACAGCTTGTGAAAATAAGAGACATTTCTGTAAGTATGAAAAGTAGTATGACTCCACTCTCCCATTAACTTTTCCATTTCATCGTCAGATAAAATCTGAATATTTTTAACAGGCATATCTAAATTAGTAGTCATCTGCTTCAAAATATTTAACAAATGTCTAGTCATTTGTTCTATCGTTTCAGGTAAAAACAAATTAACATCATAATATAATTGTCCAATAACTTCTTTTTCAATTTCTTCTTTTCTAATATCTTCATGCCTCGTAAATTCTTGGCTAACATCATCATATTCAATATACTTAATGGCAAGATTCAAATCAAATTTAACGGTATTATTATCAGCGTGATCATATGCAAAAGATTCTAATCCAGTCATTTGATATTTTTGTTTTTTAATGGGTTGGAAATTAAGCATCGTTTGAAAAATTCTAGTATAACTTGAATTTTGTTGAATACCAAGTTCCTTTATCAGTCTTTCAAAAGGGGTATCTTGATAGACCATTGCTCCACCTACAATTTTTCGAATCTGCTGTAAAAGTCCACGTATGCTTTGATTTTGAGTAAGATCAATCCTCAAAGAGAGAACGTTAATAAACACTCCTATTAAATTTTCAACAGCTTTAATTGTACGTCCAGCTGCCGGAGAACCAATTACAATATCATTCATCCCCGAGTATTTAGATAGCAAAATAGCATATGCTGATAATGTAAATACGAATGGGGTAATTGATTCACCGTTTGAAATGATCTGAATATTTTTAAATAAATCACTAGGTACAACAAAATTATAGGTATCACCTTCGTGTGTTTGCACTTCCGGTCTAGGGAAATCAGTCGGAAGATCAAGTAAGGGAGGTGCTCCCTTTAAAGTATTCTTCCAATATTCTATCCCTGAATCATATCCATCTTCCCCTTGATCCCTTTGCCATGCTGCAAAATCAAGATATTGTATGGGTAGTTCCTCCGGTTGATAATCAACGTTATTTACAAAAGCATTATAAATAGTCGATACTTCATGTGTTATCAATCGTAAAGACCACATATCTGCTGCTATATGGTGAAAAACCACCACCAGAAAATATTCATTATCTTCTGAATCTACTAGTATTGTTCTAATTGGAATCTGATGAGCCAAATCAAATGGTCTGTTAAGACCCTCTTGAACAACTTCTTGAATTTTTTCGTCTGCTTTATCCTTTGTAAGATTATTGATAATGATATGTTCAATCTCGCACTGTGGATCAGGATGAGGAGTGCAGTAAATTTCACCATCAATAAACTGGTACACCATCCTTAACACTTCGTGCTTCTTCACTATTTCATCAAAAGTACGTTGTAAGGCGTCCATATTTAATGAGCCAACAAGTTTTGACACTAGATAAGTGTTGTTAATTGCCTTATTTATATCCCATTGGTCCAAAAACCAAAATCTTTTTTGATTATATGAAGTTATAAAGTTCACTTTATCTGCACGGTCAATTTTCTCAATTTTTGAGTGATTATTTTGCTTACTTGCCGTATTTTTATTTTTTAATCGCAAAGCAAGCATTAATTTTTGCTTATCTGTAAGTTCGTTTACATTATTTACAACCATGTTACTTTTTTCATCCGTTGTCAAAAATTTTCACCCCATTTCTTACTTAATTTTAGTGCCAGCAACGTTTTTTGTGCAGGTGTCAACCTATCAGCTTGTCTCGTCCGTTCTTGTGTTACTTTAATAAATTTGCTTTCGTCATTAGCATTTTCCAACAGCTCTCGCAAATATGCCTCTACTTGTTCACATCCCCCACGATTTTCTATATATTTCAGTGCCTCTCTTCGGGAACGTGTGGAGACATCCTCATAATGACCTCTATCACTCAATAAGCGTGACAAGGGGCTCTTCCAGATCCCAATATCTTGTTCTGGAACATTTGAAACGGGTAATTTTCGTTCATCACAACATTCCTGATATCCTCTAATTGGATTAACAGCGATTACATATTCAACCCCCAACTTCGCTTCTGGGTTTCCACCCACATCGCTAGCCATAACGGGAATACCTCGTACCATAGCTTCAACAATCGTACGTGATTTGGCTTCCGCCCATAGAGATGGAACTAACATAACTTTCGTTTTTTGAAATATAAGATCCATATCCTCAACTGGTTCAAATAAAGTAATATTGGTTAGTTCCTTCATTGCAGACATATCCTCTGACGTGGTACCCCAAGTTGGAACTGCGGCAAATTCAATTTCTGGAAACGCACGTGCAAGGGATAGAAAAATTGAAATTCCTTTAAATGCACAGGGATTTATCATTGTCACATATCCTGAATCAAAATTGCCATAATCCTGAAAAGGACCTTTCCCAAATAAAGAAATAGGCAGTACAACAGAGTCTACATTGCCCCACGTCTTCATATAGTCACTCAAATAGGTACCAACGGAAATAACCCCTGCAACCTTACTAAGTAGGTTTGATTTTGAAGGATTTTCATAAAAGCAATCTGGTCCAAAAGGAAGATATAATGTTGTTCTGGCAAGGTAAATAACCTTATGAGCTACCGTTTCCACAGCTACTTGAAGCAATACCTGTCCAACATCTTCTGAAGAAATTAATATCCAGTCAGGCTTATATGAATTTATTTGTTCCAGCAAATACCCTTGTAGTCTAATAGAATCCATCGTTGCATACACTTTAACTGCATGGACATTTACATGATTGCAGTGAAACATCAGCACATCATTACTGATAGACACAGGGTTAAAACTGGAAAGATTTTCTTTTTCTGTGGGATTGTATGGTGTTGTGCATAAAACGCGACACTCATTGCCGAGTTTCACAAGTTCCTCACAAAGTATTTTGTTTGACTTATTGGCTCCCCCCATAGAAGGATAATAAGAAGCATTTTGAGCTAATAATATTTTCATTACCTCATCACTCCTTATACTTTTAAGAATGCAGCAATTTCTTCTTCTGATAAATTCTTAATTGCTTCTAACTCCTCAAAAAGTAAATCTTCATCAAAGTTTAATAAAATACTTTCTTCTGTAGCTTGTGCCAATCGTTCAATGGAAACTATTCCTTCAAAAAGAACGGACAAGGGAATATCTATTTCAAATTCTTCCCGAATACGAGAGAGTATTCGAATAGCTGTAATAGAATCACCCCCAAGATTAAACAAATTATCATTTACACCAATATCTTGAATATCTAAAACTTCGCTCCAAATACTTGCAATCGTTTCCTCAATTTCATTGCGTGGTGCAATGTATTCTTCTCTTGTGATATTGGCACGGTTATGACTTAATACCTGTTTGGAAATTTTATTCCCTGTATTCAATTCAAATGCAATTTCATCTGCTATCACAAAATAGAGTGGTGTCACTGATTTTTTGTTTTCACTTGACTCTACTTCAATTTTTACTGAAGCATTTTGGTTATTCACCAAGTAATTTTTGTATTCAATATTCTTCAAATAGTGAGATGGTACTTCATATGTTTCTAATTCACCTTGAGCATTTAGATATGCACCAACCACTGCTATTATAAAATCCTTTGCCAGCTGATTTTTTTCAGACTGTATAAATTTTATTTGTATATTGGATATGTTTTTCCCCTTGGCAAATTCACCAAGTTTTGCTAACATTTTGTACTCTATGCCCTTACACAAAGCACGACAACTAAGCATTACATTGTCTACTACTAATATTTCCTCCCGTATTGTACAAATCATTAACCCAATTAAGCCATAATCCCCAAAACGGTCTTTCGCCTTCACTGTAAAACAATAGGAAGATGGATTATTGCAAATCTCCATAAAATCACTATGTTGTAATCTTATGGTCGTAAAATTAAACTGGTTCACCCTTTGTACAAGTTGAAGTGCCCTTTCAAAGTCGGTTTCAACAATTGTTTCAATCTCCACATGAAGTTCCAATCGATTTAAGAAATCATCAAAAGAAACACTTTTTTGTTCTACTTGTTTACGTTCAATATTTTGAACATAAAGTTTTGTTCGCTCTCTATCTGTATCACTTATTTTCAAATGGTCAAAAGCCCATATATTCCTCAAAACCATTGGTATTTCACTATCTTCCCTTGGCAAACAAAAAGTCAAAACTTGAGGACAGCTTTCTTTTACTTCCATGCACTCAGCTGGATTGTCATCAATAAAAATAAAACTATCCAGTCCTAAATTCAACTCTACTGCCATGGATTTTATATTGTCTGATTTTCGCTCCCAATTTACCCGCTTGGCAATAAAATGCTGTTGCTTGAGTATCATGTCAGGAATTTTTTCGAATGCCTCGTCTATGTCTGATGAATTATTTTTACTACAAAGGCAAAGTAACATTCCAGCTTCTAATTGCCTAAGCATAAATGTTTGTAATTGGCTACGATACTGATCAACCACTACATTTGTTACACCATCTTCTGTCCAAACACCCTTCCACAAGGTCTGATCAGCATCTAAGACAATAACTTTATATGGTAAACATTTTAAACTACATATTTTTCTAATAATCAACGTACCTAACGCATCATAGTACACTGTTTTATAGGGAGTACGTGCAACTTCATCACCATAAGAATCATAAAAATCAGGAATATCATAATAATCAAAAACCTCTGATGATGGGATCGTATAGACACCTACCATTGATTCCGATCCCTTTATGAATCGCTCTTCCAACTGCATATACTCATCCGATTGTAAATAGTTACTAGATGGACATATGTACACAAAAAAAGTTGATTGAGCATTTTCTGTTGCTATACTTAATGCGTCTAATAACTCTTCCACATTATGCTGGAATTTTTGATAAATACTATCAGCTTCTGTATGTTCCATACCCACACTGTCAACAACCTGCATCCAATCATCGAATCTTACTAATAGTACATTCACATCATTGTTTTGCCGTACCTGACTAGAGGGGTCTAGCAGTTGCCTGAATAAAGTATTTAGTGGTGAAAAATTAATATTTACATTTAGGTTTAATTTTTCACCCCAAAATGCTAGGGAACCTTTGAGTACCTCTGATACAAATGTTGATGTAACCATCATATTTACATCTTTACTAAAAGCATCTTTATCCAAATTAATCACTCCATTTTTAAAATTTTATTAATTTACGTCCAAGTAAGAATTTATTTACGCATTACACCTTCTGCCAATATTCAGATGAAATTAGTATAATATTTTTAGCATAAAAAGTAGAATTATGTCGTAAAAGCTACAAAATGAATCCTATAAGCTTCCCTGTTGCGTTAATGATTAAAATTGTAGCTTTTATGATATTGCTAATTTTTTTTTAAAAATAATTGTATAATTGTTGTATCTCCATTCCAAATCTATCTTATTTTGAGGTCTTACATGAAAAACATTTTAGTAATGTTAAATATATTTTTACTAATGGTATTGGTTTCATTATTTATTATTCCCGTAAATTTAGTGGTAAAGTGGTTCGCTGTAGGAGCAATTATAACAATGTCCTTTATATTGGTAATGGTATATTTTATAAATATAAAAAAATAAAATGAGGTGTTTAATATTGTACATTCTCTCTCCGTAAACATAAGCCATAAGCTCAACAAATATGCACAAAAAGAAGGCTTAGAACTACAAAAAATGATTCTAGGCCTGGAAATTATTTTAATTAATGTCTCGAAGCTATGCTTAGTTTTTATACTCGCTTATTTATTAGGTGTGTTTACCCAGACTGCTTTGGCAGTATTCGCTTTTGCATTTTTAAGACACGCTGCCTTTGGACTTCATGCTGAGCATAGCCTAATGTGTAACTTATCAAGCATTCTCATGTTCATCGTGGTACCCTATTTTTTCCATGATCTTATCATTACCAATCATATGGTACTTTTTATATTTACTTGCATCACTATTTTATTTTACAAATATGCCCCAGCAGATACCGAATCAAGACCAGTTCTAGGAAAGAAAAATCGAAGACGCTTAAAATACAAAGCGATGGCTTCATGTATCCTTCTAGGATTCTTTGCGTTGGTTATTGGAAATAATGAAATAAAATTTCTATTTACACTAAGTGCTACTTATGAAACTATTTCTATACTACCTATTACCTATAAACTATTTAAAAGGAGCTGGAATAATTATGAACAATATGAATGAAGTTTTAACCACAGAAAAAAAGACTGTCAAAAAAAGGCTCGCTACAGCAGTTGGCTCTTTATTAATACATGAAGCTGATATGGCTGTAAGAGGGTGTAATTTACTTTTACTATATGAGCCTAAATTTCCAATTGAATTACTAAAAGAGAAGAATGATTAAAAAAGCCATGTGTATCTCAGCCTGTTGTAGCAGTTTAATAAAATTTAGGTATCCCTATCTATATTTTATTAAACTGCACTAGACTGATTTATACATGGCTTTTTATAGTATTAGACACGTTATTACATTTGCATATTTTCGTTAGCTTTCTTATTTTTCTTGTAGAAGCACAGCAACTATCACCATGCTTTAGAAACAATCTATTTTCCGTCAGATCTATACTTTCTATTTTACTTAAGTTAACAATAAATGATTTGTGACATCTAAAGAAATGCTTTTTACTTATCTCGCTTTCTATATCATTTAAATTACCATAAAACTCCCGTATACTATCTATTGCATGAATTTTTACTTTATGGACTGAAGTTTTTGATGTTTCAAAATAAAGGATTTTATCATATTCTACTATAATTAACTTTTTGTCACTCATTTGGAATGTAAACGTTTCTTGCAGTTCAGTTGATTTTGAAGAATATTTTTTGTGGGCATCTATAATGCAATCATGTATTTTTGTATATACGTTGTCCCAGTCATCCTTAATAATAAAGTCCATGGCTTCGACTTTATATTCAAATGTAAGATACAATGTCTCAGAGCGAGACGTTATAAATACAATAAACCCTCTTGGATCATACTCTCTAATTTTTTTTGCTAGGCTAATCCCATCGGTTGCCACATTTAAATTTACATCTAAGAAGTACAATGCCGTAGACGTATTGTTTTTAACATAGTCGATAATATCAGAAGGATTGATGGTGGATACGGCAACCTTCATGTCTAAATTTTCTATTAAGATAACATTTGCTATGTATTTTGTGATGAGTGCTTTTTGCAAAATATCATCTTCACAAACTAATACCTCAAACATTCAACAACGACCACCTTTAAACGAATTTTTGTTATACTAGCAGTTTGTAAAAACATCAAAAGCTCTGTGCTTACTGCGAAGTCTCAATTATTACTAATTACTAACTCCTGAACAAATTCATTTTCTTTTATTAAAGTATTGATTAATATATTGGTATGTTTTTCGGTGATCTGGCGTAAGTTATATAACCCAAATCCCCGATTTCCCCTTTTTGTGGAGTAACCTTTTTCAAATATTTGCGACAATTTGGGAGGGTCTATTAATGTATTTATGAAAATAAGTTTAATATCAGTAATTTCTTTAATAACTACAAATTTTAAAGATGAGCTTTGACCTTTTTGACATTCTTCTATGGCATTATCAATCAAAATACCTACCACTCTACATAGATCTACTATATCAAGATTTATTTTTTCTATTATATCAAAAATTTCTATATGTACATTAATATTTAACTCCTGAGCATACATAAATTTTATTGACAGAATACCTTTTAATTCAGGAATAAGCATATTTTTTAACATGGCAATATGATTGTTTGAAGTAAATAACTTCTCATTCATGGGTGCAATATGTTTTGAAAAATATTTTTTTATCCCTTCTATATCACTACTTTCAATGTAGCTATAGAGCGAAGAAAGTAAGTTGATATAATCATGTTGAAATCCTCTCATTTCGGTGTATAAGTTTTCGATGTTCGTTGTGTAGTGTTGAAGCTGCTCTAGTAATGCTTGTTTATGTTCAATATCTACCGTATTTTTTATGCTCACTATAAATGCGTAAATAGCTCCTACAAAAAAAACAAAATAAAGGAGGAGGAGTGCTGAATTTATAATGATAACGGTATTTGGCGCCAGCATATCTCTCGATAAAAACATATTTGTATAAAATAACGCCAACGTTAAAATTGCACCACAAATTATGTAGACTGAAAATTTATTTTTTAAGTCTAAGGAAAATATTTTTAACTTTTTTTCAAATAAGTTCCCCAAATACACGGAACTTAAAAAAGATAAAATAAATGTTATTATATAATTAAAACAATATATAGCTAAATTTGCACGGGTTTTAGTAGGGCCAGCATCAAAAAAATGCCTGGTCAATATTTCAGAAACATTATTAAATGAAATAACCAAAATCATCACTAAAATAGAATATACGATGCTTAATGCAATACTTTTGTTCTTTCTATATATAAATAATATCATCATGACAACAACAGAAAGGTTTCCTAATATCTCCATATTAGGAATTATTGAAAACACAGTGGCAACTATTTGGCTAATGATTATGATAAACAATAGCTCAGATTTTGTACACTTTATCCCACTTACATTTATTAATAAAATATATAAAAGTAATACGGTTGATAGTACCGCCATTATTGTGAACATATAATCACTCCAACCATAGAATACTTTAACTATATTTGTTAAGGTTCACAATCAGCTTTGTGTCAAGAAAAAATTGAGGTCATCACCTTAATCAATATATCTATCATTATACGACATTTTTTTAGAATTCACAATCTTTCAACAATTAACTTAAAAACAACCTGGAATCAAGCTGAAAAATCCCTATGTTTCAATGGGTTTTTAAACGAAGATGAGCGGATTATTTTCTTGATTGACTATATTATAAAAAAAAGGTATTTGTGAATTAAAAATCAAACTCACAAATACCTTTTTTATAATGCTTCAATTTGGCGTACAATCACAGGTTTTATTTCAGTAAATTTATCTTCAGGGCGACCAATATAATACCCTTGAAAATAATCTACGCTTAGTTCTTTCAATGCTTTCATTTCATCTAAGGTTTCAATTCCTTCTGCAACTACTTTCACACCTCTTGCATGGGCTTGTTTGATAATACTTTCCACCACGTGCTTCCTCACATCGTCATTTCCAATATCTCGAACGACAGACATATGAATTTTAACAAAATCAATTCCTGAATCAAAACTATTGATGGTTTTTACTGTAAAGGAACTTTTACCGATTAACGCAAATTTACAATTATGTTCTCTTGCATATTCAACTTTTCGCTTTAAGTCACATTCAAAAGAATCAGTATCTGACTCACTTACTTCTAGTATAATTTTATTGGTTATATCAGAAAAGCTTTTGGTTAAATTCTTGATATCAATAAAATTCAAGGTATTTTCTCTCATCATATTAATAAAAACATATTTATCCTTTAATTCATCTTGATGGTCATGGGTATACTGAAACTGTTTAAAGGTAAGTAATTTTTCAAGTTGATACAGTTTTGATTCTGCTTCTGCAATTTGAATTAACTCATAAGGTGATTTTATATCTTCCATGTCTGGACGTACAAACATTTCGTACCCAAAAATTTCACCATTAAGAGAACTAACAATCGGTTGAAATACAAATCTAATTAATTCTTTTTCTAGCAAAGTGCTTAACGCCTCTACCTTATTTCTTAAAAAGGCTTTTTTATTATATACTTCCAAGTCAAAATTCCCAACCAACCCTTTGGTTGTATTTTTTATTTCATACATAGCAAAATCAGCATATTTAATTAAAATCTCAATGTTGGTAGCATCTTTCGGATACCACGCAATTCCCGTCGACATACGCAACCTTTGTTCATTACCATCTGGAAGAATTAATTGTATATTTCTATTTTCCTTCATTACTTTGTCAATATCTTCTTTTAATTGTTCCCTTGAGTCATAGCCATGAATAAATACCGTAAATTCATCTCCAGCCATTCTTGCACTAATACCACCAATTTTTTCAAAGGCGGAAACAAAAATGGCGGCATTTTTAATGTATTGGTCTCCAAAATCATGTCCATAATTGTCATTTAAATATTTTAAATTATCAAGGTCACAAAATAATAAAGCGCCTATCTTTTTAGGATTACTAATAATAAGCTCTCTGGCTTTTCGGTTAAAAGAATTTCTATTCAGAATCTTTGTTAAAGAGTCATGGTCTCGTTCAAACTGTAGTCTCTGATTTTCTTTAATCTCTTCTGTGCAGTCCATAATGACTCCATAAGATTTTTTTCGTTCTGTCGCTGTCTTCATTCTAATCCAAATGGTACTTTCAGAAGAAATAGGATAACGATAAACATCTTCATAAGAATATTCTTTTATTTTTTTAATTTTCTCTGTTATTTTTTCCCATTGGCTTAAAGGAATATAGCGACCTATTTTTTCTAACTTTATAATATTGTATAGTGAGTCTGTTGCAAAAACACGCTTGGTGAGATAATCAATTTCAAAGCCCCCTATTGGTATTCCAACCAAATTGATAATGGTGGAAAGCCTTGAAGCTGATGAAACCACATGAATGCTTAATTGCTCTATCCGCTGAGAAAACTCGTCAATTTCCTTTATATTTGTACTAGGCAAAATAATTGGCTCGTCAGGATCCATCTTTTCAACCTGATGTGACAGCAATGTAACAGGGTTACTAATGGAAAATGCCACATATATAAAACAGACAATACTAAAAATTAGTATAATGCCCCATGCCGAAAGAAATGATATTTTAACAATTTTTGAATAAGACAAAACCTCATCTTGAGGGGAAAGCCCAAATAAATAAAGATTCCCTTTAAATACCCCATCCGATTTTTTATATAAATTAACTTTTTCCCATGAACCAATTAACAGTGGAAATTTACCAGCAATACTTTTATACTGCACTATATTTAGATTATTATCGAGATTCTTACTACTAAACTTATCGTCTTTTACAAAATGTGCTCCAAGTCCACCACTTGTAATGCAAGATTTTATATTCCAAATGTTTTGATTATTATCATTTAATATATAAGCACCTTTTATATAAGAAAGTTCCTCGTCATTAATTTTTTTTTGAATATAGCTTGTTTTAAATTGTATTCCGCAAATTCCATAAGGAAAGCTATTTTCATCCAGTAGTGGAATAGTGTACGTTATAATACTTGACTCTCCCTTATTTAAGTAAAAGACATCACTCCAATATCCTAAATTTTTATATTTGGATTCCTTTGTCTTCGCCACAGTCATGGGGGTTGTGAAGTAATCATTTAAAATTAATTCTTCTGGAACTACTTTATTGATTTCTTCGTACTCCCAGTGTTCGTCTATTGGGATCTTATACTCTCTTGCGATACCAACAGGGCCCCTTTTTAGTGTGAGGGTGGCTCCGTTCTTATCTTCTTGTAAGTTTTGAAGATTAATAGAGGCACGTAACTCTTTTGTTGCTTCTACTGAGGCATCTAACTCAAAAAACACACCCGATATTCCCGTTGTCACATTACTGTATTCAATCATGGGTTTTACTGCTGCTTTTAAAACATTCTCAATCTGTTCCTTATTTCCACTTAATTTGGTTGGCTCTATATGATTTTTTTTAAAATAGGAATTTAGGGTTACATTCAATTCTTTTGAAAAGCCATCAAAGTTAGAACTAGCATCATTTAAACTATCTTCAATTTGACCAGCCTTATTATGCACTTGAAAATAGAGTGCCCGATATGCTTGTATATCCAACTTTGATAATAAACCAATTCCTTGTATGGTGATACAAAATATGATTACCTGCATGACAGTTACTGCTAGCAGAGGCACAATTAATTTTCTATTTAAATTTTTAGTACTATTCTGTGATCTACGCATAGTCATCTCACCCATTAGAATTATTTGTTATGTACTGATTATTATTCTTAACACCTCTAGTGATTTAACTTTTACAAAAAAAATTCCTTACCATTTAATTAATTTTACCCATAAACACGAAACGAACATACAAGTATTACAAAATAATTATTGTATTCTATATTGATTCTTATCCTGAACAGCTATAATAACATTCGTATAAAATACCTTGTACCATTTTAAAAGTTTTTATAACACGGATTAACTGTATTCAATTCTTTTCCATCCTAATTAGAAAGTAACTTTTATCGTGGGAAAGTCGAAAGAATTCTATTGTATTTAGCTTTAATCATTATATTACAATTAATTCCATACAATTTCAAGTGTAATAATACCTTTTTAGTTGGTTAAATGTATTATTAAAAATTGGTACTTTTAATTTGGGTGATAATATTATGAACATAGATTACAAAGATTTTGGTAAAAGAGTTGCAACACGAAGAAAAGTTTTAAAATTAACACAAGATAATGTTGCAGAAAAAACTGGACTAAGCAATAACCATATCTCAAACATTGAAAACAACCATTCTATACCCAGTCTTGAGTGTCTCATGAAAATTTGTGATGCACTGGAGACTACACCAGATTACTTGCTTTTAGGTACTGTAAAACATTTAAAAGACGGTATGCTAAATCAAACAAAAGAAAAATTAGATATTTATAATAAAAAATGACATGAGCGTCAAAAGAACTCATGTCATTTTTTATTGCTTTAATCAGTATAGCTGCTTAAGCAACTTTTTTTAAAATAAGTAACTTCTGTCCACTATTTAATCTACTTATATTTTCAATTTCATTTAATGTAGCAATTTCGTCAATCGTCGTATTATACCTTTTTGCTATTTTCCATAAAGTATCTCCTGGTTCGCAGATATAAATGGTCATGCTAGACATTTTATCCACTACACCCTTTTCTAAATCTTCTATTTCCAAATCTGTAATCAAATTAAAGTACTTATATTCCATTACATTGGTGTTAAAACTTAATAAAAATCTTACTTCCACTTCATTACCAGAAAGCATATTAAATCCAATATGCTCAACAGCAGTATGAACATCTACATCCATTCCATCGCTAGCACCTTTTGTTTCAATCACTTGCTTAAACGGTATAATAGTTTGATATCCATACAGCGGTGTTTCATCATTTTTAGCAATGTATAAAACATCAGTGGTAATGATTCCTTCTGCGACAACTTTATCCTCTAAAATTTTTAAATTGTCAATGTGAGGCTTTCCATCTACTCTAAAAATTTGTAATATTTCGGGGCAATTTGAATTTAATTGCACAATCTCCTTAATATTGCTTTGATTTTTATTTCTGCACACAAATTTTGGATATTCAATTAAATTTTTCTTTAATTTAATATTTTTATTAATACAGTGGGCATCTTCCATTAACTGCATTTTTTCTTCACTTCTTACTTTGGCACTTACTGCTACTTCCACTTCCACATCTAAAACACGTTCTTCTCCATCTGCATCAGGTCTTACTTGAACTGCTTGACTTTTAATTCCAATATTACAATCACAAATCATATCTTCTTTTGCATTTTTTAATTCAATAACACCATTAAATGGTATTTCATTTTCAACGTGTTCAATAAGGCTGTCATCCACGTCACTGATATATATCGTTGATATTAAAAGTTCTCCGCTGATATTTATTTTTCCGTTTGAAGTTTTAACTTCCTTATTGGTGATGGTGCCATAGCTTTGTAAAACTTCTCTTATATTGGGTTTGCCTTGTGGAATAGAAAGTTCATCTTTAATCACAAACTTATCTTTTTTCGCTTCTACAATTCTGCTCATTTCAATTGTAGATTTTAAGCTTTGTTCCTCTGGTAGTTCTTTTATTTCAGAAACATAAGGATGTTCAAAAACAGCGCTTACATCCGTCGTTACATCAGCCACTACCCGATAACTCACTTTTCTGTCATTTAAAACTTTGTAGTCGATGTTTGTAAACTCGCTTTGAATTTCCGCCCACATATCCCTTGTTGCACCGTCCACATTAATAAAATCATCAATGGGAAGCATTGTTTTAATACTATGTACTGGTGTTTCAGAACCTTTTGATAAATACAACATGGTGATTTCTAGGTTTCCATTAAAATTTACCCTGTCTTGAGCCGCTTCAACATTGTTAAAGTTTATTTTTGCATCGGTTTGCAAAATCAAAGACATATCAGGTTTTACATCTGGCACAATAATGTCGCCCTCTAACAGCAATTGTGTTGTTTCTTTCCCTATTTTTTGGTCTAGTACCATTTTATCGCTGACCAATTCAAAAGACATAAAAAGTCCCCTCCTAATTTGTTTATAGCAGTTTAATGTTATAAAAACCAATTAAACAGATATAAATAAACTGCATAATATACAAAGTATTTCTATACAAAGTATATTACGGGATGAGGGGACTTTATTCCTATTTTTTATACGCTCTGAGATGAAATTACATTATAGTAATGTAATTTCAATAGCATGAGTTAAAACATCGGTGTAACTAAAAGAAACTTTTCTTAATGGTATGATGCCTTCATATAATTGAATAATAAAAATGCTTGGATATGTATTCTCAATAACGCCTTCGCTGACAAGTGATTTATGTTTGCTAATATTTGACTGGAGTTTCACTTTACTACCTACAAACTTCGCGATGTCTTTTTTTACATTAAAAACATCTTTTTGAATGAACATAAACTTCACCTCACAAGTATACTAACAACATTATACCATCTTTAGATGCAAAAGTCAAATAACAAAATTTTTTATTATAACATTATTATAAAAAAATGTCTAGCCAAAAATTTAATAAAAAAAACTCGCAAAATTTTATTTTTACGAGTTGCTCACCTACATAGCATTTGAAAATTTATCCCAAGGGTTTGCAAATATGTGACAGTCCCTTTTCATCTTCATTACTGCTTTCCCCTTTGCTTGCAATGAGCATTTTTAACATGGATTCTTTTTTCATGGGTCTTCCAAAATAATATCCCTGTAGAGAATCACTTTTCAGTTCTTTTAAGCTTTCCCATTGTTCTTGTTCTTCAATTCCCTCGCAACAGACAGATAGTTTCGCACTATGTGCAAGCTCAATCATGGATTTAATAAACGTATAATTATAAAAATCTTTCTCCATATCTTGTACAAAGGTTTTATCAATTTTGATAATATCCAACGGTAACAATTTTAAATTACTCAACGAAGAATAACCTGTTCCAAAATCATCCAGTGCTATTTTCATTCCCATCTCTCTTAGTTTGCTTAAAATTCGGACGGATTTTTCCATGTTGCTAATTGCAACACTTTCTGTTACTTCTAACACAAGAAATTCTGGTGGCAATTTTGTTTCTTCCAGTATTTTTTTCACCGTTTCAATTAAATCATCTGTAAACATTTGTCTTACAGAAATATTTACGTTTACCAGCATATTAGGGTATCCTATTTGGTGCCACTTCCTACACTCAATACACGCATTTCTCAGGATGTGCTCCCCTATAATATTAATTAAATTTAGTTTTTCCGCAATAGGAATAAAATCATTGGGGCTAATCATCCCTTCTGATTGATCAATCCATCGAGCCAACGCCTCCGCCGATTTAAGTTGTCCCGTTTCAGCATCTACAATTGGTTGAAAGAAAACATGAAATTGTTGTATGTCTTTCATTACTGCATATCGCAACCTATATTCTAACCGAAGTAGGCTGTACTTTGTTTTATCAACATCTCTGTTAAAAAAATAAATACTTCCCGCTTGTGATTCTTTCGCATTGTGCATGGCAATATCCGCACTTCTTAAAATTGCTTCTGTGGTTTTTCCATCCTCTGGATAGGATGCAACGCCCCCGCTCATGGCACAATAATGTTCAAAACCTTCCACAAACCAATTTTCTTTGAACCTCAACACAATTCTTTTTACCACATCGTTTATTTGTTCTGTTTCTTTAATATGTAAAATAAATTCATCACCACTAAAATTATAAACATCTTTGGCAATGGATTTAAAATATTTCCCGAACTCCATTAAGAGTTTATTCCCGTGTGCATAGCTAAAAATTTCATTAATATGTCTAAAACCGTCTATATCAATAAATAAAAGATATCCACTTGCGCTATTTCTACCAAGTTCCTGTTCTAAATCATAAATAAATTTTTGCCTATTGGGAAGCCCTGTAATCAAGTTGTTCCAAACTAACCTTTGAATGGCTACATCTTTTTCTTTCTCGTAAGAAATATCAATCAGAACTTCTAAAATAACCGTTCTACCGTCCAGCCACTTTGTCCTTGAAAAACTAGCCATAAACCAAGTATCTAGCTTTTCGCTATAGAATTCTCTCACCTTACTTGTTTCACACGATTCTAAAATACACTGGCTACAAATGCCACCACTTTCGGAACACGAAAAATCATTGTAGCATTTTTTACCAACTATATTACGTTTTAGCTTTTCTGAAATCGCTTTATTGGCATATACAACCTCTTTTGTTTCATCATCAATAACTACAACACATAAATTGGGATTTTCGATAATAATATTCATTGCTAAGTTTGCTCTTTCCAAACTAACTTCGCTTACATTTTTTAAGTACACCGCAGAAGCAATGTTTCCTATATTTTCAAGCACTTCTTTTTCAGGTGCTTGCCAATTATCCTTTTTCTTCGCGTCAATCACACAAACATATCCCACAATGTTATCTTCATAGTGTATGTAGAAATAAAAACAATGATAATCCTCAACATTTTTAATATAAAGGTTATTTTCTCGCAGCAACCATTCAAAATCATCACCGCAACTTTTAAGGTCTTGCCGCAAAGCTTCTTCGTCAATTAAAAAAGAAAAGTTTCTGGATACCTTTTTAATGTCAATTGATTTAAAGTTATCTTCGTAATTTTTCTTAACATAATAAATGCCTTCCATATCAAAAAAATCTAAAATATCAGTGGCAATATCAAAAATTCTAACCTTTAGAGGCAAATTTTCCACTGTGTTCTTAATTAAATTGGTATATAGTTTTTTAAATTTATCTATTTGTTGTATTTCATTTTCTCTATTTTCAAAAAATTCACTTTTTGTTCGAAATACATGATTTGCAAAAGAATAGTTGGATATGTTTTTCACCACAAATTCAATTAATTCAATACTTCCATTCAAATTTTCCATTTTTGCAAGGTCATATTGTTCAATCACTTCAAAATCTACATTTAACACTTTATCAAATATAATCAAATAACCAAAATGAGTACCTTCTAAATTTAATGGAATCACAATATTGACAGAATCCATTTCTTTGTTCATTAAAAAAACATGGGTCCAATTTGTATTTTCAAAATCATATGTACTGACAGCTTGAACAATTTTCTTCAAGCAGTCTTGTTGCCCCAGTTTATATTGTTTGTTTTTTCTAACAATTTCACCTGATAGGTTCATCATTATATACTGAACATGAAAAATATCTTCAACCAATTGCTGAAACTTTTCAATTTCTTCCATTTCTGTATTACCTAAAATTTCAGCATTTCTAATAGAATCTATTATTTGTGTACTGTCAAAATTGCTACAATTGTATGTTTGTGAAGTCATTTAAACCACCACCCTAATCAATATTTCCAATTTCATGTGCTTTTTTCCATAGAATATTTTCATTTCAAAGTTTATCAGTTTATAATAAGGCTGTCAACTTGCCTAATAACCACAAAACCACACTCCTAATGGGAGTTGTTACACTATCTTATCATAAATATTATATTACTTTTTGCAAAATGGATTGACAATAACTGGAATTAATAATATGATAATACTACTATTATTTTTTTATTTGGAGGCGATTATTTTGAAATCTGTTCATATATCTTTAAACTCAATTGATAGAGTTAAAAAATTTGTTAACGTTGTTAACAGATATGAAAGCGACTTTGATTTAGCAAGCGATCGTTATGTTGTTGATGCTAAGTCTATTATGGGTATTTTTAGCCTTGATGTTACCAACGTATTACGTCTTGATGTCCATGATGATGCTTGTTTTGATGATGTTTGTTCTGACTTAAAAGACTATATTGTATAAAAAAAGTGTGCGCTGCACACTTTTTTTATTTGTATTTTATTTCTATGGTATAATCACTTATTTCTTTTGTTTTTAAAATTGTGTCCAACAAATTTTCAAGTTGTTTCTTTCCTGTCTCTTCCGCTATTTTCATATTATTTTCTGACCGCATTTCTTTATACATCATTTCTTTTAACTTTAACTATAACTGCTTGTACTCATTTACCGTCATTCTTATTTCGCCAAATCTCAAAAAGCCATTTTCAGTGGTTTCCACCACCGTTTTATTTTCATCTATTTCCATGGACTTGGGATATGGTTTTGAAATATAAATATTTATTTTTTTATGTTCCTCGTCCAGTACCACATCTTCACTTGTTATATTTTTTAAATCAAGCACCAGCGTCCCCCTCTTGCTTCATTTTGCTCGATATAACTGTTAGGGATTATACTCCTTTCCTTACCAAATACTTCTGGCTACATAGTCATTTACTTGTAAAAATGGAATGGTTCTTTGATACCGCTTTACTCTATCTTCGCCTGTTACGGTTTGTTCTACCGAATTAACAGCTGTTTTACTACTGTCACTCCAAGATTCAAATATAAAAGTATGCAGACCTGGCGATACAAAATAATCCATATAAATCAAATCGTTTCCTACAGGCTTTCCTATTTCCGTAAATTGATAAGTACTGTATTTTTTTCTAAATCCATATGCCGATGAAACAAATCCCGAACAATCAAGCCCCGCTGTTCCACCTTTATAATATCCCGTATGATTGACATTTCCTGCAAAGGCTCCTTTTTGCATTGCTTCTGCAAAGTTACGCCATCCACTTCCTGAGGATGTATCAAGACCATCATAGCCACCCCAACAATAAGGGATGCTTTTTTGATTTATGCTTCCATTTACTAAATAATCTGGTGGTGTTATATTACTAGCATCAGGATTTTTTCTATTTTTATCTTCATATTTCCATTCTAACTCTAAAATATTGTTTACCCGCCTATAAACATCATCCCTTGTGTAAGGACTTGTAAATTCTGCTGTGATTGCTTGGGTATAAAAACTATTTGCTCTTAAACTTACTTTGTTTTTTAAATGTTGCAGTATTGAAATATAGCGTTCCCCCAGTGTAACCTTCACAATTTCCACGTGTTGTTTCTTTAACGCCATAAAATATATTTGCCCTTCGTTTGTAATATGGAAAAACTTTTTAGGATAATTTTCATATTCTTCTAATGGTATTCTTACAACCCCTATTTGTTTTCCTTCTTTATTGATGGCCCTCAAGGTATGCTCCAAAAGCATATAGCCACTTTTAGAAACATAGTCCATTACTTCCAAATAGGAATTGCCAAAATCATCTGTTCCAACAACATTCATTCCCCCTAATTTTTCTGTAAACGAAAGGCTTGCTAAATGATAATTATTTTTTCTAATATTTACATGGCTTCCTTCTCCTAAAAATTTTAACGTCACCGCCGCCATGTATTTTTTTCCACCAAATCTACTTGTGGTAATAAAATATTCATAATTGGATGTTACTGCCATGACGTGCCCATATGAATTAATTGCCAACCTTTGAATTTCATAACTTTTTAAATTTTGGGGTAATTTACACTGGTCTCTTACATCTCCATTTTGGTGAATTTTAAATATGTAATCACTTTCATCTAACAAGTAAATATAATCTCCACTACACAAAAGATCCCTTGGGTATTTACAAAAAGGAATATTTATATTTTTTAGCCATTGTGCATTTTTAAACAGCAGTATCTTTTTTTTATTTGGGTCTAACACATATATGATATTATTTTTATCCATAGTAAAAGAAGATGGACCTTCATTTGCAAATCCTTCTTTTCTTTCTGAATAGAAAACTTCGTCAGCAGATGCTCCCGCTTTTATATGTAAAATTGGTTCCATAAAAGCCTCTTGCAATTTTATTTCCTTTGCTGTTACTTCGGTCATATCATTTCCCCTTTCCAACACAAATATGATGATTGATTGTGCAAACTGATAAAATCTGATTTTTTAAACACGTTCTCTATAGTTTACTTTTCTAAATTTTTATTATGTTAATTAGAAATATATTTTTTCAGATATATACTATTGAAATTTTTCACTATTTATGTTACTATTTAAGTAAGTAATCATTACTAACTAATTAATTTTGTTATTTTTTCTAATTCGACATTTAAAAGGAAGTGATTTTTTGGTAAAAAAACACATCGATACTTCCTCCATCAAAAAAAACAATCAAGTGCTTATTTTAAAAACATTATTAAAAGAAGGTGCCATTTCTCGTGCTGACCTAGCACGAAGCTTAAAAATGAGCAAGCCCGCCATAAACGAACACATTGAAGCCCTTGTTTCTCATGGCATCATTAAGTTTCGGGGGGAGCAAAATGCCTTGGCTCGTGGTGGTCGAAAAGCACTGTTAATTGAACCTAATGAAAATTACAAATTTATTATTGCAGTAGATCTTAATTTTCTAAATCCACTTTTCGCTTTAGGAAATATGAATGGAAACCCTGTTGATAAATTTAATGTTGTGCTTAAAAAAAATCCTACCCCAGAAGAAATGCAAAAAGTTTTTTTTGAGTCTATTGATTTACTCATCCATAAAAATAATATTTCCATTGATGATGTAGGAATTATTATGATTTCTTCTCCAGGCATTATCGACAAAACAAAAAATCAGCTATTAACAGCCAATCCCCAGTTTCATCATATTTCTAAATTTAATTTTAAAAATATTTTAGAATTACATTATAAAGTACCGGTTTTTATTAAAAATGATGTGAACATGGCGGCAATAGGGGAAAAGAAATTTTTAAACAATACTGATTTTGAGAATGTTTTTTACATTAGTTGTGGCTTAGGTCTTGGCAGTGCACTGTTTATTAACGGCGAGCTTTATGAAGGCAAAAATAATACCGCTGGGGAAGTAGGCAATTTTGTTCACGCAGACAACACCCAACAAAAACTGGATCAACGTTTATGTCTTGATAACTTGTTGAAAACCATTAAAGAAGATTTAGCAGATAATGTTACCACTAGCCTTTCGGCTTTGGAGAGGAACATTACCTTTCAAGATGTCATTGATGCCTATGAAGCTTCTGACCCTTATGTAATTGGTCTTATTACCGCTATTGGATTTCAACTTGGTATTGTGGTTCACAATGTGATTTCCCTTTGTGACATAGACATAGTTATATTTGGCGGTGAATATATTGTTTTTCAAAGAGTAATAATAAAGGAAATCAAAAAATTTCTTGACACCCACGCTTATATGCACGTACCAGATGTAGTTCCTTCCGGTCTTGCTTTTGCTAGCGGAATTATTGGATGTTTTGATTATGGTATTAATAAAATGATTGAAATGTTAGCATGATCGTTTATTTCTAATCGTAAATCTTCAAGTACAATTGAAGATTTTGAGATATAGTTTTACAAGATATTTTTTTAAAAATTAGGAGGGATATTATGAAAAAAGTATTGTTTGTTTGCTCTGCTGGTATGTCTACTAGCCTTTTGGTGCAAAAAACACTCGACGCAGCAAAAGCAAGAGGGGTGGAACTTGATATTCAAGCCATGTCTGAGGCTGAGGCTAAAAACCACTATGATAGTTGTAATGCAATCCTTATTGGGCCTCAAGTAAGATTTTTGTCCTCGTCTATTAACAAAGCAGTTGCGGGTAAAAATATTAAAGTGGATGTTATTAACACCATAAGCTATGGTCGCATGGATGGAAACGCCGTTCTTGACCAAATCTTAACGATGATTTAATTATAAAATTTTGGAGGTGTTTTGTTATGGCTGGTTCTGACGGTTTTGTAAATGCAATTTCTAAAATAGGTTCTCAAAGACATCTTGCGTCTTTGCGTGATTCATTTGCTTCTTTGATGCCTGTTATTATGGCTGGTTCTCTTGTTACTATTATTAATAATATTCCTATTCCAGGTTGGAAAGAGCATCTTCCTGCAATTATCGGAAAAATCAACGGTAATGTTTGGTGGGGCACCCTTGATATGATGACCTTCTTATTGGTTATTGTCTTGGCTTTCAATCTTGCTAGGTCTTATGAAAACGGTAACCCAATTATCGCTGCTACCGTTGCATTTTCTACTTATATTGCTATTGTTCCTCAAGTTATTTCTGTTACCAACGATGCTGGTGTGAAAGTGGATGCTTGGGGCTTTATTTCAAGATCATTTACCAATGCAACGTCTATGTTAGTTGCGATTTTGGTTACTATTATTTCTGTAGAGATTTTCGTTCGACTTGCTAGAAATGAAAAACTCGTTATCAAAATGCCTGAAGGCGTTCCACCAGCAGTTGCCCGTTCATTCGGCGCTTTAATTCCTGGTATGGTTGCTGTAATCGGAACTGTTGCAATCGTTGCAATTCTTGAAGCGATTCTTCATGGTACTATTTTTGAAGTAGTGACAAAAGTTGTTTCTGTTCCACTTGCTTCTGTTGCAGACTCACTTGGTTCTGCTTTATTAATTGCTTTCTTAAACCATTTCTTATGGGTATTTGGTGTTCATGGTGCGAATATTCTTGAAGGTATCCTTCAACCTGTTCTCTTCCCATTTATTTCTGAAAATATTGCTGCTTTTGCTGCTGGTCAACCAATACCTCACATTGTTACAAAACCTTTCTTAGACTTATTTGTTTACATTGGTGGTTCTGGTGCTACTTTAGGTTTATTATTTGCAATTTTTATTTCTTCAAAAAACAAAGGTTTAAGATCCGTTGCTAACTTAGCAATTGCTCCTGGTGCTTTTAATATTAACGAACCTGTTATTTTTGGGCTTCCAATCGTTCTGAATCCAGTTTTTGCAATTCCTTTTATTCTTGCTCCAATGGTTTTAGCATTTGTTAGTTATGAAGCCATGGCTTTGGGTATCGTTGCTAAAACAGTAGTTATTGTTCCTTGGTCTATGCCTCCTATTATTTCTGGCTTTATTGCTACTGGCGGTGACATCAAGGCTTCCATTCTTCAAATTGTAAATATTATTATTTCACTTGTTATTTACCTTCCTTTCATTTTTGTTGCTGACCAAAATGAAAAGAAACGTGAAGCTGCTGCTCTTGCTGCTGCTAAAAAATAATTTTTTAACTTCTAAGGGCGTCATCACTTTTGTGACGCCCTTATTTTAACTTAACTGTATTCCGTGTTTGAAAATTTATTCCTACGGGTTTGTAGCCCAAATGAATGAAATATACTAATTAAAGTAATAATCTATAAAAAGAAAGGTTCAAGGGAGTAGTTTCACTTGTGGAAGTTTGAGGATAATACTTCATTCTTTTTCCCTTTCTTCTTTAAAATATTGGAGGTTTTATGATGGATGAAAATTTAGAAATGATTGTAATGAACTTGGTAATTGATAGCGGAAGTTGCAGAAGCTACGCCATGGAGGCAATTGCATTTGCCAAAGAAGGTCAATTTGACGAGGCTGAGGAAGCGCTTGTAAATGCAGATTCCGAAATTCAAAAAGCACACCATGTTCAAACCAGCTTAATACAAAATGAAGCAAAAGGCGAACACACCGAAATAAGTTTGCTTATGGTTCATGCACAAGACCATTTAATGACAGCCATGGTGGTAAAAGATTTAGCCCGTGAATTTGTTAGCTTATATAAAAAATTAAAATAGAGAGGTGTTTTTGTGATGAAGCTTATCGTTAATGCCGATGATTTCGGTTATTCAAAAGGTATCAATTTAGGAATAATAGAGGCCTTTCAACATGGAGTTGTTAGAAGCACAACTATGATGGCGAATATGCCTGGCTTCGACCATGCCGTAACATTATATAATGAAAATCCTGGGCTCGGCGTAGGCGTTCATCTAACCCTTACTTGTGGCAGACCACTGACCCAAGGCTTAAAAACATTAGTAGACGCAAATGGAAATTTCCACAAGCTTCCTGTTTTAAATGAAATCAACGGAACATTCGACCCCGACGAACTTGAAAAAGAATATCATGCCCAAATCGAAAAAACTTTAAAAGCAGGTATTCACGTGACCCACTTAGACAGTCACCATCATACCCACCCAATTGGACCTATGTTTAAAGTTTTTATCAAACTTGCAAAAGAATATGGGCTTCCTGTTAGAATGTATGGAAAAAGTAAACAAGACCCTATTGCTTCCGAAGTAAAATCAACAGATGATTTTAATGAGAGTTTTTATGCAGACGGAGTAACGTTTGAAAACTTTAAAAAAATAATTACAGACTCCAAGGGAAATTCTCTTGAAATGATGTGCCATACTGCATTTGTAGATCATGCCATTTATCACGGAAGTTCTTATGCGTTAAATCGTATCGAAGAACTTCATATTTTGACTTCTGATGAAGTTAAAAATTTTGTAAAAGAAAATAATATTGAGTTAATTAATTTTACTCAACTGTAAAATAATAAGTACAGCGGTGAAGGATAATCATCAGCTTCATCCGTATACCTTTATGAAAGGAATGATTTTATGGGTATAAAAGTTGTTACCATTGGCGGAGGTTCAAGTTATACACCTGAACTCGTGGAAGGTTTTATTAAAAGACACAGTCACCTGCCCGTTGACGAGCTTTGGCTTGTGGATGTCGCAGAAGGAAAAGAAAAATTAGAAATTGTAGCTAACCTTGCTCGTAGAATGGTTCAAAAAGCAAAGGTTTCCATTAAAATTTTTACTACACTGGATAGACGTGAAGCTTTAAAAGATGCTGACTTTGTTACGACTCAATTAAGAGTAGGACAACTAGACGCTCGTGAGAAAGATGAATCCATTCCCCTTTCCCATGGCATTTTAGGGCAAGAAACAAACGGTGCCGGTGGAATGTTTAAAGCTTTTAGAACGATTCCTGTTCTTTTAAATATCTCAAAAGACATTGAAGAACTTTGCCCAAATGCTTGGCTGATTAACTTTACCAATCCTTCTGGAATGGTTACCGAAGCTTTAATTCGTTATAGCAACCTGAAAAAAGTAATTGGCTTGTGCAACGTTCCCCTTCATATGGAAATGACTTTTGCTAAATTGCTGGATGTTGACCCAAAAAGATTACAAGTTGTTTTTGGAGGACTAAACCACATGGTTTATGCCCTTAAAGTTTTTTTAGATGGAGAACTGATTACGGATAAGGTAATTGACTATATTACAGATAAATCCAAAACAGAAAATCTTTCCATGAAAAATATTATTCCTGTTAATTATGAAAAGTCATTTTTAAAATCTTTAGGTGTCATCCCTTGCCCTTACCATAATTATTATTATAAAAGTGATTTTATGGTAGCCGAAGAACTAGAACAATTTAAAAAAGGCAATATTAGAGCCCAAGCTGTTAAAAAAATTGAAAAAGAACTTTTTGATGTTTATCAAGATGTTAATTTAGATATTAAACCTCCTCAACTAGAACAAAGAGGCGGTGCTTATTATAGCGATGCTGCTTGTCGCCTAATTGATTCCCTTTATAATGACAAACGTGATATTCAACCAATTGATGTTCGAAATGGTGGTGCCATTGCCGGAATTGACGAAGACAGTGCCGTTGAAATTAGTTGTGTAATTACAAAGAGTGGACCGATTCCACTAACCGTTGGAAAGCTCCCTGTTGCAATTAATGGGCTTGTTCAACAAATAAAATCTTTCGAGCGTCTCACCATTGAGGCTGCTGTTGAAGGAGATATTGATAAAGCATTGCTTGCTTTGACAATTAATCCGCTTACCCCTTCCGACAATACTGCAAAGATTGTAATTGACGAACTTTTAGAAGCACACAAAAATTATTTACCACAATTTTTCAAATAAAGGAATGATGCCATATGTATTATATTGGAATTGATGGCGGCGGAACAAAAAGTAGACTCGTTGGAACAGACTTAAATTTTAATGTTTTAGGAACTTGTCAAAGTGGTTCCACCAATCTTAATTCAACACCTTACGAAACAGTGCTTGGTCATATAAACACTTTGCTTACTGAATTTTGTTCTTTGACAAATATGAAATTAGATGATTGTGCAGGATTTTGTATTGGAAGTGCTGGTGTTGACACTCCTTCTGATGTGACATTGATGGAAAAATTAATCAAAGAAACAGGTCTCACCTGCCCTATTACTGTTGTAAACGATGCAGAACTTGGTCTTGCCAGCGAAACAAAAGGCTCGGCTGGTGTAGTAGTTATTTCTGGAACAGGCTCTATCGCTTTTGCTGATAACGGCAAAGGCCATAGAAGCCGTTGTGGTGGTTGGGGTCATATGATTGATGATGGTGGCTCTGGCTTTTGGATTGGAAAAGAAGCAGTCAATCGGGCATTAATGGCTTATGATGGTCGCTTGCCTCATACCGTTCTTTTAGAAAAAATTAAAAATCATTTTAACTTGCAGGAAATTCATGAAATTCTTCCCATTATTTATGCGCCTGATTTTAGCAAATCTAAAATTGCAGAACTTTCTATGTACGTTATGGAAGCCGCAAAAGAAGATGACAAAATTTCCCTAGACATACAAAACGAAGCAGCTACTGCGCTTTTTACATTGGCAGAAACCTTAATCAACAAATATCAAATTTATAGTTGCAAAGTAATCATTAGTGGTGGCATAATAGTAAATAACACATATATCAGAAATTATTTTTCAAAATTGCTTACGGATAAGTATAAAGATATTTCCATATGTGAGATTAAAGAAAAACCCGAGATGGGTGCAGTATTTTTAGCTTCACAAAAATAATTTTATTTAGGAGGTTTGTGTTATGGTTTCCAAACAATTTACAATCAATAACAAATCCGGATTACACGTTAGACCCGCTGGCGTTCTTGTGAAAGTAATTCAAAAATTTAAAAGCAATATTAACTTAAAATTTAACGAGAAAGATTATAACGCTAAAAGTATTCTTGGTATTATGAGTGCTTGTGTAAAAGCAAATGATACGATTGAATTTATTATTGAAGGCGAAGATGAACAAGAAGCAATGGATGCTATTGCTCAAGCTATTGAAGAAGGCTTAGGGGAATAATACGTTTTTGAAAAAGCTCTCAGTAAGTTTTGGGGAGCTTTTTTCATATTGAAGGAGTGTGAAATTATGTTTAAGGGTGTTGGTGCCTCTGCTGGTATTGCGCTAGGCAAAGCGTTTGTGATAAAAGAAGAAAAAATGATATTTGAAATAACCACAAAACTAAGCGTTCAAGATGAAATTGAAAGATTTAATAACGCAATGGCTGTTTTTATCGCTGATACAGGAAAAATAATTGACGATATTACAAAAAATATTGGAGTAGCGGAAGCCGCTATTTTAGAAGGTCATGTAATCATGGTACAAGACCCAGAAATTATTTCGGGTGTTACCAACTTAATTCAAGACGTTTCCTTTACTTCTGAAAATGCCGTTGAAACAGCTTTCTCTACATTTCAAGAGTTGTTCGCTTCTTTAGGCGATGAAATGATGAGCCAACGTGCCTCTGATTTAGGGGATATTAAAAAACGCCTTATTAAAATTCTTACAGGAGACACTTCAACTTCCATTACAGACATCAAAGAAAATTGTATTTTAGTTTCCCACGACCTTACGCCATCAGACACAGGAAGAATGGATAAGTCAAAAGTGCTTGGCATTATCTCAGAAGTTGGTGGAAAAACATCACACACAGCAATCATTTCAAGAACCCTTGAAATTCCGGCTGTTTTGGGTGTCAATCATTTTATGGAAACTGTGAACAATGGAGATTTTATTATTATTGACGGTGCTAGCGGAGATATTTTTGTAAACCCTAGCCAAGATTTAATTGAAAAATATACCGCTTTAAAAGAAGAATTTTTAAATTCTAAAAAACAACTTCACGTTTATTTAGGAAAACCTACCATTACAAAAGACAATCAACACGTTGAACTCTGTGCAAACATTGGGGGAGTTGGCGACTTAGATGCTGTTCTCGGCGCTACTTCTGAAGGTGTTGGCTTATTCCGTACTGAATTTCTTTTTATGGATCGTGATACGCTTCCAACAGAAGATGAACAGTTTGAGGTTTACCAAAAAGTTGCAGAAAGCCTCGCTGGGAAGCCTGTTATCATTCGTACGTTAGATATTGGTGGAGATAAAGACCTTCCTTACTTAGGGCTCACCAAAGAAGACAACCCATTTTTAGGATATCGTGCTATTCGGATGTGCCTTGACCAATCGGATTTGTTTAAAATTCAATTACGTGCCTTGTTACGTGCCAGTAATTTTGGCAATATCAAAATTATGCTACCCCTCATTACATCGGTTGATGAATTAAGGCAAGCTCGGGTAATTTTAGAAGAAATAAAACAAGAATTAAAACAAAATAATATTCCATTTAACGAAAATATTCCGCTGGGAATTATGGTGGAAACTGCTGCAGCTTCTCTTATTGCAGATATTCTTGCCAAAGAAGCTGCCTTTTTCAGCATTGGAACAAACGATTTAACCCAATACACCATGGCTGTTGACAGGGGAAATTCTCGTGTAAGTTATTTGTACTCCACCTACAACCCTGCCGTCATGCGTTCCATTGCTCACATTATCAAATGTGCTAAAAAAGAAAACATTATGGTTGGTATGTGTGGCGAAGCTGCCAGCGACCCCCTCATGGTTCCATTTTTACTTGCTTGTGGACTTGACGAATTTAGTGTTTCAGCTTCTGCAACACTTTCCACTAGAAAACTTATTTCAACCCTTGACAAAAAAGAGTTGGAAGGCAAGCTTGACCACATTTTACAACTGGCTACGGAAAAAGAAGTTGAAAGTTATTTAAAAACATTGATTTAAAAAATATAAAGAGTTTATTATTAGATTCTACTACTTCGTGTCAGATTCCATAGAAGCGAATTAGTATTGTAGTCGAAATAATAGACTCTTATTTTTTTAGTGTTGCATTGTTTTGTTTTCTTAACTGCTTTTCCATTTCCTTAGCAATTTCTTTATCAAGTTTTTGACTCAGTGCAATAAGCGCTAAAGAGGGCTTCCCATTTTCAATTTCTTCATTTAACCGCTTTCTTAATCTGTCTAATTTATTCAAATTAATTCCCCCTATTCTTCTATACATTTATAAAAATAATTATAAGGGAAATAGCCTTAAAAATCAATAAGGTTATTTCCCTTACTTATAATATTATTGAGGTGATAAAATTGTATGAAAGAATTAGAGAGTTAAGAGAAGATAAGAATTTAAACCAAAAGGATTTGGCAATTTTTTTAAAAGTACATCAAACGACTTATTCCGATTATGAATTAGGAAACTTAAATATACCTGTAAACATTCTTATATCATTGTCACAATTTTATAATACAAGCATTGATTATTTACTAAGCCAAACTAATAACCCAAACCCTTATGAAAGAAAATAAAAAAACAAGACTTATTGAAAAGGATAGCTACTCCCTTTCATTAAGTCTTATCTTTTATAACACCATAATCAGCGTACCAAGCGTAATTAAACCCCCACCAGCAATAGTCTTTGGTGTCATTTGCTCGTGTAAAATAAAAAATGCAGGTATCATGGTGATTACAATACTGAGTTTATCAATTGGTACAACTTTTGAAACAGTTCCCAGTTGGATTGCTTTAAAATAACAAATCCCCGCAAAAATGGTCGATAAACAGGAAAATAGTACCCACATGAAATCACTTTCATTTGTCTTTAAAAAATTCAATTACTCCCGAGTAAATTGCCCATGCTATTTTTTCTTGATGGTCTTCTTGTATCAAATGATCTGCTTCACCTGAGTTGGATAAAAATCCACATTCTACAATAACAGCTGGAATTTTTGTTTCTTTTAGCAAATAATAATCGGTGTTGGCTTTGGCACTTCTTTTGTTGCTTGCATCCACCGTCTTTTTAAATTCATCCTGAATTTTTTCAGCCAGTGCTTTGCTTTTATCCGAATCATTATAATAAAAAACTTGTGCCCCTTTTATTTCGGACTGGGGATATGCGTTTTGATGAATACTGATAAATATATCTGCCTTCCCTTCATTTACAATATTTTTTCTATTTTTTAAATCAGTCCGTTTTTTTTCACCCAAGGCAGAGTCATCTACCCTTGTTACTAATACATAGGCTCCTGCTTGTTCAAAATATTTTTGAAGTTTCTGCGCAATCACTAAATTAATATCTTTCTCTAAATCTTGTTTTTTACTGACCTTCCCGGGGTCCCAGCCACCGTGACCTGCGTCGATTACAATAACTTTTTGTGCAATAGGCATAGAGAACACTTCCACGCTTTTGTCACCATATGCCTTCATAACACCTAAAAACAAAATTCCTGTAAATAAAAAAGTCAAAAGTCTATCTTTTCTTATGGTTATAATCCGCATACAAAACCTTCCTTATAAAACTTGTATTAATAAAATTTATTCAAAAGGTTTATATTATATGCCATATTATTAAACCGCAATGGCAGTTTTTGTGGATCTTTCCCTGCCTATTGTTTTATTTTTTTAGAACTTGATAAAGTGTATCCCAAACCACTTCTTTTTCAAGGCCTCTCTTCCAGCCTGAAACTCCCGCAATATCATATTTTTCAACAAGAGAGGCTTTTAAAGCAATGGAGCGCTCGTCTTCTAGCCACATTTTATAGGTGGTGTCGTCTTTTTCATATGATCCATAATATTGACCTGTTGCTTCATCCCAAACCACATTTACCTTATGGTCATTTAAAATATTAGCACCTGCCTGCATACCATAAGCTTCCGATTTCACTGTCACTTCTCCATTTTCAAGTTTTTCTTTCCACAGCCTTGTGTAATAAGGAACACCTAAAATAATTTTTTCTTTTGGAGTTGTTTTAATGGTATTTTCTAGCCCTTCTGTAACCCAGTTAATCGAAGCTACCGAACCGCTTTCTGTGGAGGTTGACCAATGTTCATCGTATGCCATCACCATTAAATAATCGATTACTTTCGAAATATCCTCTCGCCCATAATGACTTGTCCATTCTTTTGGAACATACATATCGACACTGACTACAAGCCCGTTCTCTCTTAAAATAGGGCTGAGCTCTCTTATAAATTCAACATAATACATTCCATCCTCTTTTTTTACACTTTCAAAATCAATATTAATTCCGTCTACATTGTTTTGTTTTGCAAGTGCTACTATGTTGGCTATTATTTTTTCTCTCACCTTTGTTTTGGAAAGAAATTTATGGGTTAGCTCTCCATCAAATCCGTTATTATCTAACAAGCCCCACACTTTTATATTGTTGGCGTGTGCCCAATCTACATAGGCTTTGTCTGCTATACTTTTTATATTTCCTTGTTCATCAGAAACTGAAAACCATGTGGGAGATAAAACATCTAACCCTTTCCGAGCAATTAATTTAGATGGGTTTTGATTTTGTTCTACTTTTAAAATTTGATCCCAAACCACATTTAACTTACCTGTGCTGGTAGGTTTCAAAGGCGGGGAACTTTCAACATTTTTTTCTATGCCTTTTATTTCTTCGGTTTTTGTTATGTTTTTTGTCAGTACATAACCAATTAAAGCATCTTCCGTACGAACTTTTGTATATTCGCCACTTTGTTCATATATTACTAAGCTTTCACCTTCTACCAGCTTTTTCTCAATAGGACTTTTCTTGTTAGGCTCATATCTTAAATTACACTTTTTAGGAACAACTTTCCCTTTTATTTTATTTTCTGTTAAAAAGTCAATGGTTACAAAATGATGGGCTTCCACAATATGAATATCTAATTTATAAAATTCGGTTAAAAAGTCTTGGGGAAGATACGGCTCTTTTCCAAAAACACGAAATGGTGTTTTTAGTGTACTGACACGATCATTTTCTTTATAGTTCAATTGCCCTATTTCAAATTGATACACTTTAAATGGGGTTGTAATGATTACTTTTTGTTCCTCTGCATCCCAGAAAATATATTGATCCACCTGTTTTTTAATTACATCTAGTGGTATATAAATCATGTTTGCATCGTTAATGACTGGTGAGATTTCTCCTTCTAGAATAGTATCTTCTAACACCGTATTCTCATGTTTAAAATCTAAATTAGTGCGATACTGCTCCACAGGAATTTGCTTGAAATTTTGTACCGTTGTAATTACCTTATACGCAACGATGGTAATAAAACAAACAAAAATTACCGTAAGCATAAAAAAATTATTTTTCTTTTGTTTTCTATACTGTTTTCTCATACAATCTCATTGCTCCATCTTTCATACAGGGCTACTAATTTATCTTCCAGTTGATCTTTTTCTAAATCAATGGTATTGGATTCTGCTTCAAACCATTTTAAAATATATTTCAATCCTTCATGAAGTGAAATTTCTGCTTTAAAATTTGGAATCACCGTTCTTATTTTGGTATTGTCATAAAGCATGGGGTACATTTTTTCTACATACAAATGCTCACAAAGCTTTGGAGATGCTTTGAATAATAGTTCCGCTGGGATATGTACAATTTTGGGGGCTATTCCAATTATTTTCCCAAATTCCTCATATAAATCGTTCCAAAGGTGCATCTCTTCACTTGTTACGTGATATGTCTCTCCAAATGTTTCTTTTTTTCCAATGACACCAACAAAACCTTTTGCAAGGTCTGGGGCAAACGTAAAATTGACTGGAACAGTTCCATCACCAAACATAACCAGTGGCTTCCCGTTTTTTATGCGGTGGGCGATGCCGTAGTTTTGTCTTAAGACACCTAAGTTTTGAGAACCTTCCCCAAATGTTAGGGAAGGTCTTATGATGGTAATAGGTAATTGGTCTTCTTCAAATCTTTTCTCTAAATAAATTTCCATCTGGGCTTTGTTTTTTGCATATAAAAAAGAAGTTCCTGTATAACGTCCTTCTGCTTCTGTTGCTGGAAGTATTTTAAACGGACGTTCATAGGCTGCTGAACTAGAACAAACAATGATATGTCCTGTGTTGTGGGAAAAAGTTTTCAAAAGGTTTTCTGCACCATTTGCATCATAGCAAATCATATCAATGACAGCATCAAACTGGCGGTTTTTCATTTGGTTATAAAAAGCTTCCCCATCCTGTTTGTTACCAATGATTTGTTCTACTTCATGGTGGGCATATAAATTTCGATTCCCACGATTATAAACCGTAACTTCCACGTTATTTTTTAGTAGTAACTTTACAATCTCACGACTAATGACACCTGTTCCGCCTAACACCAACACCTTCATTGTTTTCCTCCTTTTTATAAAAAAGCTCCATCTATTGTAATGACTTGTCCTGTTAAAAATGTAGATTCTCCATCTGCTAAAAATAAAGCTAAGTCAGCAACTTCTGAGCATTCCCCAAATCTTCCTACTGGTATTTGTTCTTTTAGTGCTTCTTTTTCATCCGCTGACAACCGACTGTTCATTTCTGTATGAATGACGCCACAAGAAATGGCATTTATTTTAATACCGCTAGGTGCGAGTTCTTTTGCCAATGCTTTTGTAAAGGAATTTACTGCCCCTTTTGAAGCAGCATAAACTGCCTCACAAGACGCTCCCACTTCTCCCCAAATGGAGGAAATGTTGATGATGACGCCACTTTTTTCTTGTATCATTTTGTTCACAACAAAATGAGAACAATTTAAAACCGAATAAAAATTTGTATTCATGATTTCGTCCCAGTCACTTGGTGCCATTTCATTAAAAAGACTGAACTGTGAAATAGAAGCATTATTAATTAGTATATCAATTTTACTATGATTTACCAATATAGCATCAAACATTTTTTTTGTTTCTTCATATTTTGAAACATCCGCAACATAATATTCTACTCCGTTGCCGTAAGCCTCTACTTCTTTTTTAACTGCTAACAGTTCCTCTACGCTTTTCTTACAATTTAAAATTACATACGCGCCATTTTTTGCAAAAGCCAAGGCAATCGCTCTCCCAATTCCTCTGGAGGAACCTGTGACTAAAACTGTTTTATTTTTAAATTTCATGCTTGCCTCCACGAAGAGCCAAAATTTCTTCCTTGTATAAATTGGTTTTTGCATCAAGCCATGGGGTTTCTAAAATAAATATTTTATTTTTGGTAGCTTCATGGTGGGTGATATAATACAAAGCTTCAAAACCAATTTGATCTACCCCTTTGGGATTGCCCTCTTTTGCACCTACATTGGCATGGCGATCTTTTTTTGCACCCATTTTATTCAATGAACCATTAATATGAAATACTTTTAAATAGTCAATGCCAATTACTTCATCAAAAAGTTTAATCACGTTGTCAAAATCATGTACAATATCATAACCACTGTCATGAGTATGACAAGTGTCAAAACAAACTCCCATTTTATCTTTTAATGTTACTTTATCTATAATTTGTTTTAACTCATGAAAGTTCTTCCCTACTTCACTTCCCTTGCCTGCCATTGTTTCCAAACAAATTGTTAGTGCCGTATCTTTGGTTAACACTTTATTCAAGCCTTCCGCAATTTTTATAATTCCCTCTTCTAGGGAACTTTCGGTAAAAGAACCTGGGTGAAGTACTAAATATTTTGCGCCAATTGCTTCTGTTCTGTCCATTTCCTTTTTTAAAAAATCCACAGCCAGCTGATATGTTTCTGGCTTTGGGGAAGCAAGGTTAATAATATAGGGAGCATGAACAACTATTTTTTCAATGTCCATGTTGTTTTCCTCCATGAATTTTTTGCCTTCTTCTATTTTAAGCTTGTCTATTGATTTGCGAATCGTATTTTGGGGTGCGCCAGTGTAAATCATAAATGTATTGGCACCATAAGAAGCCGCTTCCTCCGCCGCACCAAGTAATCCACCCTTGATTGAAACATGAGAACCTATTAACAATTTTAAAACTCCTCTCTATACTGATTATTTCTTTTGTCACTTTTATTTCATTATAATGTATTTTGATAACTTTTGCATTATATTTGATTTAATGCAAAAGTTTGGTATAATGTTATGATACTACAATGGAAGGAACTCAACGATATGTTTTTTATTGTTTTTGACAACATGCTTTCACTTTTTTTCATTATGGCAATGGGTTTTATAGCGGCAAAATTAAAAATAATAGATGACACTATTTCAAGTGCCCTTTCTACCGTTTTAATTAATATAACACTTCCTGCTACAATTATTAGCGCTATGCAACGTCCATTTTCAATCGGCGCTTTAAAAGAAATTATCCTTGTACTGGTGGTCACCTGTTTGATTTATGCCTTCTCTATTTTCATCGGTATGATTGCCTTAAAATGTATGAAAGCAGATCAATCGGAAAAAAATATTTATTTATTTGCTTGTACTTTTTCTAATATGGTCTATATGGGCTTTCCTGTTATTTCTGCTATTTTTGGTCATGAAGCATTGTTCTATGGCTCTATTGCTAACATTGTGTTTAATCTGGTGGCTTTTAGTATTGGCATCCTCATGATAAAAAAAGATACAACCAACACCACGGATATTAAAAAATATTTAATAGACGCTTTAAAAAGTATTCCCATTATTGCCGTTTTCATTGGTCTTATTATTTTTTTTGCTGGAATCAAACTGCCACAGCCGTTGTTCAGTGCTTTTAGTATGACAGGAGCTGTTACCGTTCCGCTCTCCATGTTGATTGTTGGTGCACTATTATCAAAAAGTAATTTTTTAGAAATGTTTAATAGCATTCATACTTATTTCATTACTTTTTTAAGGCTTATTGTAATTCCACTTTTGGTTTTGCTGGTTTTAAAACATTTTATAACCAATAAAACGTTACTTGGTGTTTTGGTTATTATTACCGCCATGCCACCGGCTTCTCTCACGGTTATCTTTGCTGAAAAATATGGTGGTAACGCACCCTTGGCTTCAAAAGTTGTTTTTATTTCAACTTTGTTTAGTGTATTTACCATTCCTTTCATGACTATTTTCTTAAACTAATGAGGTGTAGAATAATGGATTTAATCAACAACAAAAAACTACGAATTGGTGATATTTTAAAAATTGCCATTTCTCTTTTTAAAACAAACTGGAAAATAATATTTTTTATTAATTTAATTATATTTTTGCCCATCAACATCGTAACCTCAGTCATTACTGCCAAGATGCCCAATGACTACCTTGAAATTTTGCGTGATAGTGTTTTAACCCAAACCATTCCCGCTTCTTTGTCCCTCTACTCTGGTGTTATGCTATTGGTTCTTCTTTTTTTTGCACCACTGGCAAGAATAGCCATGTTTTTTATTGCTAACGAAACAGCGAACAAGGCAGAATTTAATCTGAACGCTATATTAGAAAAAACTTTTTCTAAGTGGAAATATCTTTTTATTGCATCCTTAGCTTGGATTTTAGTCATTTATATTTCAGCACTTTTATTTATTATTCCTGCCATTTATTTTTCTGTGTGTTATATTTTCTACGTTCAAGTATTGGCAAGTAGTGCTGATAAAAATGGCTTTAAAGTGTTAGCGTATAGCCGCGCACTTGTAAAACGCAAATGGTTTCAGACATCCTTCACCATTATTTTTTTCATTGCACTTAAATATCTGGTGGAGTTTTTGTTGCTGTATGTGTTCGCACTACTACCTGTTAGTAGGATTTTAGGCGTTGTTTATAGTACCACCGCTTCTTTCTTAGAATGTTTTATTCACTTATGTTATGCAGTTTGGTTTTTAAATATAGATGCTTTTTATAAAAAAGAATCTGCCAAATAATTTATATGAAAGGTTAACGCAAATTTCTATTCTCAACAGCTATCGTTCCTGCAACTTACTAAAAGGAGATTTTTATGACTTTATCGGATGAAAGTAAAGGGTTTTATAAATCCCTTTCGATTTTAACAATACCCATTATTTTTCAAGAATTTATTAATTCAGCAGTAAATATAATGGACGTTTTTATGGTAGGACACCTTGGTGTTGCTCAAATTACAGCAGTAGGACTTGCCAATCAAATATTTTTTCTGTTTATCCTCCTTGTATTTGGTGTAAATAGTGGTGCTTCTATTTTTATGGGTCAGTTTTGGGGCAAACAAGATATCCCAAATATTCACAAAACAATGGGAATTTGTATGATTAGCAGTTTTTGTGGCGCTTTACTTTTTTTTACTGGTGCAAGATTTTTCCCCGAACAACTAATGTCTATTTATTCAAAAGATGCCAAGGTAATTGAACTTGGAGCTGATTACTTACGGGTGATTTCTTATAGTTACCTGATTACCTCTATTACCTTTTCTTTTGGAACTGCCCTACGTTGTGTGCGACAAACAAGACTTCCTATGCTTGCTACTGTTACCGCACTGATTTGTAATACTATTTTTAACTACATTTTTATTTTTATTTTTGAATATGGCGTAGTCGGCTCGGCACTTGGCACTGTTATTGCTCGTGTTTTTGAATGTATTCTTATGATTTCTGCTGTATATTTTTTCAAAATGCCTGTTGCTGGACGTCTAAAATCATTTTTCAGTTTTGACTTTACCTATGTTAAAAATTTCTATCAAACTGCTATTTTTGTTATTTTAAATGAGTTTATTTGGGCTTTGGGGGTTTCCGCTTATAACATTGCTTATAAATTTACAGGAACAGAGGCTCAGGGTGCTATTCAAATTGCATCTACCATTCAAAGTCTTTTCCTTGTTATTTCAATGGGGATGGGCTCAGGCTCAGGCATTATGCTTGCCAATGCCCTTGGGGCAAATGAATTTGAAAAAGCCAGACTTTATTCCAGAAAGTTTATGAAATTAATTCCCTCCATCTCTTTTGTGATGGGAATGCTCTTGATTTTATCGTCTCATTTTATTCTTTCTTTCTTTAATGTTGATGTTCTTGTAAAGCAGTATGCAAGAAATATTATGATTGTCATTGGGTTTGCCATGATTCTTAAAAGTTTTAATTATACAACCATTGTTGGTATTTTAAGAAGTGGCGGAGATACAAAATTTTGTTTATTTTTAGATTTTGCAGGAGTTTGGTTTATCGGTGTGCCTATTGCATTTTTAACGGCACTTGTTTTCAAACTTCCTATCTATTGGATCTTTGCGCTTGTTCAACTGGAAGAAGTTTTTAAGGCTGTCTTTTCTACAAGACGAGTTCTCAGTAACATCTGGATAAAAAACATCGTAAACGAATCATAGTCCTGCTATTTCATTTTTAAAAAGAGGTGATTATTTGATTTCATTTATCAAAGGTGAAATTGCATATGTGTTTCATAATTATATTATTTTAGAAAATAATAATATAGGGTATCAAATTTTTCTCTCCCAGAATGGGATAGGTAAAATTGCAGAAAAAAAAGAACAAGTTAAAATTTTTACGTATATGGCGGTAAAAGAGGACGAAATTGCTTTGTACGGATTTTTGGAAAAAGAAGAGTTAGACATATTTAATATGTTAATTTCCGTTTCGGGCATTGGTCCAAAAGGTGCACTAAATATTATTTCTGATTTGTCCCCAAGAGAAATTATGCTTGCCATTATTTCCGAGGACATTAACACACTAAGCAAAGCACAAGGCGTAGGTAAAAAAACAGCTCAACGCCTTGTCCTAGAACTAAAAGATAAAATAAAAACATCGGACGCCATGGAAGGAATCAATCCACAGCAAGCTATCAATTTAAAAACCCAAAGTGAACCAAAAGCAGAAGCAATTGAAGCACTCATGAGTTTGGGTTATTCAAAAAGTGAAGCTGTAAAAGTTGTTTTTGAAATTTCAAACGACATCACGAAAACAGAACAAATTATAAAGTTAGCATTAAAAAAATTAGCCACATTTTAACCAATCAGTACCGTTGGTTGGTGAATATGCTTTACGAGGTGAGTAAAAATAGAAAACAGAATAATTACATCTCTTTCCACAGAAGAAGACACAGACAGTGAACAAAAGTTACGCCCTCAGACGTTAGAAAATTACACAGGGCAAGAAAAAGTAAAAGAGAACCTAAAAGTTTTTATTGAAGCTGCAAAACAAAGAAACGAAAGTTTAGACCATGTTCTTTTATATGGCCCTCCTGGACTTGGTAAAACAACATTGTCAAACATCATTGCAAATGAAATGGCAGTGAATATCAAAATAACATCAGGTCCCGCAATTGAGCGAGCTGGTGATATGGCGGCAATTTTAAATAACTTAAATGAAGGTGATATTTTATTTATTGATGAAATACATAGATTAAACCGTGTGATTGAGGAAATATTATATCCTGCCATGGAAGATTTCACCCTAGATATTGTCATTGGAAAAGGTCCTGCAGCAAAATCAATTCGAATCGACCTTCCCAAATATACATTAATCGGGGCAACTACCAGAATCGGACTTTTGACATCACCACTAAGAGATCGATTTGGTGTTATTCATCGACTGGAACCTTACACGGTTCCAGAGTTAACCAGTATCGTCATCCGCTCGGGGAATGTTTTAGGAACAGAAGTTGACAAACAGGGTGCAGAAGAAATTGCAAGACGTTCAAGAGGAACACCAAGAATTGCCAACAGGCTTCTTAAAAGAGTAAGGGATTTTGCCCAAGTAAAATATGACGGCAGAATAACAGAAGAAGTGGCTATCTATTCTCTTGACTTGTTGGAAGTGGACAAAATGGGGCTTGATTCTATTGACCGAAAATTACTTTTTTCCATTATGGATAAGTTTGGCGGCGGTCCTGTCGGACTTGACACTTTAGCGGTTTCTATTTCAGAAGAAGCAGAAACACTAGAAGATGTTTATGAACCCTATTTAATTCAATTAGGTTTTATCCAAAGAACACCAAGAGGAAGAATTGCAACAGAAAATTGTTATGCTTATTTTGGAATAGTAAAACAATAAACGTTAAATAATAAAATTATCTAAGGGAGGATTTAAAATGGACGAAAATAACAATATGGAAAATGAAGTGATGCAAATCTTGACACAAGACGAAGTTAAAAAAATGAGCATTGTAGAAAGAACCCTAGGAGTTTTTACCTCACCTTTTAAAGTAATGGAAAATGTAAAACGTTACCCTACCATTGTTGCACCATTAATTGTGGTTTTTATTTTGGCTTTCATTGTTGCTGTTATCTCTATTAAGTTACAACCACTATCAAGAGATTATATTTCAAATTTATCCATTCAACGATATGGCGTAGACATGATGGCAAACCAACAAACACAAGCTATGCTAAATGGGGAAATTGACCTTCAAAAAATTTTAATAACCATTCCAAGTCTTGTGATGGTTTTACTGAATCTACTGATTTCTACGCTTTTTTCTTGGCTTGTGATTAAAATTTTTAGAGGCACCTCTAAATTTGAATCTGTTTTGTCGGTGATGCTTCATGCGGATATTGTGTTTTATGTAGGTACCATTTTATCTACGGTTGTTCAAGTTTTATTAGCAACCCCTATTAGTATTTTTAGCTTTGCGGTTTTAATGCCTCATGGGGATATGACCATGTATATTTATAATTTATTATCGGTTATCTCTATTTTCACTATTTGGAAAACCCTGATTCTTACTATTGGGTTTAAAATTACAAATGATTTCTCAAAAGAAAAAAGCATCGCTATCTTTTTCATTAATCTTTTGATCCCAGCCTTGCTTACTGCTTTAATTACTTCTAGCACATTTTTATTCCTTGATGCTGCATTTTCTAAAATGAAATAAAAAATAATTCGGAGGTATTCGCCTTATGAAAAAGCAATATAAAATACTGATCGCCGTAGCTGTTATTGCTATTATTGCAGCATTCATATTTGTAGCTGTTAAAAATGAAAAAGCAAAAGAAGCCACAGGTATTCCCAAATATGCAATTTCAGTGCAAACCGAAAAAGCACATAAACAAGATATTACCACAAAAGTGACAGCAAAAGGAGATGTTTCTCTTTCTGACAAAGTAACCATTTATGCTGAAAATCAAGGAAAAATTGATACCGTAGCGGTTAAAGAAGGCGACTTTGTAAAATTAGGTCAGGTGCTTGCCACTTATGACGTAAAATCCATTGAAACCCTTCAAAATCAACTATCAGAAACAAGACTCAGCTTAAAAAGTGCTCAATTATCCTTACAAGCAATTAAACTGCCAGCCTCTGACACAGAGATTATGCAGGCAAAAGCTTCTGTGACACAAGCAGAAAGTGGTTTGCAAACTGCAACTGCTTCCCTTGAACAAACGAATATCTCCATTGAACAATTAACACGAAATATTGCAGATGCAAAGGCAACCTTTGATAACAATACTGCTTTATTTCAACAAGGAGCAATTTCAAAATCAGAACTGGACCGTTCAAAAGAAAGTTACGATGCACTAAACGACAAGTTAAAAGCTACAGAAGCTCAAAAACGTTCTACAGCAGATTCTATTACTAGTTCAAAAAATTCAATTGAAATAGCAAAATCCCAGCTTGCCATTATCCAAAATAGACAAAGCGATCCAAAAGTAAAAAATCAAATTGCACAACAAGAAGTTCAAATAGATCAAATCAATTTAAAAATTACTGAAATTCAAAAACAAATTAATGAATTTAAAACACAACAAGTTGCTACCAAAGAAGGAACCGTTACAACGGTAAATGTGCAAGCTGGCGGTGTTGTAGCCCTTGGTAGTCCTTTATTTGAAATTGCAGATATTAACAACTTGGTGATTAAAGTCAATATTTCAGAATATGATGCCGCAAGTGTGGCAATCGGCCAACAAACAGAAATTAAAGGTGACTCCCTTGGAGGAAAAACTTATGACGGGGTTGTTTCAAAAATTGATCCTGTGGCAGAAAAAAAACAAACCTCCTCTAATTTGGAAACTTTTTTAACTGTTGAAATAAAAGTAAATGCCTCTACAGGTCTTTATGATATTTTGAAAGCTGGTTATACAGTTGAAGCAAGTATTATTACAAACCATTTAAAAGATGTTGTGGTTGTCCCCATTATGGCTACGGTAAGTGAAAAAGACGGAACCCAATCTGTTTTTATCGTAAAAAATGACTACAAAGTTGAGAAACGTCCCGTTAAAATTCTTGCTTACTCTGACCTTTATGTACAAGTAGACAATGTTAATTTAGATGAAGAAGTAATTGTAAATCCTACTCCGCAAATCAAGGAAGGCATCTTTGTAAGACCGATAAAAGAGAAGGAGGCTACAAAATGAATTTTGTAGAAAGCCTCCGTTCGGCCTTTGCAAGTGTTTTTTCCAATAAAATGCGCTCTGTTCTGACTATGCTTGGCATCATCATCGGAATTGCTTCTGTTATTATGATTACCTCCATTGGTCAAGGTGGGCAAGATCAAATCACCAATGAATTTAATAAAATGGGCTCCAACTTAATTGCTGTTTCTTTAAAAAATAATGATGATATGAGGGAAAGTTACAACTTAACCCTTGATGATGTAGAGGCAATCAAAACACACAAAGACGTTGTAAATGCTGCACCTCTTTATCAAAGTTACGGCGCAAAAGTTGCCTTACGAAATCCCCAAGAAAAAAGAACAATTTATACAATGGGAACCAGTGACAGCTACCGCCAAATGACACCCATCGACTTGTCCTACGGAAGATTTTTTGTAGAGCAAGACATAAAAGCTTCCAGCAATGTAGCGGTTATTGACGAGGAGCTTGCCAATAGTATTTTTGGAAGAACGGATATTGTAGGCCAAAAAATAAGCATCTCCATGTGGTCAGGCACGTATGACGTCACTGTTATTGGTATTATTAAAAGCGAAGCCAACGCCCTTTCCAGCTTATTTCAAATGCCCTCCATTATTTATATGCCTGTTACTACCGTTCAAAAAATGAATCATTATGATTATATCCCTACGATTTATGTATCTGTAATTTCAAGGGAAGCAATAGACAATGCTGCCCTTGAAATTACAAAAATTCTTGATTTAAAACATCACACCAGCGATAGATACTATGCAGAAAATACCATGAAAAGTTTGGATGAAGTTACAAAAGTGCTTAGTATTTTTACAGGTTTTGTGAGTTTCGTGGCTGCTATTTCCCTTATTGTTGGGGGAATTGGCGTCATGAACATTATGCTGGTTACCGTTACAGAAAGAACAAGGGAAATTGGAATCAGAAAATCATTGGGTGCTACCAATGCAAATATAAGAATACAATTTCTTATTGAAGCCATGATTCTTACTTTCATTGGTGGTATTATTGGAATTATCTTAGGCTATGGTGGTGGTTTTGCTTTGGGCAGTGCCATGAAAATAGTCCCACGAATTTCCCTTCCCATTGTTATCATGACAGTTTTAATTTCAAGTATTATTGGAATTATTTTCGGCGTTTATCCTGCTAGTAAAGCGGCTAAACTAGATCCAATTGAAGCTTTACGTTATGAATAATAGAAAAGAAAGAAGACTTGTATGCCATCAAAAACTTATATATTTGGTCATAAAAATCCTGATACTGACTCTATATGTTCTTCCATCGCTTATGGAGAACTAAAAAAGCAACAAGGATACACCCACTATCAAAGTGCAAGACTTGGAGCTGTTAGTAAAGAAACAAAATTTGTTCTGGACTATTTCCATTTTGAAGAGCCTGAACTTTTAAAAGATGTGAAGCCCCAAATTAAAGATATTTCCATTCATCACCCCAAAGCGGTTAATAAAAGCGACCCTATCAAAAAAGTTTGGGATGTTATGAAAGGCAAAGGAAACAAACTGGTTCCTATTACAAATGAAGGCGGTTTACTGGAAGGTGTCGTTTCCATCGGAGACATTACCAACATTTATATTGACTATTCGGACAATGATTTGCTAAGTCGATATGAAATAAAATTTTCCAACTTAATTGATGTATTGGATGCAAAATATGTTTGCGGAGAGTATCCTTACGAAAATATTGAAGGAGATATTTTTGTTGGCCACCCTACCAAAACCCCTACCAGTAAAAAAGATGTTCTGATTACAGGGCTTTCTGAAAAAATTTTAAAACACGCTGACACTTTTGATTATGGCTGTATTATTTTGGCAGAAGGCGCTGATATCGACATTAAAAAAAGTAACTGCGCTATTTACAGGGTAAAATATGATATTATTAAACTTGTAAATTTACTAAACCAAGCTATTTCCATTAGTTCCATTATGCGAACCCACAATATTATTTCTTTTTCAACGGAAAGTTATATTGATGATATTTTTGAAGAAATGAAAACATCTACCCATCGTAACTTTCCTGTCTTAGACAGAAACGGTGTTTTTAGTGGTGTTATTTCTCGTAGGCATTTAATTGATTATGAGCGCAAAAAAGTAATTTTAATTGACCACAATGAAAGAAGCCAATCGGTGGAAGGTCTTGACCAAGCTGATATTCTTGAAATTATTGATCACCACAGGGTTGCAGACATTCAAACCGCAATGCCACTGCTTATACGTTCAGAACCTGTGGGCTGTAGTGCCACCATTGTTTACAAACTTTATCGGGAGAGTTGCATCAGACCGAAAAAAGAAGTTGCCGGACTTTTATTAGCTGCTATTCTTTCGGACACACTTATGTTCAGCTCCCCTACTTGTACAGATGAAGACAAAAAAATTGCAGAAACATTGGCAGACATAGCAGGTGTTAACATCGAAGAATTTGGGCGAGGTATGTTCTCTGCCGGAAGTTCTTTGACTGGATACACCCCAGAGCAAATTTTGAATATTGATCGAAAAGCTTTTTCTTTTGACAAATATTCTGTTTCTATTTCACAAGTGAACACCCTTGATTTTAGAAGTATTGTGGATAAAAAAGAGGAACTGATTGCTGCCATGACTGCTTTATATGACAACAATCAGTATGATTTGGTGATTCTTTTAATCACAGATATTGTGGCCCACGGTAGTGAAATTTTAGCAGTAGGCAAGGCAAAAGAATTGCTCAACAAAGCTTTTTCCATGGATGTGAAAAATGACAGTTTCTTTTTACCTGGTGTTGTCTCTCGGAAAAAGCAGATTGTGCCGAACTTAATTATGGCGTCTCAAATGTAGGATTCAATTGTGGAAAGAAAACTTTTTGCAAAAAGTTTTCTTTCCACTGTAATTATTGCTTTGTATTGTATCCTTTATTTTTTAGAGGGGGTTGTGAATTTGTCTTTATTGAGTGGTTTTAAAATTTTTAAATATAACGCACCTGTTATTCTAACATTTACATTTTTGTCGTTTTTGGTTTTGTTGCTTTCCATGGCAACTAACAACCAGTCCAATATTTTGTTATTCTCCGTCTATCGAAGTTCATGGACAGACCCCCTTGCTTATGTCCGAATTTTTTTACATATTTTTGGTCATGTAAACTGGGAGCATTATTTTAATAATTTTTTAATTATTTTGTTGGTGGGCCCTATGATTGAAGAAAAATACGGCTCCAAAAATTTATTACTTATGATTTTGTTTACCGCCGTTTTAACAGGTGCCTTAAACTTATTGATTTCCGATGCAGCTTTACTTGGAGCAAGTGGGGTTGTGTTTATGTTGATTCTTTTAAGCTCTTATGTAAACATTGAAAAGGGAAGAATCCCCCTTACACTTGTTTTGGTTATTATTATTTTTATTGGTCGCGAGGCCTTTGACAACTTTTTTACACAAGATAATATTTCTCATATTACCCACATCATTGGTGGTATTTGTGGAGGGATATTTGGATTTCTACTAAATAGAAAAACAGCTACAACTGGCATATCAGACAAAGGAGAAGATTAAATGATTAAATTACCTATCGAAGATTTTAAAGAAGAAATAAAAGCTGAAATTGTTGGTTATGAGGAACTGGGAGAGGAAGCTGCACTTAAATGGGAAGAAAATTTTACTAAATGGCTTACCAATTCCTCTATCAAAAAGAAAAGAGTTAAAGTAGAAAATGGTAAAACATTTTTTGTTTTTAAAGACGAAAGTGAATTATTTAATATTGCCGACTCTTATTGGGCAGCAGTAGAAAATGACGAAGTAGCAGAATATTGGAGTAAGTTTGATTAGAAAAAACGCCGTATATAAAAACAAGAAAACCGTCTAAACAGATGGTTTTCTTGTTTTTACTTTATATGTTGAATAATCGTAAAATTCCTGTACCCTTATTTATGTTGTTCTTTAAAACAATTGACTATACAAATAATTTTTCCCAATAAAAAAAGCGAAACGTTGGTTTCGCACAATAACTCTCTTATTTAAAACTTTCTAAATCTTTCATATCGCTTCTCTACCACCACTTGGCAGTCTAATGTACACAACACTTCTAATTCTTTTATCAATTCACTTTTTATGAGCTTTGTGCAGTCAGAAAGATGATGTTGAATCCCTTTTTCATGTTCCTTGATTACTTTGTCAACAATATTTAACTGTAGCAAATCTGCTGCGGTCATCTTCATTATTTCGGCAGCTTCCGCAAACCTTGATGCGTCTTTCCACAATATGCTTGCAAAACCTTCTGGTGATAAGATTGAATACACCGCATTTTCTAGCATCCAAACTTGGTCAGCAACCGCCAATGCCAAAGCACCACCGCTTCCACCTTCGCCAATTATAATTGCGATAATGGGAACTTTCAGTTTTGCCATTTCAAAAAGATTTCTGGCAATGGCTTCTCCTTGCCCTCGTTCTTCTGCCCCAATTCCACAATACGCCCCTGATGTGTTAATAAACGTAATAACCGGACGATTAAATTTTTCTGCTTGCTTCATTAACCGTAATGCTTTTCGATAACCTTCTGGATGTGGCATCCCAAAATTTCTGTCTAAATTTTCTGCTGTTGTTTTGCCCTTTTGTATACCGATGACGGTTACAGGTCTTTTTGCAAGGTAAGCCACCCCACCAATTACCGCTTTGTCGTCTGCAAAATTTCTGTCTCCATGAAGTTCTATGTAGTGGTCAAATATATTTTCAATAAAATCGGAAGCCGATGGACGTGCCAGCATTCTGGCTATTTTTATTTTTTCAACTGCACGCATTGTTACGCCTTCCTTTCATGAACATGAAGTAACGCTACTATCACTTTTCTCATTTCTTCACGGGGAACAATTTTATCAACAAATCCATGGTCCAGTAAAAACTCTGCACTTTGAAATCCTTCTGGTAATTTTTGTTTGATGGTTTGTTCAATTACCCTAGGTCCTGCAAACCCAATTAGTGCCATTGGTT
>JAVBJQ010000047.1:0-61867 GCA_031546905.1 Eubacteriales bacterium | reverse complement strand
TAGACACTTTCCACCACATCTCGACCTAAGTCGTTGTAGCCATAGCCTGTTGTTGCTGCAAAATGGATATCGCTGAGTTTATTTTTTTGCATGGCTTTTAATACTTTCAATTGGTTGTATTCTGCAACTCCATCAATTTCTTTAAAGGTGTGTTGCACAGCTTCTTCTGCCTGTAAACAAAACTCAAGCACCTCTTGGCTAATGGAAAATTCTTTTTTTATATATTCATGTAAATTGTTCATTATGAATCTCCTTCGTATAAAAAGCTGAGCATCAGCTCAGCTTTTTATTATTTATTGTTGTTGAATATTATATAAACCAGGTAAGTATTTTGCTGGAATCAAAGTGCTAACGGCATGTTTATAAACCATTTGTTGCTTGCCTTCTGATTCTATAATAATAATAAAATTATCAAAACCTTTCACATTCCCTTTTAGTTGAAAACCATTTGTTAAAAATATTGTCACCATAATGTTTTCTTTTCGAACCATATTTAAAAAATGGTCTTGATAATTTATTGTTTTATTCATAAAAATCCCCCTTAGCTGTAATTGTTCTATATTTTACTATTTAATTCCATATTTTTCAAGATAATTCTGAATATTCTCGGCAATTAATGTATAATTCATGTCAAAATCTTCTAAATTAATGTAATTTCCATCACATTGACCCCTAAACCACGTCATTTGACGTTTGGCAAAGCGCCTCGTGTCCCTTTTTAAAATATCGACGGATTCATCAAGTGAAATCTGACCTTTTAAATGCCAGACAATTTCTTTATAGCCGAGCCCCTGCATAGATAATAAATTCTCATCATACGATTGATCAAGCAAAAACTTCACTTCATCCACCAATCCATCAGCTACCATTTCATCCACTCGTTTATTTATTTTATCATAAATTAAACTCCGCTCTGCATCAAGAACAAAAAAAATAGTGTTATAGGGAGATTGCTTTGCCTTTTCATTTTCATTGTGCTCTGAAATTAAATCCCCTGTGAGTTTAAAATATTCCAACGCCCGTACAACCCGCTTCACATTGTTTGGGTGAATTTTTTGAGCGGCATTCTTATCAATTTCGGTTAACATATGGTAAATATGTTCATTGCCTTTTTTTTCTGCCAGCATATATAAATAATTTCTATATTCATTATTATTTTCTGTCTCTGTAAAATCATTATCATTCACGAGGGCGTTAATATAAAAACCAGTCCCTCCTGCAATAATGGGAACTTTACCTTTGGCAAGAATTTCTTGCATATATGCTTTTGCTTTTTTTTGAAAAATCGCAACAGAGTACGCTTCATCAGGATAAATTTCATCAATTAAGTAATGTTTTATTCCCTGCATTTCTTCTAAACTAGGCTTCGCTGTCCCAATATCCATGTATTTATAAACCTGCATAGAATCAGCTGAAATGATTTCTCCATTTATTTTTTTTGCAAGTTCAACTGCTGTTTTTGTTTTTCCGGTTGCTGTTGGCCCAGCAATAACAATTAAAGGCTGTTTCATCAATAAATCTCCTACAAAACTCTCATAAATTTTTTTTCAAGCTCATATTTCGTCATTTCAATAATAGTTGGGCGACCATGAGGACAAGTAAATGGATTTTCTAATTTTAAAAGTTTTTCAACAAGCCCCTTTGCCTCTTGGTACGTAAGCTTGTCATTTGCTTTTACGGCAGCCTTACAAGCAATGGTTGCAATTGAAACGAATTTTGATTCATAAATCGTTTTTAATTTTGTCTCACTAAGCTGGTCTAGTATTTCAACAAAAAAGTTAGCATGTACAGGTCCTTTTAAAATAAATGGAACGCCGTGAATTGCACAAGATGTTTCGGATAAATGTTCCACATCAAACCCAAAATTTTTCATTAAGTCCAAGTTTTCAAAAAGGGTCTGTTGTTCTTGAAAAGTCAAGTTTATAATGAGAGGCACCAATAATTTTTGTGAAGCTACCGCTTGTTTTTTCATGCTTTCATTTAATTCTTCAAACAAGATTCTTTCGTGAGCAGCATGTTGGTCGATAATGTACATTTTTTCATTTTGCTCAATAATCCAGTAGGTTTTAAAAATCTGCCCTATTATTTTATAATCTGAAAATATATTTTCTTTTTTGTCTTCTTTTGGTTCTTCTAACAATACTTCTTGTTTTATGTCCATTAAAGGCTTTTGAAAAAAAGTATTACTTGGACTTTTGGTTTGTACTGGTATCATTTCTGTCACAATATCATCATGAAAAGCCCTTGGTTCAAAATTACTTTGTGGTGGTATTGGTCTGGTTATGTTGGAAAAAGTAGACACTTCATTGACAGCCACAGATCCCATACTTCTTTGCTTACTTTGGAGGCGATTTACCTCCTCTATTGGAGAACTTTTAAATGTTAATTTATCATTTCCAAAATGAGTTTCTGGAATTAAGTTTTCATTTCTTAAAATATCGTTTACGGAGTTGGTAATGAAGTTAAATATTTTATCTTCATCACTAAATCTAACCTCTAGTTTTGTTGGATGAACATTTACATCAACTGTATTTGGTGTAATGCTTAGATTTAAAACATAAGCTGGAAACTTTCCCATTGGCAAGCGTGTTTTATAAGCTTGCTCTACAGCTTGTTGTAATAAATCGCTTTTTACAAAGCGACCATTAATAAAAAAATTGCAGTAGGTTCTATTGGCACGATTAAGCTCTGTCTTTCCAATTAACCCATAAACCCTTAAATCCGATTCCTCATTATCAATATCCAGCATTTTTTTAGAAAATTCCTTGCCATAAATATTAAAAACACAAGTTCTCAAATTGCTATTTCCAGTTGTTTGAAAAATCGTTTCTCCATTATTAATATATTTAATTGCAATTTCTGGATGTCCTAACGCTGTTTTTGATAAAATGTCATAAATATAGCCGCTTTCTGTGGCTGGCTTTTTCAAAAAATTTCGTCTTACTGGAACATTGTAAAATAAATTCCGCATAATAAAGGTTGTTCCCTCAGGACAACCAATATCTTTTTCTGAAATGATTTCTCCGCCATGAATTTCTATTCTCATTCCTGTTACATCATCGGAAGTTTTAGAAATAACTTCTATTTGTGCAACAGAAGATATACTTGAAAGCGCCTCCCCACGAAACCCAAGTGTCATTACATTGATTAAATCATCAATGGAAGCAATTTTACTGGTTGCATGTCTTAAAAAAGCAGTTTTCATTTGATTTTTTGCGATTCCTTTTCCGTTATCTGTAACCCGTATAAAAGAAATTCCACCGTCTTTTGCTTCAATTGTAATGGCACTTGCTGAAGCATCAATCGAATTTTCTACTAACTCTTTTACAACAGAACTAGGGCGTTCAACCACTTCCCCTGCTGCGATTTTATTAATCATATTATTTTCTAATAATTTTATTTCTGAAATTTAACTCACCTCCTAAAGGGTTTATTTGATTTTATTTTGCAAATCAAACAAAACCTGTAGTGCAATCAAAGGCGACATACTGTTCATATCCATTGATTTTAATTCCTGAATAACTTCTAATTCGTTGTTATTTATTTTTTCTTCTGGTTTCTTTTTTGTTTTTGCAATGTTCTTTGTTTTATTGTTAATATCTGCTTCATTTAGTTGCTGTAAAATTTCATTTGAACGTTCTATTACAACTCGAGGAACCCCCGCTAATTTTGCAACGTGTATTCCATAGCTGTTATCTGTTCCGCCACGAATAATTTTCCGTAAGAAAATAATATCTTCGCCTTCTTCTTTTACAGCTATACAATAATTTTTAACGCCTTGTAAACGACCTTCCAGTTCTGTTAACTCGTGATAATGGGTTGCAAATAATGTTTTAGCCCCAATATTTTTAAGCTCACAAATATATTCCACCACTGCCCATGCAATGCTTAAACCGTCAAAAGTACTTGTACCTCTTCCAATTTCATCTAAAATAATGAGGCTATTTTTCGTTGCGTTATTTAGAATATTCGCAACTTCTGTCATTTCAATCATAAAGGTACTTTGACCAGTTGCTAAATCATCTGATGCACCAACCCTTGTGAAAACCCTGTCCACAATGCAAAGGTCAGCAGTTTCTGCTGGAACAAAACTTCCAATTTGGGCCATAATACTGATTAAGGCAACTTGTCTCATAAAAGTTGATTTCCCTGCCATATTAGGGCCTGTAATAATAGAAAGCCTATTGTCCTCTAAATCAAGATTTGTGTCATTGGGGATAAATAAATTATCACAAAATTTTTCCACCACGGGATGACGACCATTTCTTATATTAATCCGCCCTTCCGTGTTCATGACAGGTTTTACATAAGCTTGTTTATCAGAAACCTCTCCAAGGGATTGTAAGACATCTATCATTGCAATGAAATAAGCTGTTTCTTGTATTCTGTTTACTTCATTTGCAATCAAGTTTCTGATATTGCAAAATATATCAAACTCAAGCTCAACAATTTTTTCATCTGCTCCTAAAATAGCATCTTCAATAGACTTCAACTCTGGCGTTATAAATCGTTCACAATTGGCCAATGTTTGTTTCCTTATGTAGTTTTCAGGGGCGCTATTCAGATTGGAGTTGGTTATTTCTATATAATATCCAAAGATTTTATTAAACCTAATTTTTAAGTTTTTAATGCCTGTTCTTTCTTTTTCAGCATTTTCAAGATCATTGAGCCAATTCGTACCTTCATTTTTTGCAATTCTGAGCTGATCTAGCCGCAAATCATAGCCATCTTTTAAAATTCCGCCCTCTCTTAAACTAAAAGGTGGAAAATCCATAATAGACTTTTCAATCATCTCATAAATATCACTTAACGGATCCATTGCCTGATAAATTTCACTTTGATAATAAGCAGTGCTAGTGCTAATTAATTGTTTCAAGGCAGGAAGATTTGCTAAGGAATTTTTTAAAGCAACTAAATCCCTGGCGTTAGCAGTTGTATATACAATCTTGCTCATAAGTCTTTCTATATCAAAAACTGTATTCAATATTTCTTTTATCTCCTCTCTCAAAAGAGGATCAGTTTTAAATTCTTCCACACTTTCAAGCCTTTTGTTGATTTTTGATATATCAACTAACGGCTCTTCTACCCATTTTCTTAGAAGTCTTGCTCCCATGGCGGTTTTTGTTTTATCCAAGACCCAAAGCAAAGTGCCTTTTTTTTCTTTTTCTCTTAATGTTTGTGTCAGTTCTAAATTTCTTCTGGAGGACAAATCTAAAACCATATATTCATTGGTTGAATAATATTTAATTTTAAAAATATGTTTTAAAGCATTTTTTTGCGTTTCAGAAAGATAAGCAATCAAAGCACCACTAGTACAAGTTGAAAGATTTTTTCCTTCAAGCCCAAACCCATTTAAATTTAAAACAGAAAAATGAGTACATAAATTTTTATAAGCAGTAGCATACTCAAATGCCCATTCATTATATCGATCCAACCTTTTGTTCAATTGCTTTTCTAGCATAGATGCAACTGGCTGATTATAAAAATATTCATTACAAATGATTTCAGCAGGATTATATTTAGCCACCTCTCCCAAAATATCATTGGTTTGGGAAGTGATAAACTCACCTGTTGTTATATCTGCAACAGAAATTGAAAAACCTATTTTGTTGCCATAAACACACATAATATAATTATTTTTTGTTTCATCAAGGGAATTGGAGTCCATCACAGTTCCTGGGGTGATAACCCTTACGACTTCCCTTCTTACAATTGTTTTTGTCAATTTTGGATCTTCTACTTGTTCACATATTGCAACTTTATAACCTTTGTCTATCATTTTTTTAACATATCCGTCAGCAGCATGAAAAGGAATACCGCACATTGGTGCCCTCTCTCCAAGCCCACATTCTCGTCCTGTTAAGGTAATCTCTAATTCTCTGGAAGCAGTTAGCGCATCCTCAAAAAACATTTCATAAAAATCACCAAGTCGATAAAAAAGGATACAATTTTGATATCCCTCTTTTATTTTTAAATATTGTTCCATCATAGGAGTTAAGCCCAAAATTATCCCTCCTTAATGACACGAATCGCAGCTTTTTCCGCTACAAGAACTACAACCGTTATCTTCTTGTCCTGTAATAGTAGCTTTTAAAATGGCCATCACTTCATTCACAAGGGTGTTAAACGCTGTTTCTGATGCAATTAGTTCTCCGATAATTGGATGTTTTTTTAATGTTGCCCCTAAATCAGTTAATTTTTTGGAAGCTTCTTTAAAGTCTTCTGGTGTTATTAATCCATTTTCCAAATTACATTGAATTTCGTTTTGATACGCTTTATATTCTTCTAATTGATTTCTTGATTGTTCATCATTTTCATAAGCATATTTTGCATCGCTTAATCGCAATGATTGTTCAGAACTTAAAATTAAGTTTCCAAGTTCTCTTGCCTTTCCATAAACTTGCATTTAGTTCAACTCCAGTTCTCCGTTTAAATAAAAAGTCTTACAACTTGTAATTTTAACTTTTACAATATTGCCAATTAATTGCTTATTACCTTTAAAATGTACGATGCTATTGTTGTCAGCGCGACCTGTAACCAACTCTTCATTTTGACTGTTCACTTCTTCTACCAGAACATCTAAAACTTGTCCAACTTGTGCCAAATTCAACTCATGTACTATTGGGTTTAATTTTTGTAATAATCGATTAAATCGTTCACTAATAACCGCTTCTGGAACTTGATCTTCCATATTGGCTGCTGGTGTTCCTGTTCTAATAGAATAAATATACGTAAATGCTCCACTAAATCTAGCTTTTTCAACTACATCAAGGGTTTCATTAAAATCTTCTTCTGTTTCTCCTGGGAATCCCACAATTAAATCCGTTGTTATGGCTGCATCAGGTATTTCATTTTTAATTTTTTCTACTAAAGTAAGGTATTTCTCTTTTGTGTACTTTCTATTCATCTTTTTCAAAACTTCTGTACTTCCAGATTGTATTGGCAAATGGATATATCTAGATATTTTTTTGCAATCTCTAATGGTATAAATCAATTCATCAGATAAATCTTTTGGATGTGATGTCATAAACTTTATTCTTTCCAGACCTTCTATTTGGTGAATCATCCTTAATAATTCTGCAAAAGTGACTTTCTCCTCTAATTTTTTTCCATAAGAATTAACATTTTGTCCCAACAATGTAATTTCCTTTACACCATCTTCCACTAAGCTTTTAATTTCATTTACAATATCCTGAGGCGCTCTACTTCTTTCACGGCCACGCACATAGGGAACGATGCAGTAAGCGCAAAAGTTATCACAACCATACATGATATTGACACTTGATTTAAAAACATGTTTTCTGATACTTGGAATATCTTCTATAATTTCTTTATGTTCTTCCCAAATATCAATTACTTGCCCACCTGTTTCTATATTGGTATAAAGAAGTTCTGGGAATCTATATAAATTAAAAGTTCCAAAAATAATGTCTACATATCGATAACTTTTTTTAAGCTTATCAACAACGGTTCCTTGCTGCATCATGCAGCCACAAAGTATAATTTTAAAATCTTTGCTCTTTTCTTTAAAATGCTTTAAATAACCCAAGTTTCCATACACTTTGTTTTCGGCATTTTCTCTTACACAACAAGTATTATAAACAATTAAATCTGCGCCTTCTTCTTTGTCTGTTTCATCATAACCCATTTCGCAAAGCATCCCTAATAATTTTTCTGAGTCATGGGCATTCATTTGACAGCCAAAAGTTACAATATGCGCACGTTTTCTTTTTGCGTTTGTTTCAAAATAGTAATCATTTATTGCTTTCACTTTTTCTATATAGCTTCTCTGAAGCTCTAATTCATCTTGAGATACTAAAATCTCTTTTCTTTCTGCATTACTCAATTCAAAATCCTCCTAAAAAATACAAAGATCTAGTTTTATACCCATTCTATTAAAAGGATGCCTAAATAAATATTACATCCATTCAGACTAATTCTAACTAGAATTGGCATTATTATATCACAAAACCTATGAAAATTTCTATTTCGGCAAAATATTTACAACGACCAATTCAGGTGGATTAAATATACGTGGCTGTGTAATGTTAATAGATAATCCTCTGCTTACAATTAAGTTAGAATCATTTTTTAGTCGATACAAGCCACCAGCATATTTAGGAAAAAAGCCTTGATTGGGTGCCAATAATCCATTTAATACGTGAGGGATAATAACCTGACCACCATGGGCATGACCAGAAAAAATAAAATCATAATCGTATTTTTCATACAAGGTGACAAGTTCTGGGCGATGTGATAACAAAATTTTCAGACCTGAAAAATCAGATGTCTGTGAAATTTTTTCTAGCCTTGTGGCAGTATCACCTTTATATTCTTTCTTTCTATAATATTTTGGGTCATCAAGCCCTGCAATAAGCAGGTTTATTCCATTTACAGCTACTACAACGCTTTCATCTTCAAGGCATATTACACCATATTGTTTTATTTTTTTATTGGTTTCAAAAAAATCTTTAGCATAAAACTCATGGTTCCCTATACAGTAATAAATTGGGGCTATATTTTTAATATTTTTTAGCAAAAGCTCTGTGCCATCAAACTTTGTCTTCTCGTCCACAAGATCTCCCGTTATAAAAATTAAATCCGGTTTTGCTTCCACTATTTTCTGAACCAGCGCATCTTGTTGGTTTCCATGTATTGTGTTATGAAGATCTGATATTTGAATAATTTTTATTCCTGCATGATTTTTAGGTAGCTTATCAATATGGAACTCATATGTAGCTGTTGATATACGATTATCAATAGCTACAGCAAAAAAAATAATAATGATGAAAACAAAAATTGCAACATAGATTTTTACCCTTTTATGATTCAAATCAAATCCTCCCACTAATTGTTCCATGAAATTTATATTTTACCAAACCACAATATTATACCACATAACAATTTAAAAAAACAAAAGGTAGAAAATCCCTTGTATAACACAAACTGCAAGCTTCTCTGCTTACTTTGAAAACAGTCACCTTTATTCTATTTTTTACTGGCATAGAATAGAATGAAATAAACAAAAGGGGGCGAAAAAATGGCACTTCAATATAATCCAAAAATTGACAATGAGCTATATGTAGCAATTAATATGCAGCAAAAACCAAATGATAACTATACGCTTGTGGGCTATGACCCATCAAAACAAATATGGGAACTAATTATTGCATATAATGGCGATATTTTAAGAGTTGCGCAAGAATTAAATATTCCAATTACAATTCTTTCTGATACTTATGCGTTAGTAGATATACCCGAGGATAAAATTTATATACTCGCTACGTATAACGAAGTAATCTATATCGAAAAACCAACCGCACTTTCTTCTATGCCAACCTTTCAAAATTTAAGTTCTGCCTGTATCCCGCCAGTACAAAATGCTCCCTATAACCTAAAAGGTGAAGGAGTTCTGATTGGTATCATCGATTCTGGAATAGACTACTCCCACCCCGACTTTGTTAACCCCGACCTAACCAGCCGTATCGAATTTATTTGGGACCAAACAATTGAGGGAACGCCCCCAGCTGGATTTAATAAAGGCACAGAATATACAAAACAAAATATAAATGATGCCCTAAAATCACCTTCAAAAGACGAGCAAATACGACTACTCCCCCATGAAGACACAAAAGGACACGGCACCCATGTCGCAGGAATTGCAGGTGGAAACGGCCGAGCAAGTAGCGGACAATATTTAGGCGTTGCTCCCATGTCAACCTATGTTATTGTGAAACTTGGCTATATTTCGGATACCAACAGCACTCGTAGCATAGAAATTATGTTGGCTTTGAAATACATTATTGAAAAAGCAAAACAATTAAATCAGCCTGTTTCTATAAATATTAGCTTTGGAACAAACAACGGTGCACATAATGGAAGAACTCTTTTTGAACAATATATAAATGCAATGACAGCAAACTATACTTGTGCCATTTCTGTGGCATCTGGCAACGAAGGAGTTGCTGCACACCATACATCAGGAAATTTAGAAGGAATATCGTCCCAGCAAATACAAATTAAAACATCAGCAGGCTTACCTTCCTTACCAATTTTTATTTGGAAATCTTTTTCAGATAAATTTGATGTGGAAATTATTGCCCCTAACGGGGAGCGTTCTGGCCGAATCAAATATAACGCGTCTAATATCAATTATTCTATGGGCTCTAGTACTGTATATATCAGTTTTGGAGAACCAACGCAGTATAATATTCAACAAAATATTTATATCAATATTGTGCCAACCACAGGATTTTTAGCAGAGGGTGTATGGAGTATTATTTTATATAACAATGATGTGGTGGATGGGCACTATGATGTGTGGATTCCTGTTACAGAAGTTGTTTCAAATGATACAGTATTTCTAACACCAGTAGCAGAACAGTCTATGACACTGCCCTCTACTGCCTATAATGTAATTACAGTGGGCGGGTATGATTCAAATACCAATAGTGTAGCCGCTTTTTCTGGTAGAGGATATGTACGTGATGATTATAATGTAAAGCCAGATCTTGTAGCACCAGCAGTTGGGATTATGTCTACAGTGCCTGGGGGAAGTTATGATGCGTTAACAGGAACCAGTATGGCTGCCCCATTTGTAACTGGCTCGGCCGCACTCCTTTTACAATGGGGAATTGTAAATAATAATGACCGATTTATGTATGGTGAAAAAATAAAAGCCTATCTAAGATTAGGTGCTACGAGAAAGAGCAACGTCATATATCCTAATGCTGAATGGGGGTACGGTAGCCTTTGCTTAAAAGGTGCCTTCGATAATCTCGTAGTGAAAACAGTGACACCAATCAATAATGTTACTGCTGAGAATTTTAAGAACTCCAAAAATAGGACACAAACAACACAAGACCGCAATACACCGAGGCTACAATGGTATAAACATCCTAACGGTAAATATCTAGCGCTAGACAGGCAAGATGAAATATAAAAAATAGTGTACAAAACCTATTACTTTGTGTTATTTTAAATGAAAACTTATTGATAAAGCAGGTGTTAACATGATTGGTGAAAAACTCAAGCAATTGCGAGATGAAAAAAAATTTACGCAACAAATGGTAGCGGAAAATTTAGGAATTTCACGAGTGACTTACACGAGATATGAAACTGGCACGAGAGAACCTGATTTAAATATGCTAATGAAAATTTCTGATTTTTATGAATGTGATTTAAATTGGCTTCTTGGAAAATATGAAAATTCTAATCATGATTTAAAACTATTAGTAGATAATTTTAAAGATAGACTGATGAAAGAGGAAGGTCTTAATTTTGACGGAACTCCCTTAAGCGAGGAAGATTTAAATGAATTATTGGTTGCACTTTATTCTGGAATGAAGAAAGTGGAAGATAAAAACAAAAAATATACAACTAAAAAAAACAAATGATAAAACTTAAAAAACTGCTTTCGGTGTCCGTAATGCAACAAAGACACAAGAGCAGTTTTTAATTTTAGTTGGAGTTTTTTATTAAGTTTTTTTGTTCCAATGCTCTGTCTTTTAAACGAGCGTTTGCAGTTCTTGATGTTAATACAATTCCAAGCCATCTTAAAGCTTCTGAATTATCACCTATTTTTTGAGAGAGATCAGACATAATATAAGCCAATGTATACTCATCAATGCCAAAAAGAGGAAATCTTTCACTGCTATATGCTTGCTTAAAGCCCATATAAGCGTTTTGTATATATGTTTTTTCTTTTTCTGTATCTTTACTTTCTTTGCAGAGCCATGCAAGTTTCATGCAAACATATGCTTTTTCTGAATTTTTTGCCTTTTTAATGACACAATTTAACAGTGCAAGTTGATATCTTTGAATTGCAATATTCACATCGAAGATGGATGGATATTCAATTTTTTTGAACTTTGGCGTTATTTCTTTTTTTATAATATCAATTTGAGTTTGAGAAACTTTTTCAAATAAAGAGCTAACCGCCGCATATCCACAATGTGGACATAAAATAATATCATAATACAATGGGTCAATTGGTTCATAGGTGGATCTTAAAGAAGCATCGGTGGAAACAAGCCTCACTTTTCCTTTTTTCACCGTTCTTTCCTTAAAGGATTGTTCACAAACTGGGCATTCTACTGACTTATCGTACAAAAAATCTTCTGGATTTATTTCAGTTACTACTTTCTCCCCAGCTGTTTTTACTACCTTCTCTTCTTTCTTAAAAATATCAACGTTATCTAAATTTTTAAAGCCTAACTTTTCTAAATAATGAAATAAATTTGGCATTTAAAAATAGTCCCCCCTTTCTTTTATATCCACTCGTTAAGTTTTATATTCATTTCTATAAAACCCGAGTTCATTTAATATCCTTCACAGCTATAACAGCCGATTCATTTTAAAAAATATAAGTAATCATATAACAATTACATCATTTTTTCAATAAATAAATTTTATATGATTCGCACAGTTCTCATAAAGTATATTGACTAACCCGTAAAATTTCGATAAAATAGCTCAAATGCAAATGGCATTGTCTTATAGTATTTTTATCATATTTAAAATCGGTGGTATACTATGTCCTTTAAAAAATTTATTTTTCAGATCCTACTGGCATCTTTTATAATGATTTTATTTAGCAATATTGTTTTTGCCCTTGAGGCAAAAGAACCTATCAAAGAACAAGTAATTACTTTTACAGACTATAAAGAAAATAGCAAAGAGTACAAAAAAATTACATTTAAACAAACTGCCTTAGCAAACTGTGATACTTTTCTTTCTGTTTTTTTTAACGAAAACTGTGTCTATACTAAAAAAATAACAGAGAGTGACTTAACGAAATCCTATTATTTACTACCGTATGACCAGATTAATAACTTAATTCCAAAAGATGCAACTGATGACATTTTGGTTACAACAGAAGTTGAAATGTATCTCAAAAAAAACATTTCACCCACTGAAAAGCTATACTCTTTAAATAGTGACACTTTTTTTGTAAACCCATTACTTACTAAACCTATGAAGCTAGTGAAGAAATCCGAAAAAAATATTAAAGTTCCAATTATAACGTATCATGAGTTTATCGACACCGTTCCAGAAGTAGAAAAATATAGTTATGTTTCAACAGTAGATGTTTTTGAAGAAAATATAAAAACACTTCTTGCCAACAACTACAAATTTATTTCTTTTAATGACTTATATGAATATAGCCAAAATGCAAAAGCAATTCCCGAAAAGTCTATTGTATTAACTTTTGATGATGGCTATGAAAGTAATTATATAAAAATATTTCCCCTATTAAAAAAGTATAAAATACCTGCAACCATTTTTGTTGTAAATGATTTAATCGGAAGAAAAACATACTTAACTTGGCAACAAGCCAAAGAAATGCAAGAAAGTGGACTTGTAGATATTTCCTGTCACAGTAAAAGTCATCTTGATTCAACGAAGCTTCCCGTTATAGACTTTTTAAAAGGAACCCTTGAATCATTTAACAATATTGATAAATTTGTTTCATTAAAAAAACTGAGGGTGTTTGCTTATCCTTATGGTATATCCAATACCACCATTAGAAAAGCTTTAAAAGATAACGGGGTTCAAATGCAGGTTGTTACTGGCAACGAGGTTAATTACAGCGCAACACTTGACCTTTCTAATTTGAAAAGAATTACTTGCTGTTATGACTATACGGGAATAGATATTATTCGTTTGATTGAAAATTTATTTGTAAATTAAAAACACATGACCAACCACTTTTTCATAGGCAATTGGTCATGTGTTTTTTTATTTCTTTTGTGAAACTTTTACCCCATCTTTTAATCCTTCTATATTTGCGTCATAAATGATTAAATCACCCTCATTTACCCCACTTTTGATAACCGTATCCAAATCTAGCTTAATGTCTACTTTAATAGGTGTTGCAACCGCTTTATTATTTACTACTTTAAAAACAAAGTCTTCATCTCCATTTTTAAAAACAGCAGCGTTTGGAACCGAAATTTTATTCTTTTCGTTATAATAGAAAAATTTTACATCAACATCGTAACCATCCCCAAGAAGCGGAGCTGTTGAATCAGGCGTAATTTTAACTTTTACTCTACGTTCATCAACACCCAATGCAGAAGTTTTACTTTCTGCAAAACTTGAAATATCACTTATTACTCCAGTGAATGTATTATCATTTGTTCTTAGCCCTTGAACAAGTTCAACTGCCATTCCTTTTTTTACATCATTACTATTTCTTGTTGAAATAGTCGTTTCAATAATATATTGCGCTTCTGTTTTAATGGTTGCAATACAAGTTTGAGGTGTAACTGTAGATAAATTTTTAGCTGGCAGTTCCGAAATAAATCCATCCATTTGTGCCTTCACAACACAATCAGAAATAGATTGATCCAAATGGTCTATAGTTGCTTGCTCTCCTTCTATTAGTGCATGATAATACGCCACAGTGTTTACAGAAGAGCCCTTTTCAATATTTTTTGTAAACGAATCTATTTGAGACTTTATGGAGGCAACCAACGAATCAAAATATTCTTTTTCACCTTTTGCAGCTAAATCATTTCCTGTTAGACTTTCATTATATTGTTTTGCTAACGCATCTGATTGTGACTTTCTGATGGACTGTTGTTCTTTTAGTTGACTAAGCTGGTTTTCAAGAACATCTACATTGTTTTTAGCAATTCTCACATCATTTTCTGAACTGCTTCCTACTTCATATAATGTTTTTACTTTGTTATATTCTTCGGTTGCATAAGATAATTGCAAATTAACTTGATTGATAGAAAGTTCAATTAATTTCAATTGTTCATCTGGAGAAGGAGCTGACAGTCTGTTGGCCTCTGATGTTTTTCGTTGCCCCTCAATTGACTTTAAGTCCGCATTTAATTTGCTAATGTTATTTTTGTAATCCTCCTTCATGTTTTTTTCTTCTGTAACAGCATTTGCAATTTGAGCCTTATACCCATTAATCGTGCTTTCATGTAACCTTTTTTGATATAAAAAATCTGCATCATCTATTTTTAAAATAGGGTCTCCCATTTTAATGTACGTATCTTTTTTAGCCATTACTTTGATAATATTTCCAGAAATGTCTGGATAAACATTAAAATCAGAACTAGCTGAAACATAGCCTTGCTCTGTAAATGTTGCATCTATATCTTTGGGTGAAACTTTTGTTATGTCTACCGCGATTGGTTTTAGCCCACTAAAAGCCCCATAACCCACAATTGCAACTGCAATAAAAATATATATGATTATTTTAAACACTTTCTTCATCATGAATCACTCTCTTTCTTTTAGAACATCTACTAAGTCAAATGTTTTTATTTTTTTAAATGATGTGTTGTTAGATAAGAAAACAGAGATACCACAGGAAATTGCCGCAAAAATATACGCGTTTAACGGAGTAACCGTTGGAAAAGAATACATGTCGCTATTTAGACTTTGAGCCATGGATATTTTAAGGAAATTGGAGAACGGTATTCCAATGATAATTCCAATAAAGCATAACAACCAATGTTCAAATGAAACAACTTCCATAGTTTCGGTTGCCGTAAGCCCTAGAACCCGCATAGTGGCAAGCTCCCTTTTTCTTTCAGAAAGAGAAACTGAAGAAATATTATAAATAATAGCAAAAGAAACAAGCACTGCAATAATTCCCATCATATAAATCATAAAATTGTAAGACGCCATTAAATCTTGTATCATTTTTAAGCTAGAGGATTTATCTTCTACTAACGAAACATTTTTTGCATCAAGGGTTAATTGTTTTACGGAAGCAGTGATGTCACTATCCCCTTTTACAATAATCGAATTTGCAGTTTTCTCTATTCCAAAAATTTTACAAAAGGCATCACTATCAATATAACAGCCTGATCCAAAATTTTGAGAAATAACATCTGCAACACGAATTTCTATTTTATTTTTAAACATGGGAGTTGATATTTCAATAACACTATTTTTTTCAATTCCAAGTTTTTTTGCGATATTTTTATTTAAAATAATTCCATCTTTTGGGGGCAAATACTGCTTATAATGATCATCAATAATTTTATATAAACTGGAGTCTTCCGAAATAGAAGTAATAAGTCCATTTATGGCAATATTTTTATATTTCATTGTAACAGGAACTTCTAGTAGTGCATCAATATCATCAATTCCCCTTACTTCCGAAAGCGCTTTAATGGCAACATTATAAGGGACAGCGTTTTTCAAACCTACTTTTAAATCATAAATTTGCACTTTTGTAAGCTGATCAAATATAATTTGATCCATCATAATGTTATAGGAAAAAATAAAACTCATGATTCCAAATGAAATGGTAATACTTAACAGAATAAAAATACTTCTCATTTTATTTCTAAAAATATACCGCAAAGACATTCGTCCTGTTGAGTTTAAAAATGTTTTTACAAAAAAATTGCCATCTAACGAAAATGAATTTACAATGTTAGGGCTTGCAGGCCTCATTGCGTCTGCCGGGCTTAATTTCAAAAGAGATTTAACCGCCATAAAAGCAGCAAAAACGCCTGTTAACGTCGCAAGTAAAGTTCCCCCTACAATATAAGCAGATGAGAAAGTGGCGTTAATATGAGGAAAATTAAAAAATTGTGTATACATTGTAAGCATGGAACTTGAAAGTGGTATTCCAAGTAAACTTCCTATTGTCCCCCCTAAAAAGCCTGTAATAAATCCAAATTGCAAATAATGAAATAGAACTTCTCTATTGGAATAGCCAAAGGCTTTTAACGTTCCCACTTGTGTCCGCTCTTGTTCGATTACACGTCTTAACACAATATATAAAATAACTGCTGAAATGATTAAAAACAAAGACGGCATACTCGTTGCGGTAGATTGAAGCTGTGTAAGTTCTTGCCCCAACATAAAATTGCTTACTTGATTTTTTTGTTCCACAAGACTTAACATACCATATTTTTTCAGTTCACTTTCAAGAGGAGATTTTATATCTTCAAATGTAGTACCGCCTGATAATTTAAAAGCTACATTATTTACGATTCCAATGCTATTTGTAATTTTTTCGAGGGTTTCTTTTTTTACAAAAGCAATGTCAAAAGCAGAGCTATCTGGAAACATACCTCCATTATCAGGAATTGTATAAACATATTCGGGGCTTTGAGCCATTCCTGAAATGTTAAATGTATAAATTCTTCCACTAATAATTAAATTTATTGTATCTCCAAATTTATATTTATAATAATCAAAAAAGCCTTTGCCCAGCAGTAAATCTTTATCATTTACAAGGTTATTTCCTGTAACAAAATAATTATTTAGCTTCACAGCGTCTGCATCAACACCAATTAAACGCAACGTAATTATTTTATCTTTTTGTGGCAAAACAACCCGAACATCTTTTATTAATCTAGCAGAAACGTCTTCAATGCCTTTCATATTTTTAAGTTCATCGGTTTTATTAATAGGCATGGCTGTTACGGTAGAAAAAACATCTGCAAATTTAAAATCTCGATAATATTCTTCTTTCGCCGAATAAAGCCCTTGTACTACATTTGAAAAAGCAGAATAACTTGCCATCCCCACCGCTATGATTAAAATACAAGCCACATAGGAGCGTTTATTTTCAAGCATTGTTCTTACTACTTTTTTAAACAAAATGCTCATTACCAAACAACCTCCTCTGGAGGAATTGGATTTTCATTGATCACTACTTTTTCAATCAACCCATCTTTAATATAAAATGTTCTGTCTGCCATTTTGGAAATACCTGCATTGTGAGTGATAATGATAACGGTTTTTTTATATTCGTCATTAAAATCTTTTAGCAACCTTAACACTTGTATGCCTGTAGAAAAATCCAACGCTCCTGTTGGCTCGTCACAAAGAAGCATGTCAGGATTTTTGGCTAACGCTCTTGCGATGGCTACTCTTTGTTGTTGCCCACCAGACATTTTGGATGGAAAATGATTCCCCCGGTCAAGTAAATCAATTTTCTTAAGAAGTTCATCTGTGGAAATGGGATTTTCGGAAAGCTCTGCTGCCAGCGCAATATTTTCCCTTGCTGTTAAATTGGGAATTAGATTATAAAACTGAAAAACAAAACCAACGGAATTTCTTCTATATTTTGTAAGCTTAGAATCATTTGCATTATGAAGTGGTGAGCCTTTGTAACTAATTTCTCCCGACGTGACAGCGTCAATACCGCCAATAATATTTAAGATTGTGCTTTTTCCTGAACCACTGGGCCCTAAAATAACAACAAACTCACCTTCAAAAATGTCAAAGGTTACGCCCCGAATTGCTTTGACTGTCACTTCCCCCATAACGTATTCTTTTATTACATTGTTCACTTCCAAAATTTTGTTCAAAATTAAAGACCTTCCTTCATAAATAGACATTATGAACTTTTTTAAGCCCTTCATGATAAGTTCATTTTAATCCTACAAAAAAACTTTGTCAATATAACTATGAACTATTTTCTTGAAACAAGTTCATAACTATGTTAAAATATTAGCACTAATAACTTTGGGAGGTATTTGTGTGAATGGCTACGAAAAACGGGCAGAAGTAAAACGAAAAACAATAATCGAATCAGCCAAAAAATTATTTTTTCAATATGGGATTAGTGATGTCACTGTCAAAGAAATTGCTGAAGCTGCAAATGTTTCACCCGTAACTATTTTTAAATACTTTTTAAATAAAGAGAATCTGGCTCGCGAAGCTATGATTGATTATACAGAAGAATCTTTTATACAAGCAAAAGCAATCATAGAACAAAATATACCCTTTAAAGAAAAACTAAGTATTTTATTAAATACCAAAAAACACGTTGTTTTTGAGATGAATCAAGAATTTTTAAATCAATTTGCTTGGGAGGACCCTGTTTTAAAAGAGTTGTATCATGAAATTGTTTTGGTCAAGCAACTCCCCCTATATAAAACTTTTTTTGAGCAAGGAATCGCAGAAGGAGTTATTACTGACCAAGTGGACAGTGAAACTATTATTCAGTATATACTAATGTCTATTCCCCTTTATACGTCAAAAGAATTTATAGAAACGTCAAAAAAATTTAAAATGGGAGTTATCAATCTTTTTTGCTACGGGTTATTTAAAGAATAAATGAAAAATTTTCATAAAATTATGTTATTTTGAAAAAAATATGTTATAATCTATAGTCAAAAGGTTATTCGTTGCATTTAACCTTCTTATTTTATAATTTTAATAACTTTGGAGAGTGATTTTTTTGGATCCTGCTAGTTCCCAGCAGTTTCAGTTTATTGTTTTAATTTGTTTAATGCTTTTGTCTTGTTTTTTTTCTGCCTCAGAAACAGCCCTTACTTCTATTAATAAACTTCGTTTACGGAGTATGGTTGAAGAAGGTGTCAAGAACGCTGATAAAATAAATGCTATTATTCATAATTCCAAAAAATTTTTAAGTACCATTTTAATCGGAAACACCCTTGCAAACATTGGCGCTTCTGCCCTTGCTACTACTTTGGCGTACAAAAAATTTGGTAATATTGGTGTAGGAATATCAACAGGAATTTTAACGGTTTTAATTTTAGTTTTTTGTGAAGTAACGCCTAAAACTTTTGCCACTCAAAACGCAGAGGCCGTTTCCAAGGTTGTAATTAATCCCATCCTGTTTTGTGTTTATATTATGACTCCTTTTGTAATTGTTATGAATTTTATCACTGGTTCTATTCTTAAATTACTTGGTGTCACCAATAAAAAACAACCTATCATCACAGAAGCTGAATTAAAAACCATTGTCAACGTTAGTCACGAAGAAGGAGTTCTTGAAATTGATGAGCGCCGAATGATTAACAATGTTTTTGAATTTGGTGACAATCAAGCAAAAGACGTTATGACTACAAGAACAGATATTGTTGCTATTGATAAGACCGATAGTTATACGGAAATTATTAATACTTTTAAGAACGAGCAATTTTCAAGACTTCCCGTTTATGAAGAAAGTATAGATAACATTGTTGGTATTCTTCATCTGAAAGATATTATATTTTTAGATACCAACGATAAAACCTTTAAAATAGAAGAATATATAAGAGAACCATTTTTTACTTACGAGCCTAAAAGCATCAGTGAACTTTTTGCTGAAATGCGTACCAATAGAATACCTGTTGCCATTGTTCTTGACGAATATGGTGGAACATCTGGTATTATTACTATTGAAGATTTGGTTGAGGAAATTGTTGGAGACATTGCCGACGAATATGACGAAGTGGAAACAGAAATTGAAGTCATAAAAGAAGATGAATATGTTGTTGAAGGTAGTACAAAAATCAGCGATGTAAATGAAATGCTTGGGATCAACCTTGAATCAAGCGATTTTGATTCTATTGGCGGATATGTAATCGGAATAATCGGAAGACTTCCCGAGCAAGGAGAAACCATTGATGACGATAGCATAAGGTTTATTGTTGAAGAAATTGATAAAAACAGAATAGAAAAAATAAGAATACATACACAACATGTAAGTGTGTAAGTTTTAAAAATTTAAAAACACCTCCGTATAAAAATTGCTGTTTCAGCAAATACTTTTTTTATAAGGAGGTGTTTTTAATATGGCAAATGTGGGTTCACAAGAAATTAAATGTAGTGTACAAAGTTGTAAATACAACGATAAAACAAGATATTGCACATTAAATGATATTGTTGTTGGTTCATCAACTACTGAAGCAAGCAGCAAACAACATACAGATTGTATGAGTTTTGAGTGTGAATAGAAGATAATAAATAAAAAAACCCATACAATTGGAATGTAACATTCTTATTGTGTGGGTTTTTTGTAGCGATTTTAATTTTTAACTAATAAACCGATTAATATCATCGATGCCTACCCCTGGGTGTAAGGCTATATTTATGGAGTTTGCAATGATGTTTGCTAGTCTATTGATTACAGCATCTACCTCTTTTGGTGTTACAAACATATTTCCGATATAGGGGTTCAAAATTTCCAAAATAAGTTGATATTTTTCTTCTTTGTCAAGGCTTTTTAACATAGAATAAAATTCGGAACCACTGTCAACACTTTCAATCATAGAATCAATCATGGTATCCATGGTGTCATTTACCAACGTAGCTGCATCAACAACAGTAGGAACACCAATCCCGATTACCGGAACTCCCAGTGTTTCTTTATTTAAAGCCATTCTTTTATTTCCCATTCCAGAGCCTGGGTTAATTCCTGTATCAGAAATTTGAATAGTGCTATTAATTCTACTAGTTCGTCTTGCAGCAAGGGCATCAATTGCAATAACTAAGTCTGGTTTTACTCTATCCACAACCCCTTTTATAATTTCAGCCGTTTCTATTCCTGTTATTCCCATAACCCCTGGTGAAAAAGCACTAACAGGTCTTACAGATTCATCAATTTGCTCTGGAAGGTTTTCAAAAATATGCCTTGTCACAAGTATTTTAGAAATAACTTTTGGTCCTAGTGCATCAGGGGTAACATTCCAATTTCCTAATCCAACCACTAAAATAACTGAATCCTTATCTAATTTTTGTAATTTAGCTAAATTTTTTGAAAGAATTGCCATGACTTCTTCTTGAGCGTCTACATCATTTTCTTTCATGCAGTTTGACTCCACTGTTATATAATTTCCCATTGGTTTTCCCATCTCTTTTGCGGCTTCTTCATTTGTAATTTCCACCCATGTAACCGTTATATCTTTATTTTGGTTTTCTTCCATGGTGACTGTTACACCCTGCACTTCTACTTCTTCGTTTTGTTTGTCAAGCAACTCTTTTGTTTCGATTGCTAAGTCTGTGTATATACTAAATTTGTATGGCGTTTGCTCTTTTGCTTTCATTTTTTTCCCTCCAAATTAAAATTAAGTGATTTAATCATATTTTTGCCATATTTATTTAATATATTCATTGACTTATACTAGCTTTTCTATTACAATATATGTTGTTAATGACGATTGAAATTGCCGTGTCTTTTTGCATATTCCTAAAATCGTTTGTTTTATTTTACCGAAGGAGGTGACACATTTTGGCAAACATTAAATCTGCTAAAAAAAGAATTAGAGTTAGCGAAAAGAAAACTCTAATCAATAAAATGATTAAATCTCGCACTAGAACAGCTATGAAAAAAGTTCTTCTTGCTGTTAAAGAAGCTAATAAAGATTTAGCTACTAAAGCTTTAGTTGAAGCTGTTTCTGTAATTGATAAAGCTGCTACTAAAGGCGTTTATCATAAAAACAATGCTGCTAGAAAAAAATCAAGATTATCTAAATTAGTTAATGCAATTAGTGCTTAATTACTTTAAAAAACCAAGTTTATAAAATAAACTTGGTTTTTTGCTTTCTAAAATTTTTAGCTTTTAGCGCTTTTAGCGTATATTTTTAAAATCATCTTTCGTTACTTCCTTATTTCCATATCTTACTTTTTCATAAACTTCCCTTAGTGACTTTATATCTTCCTTATTTAGTTTTTCTTCTATTTGTCTTGGTGTATCTGAATTTTGTATGGAGACACCCTTGTGTATATAATAATTTATTTTTTTATAAAATATTTTTCTTATCTTTTTTTCATTTCCCATTCCAAAATCATTGTTTTTCTTGTCTCTCTTCATTTTTATATTAAAATTTATAAATAATGCTGGTGTTATAAATTCTTTTATATCTCCTTGTTCTGAACCTTTATGATAAAAGCTTTTATATAAATAATAAATGGAGTAACCGATAACCGCAATAATTCCAAGTGCAAATGCAACAGCAAATATATTGATTAAAACATTTTCAATTGCAAGAATGATTTGATTAATCAAGTCATTTTGAAGTGCTTCTGGCCTAAAATCATGATTACTTCCAGCTTGTTCAGCAGGTTTTATATTACTAACATTATTTTTAATATTTAAAAAGTGTAATAAAGACTTCATGATTAAAAAAAGGATACTTCCTACCAATTTTAAAACTACTTCTACATGAAAGTAAAGGCTCACAAAAACAAAAACTACCATAACTCCAATATAAATAAAAATGGATATGTTGTTGAATTTAAGAATCATCTTAATTGGTTGGTTGGTTGTTTTTGAAATAATATCAAGGGAATAATTAATGCTTGCAACATGATTATATAAAATAAACAACGTGCAAAGTAGCATAGTATAAGTCGCTAAGAAGTTATGTAAAAATAGTAATTGTAATTTATTGGTAAGTAAATACACAATAAAAATAATAGCCACCGCAAAATATAGTGTACTTATTCTAAAAGATACTTTCACTTCACTGAAAAAATCACGATAAGAAAATATAATTGCTATTGCTAAAAATACAACAAAAGTATTTCTTTGGGTAGGACCAGTGGAAAGAAAAAATGGTAAAAGAAAAAAGAAAATATGCAACCCTGTAAATATGAAAAAGGTTTTAATATATTTTCGAATAACATACATTAAAATAAAAGGAATAAAAATAATCAGCCCTACATAAATTTCAGAAGTATTATGTTTGATAAGGGATAACGGAATAATAATTACCGAAAAAAACATCATAAAAAACAAACTATGGTTTAAAAAATCTGTTATTAAAATCCTTCTGGCACTCATGGGCAAACCTCCCACGGAATTACATTTTCACAAGCTATGTCTTTTATTTTTTCATGATCTACTGCTAAACGACAAGGCAAAATCCACATACACGCATTTCCTCTTTGCGATAAATGATAATAAGCTTCTTGTAAATCTGATTCGCAATACATTGAAACCAACAGTATCACTGAATCATCATAAATATTCTTCAGTTTATGTGCTATGGGTTCAGCATCTTTTTTTAAATTGATTCTAGCCATGCTATTTAAAATAGTATTGGTATGATTATTCCCAGCCCCAAATTCAACCACAATTTCCTCATTATAAAAAACATCTCTGGCATTGCTTACAAATTTTACATGGAAGCCTTTGTCAATATACTGAGAACACAAAGTCGCAGCAATGGAAATACTTCTTTCAAAAAACAATTCATCTACCCATTCTTTTTCCTTTTGTACATTCAGAAAAACAATTACTTCTTGAGAAAAAGTATAGTCAAAAACATTAACCATTAACTCCCCTGTTCTTGCAGATGCCTTGAAATTAACGGTTTTCATAGCATCATAAGGCTGGTATTCTCTAATCCCCCTGAATTCAAATGGGTCTTCCATAAGCCTTCTTTTTGAAATTATATCCCCCATTTGTTTTTTAAATTGGATGTCTAATTCCTCTATGGAAACTAACTTAGGATATACATAAATAAATTCATTATTTTTAATATTCACCGCAAATTTTTGATTTGCAAATAAATTATTACTTACAACATCAAAACTTTTAACTGTATAATATCCCCTTTTTCCGCATAAAAAGGGTAACTTTCTCGTTATCTTTTGATACATTAATATGGAAAATAAGTCATTTCGATAATAGTCATCTGTAATACTTGCATTATCTTGATCCTTAAAAAGAAGATATTTTGAAACTTGAAATTTTATATATACCAACGGAAGTGGCAGAACTTTATTGTTTACCACCACAATGTTCATTGCCATTTCATCGCCTTCTATGGCATACTGGTTCGAAAATGAAACCTCCACTTCTAACTTTTTATTCCAAAACTTTTTAAAAATATAACTTTGAAAAAAATAAAATATGCCAACTAAAAAAATGGTAACAACAATAAGCATTTTATCAACCTTTCAAGTTATGAATTTGCCCAATTTTCAGTAGGAACCACTACACTGTTTAAAATTTCATTTAGTAAATTAGATTGAGAATCTTTATTTCTCATTCCCTTTAAAATGATTCGATGAGAGAATACTGGTATAACAAGTTTTTTTACATCGTCTGGAATGACAAAATCCCTTCCCTTTAATGCCGCATAACTTTGAGTTGCCCTAAGCAAAGCCAACGTTCCTCTCGGACTTACTCCAATGGATACGAACTCATTTTGATGGGTTTTTTGTGCGATTACATTAATATACGCTAATATTTCATCATGAACATAAATTTCTCTTACGCTTTTTTGTATATCCACTAACACACTTTTTTCACAAACAGGCTTTATGTTGTTCACTGGGTCATTCTTTATAAACCTTCTTAAAATTTCAACACCCTCATCAGTAGTGGGTCTCCCCATGCTAATTTTCATTAAAAATCGATCCAGCTGTGCCTCGGGTAAAGGAAAAGTCCCCTGAGTTTCAATTGGATTTTCGGTGGCAATAACAAAAAATGGTTTTTCTAAAACATAGGTAGTACCATCAACCGTTACCTGTTTTTCTTCCATACATTCCAATAAACTGGATTGTGTTCTGGGCGTTGCTCTATTTATTTCATCTCCAAGTAAAATATTGGTAAACACAGCCCCTTGCCTAAAAATAAACTCCCCCATTTTTTGATTGTAATAATTGATTCCAATTAAGTCAGAAGGAAGTAAATCGGGTGTAAATTGTATTCTTTTAAAATCTGCATCAATTGATTTTGATAAGGCCTTTGCCAACATGGTTTTTCCTGTTCCAGGAACATCTTCCAAGAGCGCATGACCACTTGAAAAAATCGTTGTAATTACAAATTCAATAATCTCCCGTTTCCCTATAATTACTTTTTCAACATTTTCAATAATGCTATCTGAAACCTTTTTAATTTCTGTCGCTATCAACATAATCACCTCCAAAAAATCATATCATAGTTGAAAATCGATAGCAAGTGCCAGCGCGTATTTGAAAATCCTGTTGCTCCTATGAGATAAAACAAAAAGAACTTCACTTTTTTATTTATATTTAAAGTTTTGGGATACACTAATTTGTAGGATAGTTTCAAAAGAACCCTATTATATTTTCAAATAATATTTGAATTTTTTATTTTTTTTTGGTATTGTATACCTACAATGAAATACCAATGATAATTTATTTTTAATTTCATCAAAGTGAATTATTATAAAATTTCGTTGTAGAATGGAGGCGCTTAAAGATTGAAAAACAATGAGCTGTTTGAATTAACGGAAAAATATGGTTATCCATTATATATTTATGATGAACAAATAATAACTCGTCAAATTAATAAATTAAAAAATAATTTGACACTGTTTGATACACTTTATTCTATGAAATGTAATCCCAATGAAGATATTTTAAAATGTATGTTGAAAAACAACGTTGGGGTTGATGCAGCTTCATCAGGTGAAGTTTTAATTTGTAGTAAACTGGGATTTGATAAAAATAATATTTTTTATTCTTCTCCTGGAAAAAGATTGTTAGATATAGAGCGTAGTTTTGATAAGTCTACTATTGTAGCAGACTCCATCCATGAATTAGCTTTAATCAATGAATTTGCCAGTGCTAAAAACATTTCTCTGGATGTTGGAGTGAGAATTAACCCTGTAAACGATAAACACAAAGATATCGCCCTAGAAGTTATGAGCGGAGGCCCTAGCAAATTTGGTATTGATTATGATGTTTTAATTAAAAATTTTGATTATATTAAAACATTAAAAAACATAACTGTTTCTGGCGTTCATGTTTATTTTGGAAGTCAAATCTTAGATGTAGATGTTTTGTATAATAATTTTAAAATTATTTCTGCTACCGTCGTAGACCTTTTAAACTTTTTTGATATTAAGTTTGTTGATTTCGGTGGCGGTTTTGGTGTGAAATTTGAAAAAATCGATGTGGAGCTTGACATAGCAAAGCTCTCACAACTTATCTCACAAGATGAAAACTTGAAATATTTAAAAGACAAAAATATACGTTGTATGGTTGAAAGTGGTCGATATTTAGTTTCTGAATCAGGTGTTTATGTTACAAAAATTGTAGACAAAAAACAATCTATGCACGAAATATTTTTAATTGTATATGGTGGTATGAATGGATTTTTCCGCCCTATTTTCTTAAAGCAAAATCATGATTTAGGGATTATTCAAAAAAATCCATCTGATGTTTTTGAAACAGTAAACGTAGCTGGTAATTTATGCACGCCAATTGACATGTTTGTTACCTCCGCTAATTTAAAAAAAGCTGAAATTGGTGATTTAGTAATCCTTAGAAATGCAGGTGCATATGGCTACAGCATGAGTCTAATCGACTTTATCAATCATGATAAGCCAAGAGAAATATTTAATTTTGGAGAGTGACCTTTTTGATTATTAATGAAATAAGAAAAAAAATACAAAATGGAAATATAAAAAAAGAAGATTCAATTGTGAAAGGTTTATGGGGTGTTGACTGTCTTTTTCAGCCACAGCCAACAGAAAGAGTTTTTGACTGTAAATTTCTCATCGCTCAAACAATTGGGCAAGGCTGCGTTTATTGTGATATAAACGCATATGAACATAGTTATTTAAGAAGCTTTGTCGGAAAAAATTATTTTGATATTGATTTTAAAGATGACAGCTCTCTTGAACTTGCCATTATGGATTCTTTATATGGTGAATACTTTAATCAGAACTGTGATTATGAAAGCATTTTATCGGGGCGCTCCTCCGAAAAAGCAATAGAGCGTTCTAATATCATCGTAGAAGAAGCTTTGAAGCTTACCAATGGAAGAAAAGATATTCGAGTTGTAAATGTAGGAGTTGTTGGAAATATACTACGAGGTTTCATGGAGCGAGAAATTGAAGTTTGCGGAACCGATTTTGATCCAGAAATCGTAAATAAGAATATGTTTGGAAAAGTTCCTATTTGCCATGGAGACGAAACACTAAGCTGTGTAAAAAAGGCAGATATCGCCATTGTTACAGGTATGACAATTGCAACCCAAACATTAGACTCTATTTTAGAGACAGCAAAAGAAAATGGAACTAAAGTTGTTGTTTTTGCTGAGACGGGAGCAAACTTTGCTTCAACGTATCTCGAAAATGGGGTAGATGTTTTTATAAGTGAGCCATTTCCTTTTTATATTTTTAATGGTGATAGCAAAATAAAAGTTTATCGAAAAAAATAAATAAAAAATAAGCTGCCATAATCGACAGCTTATTTTTTTATTTATTTTTAACTTTTAAGATTAGATGTTAAATCGCTACTTTTATTTAACTTGGTCTTCTGTATAATATCCAGAATCAATTAAAATTTGTTTGTAGTTTGTAATATCAACTGGAACTGGAGTACAAAGATAAGAAGGAACTATTTTAGCACCATTATCATATGTAGTAGTGTCATTCACTTCAGCAGGTTGACCTTTAAGAACTGAGTCTACCATACCAACTGTTTTTTCAGCCAGCACTCTGGTATCTTTGAATATTGTCATTGATTGTTCACCAGCAATAATGGATTTAACAGAAGCGATATCAGCATCTTGACCTGTTACAATAGGAAGTGGTTTGTCAGCTGTACCATAACCAACTGCTTTTACAGAAGATAAAACGCCGATACTAAGACCATCAAAAGGAGCTAAAATAGCATCTAAGCGATCTTTTGTATAATAAGAACTTAAAATATTATCCATACGTTGTTGAGCAACTGCTGGATCCCAACGTAATGTAGAAACTTTATCCATACCCATTTGACCACTCTTAACCACTAATTTACCATTGTCAATGTATGGTTGTAAAATAGACATAGCGCCATCATAGAAATAATAAGCATTGTTATCGTCAGGTGAACCACCAAATAATTCAATATTAAATGGACCTTTCCCATCTTTTAAGCCAAGTTTGTTTTCAATATATTGACCTTGAAGAACGCCAACTTTAAAATTATCAAATGTTGCATAATAGCTAATATGTTCGCTACCTCTAATTAAGCGGTCATAAGAAATAACAGGAATATTACTTTCTGCTGCTCTTTTTAAAACATCGGTCAATGCTTGACCGTCAATGGATGCAATTACAAGGCAATTCGTACCTTTTGCAATCATGTTTTCAATTTGAGAAACTTGAGCTTCAACATTATCTTCTGCATATTGAAGATCTACGTCATACCCTTTTGCTTCTAATTGTTTCTTCATGTTGTCACCGTCTTGAATCCAACGTTGAGAAGCTTTTGTAGGCATCGCAACCGCTACTTTCAATTTGCCAGTTGTAGCTGGTTGTTCTGTTGGAGTTGGTGCCGGCTGTTCTGTAGCAGGTTGTTCTGTTGTTGGTGCTGGAGTCGGTGCTGGTTTTGAGCACCCTGCTACAGCAAACATCATAGCAGCTATAACTAACCCTGAAATAAACTTTTTCATAATGAACTTCACTCCTTTTTAATATGTACGATAAATACTATTGGTTGAAAGCATTTCTTTCAACTTTTATTTTAATGCAAACGTTTGGCTGATTAAAATAATAATCTAGCTTGCTGTTTGCGCTAAAATCGATGAGGATATATTACTATTGTGTTTGAGATTTTGATTTAGAATAGATGTCAAATGTAACTGCTGAAAGCAATACAAGGCCTTTAATGGCTTGCTGCCAGTCAACTCCTATCCCCATAATAGACATACCGTTGTTAAGAACCCCCATAACAAGCCCCCCAACAATAGCACCAATTATTGTTCCTACACCACCTGAAGCAGATGCTCCACCTATGTAACACGCCGCTATTGCATCAAGTTCAAAGCCATTCCCCGCTTTAGGTGTCGCTGCATTCAACCTGCCTGCCACAACAAGACCAGCTAGTGCTGCCAAAAGTCCCATGTTTGTGTACACCCAAAACATCACTCTTTTTGTTTTTATACCAGAAAGTTTTGCTGCTTTTTCATTTCCACCCAAAGCATAAATATGTCTACCAGCGATAGTTTTATTAGTAATAAATGTATAAACAGCAATTAATACTGTAAGCAAAATAAGTATAATCGGAATACCATTATATTGTGCCAAGCTATAAGTTAATAAGTTAATAGCAACTATAAATACTACCATCTTCACTAGTAACATATTTATGGAAGAAACTTCAAATCCATATTTCTTTTTTGTTTTTCTGTTATTTAGTTCGAATAAAATATAAATAATAGAGGCGACGACCCCAATGATAAGTGCTATTAGATTTAAACTTCCAATCCTTATGTCTTGAAATAAATATCCAGAAGCCATTGCTTGAAAAGGTTTTGAATAAGGGGATTTTGTTCTACCATTTAGAAGAACCATTGTAAGTCCTCTAAATGTTAACATTCCCGCTAGGGTAACAATAAACGCTGGAACCCTTATGTAAGCTATAAAAAATCCTTGGAATGCTCCAACAGAAGCTCCTATAGCAAGAGAGATTAAAATACCAATCCAAGTAGGAAGCTTTAAGTCAATGAGAAAATATGCTGAAACAGCACCCACAAATGCAACAATTGAACCAACCGATAAGTCTACATTTCCTGTAACAATACAAAGCAACATACCTACCGCAAGAATCAAAACATAACTATTTTGAAGAATTAAATTTGATATATTCATTGGTCTAAATAATAAACCGTTGGTTAAAATTCCAAACAAAAGCATTATAAAAACCAAAGCAATGATCATACCATATTGTCTAATGTTACCCTTAAAAAGACCTTTAACTGTACTCATTATACTGCCTCCTTATTGCTATGTTTCATAATACACTTCATTATACTTTCTTGAGTGGCATCTTTTTTATCAAGCTCCCCTGCTATTTTTCCTTCATTTACAACATAAACTCTATCGCTCATACCAAGAAGTTCTGGTAATTCAGAGGAAATAATAATGATTGATTTCCCTTCTTTTATGAGATTATTGATAACCGTATAAATTTCATATTTAGCACCTACATCGATTCCCCTCGTTGGTTCATCTAAAATAAGTACATCAGGATTTGAAAAAATCCATTTACTTAAAACTACTTTTTGTTGATTTCCACCACTCAGGTTGCTAACAATTTGACGAACACTTGATGATTTAATATTTAATTTTTTCTTATACTCTTCTGCAACTGCAACTTCTTTATTTTTGTCTAATACGCCCTTTTGGCTTATTAAATCAAGACTTACCATGGAAATATTTGTTTTAATGTCGTTTATTAAAACCAAACCATAGTTTTTTCTATCTTCGGAAACGTAGGCTAAGCCATGATCAATTGCATCACTAACATTATTTATATGGATTTGTTTTCCATCTTTTATAATCGTTCCGCTTATTTTTTGACCATAACTTTTTCCAAAAATACTCATTACAAGTTCTGTTCTGCCAGCCCCCATTAGCCCAGCAAAACCAAGAACTTCTCCTTTTTTTAATTTAAAATTAATATTATGTATTATTTTTCTATTTTCATTAAGTGGATGATAAACATTCCAATCTTTTACTTCAAATATTACGTCACCAACTTCTGATGTCCGCTTAGGAAAACGGTCCACAATTTCACGTCCAACCATTCCTTTGATGATTCTATCTTCTGTTATTTCATCCGTTCCTTTGATTAAGGTCTCAATTGTTTTTCCATCACGTATTACTGTAATTGCATCAGAAACTTTAGAAACTTCATTTAACTTGTGAGAAATAAGAATAGAGGTAATCCCCTGTCTTTTCAAATCAAGTAATAATTCAAGCAGTTTTGCACTTTCTTCCTCATTAAGTGCTGCTGTTGGTTCATCTAGTATTAAAAGTTTAACATCTTTTGCAAGGGCTTTTGCAATTTCAACCAGTTGCTGTTTTCCAACACCGATATTTGCAATCAATGTGTTGGGATTTTCTACAAGTCCAACTTTTTTGAGAAGCTCTGTTGTCCTTTTCCTTGTTTTGTCCCAGTCAATAATACTATTTTTGGCTTGTTCATTTCCCAAAAATACATTTTCAGCAATTGAAAGATATGGAATTAAGGCTAACTCTTGATGAATGATGGCTATACCAACCTTCTCACTATCTTTAATATTTTTAAAATTACATTCTCTTTCACCGTATAAAACTTGACCAGTGTAGCTTCCATGTGGGTAAACACCACTTAATATATTCATAAGTGTTGATTTTCCAGCTCCATTTTCACCAACCAATGCGTGTATTTCATTGTTTTTAACCTTTAAGTTGACGTTATCAAGAGCCTTCACACCCGAAAACGTTTTCACAATATTATTCATTTCAAGTAAATATTCATGCACTTAACTCAACTCCTTAAAAACAAAATGTTGATAAGTTGAAGTTAATTTTCTTTACAAACTTTTTTGTTTGAGCAGAAAATAATTGTTAAGGATAACTACAACTTATATGATAAATGAAAAAATTTAGCATTTCAAGTTTTTTTGAAAAAAATAATTATTTTGCACTAAATTTTATAATAAAAAAACAAAATAATATACAAAATATTAATTTTAGTTTCAGTTATGTTTTTTTATTTTTAATTCTGTTTGTTTATGTTCAAATTATATCATTGCTTTTTTATATAGTCAACATTTTAAATAAAAAATTGACTATATTTTTATTTTTTTTAAGCATTTAGCATATAATTAAAATCCATTTGTTTTATTTATATGATTATTATTTTGTTTTTACTTTCAATTTAATTTATTTTTGTTATGATTGATTTTTTTCTATACTTTTTGTACTATAGTAATTAATTTATAATCTAAATTTCAAAACTTTCTCTAAAGGCTGTGATAAAAATGTTTGCTCCTGAACGATTACGAATTATAAAAGGTTTTATTTCAAGCAATAAAAAAGCCGATGTTCACTCATTAAGCGATACCTTAAATGTTTCCGAAGTTACCATACGGAGAGATTTAGAAAAACTTGAATCAGAAGGCTTTCTTATTAGAACCCATGGCGGTGCAATTTTAAACGAAGAAGATCATATAAAAGTAGATTTAGATACTGCGGAAATGGAAAGTATTTTTGACCATGACTGTGATGAAATTGCAACCATCGCTTATCATATGATTCAAGATTTTGATGTCATCATGCTCACCAACGGAAAAATTAATAATTATCTTGCTAAAAAATTAAGTTCTAAAAATAACGTTACAGTACTAACCAATGACCTTTTAATTGCACTAAGGCTTTCTTCTTATGCTTCTATTAAAGTTGTTTTACTTGGTGGTGATATTGATTTTAATTCTAAGTCTGTATTTGGCGCTTTAACCATTTCTAACATTCAAAAATTTTTTGTAAATAAAATTTTCATTGAAATAGAAGGAGTAACAGAGCAAATGAATTTTACAACATCGAGCCCAGAAAAAGCAGCACTCATCCAATCAGCTGCTTCTAATGCCACCGAAAAAATTATTTTATGTACTGCTTCTGCTTTTAACAAAGCCTCTTTTTATACAGTTGGAAACTTAAAAATGGCTAATAAGATTATCACAAACTCAAATATTTCTGATGAGCAAAAAAACTTTATTTTTAGTAATAATATTAACCTATATACTTCTATCAATATTTTTGAGGGGAGTATTTAGATGAAAAAACCAATTCTTGTTTTAAAAAATATAACAAAGTATTTTAGCGAAGACTTTACGCTTACCAATATCAATTTAGATTTATTCCCTGGTGAAGTTCACATTTTAATTGGGGAGAATGGTTCTGGAAAGTCAACCATTATGAAAATTATTGGAGGAATTTTAAAACCTGACCGTGGTACTATTTTTATTAATAATGTAGCCACCACATTCGACTCGGAATATGATGCAAAAAAACATGGAATTCTATATATTATGCAAGATACTAATTTGTATTACAACCTTACTACTGCTGAAAATATTTTTTATGACAAACTTTATTTAATGAAAGACAATTTTTCTGGAATCAATTATTTTAAGCTCTTTAACCTGTGTGAAAAAATATTACATGAGTTGAATATTTCTATTGATGCAAAAGAAGAAATTAAACATCTTTCTTTTGCTCAAAAACAATTAATTGAGCTTGCAAAAGCCTATGTTTCAGATGCCAAAATAATTATTTTTGATGAACCATCTTCCGCTCTTACTGATTTTGAAAAAGATATTTTATTTAAAGTTGTGACCATTTTAAAAAATAAAGGCATTGCCATTTTTTATATTTCTCACAAATTAGACGATATCAAAAAAATAGGCGATCGAATAACAGTCCTTCATCACGGGCAAATTGTTGGTACGAAAAATACCGAGGAAGCAAGTAAAGATACCGTTATTACGATGATGACAGGGCTTACCTTTGAAGAACGGTATCCTAAACTGGACATTAAAATCGGAGAAGAAGTTTTAAGGGTTGAAAATTTAAAATATCAAACGACATTAAACAGCATCTCTTTTAACTTACATAAAGGTGAAATTATCGGTATTACAGGACTTGTTGGCTCTGGTAGAACTCAACTTTCGAAATGTTTGTTTGGTGATGCAAAGCCAACAGGTGGCTCTATTTTTATTGAAGGCAAAGAAGTATTTTTAAAAGAGCCTGCCGATGCCATTAAAGCAGGAATTAATCTAATACCGGAAAATCGAAAAGAAAATTCAATTTTTGAATGTCATAATGTGATTGATAATATGACTATTTCCGCTTTAAACAGATATAACAATTTTTTAGCACTGTCCGATAATTTACTCAGAAAAACCACAGAAGAATACATTAGACAATTTTCGATTAAACCCCAAAGACCTAACAATCTTTTAGAAACATATAGCGGTGGCAATCAGCAAAAAATAATTATTGCAAAATGGGTAATGTGCCGTTCTAAAATATATATTATGGATGAACCGACACGAGGAGTGGATATTGCCTCCAAGGTAGACATTTATAATTGTATGAATGATATCGTTTCCAAAGGAGCATCCATTATATTTATCTCTTCTGAAATTGAAGAAATTTTAGGAATGAGTGACAAAATTTTAGTACTGGCTGGTGGCAGAATTGTTTCTGAAATGAGCAAAAAAGATGCTACCAAAGAAAAAATTTTAGACTATGCAACTTCCGAGTAGACGCTTGTGATAGAAAACGAATAAAAAACCGACAGAATTTTATATTCCATCGGTTTTTTATTCGCTTTACACTATCTACCTTATTCCCTTAACCTATCAAAGTTTACATGGCAGTATCCATTTGGATTTTTTTCAAGATAATCCTGATGGTATTCTTCTGCTAGATAGAAACTATGCAAACCCATTACTTCTGTAGCAATTGGCTCTAGCCACTTCTCTTGCTCTTTTTGAACTACAGCCTTAATTGTTTCCACATCTTCCTCATCCACAAAATAAATTCCCGAGCGATATTGGGAACCTTTGTCATTTCCCTGCCTATTCACATAAGTAGGATTAATAATTCCAAAAAAATGTTCCGTCAAATCCAGTAGGCTAATAATAGCCGGATCGTATTTTACATATACTGTTTCGGCGTGTTTCGTTTCACCAGTACACACTTCCTCGTATGACGGGTTTTCAGTAATGCCGTTGGCATAGCCAGACACTGCATCATAAACCCCAGGTACTCGTGAAAAATATGCCTCAACGCCCCAAAAACACCCTCCTGCATAGTAGATTTCCTTCAAATTATTTTTATCGAATGTAATATTTACATTGGGGTTACTTGGTAAATTCCTTTTCATAATTATTCCTCCCGTATATATAATTGACTTCTATGGAATTCATACTAATTATTATCCTCATAGCAGTTTGCGAAAACGTAGATAGCTATAACACAAACTAGTATAACTATCTTATACAATATGTACACTTTTTTCAATCATAATTCTATAATAAACTTCTTTCCAAACCACAAAAGTGAAAAAACAACGGTTTGGAAAGAAGTCTATTGTTACATCATTTTAACTAGCTACATTCATTTCTACATAAAAAGATTTACACAGGCCCATTTCTGCTAACATATTTAAAATGGTGCTACCCTTTGCAGCTGCATGGGAAATTGCTAAACAAATTTGCTCTGCTGTAATTAAATTGCTATTCATTAGATTTTTTGTTAAATCAAAATCTTCATTTTTCTTTTCAATTGTATCTTCATTGGCGTATAAATCATGAATTGCTGTTATGATTTCATCTTTCACTGCAATAAATTTGTTAATTGTGATTTCAGAATAGTCACCTATAAAGCAATTTTTAATTTCTTCTTCGGATATATCAGTGAAGCAAACAACACTTAAACTTTTTTCAGATACTAATAATGGGAAAACAGTATAGCGAAGTAACATTTCTTTGTTAAATAATTTTACTAATTGATTATCCATTGGCCAATCATTTAATTCTATACAACTTGTATTCAGGCTATCACTTACAATTTCAGCAATTTGTTCTTGTGTCACCAATTTCTTTTCAAGTAAATAGTCACCGATTCTTGTTTCTGTATTTTTTATATCGTCAAGGCATTTTTGCAATGTTTCTGCATGAATATAATTTCTTTCTAACAAATAATCTCCAAACACTCGGTGATAACGTTTCAATGTATTTTTATTTAAAAAGTCATGATCTGTTTTTGACCACTTGCTTTTTTTATTTTTGAGTCCTCTGTAATGTTGTTTCCATGCCCTAGCCGTAGCTGTAAAATTAATAATATTACCCCAGACAACTCTAGCAGGAATAATAGGCAAACACAATATGGCAACACAAGCAGACCTAATTCCATAAACAGCTTTAACCGCTATAAATCGATTGACTTGTCTAATCATCATCAACACGCTCATTCCTAGCGCAAGATACCATGAAAACGAATTGATTGGGTAGATGGTTTCCAGTGTAGGATTAAACAAGGAAACTAGAAAATAAATAAAAACTAAATAAGAAGGAAACACTAACAAATTGGTATACTTTACTTTCCAGTCTTTGTAAGTTGAATATTTTTCCATGGTGGTTAACGTACTCTTTTTACTTAAAATATTTTTTAATCGAAAAGATTGAAAAGCAATTCCATATGTCCATCTTGTTTTTTGTTTTACTGCTGTCCAAAATGTATTTGGAAATAAACTTCTTGTAGCAATAAATTCACGTTTTGTTTTTCCTTTTTGATTAACTCTTAAAAGCTCCACGAGAAAAAATGAATTTTTAAAGCCATTTTCAGCCATATGAAGTGATAATTTATAATCTTCTGTAAAACTTCCCTCTGGAAAAACATCTTTTTCTCCAAATGAATCAAGGGCTTTTCGTGAAATAGAAAACCCCGTACCCGCAGAAGGAACAAATGCACCTGATGAATCTCTCATGAGCATGGTTCTGTAGTGGTTTTCAGCAAACTCATCTGCATAAGTACCACTGGTCATAAATTTAAAAATATTCTTGAGTTTTGGCATTGGAATAATTGGAAAGACAGGAATTTGAATTACATCATATTTTTCGAATAGTAAATTAATTAGTTTTAGTTCGTTTGGATGAATAACATCTTCTGCATCATGAAGATTTATACCTGAAAAGTTGATAAAATTTTCTTTTTCATATAACTGAATATATTTTATAACATTATTTGCATTATCTGCTTTATTGGTTGGACCATTTTTAGAATTTACCACCATATGAACATTGGGGTGTTTTACACATATTTCTTCCAGTGCTTCTCGTGTTTCTAAATCATTGGGGTAAACCCCTATAAACACATGATACATTGACTTTGGGTATTGAACAGACATTAATAAGTTCTCTATCATGTGAGAAATAACTTCTGCCTCATGCCAAGCGGCAATAACAATCGCAAGCATTTTTGGCGGACATTCGTTTAGTTCTTCCACTTTTACACGTAGTAAGGCTTTTTTTCTTGCCTTTTTAAATAAGCAAATTATGTCAAATATTATATCATCGATAGAAAACAAAACAATGGTTAGGGCCAAAATTAGTCCAGATATATACATCATCTCATTCCCCACTTTCTTCTAAATGATTTAAAATCCAGCATAGGTCGACATAACATATTATATAATCATTTTTTAAAATAAACAATGGCTATTGTTTTCTAAAAATGATAACACTTGGATAATACTGAATTTCTAATGAATTACTTTCTATTCCTTGTTCTTCATTTTCATAGAAACTATTTCTTTCTAAGGGGATTAGTATTATAATACATTTTATTTAAGAAAGGAAAACCTCACAAATGAAAATTTTAGTTGATGCCGACGCTTGTCCTGTAAAAGAAATTATCATAAAAATTGCAAAAGAATTTAAATTGGAAGTTTATATGTTTATTGACACAAGCCATATTTTAGAAGACGATTATGCAAAGGTAACTACTGTAGACAAAGCAAATGATTCTGCAGACTTTGCCCTTGCAAACAAAACGAATGAAGGCGATATTGCCATTACAAATGACTACGGGTTAGCCTCTATGTTACTTGCAAAAAAATCAATTGTAATTAATTTCAACGGAATAGCCTATACCAGTGAAAATATCGACAGACTTCTTTTTGAAAGGCATATTAGTAAAAAAGTCCGTTTAAGTGGCGGTGGTAGAGCGCTACCACATGCCAAAAAACGGACAAAAGAAGATGATTTAAAGTTTGAAACAAGGTTTAAACATTTATGCTTACAGCTTTTGACGCATTAAAGAAATATAATATCATTTCTTTCACGTCCTTTCCTGTTGCACGTTCAATTGCTTTTTTATATACATCAAGCTGAATTTTATATTCAGCTTTTTTAGTTTCTACATTTTTTTCATCAATAAAATCTGTTTTGTAGTCTACTAAAATATAGCTACCATTTTCCTCAAAAAAACAATCGACAATTCCATGAACCAAAATGACTTCCTCTGTGTCTAGACCTGTTTCTTCTGGGTATATTTCACTTGGTTTTAACCCCATAACAAAAGGGACTTCCTTTTTTATTTCATTTGACACTTTCATTCTTTTGCATAAATCTGAGTTCACAAATTTTAAAATAGAACTTTTTCTTACAGTATTCAGTTCCTCTGCATGTAGAATATTTTTTTCTTCTAAGCTTCTTAAAAGATGATGAACATCTTCTTCTGATTCTATTTGATGAAGGTCAAGATGTTGTAAAATAGTGTGCATGATTGTTCCTTTTTCTGCTGGAGTAAATGTTTTGGTTTCTTTCTTTATAAAATCTGGCTCTCTAAAAATAGTTTTAACATTCAAGTTTTCACCTTCATTCAAAACCCCAGCGTGTTCTTTATAAAAAAATCGTTTCATTTCTGTAATGGAAACTTTTGTATTTAAAAAAAGTAGATGCTCATATTGATACAAATGAGAAAGTCTCTCCTGTATTTGCTGTTCTATATTTGGTTCTGTTGCTTGTGAAATTACTTTTTTAAATTCTTCATATCTTACATCATTTTCTTTTTCTTGTGATGAAACTTGTATGTCATTGGCATTGTGAAACAATACATCCCAATTTGATTTATCGTGATAAAGTTCAGAATCACTTCGTGCAAAACCGACATCTGCTATATCACGTAACCCTTCTCCATCTCTATGCCTTGCTATAGGAGGCATGATAAAATCAAAAAAGTTTTTCGCCTTTATCATATAAAAAGAAGGTATTTCTAAATTCGTTTCATTTACAAAACTACACCATTTCTTCCCTTGTTTTTCTACATTTTTTACAACGCCTGTGATAATTAACTTTTCTTTGGCACGAGTTAGTGCCACATACAAAATTCTAAGTTCTTCCGATAATGTTTCCTGAATCATTTTTTTAGACAAACATATTTTTGCAACACTTGTCCGCTTCACTCTTTTTTTGTAATCAATAAAAGTTGGTCCGAACCCTAAATCTTGGTGCATCAACATATCTTTTCTGATGTCTTGAAAGTTAAATCCCTTTCCCATTCCACTAACAAATACAACTGGAAATTCGAGGCCTTTACTCTTGTGAATACTCATGATCTTAACCAGATTTTCATTTTCCGATAACATTTTAGCTGAACCTATGTCTACGTTACTATTTTGAACTTTTTCGATATACCTTAAAAAGTTGAAGACACCTTTATAACTTGTATTTTCAAATTGAACTGCCCGTTCCCACAGTGCTCTTAAATTTGCCTGTCTTACTTCACCGCCATTAATAGCCCCCACATAATTAAAATAATTTGTTTCATCATATAAGATTGAAATTAATTCACTAATAGAAGTATACGATGCTTCTTCTCTGAATTTGTCCAAATCTACCATAAACTTAGACAGAAGATCATACAGTTCCCCTTCTTCATTTTTAGAAATATATGCTTTTACACAATCATAAAATGACCCATTAATTAATGCGGATTTTATCTCTGTTAACCCATCACTGCTAACACAATACATTGGCGAATGTAACACGGTAATTAAATGTACATCTTGTTGAGGATTGTCAATAATTTGAAGCAAACTTAGCATGGTCATCACTTCAATCGTTTCAAAATATCCAGATGAAGTGTCTGAAAAAGCAGTAATTCCACATTTCATAAGTTGCTCGCAAAAAATTTCCGCCCATTTGCTGGTAGTTCGTAACAAAATAACAATATCTTTGAATTGAACGTTTCGATATTCCCCAGTGGTCTTATCTAACACATTCAACTTGTCCACTTCTATCATTTTCTTAATTCGATCTGCAATAAATTTCGCTTCCAACTCTATGTCAGAAAGTATTTCAATTTTTTCATCCTGCTCATCCACTACTTCTAAATCTTCTTCTATATCGCTTTCCTTATTTTCTTTGCAAATAATATTGATTTCACTTTCATTAGAAATCAATTGATCGGTTTCTGGAAAATGAGCACCATAATACAATGCTGCATTTTCATCATAAAAAGTTTCCCCAATAAAGTTGGTCATCAACTGATAAAATAAATAGTTTACACTATTTAAAACGCAATCTCTGCTTCTAAAATTTTTAAATAAGTCAATTTTTTGATGTAACCCGACTTCCTTTTCATAATTGTTATACTTATCCATAAAAAGTTCAGGCCTTGCTAGTCTAAATTTATAAATACTTTGTTTAATATCCCCAACCATAAATCTGTTTGGGGTTTCAGTCGCTGATTTTGAAACAGAAAATAAAATTAATTCTTGGACAAGATTACTATCTTGATACTCATCAATTAAAATTTCATCGTATTTTTTTTGAAGTTCTAGGGCAACTTTGGAGCTGATGGGGTTTGCCAGTGTACTCCCTTCTTCCAGTAATATTTCAAGACAAAAATGTTCAAGGTCATTAAAGTCAACAACATTTTTTTTCTTTTTATATTCTTTAAATTTCTTTCCAAACAAGTTTACAATATCAGATAAACCTCTTATTATTGGGTACAAATTTTGAATATCTTCTTTCATTTCTGCTGGTGAGGTAAACAAAATTTTGTTTCTTATTTCTTCTACCACTTTTTTAATGTCGTTATCTCTTATTTTTTTAAACTCTTCTTTTAAACCTTCACTAGCTTCTGTTGTAACTCTTCCCAACCTTGAAAAAGTAATATTAGAAAAAGCCTGATACAAATCATCAAAACCATTTGTTGATTTAAAAATATTACTTATGGTTAAAAGAATTTCATAGTCGTCCAAAATATTGTTTTTATAACCTACAGGACCAAATGGCATATCACAAATTTCCTTTGCTCTTTTACACGCAGCAATAGCCCCTTTGATTTGCACTTCCATTTGGCTCTTTATAATTTTAACCCAATATAAATCATCTATGGAAACCGCATCTTCTATATTAAACTTTTCTGCATTCTCTGTAAGCCACTCTAACGGAAATGGACTTCCTTGAACAAAATTAAATATTGTTAAAATAAGTTGTTGCAGTTTAGTATCTCCTAAATTTTCAGTATAACATTCAATTAAATCATAAAAAGACTCATTATCATTTTCTAAATAAAGCTCATCAAACAAATCTGCCAAAGCTTCTGATTTTATTAAAGCAATCTCTGCATCATCTGCAATACGAAATTGAGGATCTAAGTCAATTAAATTAAAATTATTTCTAATAACCTCAAGGCAGAAAGAATGAATAGTTGTAATCGTAGCTTTGTTTAAAAGGGTAAGCTGACGTTTTATATGTTCGTTATCCGGATCTTCATTTATTTTTTTTGTAACGGCATCTGCTATTCTTTGACGCATTTCACTAGCCGCCGCATTTGTAAAAGTAACAATGAGTAGTTTGTCAATATCAATAAAATCTTTTTCACATATCATTGTTATAATTCGCTTTACCAAAACTGCTGTTTTACCAGAACCAGCTGCCGCTGCAACCAAAAGGTCACAATTTCTTGTATCAATTGCTGCTTGCTGTTCCCTTGTCCAATTTTCTGCCATTAAACCACCCAATCAAAATAATATTTCTCCATGTTTTGATATGAATTATAGAAAAAATTACAAGTAAACGCAAGTATGGGTAAACTAATATTTTGTATATTAAAAACTTTATGTATAAATTTTTTTGAAAAATCCAGCTCAAACTCACTGATATCTTTTTGATAAAGGTCTAAAAAATAAAAATATAATTCTTTTTCAGATTCTGAAAATTCAAAAATATTAAAAAATAAACTTTCTTGTTCTTCATTATTAAAAATATAATTATTTGTTTTTCCTTCAAAACGTATTAAATGGTGCATAACAATAAGCTTATAAAATTGCTTCGCAATTTCATTTGTCAAATTGGTGATATTCTCATAAAAATAATTATAGCGACTATTCACTTCCATAAAAAATTCGTATGCGTCTGTTGTTATACAAATTATTTCGTGTGTATAAAAAGCTTTTTCAGTTCTATTATTGGTTAAGTCAATGTTGTCCAAAAAGTATAAGCTTTGTTGCTCAATTATGTTTTGTAATTTAACAGATTTTCCGCTTAAATAATTATAAACATTCCTAATTGTGTTCATAAATTCACTCCTAAGTTTTAGATTTTACTATATTACCATAAATGGTATTTGTTGTAAATTAATAATCTGTAAAATTCATCCAATAAAAAAATGTACAGAATAAAAACTCTGTACATTTTTTTATTGGTGCCAAAGGATGTTTGAATGGCAACGTGCTCTGTGGTATTTTATTCTACCGTAACAGATTTTGCAAGGTTACGTGGTTTATCAACATCATTGCCAAGTCCCACAGCCATATAATAAGCAAAAAGTTGTTGGGGAATATTAGCAAGTAAGGAAGCAAACATCCAACTTGTACGTGGAATATAAAACACATCGTCTGCAAATTTCTCGATTTCTTTATTACCTTTCATGGCAATTGCAAGAACCCTTGCTCCTCTTGCTTTACATTCTCTTAAATTGCTAGTGGTTTTTTCAAAAAGTTCCTCTTGAGTTACAATTCCAATCATCAAAGTTGCATTTTCTATTAAAGCAATCGGACCATGCTTAAGTTCTCCAGCTGCATATGGTTCGGAATGTAAATAAGCGATTTCTTTTAATTTTAAAGAGCCTTCCATACTAATAACATAATCTAACCCACGGCCTATGTAAAATACATTTTTTGCATCCAAATATTTTTTTGTAAATGCCTCAATCTTGTGGCTTTTGGTCAATATTTTTTCCACAAGGGAAGGAAGTGTTTCTAATTCTTCTTTTATCTGCTTATATTCTGATTGATTTATTTTTCCCATCTCCATGGCAAAATGACAAGCAAGAATATAAAAAGCAGCTACTTGGGAAGAAAAAGCTTTTGTACTTGCAACAGAAATTTCTGGCCCTGCCAAGGTATAAAAAACATCGTCTGCTTCTCTTGAAATACTACTTCCAATTACATTTACAATGGCAAGTACTCTAGCGCCTTTTCTTTTGGCAAGACGCAGTGCTGCAAAAGTATCTGCTGTTTCACCAGATTGGGATACAACAATCACCAAAGTTTTTTCGTTTATAATTGGTTTGTTATATCTAAATTCACTAGCAACCTCCGTAACAACAGGGACTCTACAAAGTCTTTCTATTAACGTCTTTCCAATAAGACCAGCGTGGTATGCAGTTCCGCAAGCAACAATATAAATTTTATCCACTTTTTCTAAATCTTTTTTGGTTAAATGTAATTCATCAAACTTTATGCCATCTTCACCTAGTCGAGGCATAATGGTATCTCTGACTACTTTTGGTTGCTCATGAATTTCTTTCATCATAAAGTAATCGTATCCGCCCTTTTCAGCAGCTTCAATATCCCAATTTACTTTAAAAACTTCTTTTGTAATAACATTTTTATTTTTATCATACATGGTAATTTCATTGGAAGTAAGTACTGCAATTTCTCGATCTTCCATTAAATAAACATCTCTTGTGTAATTTAAAACCGCAGGCATATCAGATGCAATAAAATTTTCACCCTCCCCAATTCCAATAATTAAGGGGCTGTCTTTTCTCGCTGCAATAATCTGATTCGGAAAATCCTTACAAAGAATTCCCAAGGCATACGAACCATCAATTCGTTCTAAAGATTTAAAAACAGCGTCTAATATTTCCATCCCATTTTTATAATAATAATCAATTAAATGCGCTGCTATTTCTGTATCTGTTTCTGAAATAAAAACATAACCTTGTGCTTCCAATTCTTCTTTAATAGATAAATAATTTTCAATAATCCCATTATGGACAACCGCGATTGACTGGCTACTATTTGCATGAGGATGGGAATTTGTATCAGAAGGTGCTCCGTGAGTTGCCCATCTTGTATGCCCTATTCCGACCGTGCCTTTTAATGTACAATCTTCTAACTTTTGTTCTAATGCAGATAATCTTCCTTTTGATTTTACAATGTTGATTTCGTTATTTTCATAAATAGCGACTCCTGCTGAATCATACCCACGATATTCCAACTTACCTAATCCATGTAGCAAAACAGGTATTGCTTCGTTTTTCCCAATATAGCCAACAATTCCACACACAAAAAATCCTCCTGTCAATTTTAGACCGTATCATGGAGCTCCCCGAATCTTTTTTGTCTTATTGTTTCGAAAGATCTCTATTTCTACCGTTTGCTAAAGTGCACTAAAAAATTCAAATTTTAAAAATCTTATCTATTTTACAATAATATAGATAAAAAATAAAGAAAATGATTAAATAATAAAATAAATTTTACGAAGAAGATGCAGCTATTTTTTGTGTACAAGAAACAACGATGCTTATACCTGGTGATCTTACCAACTTAGTGTCCGAGAAAAAATATAGGTTGACGAATCAATTTTTTTCCTTGTCAAGACTTGTTTTTATTTTTTTATAACTATATAATGTGTTTGAATTATTTTTCAAATACAATATATAGTGCAGGAGAATAGAAATGATTAAAACAATTATGAAACGAGATGGTCGGGAAGTTGAATTTCACGTTGAGAAAATAGCAAAAGCAATCTATAAAGCAGCGGAGGCACTATCGGGAACAGACTATATTGCAGCAACTGCTTTGGCGGAACAAGTTTCTGATTATGTGGAAAATAAATTAAAGTTGACAAATCCAACCGTGGAACAAATTCAAGATGCTGTTGAGTTAATACTCATTGAAAATGGCCATGCAAAGACATCAAAACAATACATACTTTATAGAGCTGATCGTTCAAAAATACGAGAAATGAATTCTAACCTAATGAAAATCTACGAAGATTTAACTTTTAAATCCGCTGTAGAAAATGACATAAAAAGAGAAAATGCCAATATTGATGGCGACACATCCATGGGAACTATGTTAAAATACGGCTCAGAAGGTGCAAAGCGTTTTAATGAAATATTTGTACTTGCTGAAAAACATGCAAAAGCCCATGCAGAAGGTGATATTCATATTCATGATATGGACTTTCTTACCTTAACAACAACTTGTTGCCAAATCGATTTGGAAAAATTATTTAAAAATGGCTTTTCAACAGGGCATGGTTTTTTACGTGAACCAAATGATATTATGAGTTATTCTGCCCTAGCTTGTATCGCCATTCAATCCAATCAAAATGACCAACATGGTGGTCAAAGTCTTCCTAATTTTGACTATGCTTTATCAAAAGGCGTTGCAAAAACCTACAAAAAAACATATATAAAAAATTTAATCAATACATTAGAGCTTTTAACAGAAATAAAGGATGTTGAGGATTTTGTTAAATCAATTGATACAAAAATAAAGCTTGAACATCATCTTACTCCTGTATTAAAAAATGAAAATGACTACGAAAAATATTTATACGAATTTTTAAAAGAACAGTTAGACGAGGACACCATCAAAAAAGCACTTTCTCATACATTATCAAAATCTTATAAGGAAACTGAAAAAATTACATATCAAGCAATGGAAGCTTTTGTTCATAACTTAAACACTATGCACTCAAGAGCAGGCGCACAAATTCCATTTAGCTCCATCAATTATGGGACAAACATTTCACACGAAGGACGAATGGTCATACGAAATGTTCTCTTAGCAACAGAGGCTGGTCTCGGAAACGGTGAGACGCCAATATTTCCAATCCATATTTTTAAAGTAAAAGAAGGCGTTAATTATAACCCTACCGATCCAAATTATGATTTGTTTCAATTGGCCTGCCGCGTTAGTGCGAAAAGACTTTTCCCAAACTTTTCTTTTCTCGATGCGCCATTTAACAAAAAATATTATCAAGAAGGTAATGTAGCAACAGAAGTAGCTTATATGGGTTGCCGCACAAGGGTTTTAGGAAATACCTACGACGAAAGCCGTGAACAAGTAAATGGGCGGGGGAATTTAAGTTTTACTTCTATCAATCTACCTAGACTTGCCCTTCGCAACAATGGAAATTTAGAAATGCTTTTTGAGGATTTAGATCGAAAAATAAATTTAACCATCCAACAATTATTAGACCGATTTAAAATACAATGTAATAAAAAAGTAAAAAACTATCCATTTTTAATGGGACAAGGAATCTGGCTTGACTCCGACAAGCTTGGTCGTGAAGATACGTTAGAGCAAGTTTTAAAACACGGAACGCTAACCGTAGGGTTTATCGGATTAGCCGAAACATTGAAAGTATTAACAGGATATCATCATGGTGAAAATCCCCAATCTCAAAATTTAGGTCTTGAAATTATCGGACATATGCGTAAAAAAATGGATCTGGCTGCCCAGGAGTATAAACTTAATTTTTCATTGATAGCCACTCCGGCAGAAGGTCTCTCTGGGCGCTTTGTACGCCTTGACAGAAAAAAATTTGGTGTCATTGAAGGCGTTACAGATAAAGAGTATTATACCAATTCATTTCATGTTCCCGTATATTACAAACTAAGTGGGTTTGATAAAATAAAAATAGAAGCACCTTACCATGAGTTGACAAACGCTGGACATATTACCTATGTTGAACTTGATGGAGATCCTTCCAATAATTTAGAAGCATTTGAGACCATTGTGCGTGCTATGAAAGAAGCTGGCATAGGTTATGGCTCTATAAACCATCCTATCGACCGTGACCCTGTTTGCGGATACACAGGAATCATTCATGATAGTTGCCCGAAATGTAGCAGAACAAATGAAGATGAATTTCCATTTGAAAGAATAAGACGAATTACAGGATATTTAGTAGGAACACTCGACAGATTTAATGATGCAAAACAAGCAGAAGTTCGTGACAGAGTGAAGCATTGTTAAATCTTTATGAAAGGAAGTATATAATGGAAGTAGAACTTACACTTTATGGAATTGTAAAAGAGTCGATTGTAGATGGGCCTGGACTTCGCTATGTTGTATTTGTTCAAGGGTGCCCCCATAAATGTGAAGGCTGTCACAATCCAGATTCTCATAATTTTAACAGCGGATATAAAATGTCTCTTTCTACTATTTTTAACGAAATAAAAAGTAACCCTCTACTGGCGGGGGTTACTTTTAGTGGTGGAGAACCTTTTTATCAAGCTGAAAATCTGTCCTTATTGGCCGATGCCGTGAAGTCTTTAGGAAAAACGATTATAACCTATACAGGCTACACACTTGAAGAACTTTTACATAATGAGTCCCATATGAAACTATTAAAAAAGACCGATACATTAGTGGATGGAAAGTTCCAAAAAGAATTAAAAGATTATACTTTAAAATTTAGAGGTTCTAGTAATCAGCGCATCATTGATGTTAAGGAAGAACTAACTTCATAGTTGTTTAGGAATAGAATTGAAAGATATCATATGAAATATATATGTTATCTTTCAATTGTGCTTTTATTTAAATACCATGTGAGTTTCATTGTTTTTTACTATTCTGGCAGGATTGCCAACAGCTATTATATCATTAGGCATATCTCTCACCACTACTCCACCCATTCCAATAATTGTGCCATCTCCAATAGACACACATTCTTTAACACATACACTAAGTGCCACATAAACATCTTTCCCTATACTACAATTTCCAGAAATATTCCCATGTCCTGATATGATAGAATTGTCATCAATCCTTGTATCATGTCCTATAATAACATTATGTTGAATAACTACATTTTTTCCAATTGAAACATCACAAGATATATAACTGCCCTTACTAATAATTGTGCCTACACCTATTGTTGTACATTCAGATATGAATACATCTGGATGAATCAATATGGCTAATTTGTAATTATCACACTCTACTTTTGTAGCCATAATGTTTCTACTGCTTGGTTCTCCAACTGCAATTATTATTTCAGCCTCTGTCTCATCATATGTTTTCTTAAAATCTAAATAAGACAGGGTTTTACTATTTTTTATCGTTGTATTAGGATGAATATCATCAATAAATATAATTTCACTCCAGCGCCTCTCTATTTTGTTTATTATTTGAGATAACATTAGTACCTCACGGCCAAAACCACCTGCTCCATATATCCCTAAAATCATTTTTACACTCCTTAGTACTTAATACACTGCCATTTTCTAATCAATTCTAACAAAACTGGTTACAATATGCAATAAAATATGAATGAGCTTTTAAATGTTGAAATATAGAATTTTCTTAAAGAAATTTATAAAATCTAAATTTTTACATTTACAATTTTGTAGCGCATATTTACCAAATTTTTCTTACTATTTTGCAATATTCTCAAAAAAAGTGTATACTATATTTATAAAAAACATAAGTAGACCTAAGGAGAATGAAACACTATGTGTAACGAAAAACCAGTTTTAAGTGTATTTCTACTTGTTTATAATCATGAAAAATATTTACATAAAGCATTAGATGGAATTTTAATGCAAAAAGTCAATTTTAAGTATGAAATAGTTGTTGGTGAAGATTGTTCACAAGATAAATCCAGACAGATTTTAATGGACTATCAAAATATGTATCCTGACAAAATGAATCTCCTTTTTAGAGATAAAAATATAGGTGCTGTGAAAAACAGCTATGATACATTCATAAACTGCCAAGGTAAATATATCGCACTATTAGAAGGTGACGATTATTGGATTGACGATCAAAAACTTCAAATTCAGTTTGATTTTATGGAATCTCACCCTGAATGTAGTGAATGCTTTCATTCAGCATCTGTAATTGACGATAATGAGGTACTGTTATCCTATGAAGCATGGCCTTATAGAAAATCAGACGCTTCTAATATTATCGAATTAGACAGTAGCTACTACATTCCTACAGCTTCTGTAATGCTTCGCAATGTTTTTAAGGATTATGACTACCACCGCTCTTTTGAAATAACAAAATATATTGGTGATAGGATTATCCATACAATTTGTTTAAGACATGGAGTAATAAAATATATTGACAGGACTATGAGTGTATATAGATACTGCCTTAACTCAGCTACTGCATTTTCAGGAAAGCCTGATCTTGAAAAGGCAGAAGAATGCGTTTTAGCTGCCCTTGCTCAGAAACAACTAGTTTTAAATGAATACAAAGCATTTATTCAAGAGAAGATTGACTCATACATGAAACATATTAAGTTAATTGTAGAAATGTATGAGCGAAATCCAAATGACAATTTATATTGCTGTATTATTTGCTTTAATAAAACGCTAGGCTTTTTCTATCATAAAAGCGAAAAAACTTCTGAGTTAGAAATCCTAAGCAAATATAATTGTGTTGTAGACCATATTGAAAGTCATACTTGTCCAATTTGTGGTTGTTCAGAGAAAGAAAGAAATATTTTCCTATATTTTAACAAGTTAGGTATATGGAACGAAATAAACAGTTCTACAAAAGTGTTGCATTTAGCTCCGAATGCATATGTACATTTAGGGTTGGAAACTAGAAAAGCCATTACAACCAGTGGCGATCTCCATCCCGAAAACTTTAGAATAAAGGATATTCAAAAATTAGATGTAACTTGTTTACCATTTGATGATAATAGCTTTGATATAATACTATGTAATTATGTTTTAGAATATATTGAAAATGACATGACCGCTATGAGAGAGTTATATCGAGTTCTTACTCCTAATGGTAAAGCCATTTTGCAAACACAATATTCAAAAGATATTGAAACAACCTTTGAAGATTCAAGCATTAGCACACCTTCAGACAGGTATGTTAATTTTGGAAAAGAAAGCCTTGTACGTATTTATTCCCAAAAAGATTTTTTGAATAGACTTTCTTTAGCAGGGTTTACATTAAATATTGTTCCGAGTCGTAGTTTGTTTTCCGATGAGGAAGTTGAATACTATGGTGTTAAGCGGGAAGAAGATTTAATTTTATGTACAAAGCAACCAATATAAATAGCTTAAGGAGGTTATACTTATATGAATGATGAAAACCCATTGGTAAGTGTGCTACTTATTGTAAACAATCACACGCTATGTTTACGTCAACTATTAAATAGTATTTTAGTACAAAAAACCAACTTTAAATATGAAATAGTTGTTGTGGATGATACTTCCCATAATGCTATGAGAAATATCTTAATAGAATATAAAAATTTGTATGCTGATAAGTTCAACCTTATTTTAAAAGATGAAAGTTCCGAACCTTCAAAAAATTTATATGAATCCTTAGTAGAATGTCAAGGCAATTATATTGCCGTAGTAGAAGGTGATGATTATTGGAGTGATGAGCAAAAACTTCAAATACAATTTGAATTTATGGAAACTCATCCAAAGTGCAGCGAATCTTTTCATGCTGTAACTGTGATTGATTCAGAAGGTACAACATTAGATTATCGTGTATGCCCTTATAGAAAAACAAGTGTTATGAATGTCATTGAACTAAATAAAGGCTATCACATACCCGCTACTTCTATCATGTTACGCAATGTTTTTAAAAAATATAATTATAGACGTTATTTTGAAAAAGCTAAGTTTGTTGGTGATTCCATTACCCACACCATAGCGTTAAGACATGGCAGTATACAATATATAGACAGAAACATGTGTGTGTACCGATATTCCTTAAATGCAGACAAATCCCTTTCTAAGAAGTTAGATGTGGCAAAATTAGAAGAAAATATTTTAATGTACATGGTTCAAAAAGAGTTGGTAACGAAAGAATATAAGCCATTTATCCAATCTGAAATTGAAAAACAAATGGAATACTTGCAGAATATTGCAAGTTTGTATAAAAATACAAAAAATAAAAAACCCCATGAGTGCATTATTTGTGGTTCACCAGTTTCAAAATTTTTGCCATATAAAAGTAATCTCACAGAAGATTTATTTTTTGTAAATAAATATAACTGCGTTGGTAGCGATATTGTCAATTTTGCCTGCCCACACTGTTATTGTACAGATAGAGAAAGGCACTTGTTTTTATATTTTCATGAATTAAAATTATGGGATGAAATAACAAGTTCCACACGAGTACTCCATTTAGCTCCTGAGGAAAAAATATATTTGGAGTTAATAAAGCGCACCCCTTTATATGTTTGTGGTGACCTATGCCCACAAAACTTTAGAATCAGAAATATGCAAGAACTAGATGCAACCAAGTTGCCATTTGAAGACAATAGTTTCGACTTTATTGTTGCTAATCATATATTGGAACATATTCCTAATGATATATCTGCTATGAAAGAATTTTTTCGTGTACTTGCACCTAATGGTAAAGCAATTTTACAAACACCCTATTCAAAAAATCTTGAAACAACATTTGAAGATTCTAGTATCTGTACCCCAGAAGGTAGATTTGCTAATTTTGGACAAGATGATCATGTGCGTGTTTATGCAAAAAATGACTTTTTTAATAGACTTTCTTCAGCAGGGTTTACCCGAAACATCATTACAAGTAGGAGCTTATTTACTGATAAAGAAGCTACCTACTATGGTATTAATAATGAGGAAGACTTAATTTTATGTGCCAAATTATGATTTTTTAATGCCTTAAACAAGGAGAAATTATATGGATAAATATATTGATGTCATACGCTCATCTATGCCACCACTAGATGAATTCACAAATGAAATTCGTGAATTATGGGATACCCATTGGTTGACAAATATGGGTTGTAAGCACACTGCTTTGGAGATAGAACTTTTAAAATATATGGCAGTTGAAAATATAACGTTGTTTGTTAATGGACATTTTGCGCTGGAAGCTGTTATTAATTGTTTTCATTTAAGTGGGGAGGTTATTACTACTCCTTTTACTTTTGTATCTACTACTCACGCTATTCTACGTAGCGGTCTCACTCCTGTTTTTTGTGATATTAATCCCGACGACTACACCATAGATGTGGAAAAAATAGAAAGCCTGATAAACGAAAGAACGACAGCCATACTTCCAGTACATGTTTATGGAAATATTTGTAACACCCTGGAAATTGAGCGTATTGCAAAAAAACATAATTTAAAAGTAATATACGATGCAGCACATTCTTTTGGCGTTACTGTGGATGGTATCGGTGTTGGAAACTTTGGAGATGCTTCTATGTTTAGCTTTCATGCAACAAAAGTTTTTAATACCATTGAAGGTGGCGCAGTTACATATCCAGACACTGAAAATAACTTAAAAACAAAATTAAATTATTGGAAAAACTTTGGTATAACAGGACCTGAAACAGTAGAAGCTATTGGCTGTAATGCTAAAATGAATGAATTTCAAGCCGCCATGGGACTTTGTAATCTTCGATATGTTGAAGCGGAAATAGAAAAACGAAGACTAGTACATGAACGCTATTTTGAACGCCTAAATGGGATAAGTGGAATAAAATTACCAAGTCCAAGTTCATTACAAAAAAATATAAAAAGAAATTTCTCATATTTTCCAGTATTATTTGATGGGTTTAAATTATCAAGAGATGAAGTTTTTGAAAAGTTTCTTTCAAACAATATTCGCACTCGTAAATATTTTTATCCCACCATAAATAGTCTTGATTGTTATAGGGATAAATTTAATTCCCATAACACCCCTATAGCAAAATATATTTCCGAACGTATACTAACGTTGCCAATGTATGCCGATTTGGCTTTATCTGATGTGGATAGAATTTGTGATATATTACTCTAGTTATTCATGCTAACAAAAAAACACACGAAAGAACCTGCTTAGAATCATACTATTATGATTTTAAGCAGGTTCTTTCGTGTGGGGAACCACAAAATATTTCACGCTATTTTAAGCTTCTGCAAACTGACTGTTATAAAGATTGAAATAAAACCCGCCTTTTTGAAGTAGTTCTTTGTGAGTTCCTTTTTCAATAATGTGACCTTTATCCATCACCAAAATACAATCTGCTTCTTTTATGGTAGAAAGTCTGTGTGCGATTACAAAGCTAGTTCTTCCCTTCATTAATTGTAGCATGGCCTTTTGTATTAAAACTTCTGTTCTTGTATCAACGGAACTGGTAGCTTCGTCTAAAATTAATATTTTAGGATCTGCTAGAATAGCACGTGCAATGGTTAACAATTGCTTTTGCCCTTGGGAAATATTAGAAGATTCTTCGTTGATTACAGTTTTATACCCCTCTGGCAAAGTTCGTATAAATCGGTCAGCATGAGCAATATAGGCTGCATTTTTTATTTCTTGTTCGGAGTATGTTTCTTTTCCATACCCAATATTTTCTTCCATTGTTCCATTAAACAACCATGTATCTTGTAAAACCATTCCAAATAATTTATGAAGTTCTTGTCTTTTTAACTTTGTAATATCAATGCCATCTACTGAAATTTTCCCACTTTTTAGTTCATAAAACCGCATGAGCAGATTGACAAGTGTAGTTTTTCCTGAACCAGTAGGACCAACAATCGCAATGGTTTGACCTGGTTTAACATCGATAGATAAATCTTCTATGAGTGTTTGATCTTCTTTATAGCTAAAAGATACATTTTCAAATTTAACTGCACCTAGAGGATTCTTTATGCTTTCTGATTTTTCTAAATCAGGGATTTCTTCTGTTTCTTCAAGCACTTCAAAAACTCTCTCGGCAGCTGCAATGGTGGATTGAATTATATTTGCTATATTTGCAGTTTGAACAATTGGTTGTGTAAATTGTTTGGAATATTGAATAAATGCTTGAATATCACCAATGTTAATTACTCTTTTTGATACCAAAATTCCCCCAATAACACAAATTGCTACATACCCTAAGTTTCCAACAAAATTAAGGCAAGGCATAATAATTCCTGAAATAAATTGTGATCTCCAACCATAAGAGTACAATCGATCATTAATTGTATCAAACTCATTAATTGATTTTTTTTCTCGCCCAAAAGCTTTTACAATATTATGATTTGAATACATTTCCTCCACATGGCCATTTAGCTCACCAAGGGATTTTTGTTGTCCTGAAAAATATTTTTGAGACCTTTTCGCAGTAACTACTGTTACCAGCAAACTAAGCGGAATCGTAACAAATGTAATTACTGTTAATAATGGACTTATACTTAACATCATAATGATGATCCCTACAAGTGTTATTACAGCGGATATAAGTTGTGTCATACTTTGTTGCAGCGAGTTACTAATTGTGTCTATATCATTTGTAACTCTACTCATTATTTCTCCGTGGGTTTTTGTATCAAAGTATTTTATTGGCAATTTATTCAATTTTTCATTTACATCTTTTCTCATATTATAAACTATTTTTTGAGAAACTCCTGCCATTAAATATTGTTGTAAATAGGTAAACAAAGAGCTGATTAAATACAAGCCAATCAAAGTCAGTACGATAATAAGAATATACGAAAAATCAAAAGAAGCATCTGGTGCATGTTGCATTTTCGCCATAAACCCCTCAAATAATTTATTGGTTGCCTTTCCCATTACTTTAGGGCTAAATATTGTAAACAAGGTACTAAAACAGGCAAATACAATAACTGCACTGATTGCACCATATTGAGGTTTAAGATAGTTTAATAACTTCTTAAGGGTTTCCTTGAAGTTTTTAGGTTTTTCCCCAGCACGTGTAAGCCCTCTCATTCCGCCCCCCATTCCAGCTGGACGCATTTTCTCCTCTGAGGATTTATTTTTGTTTGAGTTTTCTTGACTCATGCTAATTCCTCCTTAGACAATTGTGATAAAACAATTTCTTCATAAATCTCATTTGTTTCCAGTAATTGCTTGTGATTGCCAATTCCAACAATATTTCCTTTATCTAATACAATAATTCTATCTGCATCCATCACAGTACTAATTCTTTGAGCAACAATGATAATAGTTGCATTTTTTGTTGTTGCTTTTAAATTTTTTCTTACCATAGCGTCGGTTTTAAAATCCAGTGCTGAAAAACTATCATCAAAAATATAAATTTCGGGGTTTCTAACCAATGCACGTGCAATGGAAAGTCTTTGTTTTTTTACACCAGAAAGATTTGTTCCACCTTGTGATACTTCTCCGTTAATGCCATCCTTTATTTCACTAATAAACTCCATTGCCATTGCTGACTCGCAAGCCTCTTTTATTTCTGCTTCTGTCGCATCTTCTTTCCCAAATTGAATATTCTCGGCAATTGTTCCAGAAAACAATGTTGCTTTTTGAGGAACATACCCTATTTTTTCTCTTAAATAATGCTGAGACATTTCTTTTATGTCAATTCCGTCAATGGATATTTTCCCACCATCTAAATCATAAAACCTAGGAATTAAATTCACCAACGCTGTTTTCCCAGAGCCTGTTCCACCAATAATTGCAGTTGTTTCACCAGCCAATGCTTCAAAGGAAACATTTTCTACTGCTAACATTTCCGCTCCTTCATATCGGAAGGAAACGTTTTCAAATTTTATATGACCTTTTTGACTTTTACTTTCCAAAACTGTTTCTTTGTCAACGATACTTGGGATTGCTTCTATTACTTCATTAATTCTTTCAGCTGAAGCGGAAGCCCTTGGTATCATAACAAATGCCATAGAAAACATAATAAGGGCCATTAAAATTTGCATCGCATATTGTATAAATGCCATTAAATCCCCTACCTGCATTTCGCCCATATCAATTCTTTTTGAGCCAAACCATAAAATTCCTACTGTAGTTAAATTTAATGTTAAGAACATAATAGGCATTACCATTGCCATAATTCTATTTACCTTTAAAGATGTTTCGGTTAAATCTTTATTTGCAAAATCAAAACGTTTCATTTCATATTCCATTTTGTTAAATGCACGAATAATTCTTATGCCAATAAGACTATCTCTTTGAACCAAATTTAATCGATCTACTTTTTTTTGAATTACTTTGAATAAAGGGATTGCTGTCTTAGAGACAAAAAATATTAATAATACGATAACTGGAATAATATAAATCAGCATAAGTGTTAAATGTGCATCTTTCCTTGAAGCCATGATAATGCCACCTATACACATAATAGGGGCACTTAACACCATTCTAAAAATCATAATGGCAACCATTTGTACTTGTTGAACGTCATTGGTTGTTCTTGTAATTAAAGAAGAAGTTCCAAATTTATCAAATTCATTCAGTGAAAATGTTTCTGCTTTTGAAAATACTTTTCCACGTAATAATTTCCCAAGTCCTGCTCCTGTCCTTGCAGAAAGAAATGAAGTAGCGATAGAGCATACGCCACCTAACAAAGTAACAAGTAGCATAATACCACCAACATGAATGATTAAGGAAGTATTATTGACAGCAATGCCTTTATTTACTATTTGGGACATTAAGTCTGGAAGTTTTAAATCGGCCATGTTTTGACAAAATACAAATATAAAAATAAAAATTATCTCAATTGTAAATGGCTTTAAAAATTTTAGTAGTTTAAGCATTCATATCCTCCTTATTTAAAGAAACGTATTCAATAATTTTATTGGTTATCCTAAGTAATTCCTTCGTATCTTCTTCCCCAATATAATCCATACACCCCTGCATTTTTTTTATAAAAAATTGAGTCGCTTCCTCAGCTGCACGAACACCATCTTCGGTCAAAGATACATATACATTTCTCCGATCTTGTTTATTATAACTTCTAATAATATAATTTTTTTCTTCTAAAGAATTAATAATAGCAGTCACTGTTGGCGGTGCTAATTCCAATAGTTTACCAATTTCCGACACCTTCATTCCTTGTTCATCTGTAACATGTTTATGCAAATAATGTAGTACCATCATATCACTCTGCTTAAATGGCATATTTTTTTGTGTATGAGTAACTTTTTTTAATTTCTGAAAAACATTAAAAAAATCTTGCAAAGAACTGTTATTTTCAATCATAGTCCACCTCAGTTAATTTTATTATATAACATTTTTTATTATAAATATTTCCATAAATTAATATTTCGTATATAAAACTATTTTCTTTTATAATAAATCTGCTTCTTGAAATTGTCAATAACTTTTTTAAAAAGATGTAGACATTTTATAAAAAAAGATCTATAATATATTTAGATAATTATCTAAATATATTATAGATCTTTTGAATGAGGTGAACATATGAATTCTGCATTTAAAGCTTTATCTGACCCAACAAGAAGGCGCATTTTAGAACTTTTGTCAGAAAAAGATTTGTCGGCTGGTGAAATAGGAGATGAATTCAATATCAGCAAACCTTCTATTAGTCATCATCTTACCATCCTTAAAAACGCAAGTTTAATTTTTGATGAACGTAGGGGACAAAATATTATTTATTCATTAAATACAACTGTTTTTCAAGATTTAATAAAGTGGTTTTATGATTTTACAAACAAGGAGAATGAATATGAAAAAAAATAATTGGTTACTTTTCATGTGTATTTTATCAATCGTAATTGCAGCAATTGCATATTTTTATATGCCAGACCAAATCCCTACCCATTGGAATATAAATGGTGACATTAATAGCTATGGGAGCAAAGCAACCATCTTTATCATTTCTGCTTTACCACTTTCTATGTATTTATTATTTATGGTGATTCCAAAGATTGACCCTAAAAAAGAAAATTATAATAAATATGCAGATTCTTATAATATGACAAGAACCATACTCGTTGCTTTCATGTGTATTTTAAATATAATCATTATTGTTGCTACCTTTAAAAAAATAAATATTGGATTTTTTGTTCCATTTTTAGTTGGCATTTTATTTATTGTTCTAGGAAACTACATGCCTAGGTTTAAAACAAATTACTTCTGTGGAATCAAAACTCCTTGGACTTTATCAAATGACATGGTCTGGAATAAAACGCATAAATTAGGCGGATATTATTTCTGTATTTTAGGTTTACTTTTTATCATTTGGTCTGTTTTTCAATTTAAATTATTGATGGTAATTACGGTTGTATTTTTAGCCCTAGGGATTATTTATCTTTATGTATATTCTTACCTGCTATTTCAAAAAATAAATAACAAAAAGTAGGTGCTTGAATCCTTATAAAACTCCATATGCAATAAAAACAGAGGCTGTTTTGCAACAGCCCCATTTTTATTGCACTTAATTAGTCGTTACATCCACAGCCATTTCTTCTATCAGGATTTCTTGGGATATTGTTTGTGATTCCTGCAACAAATTCCGGTCTTTGAGGAGGTGCAAAAATATCCAATGGGAAATCTAAATTATTAAAGAATTCACATGGGTTAAGTGGGGAAATGTCTTCACATTCTTCAGGAACACAGAATCCTCTTGATTCAACTGTAAGATTTACAATTCTAAATACTTTTATAATTGTAAATAATCCAATTGTAACTGCTACTGAATTTGGAGTAGGAGCAAGGTCTTCTGTTGTAACATTTCTGCGTCTTGTATATCTTAATTCAGCAGTTAATGCAACAGCTTTTGCTTCAACAAGAACAAAAGGTTCAGAGTTGATTAAGTCATTATTATGGCAGCCTAATAAGTCAGTAGAGATTGCGATATCAGAACCAACAGATCCAAATAAAGTTACTTTTTTGTTGAAAATACTATTTGCTTTAATTGGAGGCATGATAATAGAACCATCAGCTTCACGGAAAGTTAATCTATATTCAAAAACATATTTTAAATCGATATCCCAAAAACCATTTCTGAATGGATTGGGTTCTTTGCTTACAACAATAATTTTTTTAATTTTTAAGTGGTCAATTGTAACTGCTGCTGCGTCAGTTGGTAGTGTTAAAACACTACCAACTGACATTTGGTGTGATATATTTATTTTCTCCTGCAAAGAGCACTTCTTAATCAACGCTTCTTTCTGAATTGGAAAAAGAAAATTTACAAAATAATAACTATAAACTTAAGTTTTATACTCTATTTGACAGAAAAAATCGCCACTATATAATGTTTCATAGTAGCGATTTTTTTATTGATGAAAATTACTATGGATAATGTTGTCTATTTAACCTTTTTACTTTCATCTTTTAAGCGCTTTGTATTTTTATAATAGTCCTCTACAAGAACATTGTATGCAACCCTACTTAAAATAAATAAAAAGCATCCTGTAATAATTATAAAAATAGTTAAAAAAATCGGATATGTATTTTTAATTACATATATACTTAGCACAGATGTAACTAGTGGAATATTTATAATACTTGCTCTCAACACTCTTTTCCTTGACATCGAAAAATTGTAATCCGCACTTCTCCCACAATTATTCCATATTAAATAAGTAACCTCTTGATTGTTTTGAAAATATTTTTTCTTTACCCTACTTTCAGAATTCTTAAACAACAAGTCAAAAATTCTATCAAACGATATCCCTAAAACATATATGATACATAGAAGTAAAAACATAAACGGAGCCGTATTAAACAATGTTAAAAGCTTCATTATATCTTCTGTGGCTATAACACAAAATAACGATAAGATTAACCAGCTCAAGGTTTCAGCCCCAATAACTAGTAGTTCTACATATAATAAAGTTGTTGTCACATTAAATCTCTCCCAGAATCAAATCCGTATTTTTATAAATTCACTAAAGTAACAATTATAATCAAACATTACAGAGCTTCCTGTTCTTCCGAAAAATCTTAAAAATCCGACTATTAACAAATTATAAATATTATAATATAAAATCTCCTAAAAATATACAAATAAATTTGTTTATTAGTAAAATTTACCCTTCACTAAACAAACAAAAAAGTAGGAGGTATTCGAAAATAAGTAATCGACTACCTCCTGCTTTTACCTATATATTTTGAACTACAGTGTTTTGAAATTATTTCGTATCTTACTTACTGATAGCTGGAATTTTACTAACATTGTCATAAGAAACTTTATACCCAGCCTTTTCAAACTCCCTTAACTCAATATAATTTTTGTCATCTTTTAAAATTCTGTTTACTTCATAAATTTTACCGTCAATTTTAATATTTGTTTTAGTAACCATTTCTGAATCCTCTTCTTTCCCATTTTCTTCTTCTTGATTATTTTTTTCCTGTAGCTTTGCGTCAATTAAATCTAAAAACGCCTGCCATTCCCCTTGATTTTTTACATAATAAAGAGGACAACGCTTTCCTGTAACATCATAATGTCTATAAATTTTCTTGGAGTCAAGTTTAAATTTTTCACATAAGTAAACAACAAGTTCCACTAAGCTAGCATACGTCTTTTCGTTAAACTTACCAGCGCTGTCTTGATGGCAATTTTCTATGCCTAAAAATTCACTGTTGTTTTTAAGGGCTTGTACAGTCCATTGTGCACCATACGCCTTTCCAGCGTGTTGGGCTACCTCATTATCAGGAATACACTGCACAATTTCTCCTTTTAACCCAATGACATAATGGGCAGATACATAATTTCCACTAGAGCCATTCTCAAAATAATTTCGATTTGCCTCTGCTGTACTATTTGGATTACCTACATAATGAACAACAATTCCTTGGGGTACTAACTTCTTCCCTGTTCTGCCGTGTACCGAACCTGCGGTTAGCAACTTATCGATTATCTGCATTAGTTTTCTCCTCCCTGGCATCATCATCACCGTTTACGGCGTTATTAGCATTATTAAACCATTTTCTTACTATTTGAGGTATTTTAATATCCATGCTGATCGCGTTTTCCATAATAGAAGCAAACTCTTTGAAGCAGAATGCACCAATAAACACAGTCGCAATTGGCACATCAATGCCCATGTACATCGCGACTCTTTGCGTTAAAATTAATCCTACAATCAAAAACGCTTCCGAGGCTTTTTTGTATAAGCCGTTACGCATTTCTGCACTTTTAAAAGCCTCATTTTTTCGCGCCTTAATTACGCCTGTCAACATATCTATTAATGCTAGTAGTAGCCATATAAATATTATCTCCCACGCCAGCCCTGCTGCGTAAGCCAATAAGCCTGACAAGCCAGCTACAAACCCTTGATTTAACGTCATTTTATCCATCTTCCACCCATTTCTCAAAATAAAAAAAGCTACCTTTCGGCAACCTCAACGAATTATTTTACTAAGTATTCTGCTACAGCAACAATATAATCATTTGGAACAGATTTTTGCAATTCATTGATTCTATCATCTTCTGATAATATGTACTTTTCTGCTCTTACCAATGTTGCGTAAGCTACTACTAATGATTGTTTAAGCATTTATTTTCTCCTCCAATCTTGATAATCTTTCTTCATTTTCAATTACATACTCTGCAAAGGTTATTTCTAAATCTGAAACTGTTTCTTTTTGAATTTTAGGTTTATACTCAAGCGCAATGTCCTCTTCTGATTTTTTAATGATATTGCCATTTTCATATTTGTATAAATAAACTCCTTCAAAATTCATTAAGCTAGGATTTGTGTTTCCTAATAGTTCAAAATGTCGTTCGGCTTGCTCGTTGATACAAATATCATTTTCTTGTGGTTGTTCAAAAGCATCTGAAAAACCATAGGTTATGTTTTTATTTTCATCCACTCTTATATATTGCTTGTTGTAAAAGTTCATACTTTATCCTCCTAAATTTCTGCATCAAACCCAATGAAATAGTCTGGATTTAAACCAATTGTATCGTATGAAA
>JAVBJQ010000049.1:0-9128 GCA_031546905.1 Eubacteriales bacterium | reverse complement strand
TTGGGCGGTTTATAGTGAAATAATCTCCACGCTCCACCATAGTAGCAATTTTTTTTATCTTGTCCGATGTGTCTGCCATGTAATGCTTATCTTTTACGCATAAGCCTGTTATATTAAAAATTTTCCCCATTGTTCAACGCTCCTTTACAAAGAACCTATTCGTATCATATCATAGTATCATTATAAATCCAATATTAAAAAGTTCATATCCAAAAATGAATATAACCTTAGTTTTCAGCCTATTTCATATGTTCAATTATTAATCTAACTGACGTTGATTGGTATAATGGTAAGCGCACTCTCTAATAATAAATATGTAATTGTGGTATGCTTTAGTTGAAGCTGAAAAACTTGATATAATCAAGCTTTTCAATGTATGCATTTACAAACGTGGCACCAATGACAAGTTCTCATTATCACATCATTCAGCTATACCCAATAGAGAGAAATACTGGCTTATCATCAGCTTTCGATTTGCAAATGCTTCTTCTTCCCAAGGGAACCAGTCCACGGGGTTGTACGCATGTTGGAGCAGATAAGGGGATTTTTCATTTATCAATCTATTGGGTACTGTATCTGAATTTGTCATAGGGCATCACCTGCCTTTCTTATTTTAGTATAAAGGTAGTATTTATTTTTTGAGGGAAATAATACTTGTTTGCTGCGGAATAAAAATATCCATAAAACAGACGATTTAAAAGTTGTCTGTTTTATGGATATGGCGCATTTAGAATATAGAAATTTATTCTTATTTTATTTACAAGATCTGCAATTCAAAATTATTTTGATTTTATTTGATTTAATATGTCTTCAATTTTTGTCATCAATTCTATCTGCTCGTCTTTCTCTTTATCGAGTTCCCTAACCATACTAGCAACATTTAGCTTGAAAATACGATACAAAAGAAGGATAAATTTTGAGAATGATATCATAGCAATGCAGAGAAGGCATAAATACATCTCTAAAAAAATCCATTTCTGCATTGGGATGAAAACCCCTAAAATAACAAGCAAAAAGTTTTGTGCTATCCCAAATCCAATAATAGCCAATATTTGTGTATCCATCTTAGATTTTAATAACAATTCAGTAATACTCATTTTTGATGTAGATATTACTATTAAAATTGTACTATAGATACCAATAAAGATTGCCACTACACTTGTAATCAGAGATATTCTGTTTTCCGTTACATAATTTATAAAAAATATTTTTAATAAATTATGTAATTCTTGGGTTTTTGGGTTGAGTATTATAATTGCTAATGAAATTGTCAATACTGCAAATACTGCTACTTCTAGGCGAATATTGCTTAGTAAACTCTTTGTCAAACTTTTATACGACTGGACCTCCCTCAAATTCTTCAATAAAATCGTATCCCCCTTCAAGAACAATGGTGGACTTAAAATGCTCCTTTACTTGCGTATAATATTTTGTCCTATCTTCTTGTAATCTAGTATCGATATTATCTCTTAAATATTCTACACCAAGTCTAGTATCTTTGATACTAAAATAAATCTTTAAAATCATATTTGTTTCTTTCAATTTTGCAGTATCAATTTTTGTAGAGGTATTGTCTTTATAATTTACATAAACTTCTTTTACACAGCCCGAGTCAAGATTAATAAATTCTAATAACTCTAATAATGCAGTTATGTCAAGAGTCGCATTTTTCTTGTGTCCAAGTCCCAAGGTAAAAGTAAAAGTTGTGGATTCAAGGGAATCTTTTGAATAATTCAGAAGTCCTTTTAAATAACTATGTACATTATACTCTTCTTGTACCTGTCCTTTAAAGAAATCATCTAGTGGCCGACCTAAATTTAATACAATTGAAACACTACGAGCTTGTATTGCATTTCTAATTTTTTCAATCCCTGTACTATACTTTATTGGTGTAATTTTTATTCTATATGCTGCATCTTTAGGTAAATAAGAATTAAGATATTGTTCTATATCAGCCTCAGATGGCCCGGACTGATTGGAAGTTATTAAAGCAATATTATATTTAGAGTGGTATGCAAGATTATTTACATCAAACATATCCATTGGTATATCAATTAGTTTTTGTGTTGATATTTCAATGCCATATGGCTTATTAGTTTCCTTTAATTTTCCGAATGGTACTACAAGGTAGTCAGCATTTGATTTGCTCCATTCATAGGCATGTGCTCTCATCAATTTATTATTAACTTGGCGAACTATATTCTTGCTGTCTATTAATAATTCTACCTTCTTTAAAAAAGTGATTATTGACTCGCTAAATATTTCCTTATCACTTTCAAACGCTATTGTGTATGCTTTTGTGAAATTTGCCATTTTTTGATGCCTCCTGAAATATAGTATTAAACTTAAAATACTGTACATTTTCTAATTAGGCAGTGTAAAGAAAATAACAAGTCAAGTTAGAGAGAATATTTTTCGCTAGGCAAGAAGTTGAAAACCGCGCGGACCCAAAGGTACGTAAGGCTTTTCAGAGACGCAGTATAGCGGGAAATAGGCCGCTAAATTGGCTTGCTATTTTCTTGGAAGTGCCTTATTGTACTAATCTGACTTAATAGTCTTATTAGACCAAATCACTATTCCAGCCATACTACTAATAAGGCAAATATACATCACTACAACCAGATTATACATTAGCTTCCAAAATCCTACAATAATTTTTACAAAAAAAGGATACCCCCAATTCAAGGTATCCCATAACTATTTGAAAACCATCTGCAACTCAATCCCTGCACCAGTCTGCTTATACTCAATGAAATCAATAACTGACCAATACAATTCGTTTCGTTCCTTAAACGTCAATCTTGAATTATTCATTAAATTCTGAAACTCCGCCAACATATCAAACCGTTAAGCATTTGGGTTATTCTGTAATAAATTAAACTCGTATCAATAGTTAGGTTTCATTCTAACGGCTTTCTAATACTATATTTTATTTACTTATCAAAACGTCATTGTTTCCATTTCCAAAAATTGTATCATTCTTTGATAGCAGATACACACAATATTGGTTCATAGAAACTCCTTCTTTTTCTGAGTGTTCTGCTAACGAACGGTGAAGTGATTTAGGTATTCTAAGCTTAAATTGACCTGAGTAATTTTTATCCTCAAGTGGAGAAGGAATTTCGATGCCATCTTCTAAGCAAGCGGTTATCCATTCTTTTTTAGCATTGTCAGCCATTTTAACAGCTTGTTCTATGGTATCAGCACACGTAACACACCCTTGAAGTTCTGGAAATGATACAGCATATCCACCTTCGTTTTCATCCTTGACAATTTCCATTTTGTAATTTATGTTCATAAAGTAGTTGATGTCTTTCAAAATTACTCCTCCTCGCTAACTATAATATCTCTAACTATTTTAACATACGCAATGTTAATTGGTTCGTCTTTTGGAATTGTGACAGGCATTTTACCTGCTTTTCTAAACGTATGGTGGCTGCTCCCACTTCTAGGAGCTTTCATTTCATAACCATAGCTTTCTAAAATCTTTTGTAGTTCATTAAAACGGAAGTCTTTTGAAAGTACATTAATTTTCGATAATAATTTATCCCACTTTGACAAAACTTATCACCTCACAAATATAATACCACGGCGTACATATGGTGGCAACATTTTGCCAAATTCAAATAAAAGCAAGTTTCCAATTTTACATTATCCTTCTCACTACCATAGCTTTTGTTGATTTCTACATAAGCTATTTGATTGTTTTTGTTCTTATCTTTTATTTATAATGGTTTTTCGTTATTTTTCAAGGTATAAGTAGTTTTCCAATTACTCCGTAGCAACATTCGCGCTGTTGATTACTGGTGCAAGTGCGCATAATGTCATCAGCACTCATCGACAAAAGTTGTTTTAGGTTGTAAATTTCTCGTTGTTTCAAAAAGTTATAACAGCTTACGGGCAAATCAAATTCCTCAATAGGCAAATCAATACCTTCAAGCGTACTGAATAAATCACCAAATTTAGCGTAATAGTCAAAGTCACCACACATATCGCAACTCAACTTTTCGTATAATTCGACAATCCTGTCAACATAATATTCCAGATAGTCATCGTCAAAAAGCAGATGAAATTTGTTATATGGAACGATTATTTCTTCACAGAGCCACCATTTAACATCGTTACCGTATTTTTCTTTGCGTTTTTTGTCCCACTCTCTGCCGCCAAACACCCACTTCTCCCCATTGCCGGTTGAGTTGTTTAAGCCTACTATCTTACCTGCTTTTGTAACGCCGCCTTCACATAAAACCCGAAAGAACTCATCGCCTGATTCACCGATGAAATAATTTATCCCATCGTCTTGGGTGTTAAAGCCGTAATTGAGATGCGTCCAATCAAGACCCCGCTTTCGCACAACTTCTTGTAGCACTTCTTTAATTTTATCGCGTCTGTTAATATCAAGGCTTTTCATGTGCTTGCTCATCGCGGCGAACAAACAAAACTTTTTGACAGCAGAAATAAACTGCTGCAAATGCATAAGAACGATATCATATTCATCCTCGGTTGCTTCGATACAGGCGTTTAGCCATTTAATAACTGAAGTTTCCCAAGCAATGGGTTTTATCTTGGTCATAATCTCATCTTCGGTTAAATTACCGATACTATAATCAGATGGCATATGTCCGTCGGCAGTCAAATAATATACAGATGATTCTTTAGCGTAAACCGAGTAATCCGCACACTGGTTTTTCTGGTCTCTGGCGTTTATTTTTACCTCAATCGGAATAACGCGCTGTCCATCTTCAATGACAATGTCAATCCAACGTCCGTTTTCTGTCGGCCACTCCGTGTGAACAATTACTTTTTTCGTTAGACGGGTCGCGTTCAAGACATATTTGAAAAACAAATCCAGATAAAGATATTTTTGCCCATGCGCTCCGTTCGGGTTAATCAAATTGGCTAAGACGTTGCACATAAACACTTCTTTCGTGCTTATTCCGGCGGCTTCAAATATGTTAAACCCGAAATCACAGCTTGTCTTGTTTGTCTTTTCCTCGCGCAGGAAACAAACAATTCTTCCCAATACTTCATATAGATTTTCGTTGTTCACGCTTTTATCTCCTTTTTGAATGATCTCACCAAATCTGTTTATACACGTTCTTTATACAGTCCATTGCCAATGATATTGAAGCAAATAAACAAGTCGCAGTCCTTGTCGGTGAATGGTAGATGACTTAAAAACAGTATTGTCGTCCGAAATTGAAAATGGCGATCCTGATTACTCTCTTTACAGAATATCCGATACCGCCTATGGATGTTTAACACGCGGCTACCCTCAGTAATGTGGCAAGAGCCACAAAGTTTCCATCCTTTCTAACCGTTTAGAAAGGACAGAAAAAAATAAAATTACTCGGCCCAAATCTTTTGGCTTGTACAGACAGAGAGAATTTGATTTTACAACTTTATCGAAGGCAAGTACTTTATCGATTTTACACAAGGGCTTGACACTTGTCTACTTTAAAGCTGGTGCAATAACAAATATATTCTCAGATAGGGAGAAAATTAAGTACTATAATCCGAAATTAAGATAGAAAGTTTGAAAGGGGGTGTGGTATAATAAGATAAATACTCGAATGAGCAGTATTTTTATAATGTTCGAGAGAGAGAGGAAATTACTTTATGAAAACATTGCTCAGCAGATTATTTCTGAATTGCATAGTTTAAGGAGATAAAGATATAGGATTTTATGACATTACACCAAAAGGTTTTAACCACCCAGTTTCACTGTGTCTTGGAAGCGAAACGGTAAAAACGATGAAGCCATAACAAAATCGGGTATATTTTGGATAAGGCTATAGAGGGAGATGATTTTACCGGAGCGCAGATTGTGTTAGGGCACTAGAATATTCGATTTATACAAGGACGAAATACTGGATCTTTTTGATGTAGACAATGTTGTTAAACTATCTTTAAAAGAAAAAGTAAAATCGGATACAAAAACACAAAGGAACACAGCAACGTAAAAAAATATTTTCAAAATGTTACATTGCTTTTAATTGCCAGCCGTTTGAGGTAATCTCCGGCAGAACACCAACAAATTTAAATTGTATAGCAACGTTTCCGCGCTAAACAGGAGAGATGCTACCTATGTCGGTGGGCAAAAGGGTTTTATAAGTTTAGCATGAAAAAAAGGAGTGGAATTATGAAAAAAAGAATATTAAGTATCATTTTGATGTTTTGCATGATCACCAGTATGACCCAAATTGACCTATCGAGCGTACATGCAGAAACACTTGAAACACCAAAAACTGAAACACCAGAAGCTGAAACCCCAAAAACCGAAACACCAGAAGCTGAAACCCCAAAAACTGAAACAACAGAGACAGAGTCAGATACCATTTTCAATTCGGCTTCGGCATCTTCATCGCCCACAGTAAGACTATTGCCCGGGAATGTTCATTATGTTCTTGCATCTGATACATCAAACCAGTTAGAAGGTACTTTTGAGTATGCGATTAATGCGATAAAAGATATAGGCGGGAACATAACCATGCCAAGCGGAGAATTTACATTGGCTCATCAGTACACCATAACCAATTCTGTGACAATCTCGGGCGAGGTCGGTACTGTTATTAATGTTGACATTAACAACCCAGCAAATGGCGCATTTATCATTGGCAATTCAGCTACTGTAACTGTAAACACAGTAGAGTTTACAGCAGGGGCAACCAATTTGTCTCGAATTGTTCAAATACAAGATGGAACTTTTACAATGCAAACGGGTTCTGTTATTAGAGATTTCACGCTAACAACCCATACCGGTCTTATTTTGCTTACAGGCACAAGTTCAAAGTTCGTTATGGACGACGGCAGCCTAATTCAAAACAACGACATAAAAAATGGTGCCAGCTCTACCTCTATCGTTTCATTTACAAATGGCGGCCACTTCGTAATGAACGGTGGCGCTATTAATCATAATAGTTCAGCCGGTGTATCGGTTGATTTTAGTGGCACTTTTACGATGAATGGCGGACAAATAACCAATAACCTTAATGCAGGTGTTTTTGTAAATAATGGTACTTTTTATCTTTCAGGTAATTCGGTTATTTCAGGTAACCACGTTTCCGAGTCAGACCTAACACCAAGAAATGTGCAGTTGAGCACCGAGAAGTTTATAACATTAAAATCTGCACTTGCCAGCGGTGCGGATGTTTCAATAACCAGTGCTAGCACATCCTTTGGCACTATATTAGTAAAGGCTACAGCAGATTATACAATAACGGAAGATGACAAGAATAAGATTAAGCATGATAATATGGTGCAGGTGCCTACTAACTACTTGTCATTAAACAATACCAATCCGAGTAATGGCATTATTATTGACCCAAGTAGTGGATCGTTAGTACTGGTTGTAAATAATTCAATAACAGATTCCAATATAGTTGGCACGAATATGACGTATAAGTTGGCTAACGCTATTGTTAGCGGCTCGAGAGGCTACTCTTTTAACATTAATGTAGATAATGGCTACTTTACTGTTGATACGAATACAATTCCAGATGGTGCTACATTTTCAAGTTCTTTGGATAAAGCAGGAACAGTTCTTACAACAGGTGGTCTTTCAACTTCTTACAATTATAAGGATCTAACCTTTAAAATAACATCCACTTATCAACTACAATCATTTTTAAGAAATCATGTTACTTTTTATAAGACAATCTCAGAGGCACAAGAAGTAACTGTGAGTATCGAAACAATAGATACAACAGGCGTTGTTGCGTTTGATGGGCACTATTATGAGTATGTGCCTGAGAAGACTACTTGGTCGAATGCTTACGCTAAAAGTAAACAAAGAGTATTTAATGGTCAAAACGGATATTTGCTAACGATTACCAGCCCAGATGAACACAATTTTATTTATAAAAAATTAGGCGGTAGCGGTGGTTGGATAGGTGCGACCCGTGCTGTTAAACCTTCAGGGGCGGCAGGCTACAGCAACGATTCAACTACGTATGTCTACGGAAACACAGTAGATTCAAGAGAGTGGTATTGGGTGTGCGGACCGGAAGCAGGTACACGGCTTAATGCCAAGACAACAACAAATGCTATAGAAATTGATTATGGTTATTCTAGATGGACTGATAAAGAGCCAAATGGTTCAGGTGTACCGGCTGGCGGTTTTTATGGCGGAGAAGGTTTTGGCCAATATGGTTTTAGTAGCAATGGTACGTGGAATGATCTTTCTGATTATGCTCATGGTTCTATTTACGGCTACTATGTAGAATATGGTTACCCAAGTAAACCTTTTTTAAACCCGTCACTTAAGGACAACATCGTTGTTTTACCATCGACTATAGCGAAGCCGATGATAATTACTCAGCCAAATACGATGACCGTAACGCCAAATCAAACTGCTACTGTTGCTGTTGTTGCGAATATAGAAGGCAATGGTTCCGGGACTTTAAGTTACCAATGGTACAGCAACGACAGCAATAATAACATAACAGGGGTATCAATCGGTGGCGCAACAAATCGAACATACATCGCTCCGACGGCAGATGCCGGTATCAAATACTATTATGTTGTCGTTACAAATACAGTTGAAACAACAGGCGGTACTCTAACTGCTATTGTCAAGAGTAATACTGGAAAAGTTTCCGTAGTTACAAATGCGAACCCACCTATAATCATTACGCAGCCAAGCAATGTCACAGTAGATAATGGTGCGAATGCAAGTCTTTCCGTTACGGCTACTGTTGAAGCAGACGGAATAATGAGCTATCAATGGTATAGGAATTCCACCAATAGCAACACAGGAGGCACGATCATATCCGGTGCTATCGGTGAAAACTACAGCCCGTCAACAGCAGTGATAGGCGATGCGTATTATTATGTGGTGGTCACAAATACGGATAATTCAAAGACAGGCGCGAAGACGGCATCCACAACAAGCAATGCTGCAAAGGTGACAGTGAACAACTTAACAAACGCAAACCCACCGACAATCATTACGCAGCCAAGTAATATGACAGTAGATAATGGTGCGGATGCAAGTCTTTCTGTTATGGCTACCGTTGAATCAGGCGGAGCAATGAGCTATCAATGGTATAGAAATTTAACTAACAGCAACACGGAAGGCACGATCATATCCGGTGCTACCGGTGAAAACTATAGCCCGTCAACCGCAG
>JAVBJQ010000026.1:0-27789 GCA_031546905.1 Eubacteriales bacterium | reverse complement strand
GGCATTGCATTGTAAATACTAGCACGCATACCACCAACTGTTCTGTGACCTCTTAAATTAACAAATCCATTAGCAGTTGCTTCTTTAATAAATTTTTCATTTAAGTCATCATTCGGCAAAATAAAAGGAATATTCATTAGTGATCTATCTTTTGCAACAACAGTACCTTTAAAGCAAGCAGAGTTATCTAAAAAGTCATATAACATTCCCGCTTTTTGTTCATTTATTTTTTGCATAGCAGGAACCCCACCCAAACCTTTTAGCCATTCAAGACATAATTTAGCAATATAAATTGCATAAGTAGGAGGTGTATTATACATAGAACCTTCTTCTGCGTGGATTTTATAATTAAGCATTGTAGGGGTAATATCCATGGCATGACCAATTAAGTCTTCTCTCACAATCACAGTTGTAAGACCAGCAGGTCCAATGTTTTTTTGAGCACCCGCATAGATTAACCCGAATTTGCTTACATCAATATTTTCTGAAAGAATGATAGAGGAAGCATCTGTAACCAAAGGAACATTCCCCGTATCTGGAAGTTTTGTAAAACGTGTCCCATAAATCGTATTGTTTAATGTAATATGGAAATAATCTGCATCCTTATCAAAAGTAGCAGAATCAAGTTCTGGAATATAATTAAAGACCGCTTCTTCTGAAGATGCCACAACGTTAACTTTACCATATTTCTTAGCTTCAGAAATCGCTTTTTTTGCCCAAAGACCTGTACAAACAAAGTCAGCTTTTTTACTGTTTCTAAATAAGTTAAGAGGAATCATTGAAAATTGTGTAGAAGCTCCGCCTTGTAAAAATAAAACTTTGTAGTTATCAGGAATATTCATAACTTCTCTAAAAAGTTTTTCAGCTCCCTCAATTATTTCTATGTACGATTTGGATCTATGGCTCATTTCCATAACAGACATACCAGCATTAGCATAATTAACCAATTCTTGCTGCGCTTTTTCAAGAACTTCTAAAGGCAACGCAGAAGGTCCAGATGAAAAATTATAAACACGTTCCATTTACAATACCTCCATGAATGATACGAATTCGTTTTTATGGAATCGAAGACGAATACGTATTAAATGTATTTTTATACAATAATTTTTTAACAAATCCATTATATACCTATCAAACTTATATCGTCAATATATTCTGCTCTAATATATTTAGTGCTTCCATTATGTTTTCCTTTGTCACAATTAACGGTGGCACAAAACGAATCACATGAGTACCAGCATTTACAAGTAGTAATCCGTCTTTCATACATTTATTAATCATATCAGCGACGGGAATTGAAAGTTCAATTCCTTGTAACAAACCAAAACCTCTCACTTCTTTTATGCAATCATATTTTTCTTTCAGCTCATTTAGTTTTTGGGTTAAATATTCCCCTTGAATTTTTGCATTTTCAATTAAATGATTGTTAATTAATTCATCTAGCACCACCTTAGCTGCACTCGTAGCAAGCGCATTTCCCCCAAAAGTAGAAGCATGATCACCAGGAGCAAAAGCTTCTGCAACATTATTTTTAGCAAGAATCGCCCCAATGGGAACACCGCCAGCCAACCCTTTTGCAAGTGCAATAATATCAGGAGTAACACCATAATATTCATGAGCAAAAAGATAACCCATACGCCCTACGCCGCATTGAATTTCGTCAAATACTAAAAGAATCCCTTTTTCATCACAAAGCTGTCTTACTTTTTTTAAGTATTCCTTTTCAGCTGGTTTGATTCCTCCTTCCCCTTGAATTGGTTCGATTAAAATTGCACAAGTCAAATCTGTAACAGTATTTTTAAGTGCCTCAAAATCATTAAAAGGAACGTGTTTAATACCTGGAAGAAGGGGTGCAAAATCTTTTTGATATTTTTCTTGCCCTGTAGCGCTAACGGCACCATATGTTCTCCCATGAAAAGAATGTAACATGGTTATGATTTCAAATTTTTCAGTGCCATTTTTTTTCGCAAATTTTCTGCTAAGTTTAAGAGAACCTTCAATTGCTTCTGCACCACTGTTGCAAAAAAATACTTTATCAAACGCACTATTGTTTACTAACATTTCAGCAGCTTCTACTTGGGGTTTATTCCAATATAAATTTGAACAATGAATCATTTTTTCTGCTTGGGCTCCAATGGCTTTCGCAAGTTTTTTGTTACCATGTCCTAAACAATTCACAGCAATTCCAGCTACAAAATCTAGATATTTATTTCCTTCTGTATCATAAACAAACATTCCTTCGCCCTTTTCAAGCATCATAGGAAATCGTCCATATGTATTCATTATTACATTTTCACCAAACACATTATCACTCCCCTGTTATCATGGTTCCGATACCTTCTTTTGTAAATATCTCTAAAATTAAACAATGCTCCACTCTACCATCCAAAATATGAACATGAGAAACACCTTTTTCAACCCCAGCCACACAACATTCCACTTTTGGGATCATTCCTCCAGAAATAATTCCGTCTGCTATCATTGTTTTAATTTCTTCTACGTTTATGCTTGTTATAATGCTACTAGCATCAGCTACATCTCTCATAACACCTTTTACATCCGTTAAAAATACAAGTTTTTGTGCTTTTAATGCCCCCGCAATTGCAACTGCAGCATAGTCAGCATTTATATTAAATGTATCTCCACTGTCGTTATATCCAATCGGTGAAATTACAGGAACGAAATCATTATCAATTAATGTATTAATTAAGGAAACATCCACTTCCTTCACATCACCTACAAGCCCAATATCAGCGCCATCGTCTGCAAACATTTTTTCAGCTTTTAAAATGCCACCATCTTTTCCTGATATTCCAATGGCTTTAATACCATGAGTATTTATGTTGGCAGCGATATCTTTACTAATTTTTCCCGATAAAACCATTTCCACAATTTCCATTGTTTCCTCATCAGTAACACGTAACCCTTTTACAAATTCAGACTTCTTCCCCACTTTATTAAGAAAATGATTGATATCAGGACCGCCACCATGAACAACGATGGGCTTCATTCCTACAAACTTCATCAGTGCAATATCTTGAATAATGGTATCTTTTATATCTTGATTAATAAGAGCGCTTCCACCGTATTTTATGACTACTTTTTTGCCATTAAACTGATTGATATAAGGTAGCGCCTCAATTAAAACTTTTGCCTTTTCTATGTATTGTTGTATGGTTTCCAAACTCAAAATCCTCCTAAGAACGATATTCTCCGTTTATACGAACATATTCATAACTTAAATCACAACCCCATGCAGTGGCTTCTTCAACGCCCTGATTTAATTCTATTTCAACGGTAATTTCTTTTTCTTTTAATATCTCCAATGCTTTTATCTCATCAAATTTTATTGGTGTTCCTGCTTCCATTAAAATAATTCTACCCTTACTACTGATATAATGAATGGTAACCAATTGGGGATTAAATTCTGCTCCTGAATAACCCATTGCCGCTAAAATACGCCCCCAATTTGCATCTTCTCCAAAAATGGCTGTTTTAAATAAACTAGATGAAATAACCGATTTTGCGATTGTTCTTGCATCATTTTTTGTTTTGGCACGTTTTACAAACACCTCAACAAATTTTGTAGCACCCTCTCCATCGTGAATAATATCTTTCGCTAGTTTTAAATTTACAAAATGGAGAGTTTCTTTAAACTTTGTAAATGCTTCATCTTCTTTATCTATCAAGTCATTTCCAGCCATTCCGTTGGCTAATGTAAGAACCGTATCATTTGTACTTGTGTCTCCATCCACGGAAATCATATTATAAGAATCTACCACACTTTCTTTTAATGCCTTGTTTAACATATGGTAACTTATATTGGCATCTGTCGTAATAAAGCTAAGCATAGTGGCCATGTTGGGATGAATCATACCAGAGCCTTTTGCCATTCCCCCAATTGTAATTTCTTTTCCATTCAATTCAAAGGTTACAGCTATTTGTTTTACAAAGGTATCGGTGGTAATGATTCCTTCGGCGGCATCATTACCATTTTCCAAAGAACTTCCTAAGTATGTATAGGTATCTTTTATGCCTTCTACTATTTTTTCAATAGGCAAATTAACTCCAATGACCCCTGTTGAGCAAACCAGTATTTTTTCTGCTGAAACAGAAGCCAGTGTGGCAAAAGTTTTCGCCATGGTTTCGTTATCTTTAATACCTTGTTCACCAGTGCAAGCATTGGCATTTCCACTGTTTACTAATATACCACGAACTTTTTCGCCACTTGTTACAATTTTTTCGTCCCACAACACTGGTGCTGCCTTCACAATATTTTTTGTAAATGCTCCTGCAGCAACACATTCTGTTTCACTTAATAACAAAGTTAAATCTTTTTTTACTTTCTTAATGCCAATATGCTTGCCTGTCGCACAATAACCTTTGGGAGCTGTCACTCCACCATCTATTATTTTCATTTTATCCTCCTATATTAGATAGGAAAGCTTGGAATAAAATTAATTCCCAACTTTTCATCTAACCCAAATAGTATGTTCATATTTTGCACAGCCTGACCTGCCGCGCCCTTCACAAGATTATCAATGGCACCTACTACAATAATTCTATTGGTTCTTTGGTCAATTTGAAAACCAATATCACAAAAATTAGAACCCTTTACCCATTTAGTTTCTGGGAAAATCCCCTCTTTACAAAGTCTTATAAAATATTCCTTACCATAATAGTCATTATAAATTGCTTTTATTTTCTCATAGGAATATTTTCCATTTAAAGTTGCGTAAGATGTGGCTAAAATTCCTCTATTCATCGGAATAAGATGAGGTGTAAAATTAATAACTATATTTTTTCCACTGGCATAACTTAGTTGCGCTTCAATTTCTGGTGTGTGTCTGTGGGAAGCTATTTTGTAAGCCTTCATAGATTCATTGCATTCATCAAAATGATAAGGAAGGCTAACCCCTCGACCAGCACCCGAAACCCCAGACTTGGCATCCACAATAATGCTTTTGTCATCAATCACATTTTCTTTTAGAAGTGGATAAAGTGATAAGATGCTACAAGTTGTAAAACAGCCTGGATTTGCCACAAGCCTCTTATTTTTAATTTCTTCTCTGTTTATTTCACAAAGCCCATAAACAGCTTCCTTCAGTAAATCTTTGCTATGGTGTTCTGTTTCGTACCATGTTTCATAAACTTCGTACTCTTTTAACCGAAAGTCTGCCCCTAGGTCAATAATTTTCGTTTTGTCCAATATATTTTCTGTCACTTTTTTACTTGCTATTCCGTGGGGCAAGGCTAAAAAAATTACGTCACATTGTTCTGCCATCTCTTCTATATTTTCTGCTGCACAAACCAAGTTATCTATGTGCCTAAAATTTTCGTATACTTCATTATAATTTTTACCAGCATAGCTATGAGAAGCTGTAACTTTAACTTCTACTTGCTCATGTTGCATAAGTATGCGGAGAAGTTCACTTCCTGCATATCCTGTTGAACCTATTATTCCTGCTTTTATCATAGGGTTCCTCCATTATAAAAAATTTAAAACATATATAGCCTTACTTCCTAATTGGCTTTATGAAATTTAAAACAAATTAGTGTCCCTTCATGTTGAACTATCTTTGTAAAATTTTGGTGATAAAAAATATACTTTTTTATAATTATACATCTTGTCGTAAATTTATGCAATAATATTAAAAAAAATTTTTCAAACTTTCTAAGTAGACTTTTTAGGCAAAATAGTATATTTACTACCTTAGTTTTTATATTACCACTACATTTTTAAAAAATATTTTATTTTACACTGAAAAAATATTGAATAATATTAATTAAAAGTGTATAATTATAAAAAAATATTAGGAGGCATTTATATTATGAGTGAAAAAATTGTTTTAGCATATTCTGGTGGACTTGATACAACGGTTATTATTCCATGGCTGAAAGAAAATTACGATGATTGTGAGATCATTGCAGTTTGTGTTGATGTTGGCCAAGGGAAAGAAACAGAAGGTTTGGAAGAACGTGCTATATCCACTGGCGCAAAAAAACTTTACATAGAAGATGTACGAGAAGAGTTTATTACAGATTTTATTTATCCTACTATGCAAGCACACGCTGTTTATGAAGGAAAATATTTACTTGGGACTTCCATGGCAAGACCTTTAATTGCAAAAAGGCTAGTTGAAATTGCATTAGAAGAAGGTGCAACCGCAATTTGTCATGGGGCAACAGGCAAAGGAAATGACCAAATCCGTTTTGAGCTTACAATTAAAGCCCTTGCTCCACAACTGAAAATAATTGCTCCTTGGAGAACATGGGACATTGCTTCAAGAGAAGAAGAAATCGAATATTTAAAAAAGAGAAATATTGAAATACCAATGACAAAGGAAACAAGCTACAGCCGTGACTGCAACTTATGGCATTTAAGCCATGAAGGTCTTGAACTGGAACTTCCTGAAAATGAACCTTTGTATGACAAGCTATTACAACTTTCTGTTACCCCAGAAAAAGCACCAGACGTTCCTACTTATTTAGAATTACAATTTGAAAAAGGCCTACCCGTTGCCCTTGACGGCAAAAAAATTACACCAATAGAACTCATGGAAAAATTAAATGAACTTGGTGGTAAAAATGGAATCGGAATTACAGATATTGTTGAGAACCGTGTTGTTGGGATGAAGTCCAGAGGCGTTTATGAAACTCCTGGTGGAACAATCCTTTATTACGCTCATCGTGAATTAGAATATTTATGCCTTGACAAACAAACAACCGCTTACAAAGAAATGGTGAGTGTTAAATTTACAGAGCTAGTATATAGTGGTGAATGGTACACCCCTTTACGGGAAGCTTTAACTGCCTTTGTGAATAAAACACAAGAAACCATTACAGGAACTGTACGTTTAAAATTATACAAAGGAAATATTATTTCAGCAGGTGCAAAATCTGATTATTCTTTATACAACGAAAGTATCGCAAGTTTTACAACTGGTGAACTTTACAATCACCATGATGCAGAAGGCTTTATAAACTTATTTGGGCTTCCGCTTAAAGTAAGAGCTTTAATGAACCAAAACAAGGAGAGATTATAAATGAAACTTTGGGGCGGAAGATTTGAAAAAGCTACCGATTCTCTTGTTGACCATTTTCATTCTTCCATTTCTTTTGACAAAAGATTGTATAAGCAAGATATCATGGGCAGTATTGCCCATGTGAAAATGCTTGCTAAACAAGCAATCATTGAGAAAGACGGAGCTTTGTTAATTGAAAAAACTTTGCTTGAAATCTTAGATGATGTGGAAAATGAAAAAGTGAACTTTGATGAAGCAGCCGAAGATATCCATATGAACGTGGAAACTATTCTCATTGAACGAATCGGAAATACTGGAAAAAAACTACACACCGGGAGAAGTCGAAATGACCAAGTTGCCCTGGACATTAGAATGTACATTAAAGATGAAATTACTTTTATTAAAAAATGTATCAAAAAACTAATAGCTACACTGGTTGAAACTTCAAAAGAAAACGTGGACACGATTATGCCCGGCTATACTCATTTACAAAAAGCACAACCCATTACGCTGGCGCATCACCTTCTTGCTTACGTGGAAATGTTTAAACGTGATTATGAACGCCTTTGTGACACCTATAAAAGAACCGATGTTATGCCACTGGGCGCTTCCGCATTGGCTGGAACAACTTACCCGCTGGATAGAAATTTTGTGGCATCGGAACTTGGTTTTTCTGGTATTACCCTAAACAGCTTAGATTCTGTTTCTGACAGAGATTTTTGTATCGAACTTTTAAGTACCCTTTCTATTTTTATGATGCACATGAGCAGATTTTGTGAAGAATTAATTTTGTGGGCTACAGGAGAATTTAATTTCATTGAGATTGATGATGGCTTTTCAACAGGAAGCAGTATTATGCCCCAAAAGAAAAATCCTGATGTTGCAGAACTTATTCGCGGAAAAACAGGACGGGTTTATGGTGATTTAATGGCGCTATTAACTGTTATGAAGGGAATCCCACTTGATTATAATAAAGATATTCAATAAGACAAGGAATCACTTTTTGATGGAATTGACACTGTAAAGATGTGCTTACCTGTTTTCACCGCTATGATTAAAACATTAACTTTTAAAAAAGAAAATATGTATCAAAAATCTCGTGAAGGATTTATGAATGCTACAGACGCAGCGGATTATCTTGTTCGAAAAAATATTCCATTCCGTGATGCTCACGAAATTATCGGAAAGCTTGTACTTTATGCTGCTAGCAACAAAAAAGCATTAGACGATTTGACAGTAGATGAATTTAGAAACATTTCTGACAAATTTGATGAAGATATTTTTGAATGTATAAAACCAGAAACTTGTGTAAATAAAAGAATTGTAGAAGGTGGACCTTCCAAAACATATATTGAAAAATTAATTGCTTTCAATGAAAAATATTTGAATGAGGTAAAATAATGAGTGATAATTGCATTTTTTGCAAAATAATAGATGGTGTCATTCCTTCTGCTGTTATTTATGAAGATGAAATATTTAAGGTTATTTTAGATAGATTCCCCAGTAATTTAGGACATGTCTTGATTCTTCCTAAGCATCATGTGAGGAATATTTTTGAATTAGATGAAGAAGTAGGAGCAAAACTATTTTCACTTGCAATTAGAATTTCAAAAGCCATGAAAGAAGCTTTGCAAATTGATGGGCTAAATGTTCTTCAAAATAATGGCGAAGTAGCCGGTCAAACTATCCATCATTTTCATTTACATTTAATACCACGATTTGAAAATGACAAGATAAATTTTGGTTGGGTAACTTCTGAGCCTTCTCTAGAAGAGTTAGATGCTGTGAAAGATAAAATTGTAGAGCAGATTATATACGGTGAGCCGTACCATAAATAAAGGCGATTTTTCATTGTATTAAAAAGAACCTCGATTTTGATTTTTCCTGATATTGTATAAACATTCTTTTTTAATCAAGAAAATTGATTTTAATAAAAGGCACTTAATTAGAAAGTGTGGTTGATTTTTAGTGGCTGTACAAACGTAAAATTTGATGTAAATAATTCGGATTATAAACTTAAATTCATTATGTCAAACTGCTAAAATTGAATCATCAGAGAGCGTTTCTATAAACTTTGCATTTTCAAAATGGAGAACCATTTTGTCAACCACGTTTTTTGGTGTATAGTCTAATAAAAAAGTTTAAATATTTTGTATACCTTGGTATAATATGTTATCATAATGAAAGTATTAATAATTACATTGCTTTTAAAATCGAATAGGGGGATAATTGTGCCATACAGAAGAGCTCTAGAAGGACTACAACAGCAATTATTAGATGAAGAGAATGATTTGTGTTTGTTTTTACAGACGAATAATAATATTTATTCGTTTAGAAGTGAGTTAACCCAACAACAACGGCTAGATATAATTCATCCAATATATGATTACCTGAATGGTAAAGCGTATACTGAATATGACGCATTCGAAAGAAGGCTTAATACCATTTATTATATTTCAGATGGGATGCAGGAATATCAGTCAGTAAATAATATTTTAGAGTTGAGTCAACAAATTGAATGTGATGATGTTGCAAGAGCAACTATTAAGACAATTGAGACAGATAAAATTAAAATGATTATATTCAAAAAAGGTAGATTTTTGTTTTTGTATAAGTACAATTCAGGAAAGTTATTCAAGCAAGGCTGGAAAGCGGTATTTAATGCAGAAGATGCTGTCGTAGAAAAAGATGACGATAGCATCTTAGTACTTTCGAAGACAATACCTGATATAATACTAGATACTCAAGAAAACATAATGTTTTTAACAAACATTACTCAAGCTGAATATATTTTAGAAATAGAAACTTTATTTGTGAGGACATTAGATAATGTATCCCAAAATTTAAGACAATTTAATTTAATGAGTGCCGATACTATTGACAATTTTATTAATGAAGTATCTAGCAAAAATAGTTATATGAGAAAACTGCATAAAATCCAAACAAATCAATCTTATCAATACTTTCAAAATAATATTGCCCGAATACCTGGCGTTCTAAGACAATATAATTTAAATGTTAATTTTGACGAACTTAATAATCAAATTATATTTGATGAAGATACAGATGTTGGTGACGTACTGCATCTATTGGCGGATGATTATGTTAAAAGATATATTAGTGAAAGAGATGATGTGATGAACTAATTTAGAAGGAGGAGAATAGATGCTTCCTAGATTAGCGTTATCTATGACCAGCTTTTTACCTTTGTATTCATTAATAGTATTCATGTATTCTTACGTGTATTTATATGGAGACATATGCCAAGATACAAAAAGATATATTATAATCGGGGTCATAACCATTATAGCTATGCAATTTACTTGTGCCCTAATAGTTAATAATTATATAAAGAGTAAAGAATCTTCAGTGGTTCAAGAAAATGAGATTATATTTAAAAATATTAAAGAAGATAAAAAAGCATATGTAAATTATATGATGACATATTTATTGCCACTACTAGCATTTGATTTAGATAAGGTACAAGGATTTTATATATTATATACCAATATACTAATAGTAGTATTTATAATTATGAATGCCCGAGCAGAGAATTTCAATTTCAATATTTTTCTTTGGTTAAAGGGATACTATGTGTATAAAGGTATAAATAGTGATGAATATGAAAAAACTTTATTAATAAAGAAAAAAAGATTCTCTAATATTAGAACTGCTCATTCTAAATATAAGTTTGTATCTTTCGGAGGGGGTAATGATATTTACCTTTGCAAAAGATACAGTGAATAACGTTTAAGAAAAGTCTTGTGGTAACTGAATAATGATGAGGCGTACAATAAATAACGGGGTCAGAAAGAATGTGATAGATAGGCTATCTTAAGATTTAATTGAGATAGCCTATCTATTTTTAGGCCTTTAAATATATAGTAACTATAAAAAAAGGAGCACATGAAGCTCAGAAGAAGTTTATAGATGCATTTAATTTAACCATAGGACTTTAAATTAGATGGAAATAAAATTAGAAAAAAGCGCAATTTCAAACAGCACGGTGAACCGTACCACAAATGACGGCGAACGACAGCAGATGACAAGTTTAGGTGGCTCATTTTGTTGGATTTTAATTATAATTGTATTTACGAGCATTTGCATATGATATAATTTTATAATACAAAATTGGGGGGTGTAACTTAATGAATAAAACAAAAAAATCATGGATAAACCTAATATTTGCATTAATAATACTAATTGTAATTTTAGTACTGATACCATTGTTTCTTAAATGTCCATTTGTAAAATATATTATATCCGGTTACCTTGGAGCGTTGGGCGTACCCGAATATAAAACTGCTTTTGTAGAAGTTTTATTTTCATTCTTAGGTAGCTTCTTGGCAATCTATGGAGCATTATGGACTCAGCGACAAATTGATACTAAAAAGGATAAAGATGATGTAAAAAAGAATGCCCTTATAGTTTATTATGATTTAAAACTTGGATTTCAAGATTTATCTCGCATACATACCGAAATATGGAATAAGAGTAATCTTGATAATAAAAGACAGTTATACTTTAGTAGAAATTGGATTGAGAATGTGGCGGTCATACCATTGAGTGATGAAAGCATACAGAAATTATATGAAACATATGGAGACCTACATACATTTAAGCAATTATTATCTGACGGGATAAGTGGAAAAAACAATCCAGAATATAATAGACTTATAAAAATATACTTTAACAAAAGTTTTTTGGATAACATAAATTCTATTTCTTCTGCTAATTTGTGTATTGATACATACCTAGGGCAAGAATATGTGAATCTTTTAAATGCACTAAAAGGTTTAGCTTAATCGTAATGATTAATGTCTGTTCGACTTTTCACTGGCACGGTGAACCGTACCACAAATGACGGCGAACGACAGCAAGTGACAAATTTCGTCGGCTTGTTTTGTTGGATTTCAAATATTATGGAGGAATAATCTATGGAATTATGGGATGTTTTAGATGAAAATGGTAATAAAACAGGAGAAAGAGTCGAACGTGGTAAGCCTATGTCACAACACGAATATCATCTTGTTGTCCAAATATGGATTATAAATAACAATAATGAATTTTTGATTTCAAAACGAACTCCCAACAAACCTTTCGGTAATATGTGGGAGACAACGGGTGGGTCGGCTGTAACTGGAGATGATAGTTTGTCTGCTGCTATTAGAGAAGTTAAAGAGGAATTAGGGCTTACGCTTAATCCAAGCAATGGACAAATTTTCGGTCGGTTTAAACGTCAACATGAGGATTTCCCTGACTTCGCAGATGTGTGGGTTTTTAAACAAAATTTTGACATAGAAGAAGTAATTCTTCAACCTGAAGAAACATGTGATGCTAGATGGGTAACAAAAGACAGAATTATTCAGATGCTTTCAAATAATGAGTTCATTATTTGGGGTGGTGAGAAATTTGAACTACTAGACAAACTATTTGAATTTTGCAAGGTATAGTAGGTTTTTAGTAGATAAAGGATTAGACTGTTTTAAAAAATGTAACATAGTCAACGATATGGTTAAAGCAAGTTCGCCTTTTCACTGGTACGGTGAGCCGTACCACAAATGACAGCGATTCACGGCAAGTGACATGTTTCGTAGGTTTGTTTTTGATGATTTGTTATATTATACCAGTAAACAATACTTTGAGGAGGAGTTGCAAAAATGAGGATAATCATACCAAGAAACACGGTGGCTCACGATTATCATGGCGTATTGGATAGTTTTATTTCAATATTAAAAGAGAAGCAAAGCACAAATATCAAATCTATATTTTTATGTGGCAGTTATGCAAGAGGGGATGTGACAAATTCTTCAGATTTGGATGTATTCTGTATATTTCATTCTTTGAATGAAACTGTGCTACATGATGTCGGTTTTGCTGCTCGGAATACACCAATAGCTTATGAAAATCTTGAGATTAATGCGCAGTGCTTATCAATGAATGAAATTAATACCACAGCTTTTAAAGGATGGACAGAAAAATCAGCAAGAATACTTGATAGTGTTCTTTTGTTTGGAGATGATGTCTTTGGAACAAGTGTATCAGTTGTTGAACTTCAAGAAATATATATAAAGTATTTGGCAGATATTTTAATGAGCATTCGACACTATATTAGTGTGGATGAACCTGTTGAAAAATTGACATACAAAAAAATCAAGACATATATTCTTAAGCCATTAATGTTTCCAGTAAGAATGGAAAGATATTGTACTTGTGGGTACTTCCCATTATCAATAGGTGATTTGAAACTTTCTTTAGATGATGATGAAAAATTTATAGTCAATTATTTCTGTGATGAAGAAATTTTTAATGTTGATATTGCATCGAATCATAAGAAAGTATTAAATCGTCTGCATGACTTTGTTGTAAAAGGATTGAATAAATATTATTAGTTAGTAATCGCCCTTTCAGTGGTACGGTGAACCGTACCACAAATAAGGGCGATTTTTTAAATTGATTGAATGGATAAGGTTATTTGTGCTATAATTACAGTAGATGAAGTTGAAAACAGCACATTATATTATCGGAGGTTAGCATGATAAGAATAGAAACCAACAGACTTATAATACGGGATTATAAAGAATCAGATTTGAATGATATGCACCATCTTTGGGCAGATAAGGAAACGATGTATTATTTAGATGATATTTTGTGTAATACCATTGAAGATACCGCCAAATATCTAAAAAATGGGTTGGAAAATGCAGACGGGCATTATTTTTGCATTTGTGATAAAGCTACTGGTAAGTACATGGGAAGTATAGGCTACACAATAACCGACACGACTCCTTTGGGAAAAATAGTGCATATGGGGTATATGTTGTTACCTGAATGTCACAGGCGTGGCTATATGCCAGAGGCTACAAAGAAAGTTGTTGAATTTGCTTTTATGAAAGACAACTGTATTCGCATAAATACAGGTTGTCATAAAGATAACGATGCAAGCCGCAAGGTTTTGGAAAAAGTAGGTTTCCGAAAAGAAGGTGAACGAATAAAAGCGGTATATCATGATGGGGTTATGAAAGACCGCTTGGAGTATGCCATAAATAAAGACGAGGTTATAAATAGCACATTATAAGCATTTTCTAATAGTAATATAGGAACTGTTTTGCAACCTAATTGAAGTGTTTGAAACTGCCATTTTATTTTATTGGAATATTTAGACAAGGAGTGTATATCATGTATGCAGTAGAATTTAATTCAAAGGTGACAGATGGTAGAATTGAAATACCTAAAGAATATCAACACGAGTTTAATTCAAACGTGAAAGTTATTTTGTTAAGGGCTGAAAGCGAAAATAAACAGAGGTTGGAGAAAATGATTTCATCAAATATAATAGAGAATACTAAAAATGCAATGGGTATATTCAAAGAATATGCAAATCCAAATTTGGTTTCTCAAGAAAAAAACGCATGGGGTGAGGCGGTGAAAGAAAAGTATGTTAATTCTTGATGCAAATGCTATTCTACGATATATATTGTTTGATAATGGGGAAATGGCTACTCAAGTAGACAAACTTATTTCAAATCATACAGTTATCATAAAATATGAAGTTTTAGCAGAAGTTGTTTATGTACTGGAAAAGATATATTCTTTGCCGCGAAACAAGATAAAAGATGGTATTGAAATATTTTTAACTTTACCAAATGTGCGAATAGAATCTCTCAAATCTGCAATATTTGCCCTAGAAACATATGAAACTGTGAAGATAGATTTTGTTGATGCATTACTATATGCGTATAAAGCTATTGAAAGTATTGATGTTTTTACATTTGATAAAAAGCTCGTTACACTTATTTCAAGGCTGTGATGGGCTTTTTTGTATTTATAAAAAACACATCGTTGTAAGCGGTACGGTGAGCCGTACCACAAGTGACTACGAATGGCGGAAAAAGGAAATCATGTACATTGATTTGTTGAAATTTATAAATTGAAATAAAAAAAATTTTTATTGAGGTGGAATGAATGGAAGATGTAATTCGTAGTTATGAAAATGCTAAAGAAGAGGAACGATTATCAACCAATAATGCAAGAAAGGTAGAATACCTCACAACCATAAGAGCATTTGAAAGTTTGATACCTGTATCTTGCAAAGTTTTGGATTGTGCTGCGGGTACTGGTGCATATGCATTTTATCTGGCCGAAAAAGGTATAGACGTAACCGCTACAGATATCACCCCTAGGCATATTGAATATATAAATAAACAGCTTGCTCATAAGCCCTACAAGATTGAAACGGCTATTTTAGATGCAACAAATTTGGAAAAGTTTAATGATGCCTCTTTTGATATAGTATTAAATATGGGACCATTTTATCATCTAACCGAAAACAAAGACAGGAACCGATGCCTACAAGAATGTTTGAGAGTATTGAAAAAAGGTGGTTTATTGATAACATCTTACATCAATAAATTTTATGTTTTCCCATATGTCGCAACCTCAGACAGTAGATATATAAATAGAGATTTAGCAATTCAACTATATCAAACGGGTGTTTTATATCATGATGATCCGAACTGTTTTTGGACTGATACATATTATGCCTCTCCAGAAATGATGGAAAGCTACTATGAAAGTAACGATCTTGAAATAATAGACCACTTTGCTCAAGATGGAATTTCTCCAATGCTTAGAAAAGTGATAGATACATGGGATGAAAACCAATTTGGAATATGGTGTGATTACCATTATCAGACTTGTCGTGAAAAGAGTATACTGGGTGCAAGTAATCACGCTATCATTGTTGGGAGAAAATGAATATTTTCTAAGCCCAAATATAACTGTTTATAACATGGTGATTGGCATAATTTTTATTTTTCTTTGAATTACTAATGAAGTTTTTAAAATCAAAGTCTGTTTTGGTGATGACATATACAACAAAGCAGACTTTATTCATTATAATAAAAAATCGCCATTTAAAGCAGTACGGTGAGCCGTACCATAAATGACGGCGAAGGTTAGCGTTTGACAGGTTTCGAGTATTTGTCTTTTGAGATTTTAAGGATTGCACAAGTGAATATCGGTTATATGATGGTGGGACGGAGGATTTGCATGAAAGAAATCGTTTTATGTGATAACGGTAAATACGAAGAGGCTTCTAAGTTATGTAGTAAGTACAACTTATCTGTCGATGTTGATACTTTCTATGACCCAGATTTTTTTGAGGCACACCCTGAAGAAATTGAATTGCAACAGAGAGTTTATAGAGATGCCAAAATCTGCTCAATGCACGGCCCCTACACGGATTTGTGTCTTGGAAGTAAAGATAAGCTTATCAAGGCAGCGGCGATGAATCGATTTGAATATGCGTATCCAATAGCCACAAAGCTAAATTGCAAACATATTATTCTTCATCACGGGTATGTTCCCGCGACAAGCTATCCGCCTAATTGGGTTAAGCGAGCGAAAATCTTCTTTGACGAATTTTTTCAAACGAAGGATTTTGGTACAGTGTTTCATATTGAGAATCAACTGGAACATATACCTGCGTTAATATCGGAAGTCGTATCTACCGTTAACGATATTAGGTTAAACATATGTCTTGATGTCGGTATAGACAATAAGTAAACACATATCTCAAAGCGAACCGTACTACAAGTGACGGCGAAGGTTGGTGTTTGACAAGTTTGGATGACTTGTTTTGTTGGATTGCAAATATATTTCTTGAAAATATGTACTTCTGGAGGTTGAAAAATGGTAATCGAATTAAGACAACTGTCAATTGACGATGGTGTTGATGTCTATTACATTTTTACGAGAAATCTGTTTACACTATTACCAGTATCTGTTACACTTAAATCTATAAAAAAATATATTAACTGAGAAGAAGATAAAGTAGTTTTACATAGTGACATCAGAGAATAGGCTGGTTGGTGAGAAGTCTATCGTATATGTAAAATGAATTACAGCTTTGGAGTTATTTTCGTTTTGTCGCGTTAAAGACTAATTGAGACAGCAAATGCTGTGAATTAAGGTGGTACCACGGAACACTTCGTCCTTTATATGTTAAGGACGAAGTGTTTTTTTGTTTGGAGCATAAATATGAAAAATAAATTGTATGCATTTTATTTAGGTGGAGTTATAAGCCGATATTGCTGCTTCTAAAATAATTGGTATAAAACTAAATATTAGGAGCGATAGATATGAATGACAATATTTCTATGATTACTCGTGGTGCTATTCAAATTTTTTCAGAAGAAAGTTTGATTTCAAGGCTAAACAATGGGAAAAAACTCAAAATAAAGTTTGGAGCAGACCCCAGCAGACCAGATTTGCATCTAGGTCATACAGTCATATTACGGAAACTAAAAATATTACAAGATATGGGACATGAAATCATTTTCGTAATTGGTGACTTTACTGCAATGATAGGTGACCCTACTGGAAAAAATAAAACTAGACCTAAGTTAACGATTGAACAAACTCGAGAAAGTGGTAAAACCTATTTTGAACAAGTGACGAAAATATTAGACTCTGAAAAAGCGACAATAGAATATAACTCAAAATGGTTGAATGCCATGAATTTTTCAGATATTATCAACTTGACTAGCAAATATACATTGGCTAGAATGCTTGAGCGTGACGATTTTTCAAAAAGGTTTAAAGGGAATATTCCAGTCAGTTTACATGAATTACTTTACCCATTAGCCCAAGGATATGATTCGGTTGCTTTAAATGCCGATATTGAGGTAGGAGGAACAGACCAAACTTTTAATCTCTTGGTCGGAAGGGAATTGCAGCGTGATTATGGGCAGACACCGCAAGAAGTGATAACATTTCCATTGCTAGTTGGACTGGATGGAATAGAAAAAATGAGCAAATCACTTAATAACTATATTGGAATTAGTGAGCCAGCTGAAATTATGTTTGAGAAAGCAATGAAAATACCAGATAATGTTCTTATTGATTATTTTACCCTTACAACAGATTACCCTTTGGAAATAGCTCGAAAAATAATTAAAGATGATGTTGTTTTTGCTCACAGAGAGTATGGCAAGGAAATAATTCGAATGTATCACGGTGAAACGTTTATTGAGGATGCGGTTAAAAGATATGATAATATAGCTTCCGGTACTTTTCCTCAGGTTATTGATACTATAGTTATATAATCTTTTTGCATACTTCAAAACCCGAACCATCAGGAAGGGCTAAATCAAGAATTAATAAATCATATTTTTCATTTTTGTAAATATCGTTGACTTCTTTAACTGACCGGGCAATATCTAAATTAAAACCTTGTTTTTTAATTGAATATCCAAGTCCATCTAAAAGACTTAAATCATCTTCGACTAACAGAATGCTTTTCAATATTTCTCACCTCTCCGACCATCTATAAGTTTTTGGGAATCTGCGGAATAAGCCAAATGTTGCCTTTTTTTATGGCATCCTTAACTCGTCATTCATTTTTCTTTAGTATATTTCAAAATTTAGAAATATACCATAGTATGGAATTAATTTTTTTATGTTTTCTCTTTCTGTACTATTAGGAAAAATAAGCAGAATATATAGGTGTTTTTGGACAAGCCTCCAGACCATATATCATATTTGGCGTATATTATTTTATATAGTCAATCAAGGAGGTTTTTTTGAAATGTTTTATGTTACCATCATTGTAATTGCTTGTTGTTGTACTATCTTATCAGCCATTAAACTTGGCACACGCCACGTGGAAAGAATCGAAAAAATTCGTCATGGCTACCCTGTCGACGGTGCTGAACCCAAACTGAAAGACATTACGGTAGCGTTTACAGAAAAATCAAAATCAGCTTTTGAAAATTAAAAAATGTAGTATACAGAAAAATAACACTGTATACTACATTTTTTATATTTTAAAGAAAATGCCGATGATATAGAAAATAATCATTACCACTACATTGACAATAACAATACTCGCCCCTGTTGGCAAATTAAAAATAAATGACACCAATATTCCAGCAATAAAACAAACTACAGAAATAATGGCTGATAAAACCACCATTACTTTAAAACTTTTAACGACCCTTCTGGCTGTAATCGCTGGAAAAATAATAAGACTAGAAATTAAAAGTGTCCCCATCATTCTCATTCCAATAACAACTGTCAAAGCAGTCAAAAATGAAATTAAAAACTGATAAAAAGTAACATTGATTCCCGAAGCCCTTGCAAAGTCCTCATCACAAGTAATAATGAAAAGTCTGTTATAAAAAAGAATATACAAGCAAATGACAACAATAGCAAGTGTGCTGCTAAGTAAAAGGTCAGATTGGTTCATAGCCAAAATGCTACCAAACATATAATTATAAACATCAATGTTAAATCCCTTGGTTAGAGCAGTAATAATGACCCCAAAAGAAAGAGATACTGTAGCTGCGATTCCAATCGCTACATCACCCTGCACCCCTTTATTTTGACTAACTGCCATAATAATAAAAGAAGCAATAATGACAACAGGCATAGAAACATATAATGGGGGAAGCCCCAAAGCAACAGCCAGTGATAAGGAAGCAAATCCAACATCAGCCAAACCATGCCCAATGAGTGAATATTTTTTTAAAACTAAAATAACCCCAAGCAAAGAAGCACAAAGGGATATTAAAACACCAATAATAATGGCCCGTATCACAAATGGATAGGAAAAAATTTGAATAACTTGCTCAAAATTCATTTTAAGCCCCCAACTTTTGAATAGTTTTGCCAGTCTCTAGCTGTTCCTACAAAATTTAAATTTCTATTCATTTCAGCAACGTGCTTCGCATTATTTCTTACTTCATGAAGGTCATGAGAAACCATAAAAATAGTAACACCTTTATTTTTATTTAAATCTGTTAATGTACGATAAAAACTTGACGTAATATTTTCATCAAGCCCTGAGCAAGGCTCATCTAGTATCAATAATTGAGGTTTGCGACTTAACGCCCTCGCAAGTAACACCCTTTGCTGTTGCCCTCCCGAAAGAGCCCCGATCTGTCTATTTGCAAACTCTTTAATCTCTAGCATTTCCATTACTTCATTGGCAATTTTTACATCTTCTTTGGAGTAAAAAGGCAATCTTCTGGCTTTTTTTTGCGTACCTGTCATTACAATTTCAAAAACAGTGGCTGGCAAATCACGAGAGATCGTATTAAGTTGAGGAAGATAAGCAATTTCCTCTTTTTTTAATTTTGAGGTTATCGTTCCGCCTTTGATAGGAACCAGCCCCACAATTGATTTAATAAGGGAACTTTTTCCCGAGCCATTTGATCCTACAATGCAAAAGTAATCCCCCTCTTCTACATCAAAGCTTACATTATTTACTGCATTTACAGACTGATAGGAAATTGTGAGATTTTTTACGCTTAAAATACTCATATTAATTAAGTCCTTTTTCTAAATTTTTAAGATTTTCTCTCATAATATCAATGTAAGTAATTCCCTTAGCAAATTCATCTTTTGAAACATTATGAGCTGTGCTAAATAGCAAAGGAGTAGCTCCTGTTTGCTCTGCAATAGACTTTGCTACTTTAGGGTCGACAAATTCTTCATGGTATATACAAGGGATGTTGTTTTGTTTAATAAAGTCAATAATAGCTACCATTTTTCTAATACTTGGCTCTGCTTCCGTAGAACAAGAATCATATGCGGTTTCATATTTTAGCCCATAGTGATTGATAAAATAAATATAAGCAAACCTTCCGCCAAAAACAATGGTATTTCGCTTGCCATTGGAAACAACAGTCTTAAAATCATCGTCTAATTTTTGTAGTTGAATCGTATATTGGGCGGCATTGTTTTTATAATAAGTCGCATTCTCTGGATCTTTTTCACAAAGTGCATTTGAAATACTTTCTACCATCTTCATCGCAATGGTGGGGTCAAGCCAGATGTGTGGGTCATACTCATGCTCTTGAGCTTGTTCTTCTTCTTTTATTAAATTAATTCCCTTTGACATATCAACTGCAACTAAATTTTTATTTTTAACTCCTGCTAACAGTTTAGATGCCCATGGCTCCATCTCATCACCAGTATAAAGAAACAAATCTGCATTATAAATATTTGTCATATCAGAAGGTTTTGGATCAAAAGTATGACTCTCTACTCCAGGCGGTAATAATAAAGTTACCGTTGCCTTATCCCCTGCAATGTGCTTTGCAAAATCATATTGAGGAAATAAAGATGCTACTATATTTAATTTTCCATCAACTTTAGCAGTCACTTGGCTTTTACAAGACACAAGACTAAAAGCTACTAGTATCGTAATAAAACTTAGCAGAATTTTTTTCATTTTCCAATTTCTCCTTATCCTTTAATCTATCAAAGCACACGCTCTACACTTTCCATAAAATGCAGTTTTGGCACCATCAATGGAAAATTCAGATTTAGCATTAAACTTATTTAAAAAGGTAGACAACTCCACATTTTCAAAATGAACAATTTGCCCACACATATCACAAATCAAATGATAATGTGCTTGGCACTCTTTGTTTTCCCCGATAAACTGATAGCACGCTGATTGATTATCAGAAACTAAATATTTTCTAACAACACCGCTTTCTGCAAGAAAAGATAAAAATCGATACACTGTCGCCTTAGACACAGGCGTTTTCTTTGTCTTCAAGATATCTACAATTTCTTCTGCGGTTATATGGTCACCACGATACTCCTTCAAACAATTTAGTATCCATTCTTTTTGTTTTGTATTTCGCAACATATTATTTTGATTATCTAAATTCATCCACAAAAAATCTCCTTATTGAAATTAAGTTTCAATAGCAAGTTTAACATATTTTTGCAAAATGTCAACTTATAACTAAAAAATAGAAAAGTATTGAAGATGGTTACTTCAATACTTTTCTATTTTCTACTTTATGTAATGGAGAACTTCTTTCAGACTGTCAATAACAGGAACTCCTAATTGATCCAGTCTTTTTCTATCTTGATGCCCTCCAGCAAAAATAATACAATCACAACCCATAGCTCTTGTCACTTCAAAATCATGTGTTGTATCTCCAATCATCAAAACTTCTTTTTTATCAACATTTGACCGTTCCATCCATTTACAGCCAATATGGATTTTTCCATCGGCAAATATATTATCTAATGCAATCAGTTCTTGAAAAAAATGTCCAATTTGAAAAGCATCCACTTGTGATTGCAAAACCCCCAATTCAGATGCTGACAAAACACATTGCTTAAAACCATGTTCTTGCAAATAAGTTAATACCTCAAAGCTATGCTCAACCATCTTTGAATTTTTACTTTCTAGGCTATAGTTGGAAATAAAAGCATCGGAAAGTTCCTCAAATGAATCCTTTGAAAAATCAAATCCTAACTTTTCATAGTATTTTCTCACTGGAAAATCAAAAATTTCTTTATATGTTTCTTCTGTTAACAGTGGTAACTTCCTTTTTGTCAAAATTTTATTCATTGCTCGAATAACTGGGTCAATATCGGAAATCAAAGTTCCATTCCAATCCCATAAAATATATTTATACATTTTTTTCCTCCTATTTTGCCCATCCTAAACAACGCTTAACAGCTTCGTCCCAGCCCTCTACTAACTCTTTTCTTACCGCTTCACTCATGTTGGGCTTAAAAACTTTTGAAATATGCACCTTACTTGCAATTTCTTCTTTGCTCTTATAATAACCAACTGTTAATGCAGCCAAAAATGCAGCTCCCAAAGCTGTACTTTCCACTATGGCTGGTCTACAAACTTCCGTATTCAAAATGTCTGCTTGAAACTGCATCAAGAAGTTGTTTGTACTAGCTCCACCATCTACTTTAATCTGTTTTAAATCTTGGTTACTATCTGCAACCATGGCTTTGATAACGTCATTGCTTTGATAAGCGATAGATTCAATCGTTGCCCGAATGAAATGTTCTTTTTCAACTCCGCGAGTTAAGCCAACGATAATCCCTCTTGCATATTGGTCCCAATAAGGGGCTCCAAGTCCAACAAACGCCGGCACAACATAAATTCCATTTGTATCATCCACTTTGTTGGCATACACTTCTGTAAAAGAAGCATTATCAATCATTTTTAGCCCATCACGTAGCCACTGAACGGCTGCTCCAGCAATAAAAACACTTCCTTCAAGCGCATATTCTACTTTTCCATCAAGTCCCCATGCAATCGTAGTAAGAAGCCCATGTTTTGATGTAACTGCCTTTTCACCTGTGTTCATTAAAATGAAGCAGCCGGTGCCATACGTATTTTTAACCATTCCTGGTTCAAAACAACATTGTCCAAATAATGCACCTTGTTGGTCACCAACAAGGCTTCCAACCATAATTTCTCCACCTAAAACCGTAGCATCTGTTTTCCCAAAAGCATAACTGGACGGTTTTACTTCTGGAAGCATACCTATAGGAATATTAAATTCTGCTAATATTTCCTTATCCCATTCAAGTGTATGAATATTAAATAATTGTGTTCTGGAAGCATTAGAGTAATCAGTGGCAAAAACTTCTCCTTTTGTCAGATTCCATAGAATCCATGTGTCAACGGTTCCAAAGAGAATATTGCCAGCTTCCGCTTCCTCACGTACCCCTGCAATATGATCTAGTATCCATTTTACTTTTGTTCCTGAAAAATAAGCATCAACAACTAGCCCTGTTTTCTCTTTAATTTTTTGATCAAAACCACTTTCTTTTAGAGAATCACAATATTCGGAAGTTCTTCTACACTGCCAAACAATGGCGTTATACACTGGCTTACCTGTGTTTTTATTCCATACAATGGTCGTTTCTCTTTGATTTGTTATTCCAATGACAGCAATGTCAGAAGTTTTTGCGCCTATTCTCGCAAGTGCTTCTGTAGCCACTGATAATTGTGATGACCATAGTTCCATGGGATCATGTTCAACCCAGCCAGACTTTGGGAATATTTGTGTAAATTCTTTTTGGGCAACACTGACACTTTCACCCTGCTCATTCAATAAAATACATCTTGAACTGGTTGTTCCTTGGTCAAAAACCATTAAATATTTTGACATTACAAAACCCCCCTGTAATAAAATTTTATAATAAAAAACTACCTGATGTAATACAAACATTAGGCAGTTTTTTATTAGCAGCTTGTCGTTAAACCGCTGTAAGTATAATCAATTTAGTTTTTCTCAATTTTTATTTTATTGATAATCACATCAGTAAGTGGTTTATCATTGCTATCTTTTTCGACTGCTGCAATTTTATCAACAACATCCATACCTTCAAAAACTTGACCAAAAACAGTATGCTTATAGTCAAGGCTAAAGTTTCCACCAACTTCTACATATTTGTCATGAACTGCTTGAGAAATAGGTAGTACATCTTTTAATTTAACATCTTTTCCATCTTTATCTGTTGCAATAACTTCTTCTTGAGAGTTAAAGTACATATCTATCATTTGTTTAAATTGTTCTGCATTTGGTTTTGCTTGGTTTATAAAAAATTGACTTCCATTTGTATTAACGCCACTGTTTGCCATTGACAAAGAACCTCTGTAGTTTCTAATATCAGGTGAAAACTCATCTTCAAAAGGTTTTCCCCAAACACTTTCTCCACCTGTTCCGTCACCTTTTGGGTCACCGCCTTGAATCATAAAGTCATTAATTACTCTATGAAATTTCAAACCATCATAATAACCTTTTTTAGAAAGCTCAACAAAATTTTCAACTGCCTTTGGTGCTGCTGCTGGGAATAATCTTATTTTAATTTCTCCCATGCTAGTATCCATCACAACATATTCTTCCCCTTTAGCTGGTGGGTCAAATTGATTTCTAATTTCTGTAGCTGGGTCTTTTTTAGCGCAACTAACAAGAGAAAACATCATTGTGACAATCATTAATACTGATAAAAGCTTTTTCATTTAATAAACTACCCCTCTTATAAAATAATCATAATCTATATGCTAGCGTGTATTTGAGAAATCTACTTTTATGAGTTTGCAAACACACGATGCTACCACCTATTTAAACATGTATTTTGGTAATTTGTCAATAGAGTTGTCCATTGATGCAACTCACTTATTTGTTTTAGGTGTAGGTTTTCAAAATAATAGCCATTACAATAATATTAGCAATTAAAAATCCCCACAAACCAAATATTCCGGTTGCAATAAGGAGGAACAATCTAAATATTCTAATTCCCATGGCAAATTCGATGCTTGGAGTAGCAAACATTCCGATGCCGACAGCCGCCATACAAAGAACACATTCTGTAACAAACCAACCAGCTTTAATGGCAAGGTCACCTAACACAAGCCCACCAATAATCCCCAAAGAAGTGGATAGTGTATTTGGGGTGTGCATCGAAGAAATTTCTCATGAATTTCTTTTATGTAGTCACTATCAGCTAAATCCGATATATATCCCACTGCAACATTGGTTTTAGAACGTCTACCCACCGATTTTAACTCAAATCGTAAATTTGGGTCTTTTATTCGTCTTCTAACAAGTGCTGTATTAAAAATAATGGTTTCTACAAAACCATCTAGCATAATTAAGTAAGCTCTTTTACTTCCAATCAAAAATTCCTTGCCAATAATATCGAAACTTTTTCCTATTCCTAAATGTTCTGTTACAAAATCAATATTATTTTGTATACGGTCAGACAATTCCATGGTAAGATACCTTCTTTATCAATATATTACCATTATTATCTCTCCTACCGAAAATAATTATTCATAGGAAAACCAATCAAAGTCTGCATTCACCCTAGAACCATTTCCACCATTATATCCATAAATACCAACTAAAGTACCAGTGTGATGCTTGCCCACACTAACCCCCTCATCAGATAAAAATCTACAATCAGAAATAACGCCTGCACAAACCCACTCTTTATTGTCAACACTATAATAAAAACTTCTTTCTTGCTTATGTACACATGCTTTTAAATAAATTTCTCCCTGATAAGGAATATCTATTTCATTGATAATAGTTATGATATCATTTCTATTTTCACTAAGTCGCACTTTAAATCCATCATGAAAAACCAAGCAAAGTTTTATAAAGTTATGAATACCATAATAGCAAGTAAGCCCAGCTTGTTCTTCATTTTTTTCTGGAAGAAAATTTAATTTTATGGAAGCTTCATATGTATGCTCTTTTTCTCGTCTTAAAAGTGTATTATAATTTTTAATTGTATCTAAATCAAAGTCACCCAATTGTAATCTAAAATAATTATTTCTTTCCGTCAAAGACCAACACTCATGTTTAGGATTTCTTGCAAACTCCCAATGGAAGCCCAGCTTATCACTATCAAAATCATCAAAATATTTTTCTTCATAAGTAACGGTTGGTAATGCTGGAGAAAGTTGCTCTGAGCTAGGTCCTTTTAAATCATTGATAATAGGCCAACCATCAGAAGTCCATCTCACTGGATCAAGTGCTGTTTCACGTCCTAACGTTGTGAATCTTCCTTCATTTGTTCTACCACAAAGGTAAACAACCCACCAATCTCCATTTTGAAGTTGAACTAACTTACCATGTCCTGCCCTTTGAATCTGTGCATTTTCATCTTTCTGTTTCAGAATCGGGTTATACGGACATAATTCATATTCACCAAATAGATTCCTAGCTCTTGCAACACTAATTTGGTGACCATATTCTGTTCCACCTTCTGCAACAATGGCATAATAGTACCCATCTTTTTTTAATATATGTGGACCTTCAACCGCATTAAGTCCAGTTCCTTCCCAAACACAAATAGATGGCGCTGTAACCGCATCACAATTTTCATTTAATTTCGTAATTGTAATTCCTGGAGCTGTGATCATATAGTGTGTTCCATCATCATCAATAAAGTGGGACGGATCAATGTAATCAAGATCCAAAGCAACTGGTTTTGAATAAGGACCTTCTGGATTTTTAGACTTCATCACAAGATTTTTTCTCAGTTGCCCTGTTTGATTCTCTGGGTAATTATTTAGTCTTAGTGTTGCAAAAATATAAAATTCACCGTTAAAATATGAAATATCTGGAGCCCAAATACCATGAGAATCAGCAAGCTCAGATAAATCAAGATGCTCATTTTCAGTAACTGCATGTCCTATAATTTCCCAATGTACCAAATCTTTTGAATGTTGTATTACAATAGCAGGAAAGTATTGAAATGTTGAATTAACCATATAGAAATCATCATTCACCCTGACAATAGAAGGGTCTGGAAAAAAACCTCTTATAATTGGATTGTTATACACGTTTTTCATAAAAATTCCTCCTTTAATTTTAAAATGCAATAAAAAAACTACCTGATAAAGGTAGTTTTTTTATTTACTTACGACTCAGAAGGGGCTCGAACCCTCGACCTCCGGCGTGACAGGCCGGCACTCTAACCAACTGAGCTACTGAGCCACTATGAAAAAAATTTTGGTGGGCCTTCGGGGACTCGAACCCAGGACCGTCCGGTTATGAGCCGGATGCTCTAACCAACTGAGCTAAAGGCCCAAAATAAATGGAGCCGATGATCGGACTCGAACCGATAACCTGCTGATTACAAGTCAGCTGCTCTGCCAATTGAGCCACATCGGCGAAAATCTAGCAACCATCTACTCTCCCAGGCAGCTTCCCACCAAGTACCATCGACCGTCTATGTCTTAACTAACGTGTTCGGTATGGGAACGAGTGTTTCCCATAGACGCATCGTCACTAGAAATTTTTAGTAACTATAAAAATAATTACTGATGACCCGTAGGGGAATCGAACCCCTGTTACAGCCGTGAAAGGGCCGTGTCTTAACCGCTTGACCAACGGGCCTTGATAAACTCCCCGAGTAGGATTCGGACCTACGACCCTCCGGTTAACAGCCGGATGCTCTACCGCTG
>JAVBJQ010000075.1:0-4875 GCA_031546905.1 Eubacteriales bacterium | reverse complement strand
GTAAGCTTGCCTTTACTTTTTAATTGTTTAAAAACATCTTGAAGTTTAGCTGAAAGATTTTCAAAAGCCATTAAAATCACTCGCTTTCAATTAAGAAACTAAATAAATTTAAGATAAAATATTACTACATAAATCCTCTATCATTCGTAACTGTTTTTTAAAGTCTTCAGTTGCTTCACACTCTTGCGAAATGTCATTAATTATCCCTTTTATTTTATCAATACACTCTTTTTGTTTAAAATATTTATCTTTTAATAAAAGTTTTTCTTCATAATGAAACAAAATTTTTTCAGTACGTTTAATTAAATCATGTACTGCCTGCCTCGTAATATTAAATTCCTCGGCAATTTCATTAAGTGACAAATCGTCTTGATAATACATTTTTAAAATGTCTTTTTGCTTTTCTGTTAAAAGCTCGCTGTAAAAATCGTACAATAAGTTTATCACAAAAATTTTATCCATTGATTACAACCCTTGTAAGCCAGCCATCAAAGCTGTAAAGTATTTTTACATTACACATTCTAATTTATTTATTTCTTTTTGTCAAGAAAAATAATAAAAAAACTACCGCATACAGTAAACGGTAGTTTTTTCTCTGGTTATTTTTCAATCATTGGCATAATAGCCCAGCAAATAATATAAATAACGATAATAGGAAAGTACGCCAACACAAGTAAAACCCATATTATTCTTACAAGCGTAGAATCTACTTTAAAATATTCAGCCAGCCCGCCACATACACCTGCAATCTTCTTATCTGTCCTGGACAAATGTAATTTTTTATCCATCATAATCGCCTCACATCATAAACATTTTTAAATTATTATAAACAAATATACGCTTGCGATTTAGAAAAGTCTGCCTATATCCATCTACTTTTATTCTGCAATGATTCCCGTTGTTTTATCAATAAAGTCCCAAAGCGTATCCTTGCCAACTCTTGACTCACTAGAAAAAGGGAATATCAAATCATCTTTAGATAAATTAAACGCTTTTATTAAAACAGACATATGTTTTTGAATTTGACTTCTCTTTAATTTGTCTGCTTTTGTTGCAACGATTACAATTTCATAATTATAATGTTTAAGCCATTCATACATGATAATATCGTTTTCACTTGGTTCGTGACGAATATCTACTAACAGAATAATACTTTTTAGTTGAACCCTTCTCAAAAGATATTCTTCTATCATTGCTCCCCATTTTTGAATTTCTGTTTTTGGGGCTTTTGCGTAACCATATCCTGGCAAATCCACAAAATAAATTTTGCCTTCAATATCATAAAAATTAATGGTTCTTGTTTTTCCTGGAGTCGAACTTGTTCTAGCAAGACGTTTTCGATTAATCATGGTATTGATTAGTGATGACTTTCCTACGTTTGATTTTCCTACAAAGGCAATCTCTGGGCGTAATTCTGCCGGAAACTGTGACATTTTAACACCCACAGCTGCCAATGAAACATTATTTACATTCATATGTTGTTCCTCTCAATTCTAATCTACAAAAGCATTTTTTAAAACTTCATCCATATCTTTTACAGTAATAAAATCTAGTCCTTGTTTTACACTGCTGTCAATATCTGCTAAGTCTTTTTCATTTTCATAGGGAATAATTATTTTTTTCAATCCTGCTTTTTTAGCAGCTAAAACTTTTTCTTTCAGCCCTCCGATGGGAAGGACACGACCTCTAATTGTAATTTCTCCTGTCATGCCTACTAAATTGTCAATTTTAGAATTTGTTAGAGCAGAAATAATAGCAGTAGCCATGGTTATTCCAGCAGACGGCCCATCTTTTGGAACTGCACCTTCTGGAATATGTATGTGTATATCTGTTTCTTTATAAAAGTTTTTATTAATATTAAGTTGCTCATATTTTGAACGAGTATAACTAATGGCAGCATGTGCCGACTCTTTCATTACATTTCCTAAATTTCCTGTTAGTTCGAACTTCCCTGTTCCCTTCATTACATTCACTTCAATGGAAAGGGTGTCGCCACCAACGCTAGTCCATGCAAGACCTTTTGCAACGCCAACTTCTGCTAATTCATTTACAGTATCATATTTATACTTTGGAGTTCCTAAATAATCACTTACATTTTCTTTTGTAATGGTAATTGTTTTTTTATTTTCTGTTACAATATTTTTCACTGCTTTTCTGCATAATACACCAATATTTCTTTCAAGTTCTCTTACCCCAGCTTCTTTTGTATAAGAAGATATGATGTCCAAAAAAATATTTTCATATATCTTTAATTGATTTTTCTTAAGTCCATGTTTTGATAATTGTTTTTTAAACAAATAATTTTTTGCAATATGGTTTTTTTCCACTTCCGTATAACTCGATAAAGGAATAATTTCAAGTCTGTCTTTTAAGGCATACGGTATTGTTTCAAGAGAATTTGCCGTACAAATAAAAATAACATCGGATATATCAAAAGGAACTTCTAAATAATGATCTCTAAAATTAAAGTTTTGTTCCGCGTCAAGCACTTCTAATAAGGCGGATGCCGGATCTCCTCTTAAATCTTTTCCTATTTTATCGACTTCATCTAACAAGATTAATGGATTGCTAGTGCCTGCTCGTCTGATGGAAGAAATAATTCTCCCCGGCATAGAACCCACATATGTTCTTCTATGCCCTCTTATTTCTGCTTCATCTCTTACGCCACCAAGAGACATTCTAATATATTTTCGTCCTAAAGATTTTGCAATGGATTTTGCAATAGAGGTTTTCCCTACCCCTGGTGGTCCTACCAAACACAAAACTGGAGAACTTGATTTTTCCGCGGTTTGCCTTACTGCTAGAAACTCTATGATTCTCTCTTTGATTTTCTCAAGCCCATAATGGTCTTGATTTAAAATCTCTTCTGCCTTCTTTAAATCTTTTGATTCCTTATCTTTTTTTTCAAAAGGCAACTCCAGTAAACATTCTATGTAATCTCTCGTCACGCCTACTTCTGCTGCATTAGGAGACATTCTTGCAAGTCTCTTTAACTCTTTTTCCAGTTTTTCTAAAACAATCGTCGGAAAATTTGCTTTTTCTATTTTAGCTCTGTATTCTACAATATCATTTTTAATGCCATCCAAATCGCCTAATTCTTCTTGAATGACTTTAAGTTGTTCTTTTAGATAGTAATCTTTTTGATTTTTATCTATATTATCTTTTACTTTTTCCAAAATTGTCTTTTGAATGTTTAATAGATCAATTTCTTTTAATAAAAGTTTTACCGTTTCTTGCAATCTTTCTATATCATCATCCATAGCCAATAACCTTTGTTTTTCAGTATAGGAGACAGAAAGAGAAGAAGAAATTAAATACGAAACATCTTTCGGGGTTTCTGCAGAAATAACAGAAAAAATAGAGTCTGGTGTAAGTTTAACACTGATTCTTGCAAATTCTTCAAAAGACTCCTGGGCCACTCTAATAAGAGATTCGGTTTCTAAATCGATTGCTTGGTTAACCCCTTCGCTCTCTTTTAGAGAAACTTTAAAGAATGCTTCCCCCTGTATAAATGATTGAACTGTTGCCTTTGTTTTTCCTTCTACTATAATTCTAAGAACGTTGCCTGGAAGTCTAACAACTTGAAGAATTTCTGAAATTGTCCCAATTTGATATACATCATCTGCTGTAAGCCCATCATCCATCATTAAATTAATTTGAGAAACAATAAATATTTTGGAACCATTTTTTAACGCATATTCAACTGCTTCAACCGAAACTTTTCGTCCCACGTCTATGCTTACCATGGTGTTGGGAAAAACAACAACCCCTTTTAAAGCAATCATTGGAAGCTCTAATTCCGTATTTTTATTTTTTTTATTTTTCTTATCCGCCATTTCATCACCATAAAATTTCTTTACAAATTTTTTAATGCAGTTTAAAACGAATTACAAGGCTTCTGTTCATGACAGAAACCTTTAATATAATATAACATATTCTATAACTCTACAAGTATTAGTTTAGGTTGTCTTGGCTTCCTTTGGCTGTTAAAATTTCTGCTTGGTTTCCTAAAATATTATTTTTAATGGTGAGGGGTAAAATGTCGATTCCAAAAACTTCTTTTAGTGCTTGTTGAACTGTCTCGATTGGGATTACCTCTATTTTATAGTTGGCAAATGCTTTTTGCCAATTTTCTTTGGGAATTAAAACTTTATCAATCCCCGCTTCTATGGCTGCTTCAATTTTTGAAGCAACCCCTCCTACGGGAGCAACATTTCCATTAATGGTTACTTCACCTGTCATGGCAATTTTAGTGGAGATTTCTTTTTTGCATAAACTGGAATACACCGCCGTAAAAATCGCTACCCCAGCAGAAGGCCCATCTACAGGCATACCACCTGGAAAATTGATGTGGACATCAAAATCTTTTACGGGAAGTGCTGTTTCATTCTTTAGCACAGTTATTACATTTTCAACAGAGGCTTTTGCAGTGCTCTTCCTTTTCATTTTACCGCCATGATTGGATAATTCTTCTTCTTCTATAATCCCAGTTACTTTAATCGTGCCCATTCCTGCCAAATCTGTTTTTAATGTAATTGCTTCTATTTCAAGAATAGAACCAGCCCCACCGCCAAAAACAGCAAGCCCATTTACAATTCCAACTTTTTTTCCTTCCGACACTTTTTTATCTAGTTTTTTTGTATACCTTCCAAAGTCTAAAACATTTTCTATATCTTCAATGGTTATTATATTTCTTGCTTCAAGGGTAGCAAGAGAAGCGGAAGTTTGTACAATATTCACCGCATCTCTTCCATTATTTGCATAATTTGAAACTATTTTTGGCACTTCTTCTTCAAAATCAAATTCTGCTTTTCTACAGGCATTGGTGGCTATTTGTTCAAGTTCCGATCCGTTTAGTCCTCTAAAAAATATTTC
>JAVBJQ010000057.1:0-21852 GCA_031546905.1 Eubacteriales bacterium | reverse complement strand
TTCGTCTACATCACAAAAAATCTTTATTAGTAATTCTTCTTGCATATAAAATCCACCATCCTCTGCTTTTTTGGTCTCAAACTTATTTTAGCAGATTTTGGTCGGATTTTATTTTTTTGTTTATTTTCGTCGAACTCACGTAATATTAAGTCTCTGTGACACAAGCTGATTAAGATTTTTAACGCTATATCACATAGCAGAAAATAATAAAATTTGAAGTTTTTACAAAAATAATTTATACTAGGATATGTTTGAATGAGTATGATTTAATTTAACAGAGTTGGATGAAGTGGAGTCAGGTTGCATAGCAAGTTAAAAATAGAAGATTTTTAATTTTGTCCAACCCACATTAATTTAGAAAGGAACATAACAATTGCATAAAGCAAACGAAAGAGAAACTGCTGTATTTATTTTAATGGATATAACAAAGGAAAATTTGTATAACAATATTATTTTAAGAAAAACGTTGGAGGGGAATCCACAGCTTTCTACGGTTCAAAAAGCATTTATAACAGAGATGGTAAATGGCACATTAAGAAATCTTATTTTAATAGACTATATGATTAATCAAATATCAAAAACCCAAACAACTAAGATGAAACCATTTATTTTAAACACATTAAGAATTTCTGTGTATCAAATTAAATTTATGGATAAAGTTCCCGAATCGGCTATTTGTAATGAAGCAGTTTTGTTAGTAAAAAAACATGGATTTACTTCTTTATCTGGTTTTGTAAATGGGGTTGTTCGGAATATGATAAGAAATATAAATGTCTTAAAATTTCCAGATCCATCAAACAAAATAAAATACTTGTCAACTATGTACTCCTATCCAGAATGGATAATAAAGCTTTGGCTTGCAGAATATAATTTTCATGAAGTCGAAAATATTTGTAAAAAACAGTTAGAATCACCCAAAGTAACTGTTTGTGTAAACAGTTTGAAAACAGATAAAAACACGTTGAAAAATATTTTTGAGTCAGAAGGAATAGACGTTACAGAAGGTTTGTATGGCCATGATTCGCTTGTATTAACAAGAACATCTAATATTGGCAAGCTAAAATCATTTGAAGAAGGGCTTTTTCATGTGCAAGACCAAAGTTCCATGCTTGCGGTAGCTGTTTTAGACCCAAAAGAAGGTCAAAGCATATTGGATGTATGTTCTGCACCCGGTGGAAAATCTTTTTGTGCATCTTACAAGATGAATAACAAAGGTGAAATTTTAGCGAGAGATGTACATGAACATAAAATTAACCTAATAGAAGAATCTATAAAAAGACTTGGCATTGAAATCATAAAAACAGAATTAAAAGATGCCTTGGAAGAGATGGATGAACAATTTGACGCCGTTTTGGTGGATGCACCTTGTTCGGGGCTTGGATTACTACAAAAAAAGCCTGACATAAAATACAATAAAAGTGAAAAAGATATTAAAGAACTTGTAATACTACAAAGAAAAATATTAGAAGCAACTGCAAAAAAAGTAAAAGTTGGTGGAACACTGGTTTACAGCACTTGTACAATTTCAAAAGTCGAAAATATAGAAAATGTAAACTGGTTTGTAGAAAATTTTCCCTATGAATTAGAGGACGTAACACCATATCTTCCAGCTGAAATAGCAGAAGACACAAAAGAACAAGGGTATGTACAATTACTACCACAAAAACACAATATAGATGGATTTTTTATAGCGCGTATGAAGAGGAAGGGTTAAAAATGTCGAAAAAAGACTTATCATCATTAGAACTTACAGATTTAACAGAATTAATGAAACAAGAGGGGCAACCAGCCTTTAGAGCAAAACAAATTTTTGAATGGATTCATAAAAGAGGAGTAAATACTTTTTCTGATATGTCCAATCTTTCCAAAGAACTGAGGGAAAAGTTGGAAGAGAAGTATTCACTTGCAAACATTAAAATGGTAAAAAAATATGTTTCAAAGGAAGATAATACGACAAAATACTTGTTTGATGTAGGCAATGATAATATAATAGAAAGCGTATTAATGAGCTATGAGTATGGAAACTCTGTATGTATATCTTCTCAAGTTGGATGTAGAATGGGTTGTAAATTTTGCGCATCCACTATTGATGGATTAGAAAGAAATTTAAGTGCAGGTGAAATGCTTGCGCAAGTATATGAAATTCAAAAAGATATTGATGTAAGAATTTCCAATATTGTAATAATGGGAACTGGCGAACCATTGGATAATTATGATAACTTATTGAAGTTTATAAAGCTTATTAATGCAAAAGATGGTTTAAATATAGGGCAACGTCATATAACCGTGTCGACTTGTGGTATTATAGAAAAAATTTATGACCTAGTAAATGAAGATTTGCAAATAACACTTGCGTTATCTCTTCACGCACCAAATGATGACATAAGAAAACAAATTGTTCCAACAGCAAAAAGCAATGAAATAGGTGACCTGTTAAAGGCAATGAAATTTTATGCTGACAAAACCAAGAGACGTATTACAATCGAATATGCACTCATTGATGGTGTGAATGACTCCAAAGACAATGCACTTGAATTAACAGAAAAATTGAAAGGTATTATGTGTCATGTAAATTTAATACCTGTTAATGAAATTGAAGAAAGAGATTATAAGAGAAGTAATACAGAGAGAACGAATACTTTTGCTGAAATTTTAAAACAATATAATCTGGAGACAACTGTGAGGAGAAAACTGGGTGCTGATATTAATGCTGCTTGTGGCCAGTTAAGAAGAAGTTATAAAAAATAAATTTTTCAAGCTCGGGGTGATTAAATGAATTCGTCAGGACGCTGTGAAGTCGGAATGAAAAGAAAAAATAACGAGGATTCTATTTTTATATTTAACACAGGTTATGCCTGCCTTCCTAATCTTTATATTGTTGCTGATGGAATGGGTGGACACAATGCTGGTGAAGTAGCGAGTAAAAGTGCGATTCAATTTTTTTGTGAATATATACATAATAATTCAACTACGAGAAATGCAAGAGAAGATGAAATACTAGATTTATTGGTTAGTGGAGTTCATTATGTAAATGAAAAAATATTAGAAGAATCTAAAAAAGTGCCTGAATATGAAGGGATGGGCACCACTTTTACTGTACTTGTGGTGAAAGAGGATAAAGCGTTCATTGCTCATGTTGGTGATAGCCGAGTTTATTTAATTCGAGATCACGCAATCAATCAGGTTACAAATGACCACTCTTATGTAGCTGACTTGGTTAAATTAGGCGAGATAACAGCAGAAGAAGCCAGAATACACCCACGGAGGAATCTCATTACAAGAGCCATTGGAGCTGATTCAAATGTTTATGCGGATACAAAAATTTTAAACCTACATCAAAGCGATTTAATTTTAATGTGCTCAGATGGTTTAACGACGATGTTAGATGATAATGAAATTTTAGAAATTTTAAACGAAAATACAAGCCTTGAACACGGTGCTCAAATACTGCTGAATGAAGCAAACCAAAAAGGCGGATTAGATAACATATCAATTATTTTGATACAATAGAAACGGGGTGAAAAAGTGATATTAAACAAAGGAACTATGTTAGGTGGAAGATATGAAATCGTAGGCAAATTAGGCGCTGGCGGTATGGCTATTGTATATAAAGGTCTTGATACAAAACTGGAAAGACATGTTACCATCAAGGTGTTAAGAGAAGAGTTTCTTTCAGATGAAGAATTTATTATACGGTTTAGAACAGAGGCTAGGGCAGCTGGTAGCTTATCGCACCCTAATATAGTAACCGTTTATGATGTAGGCCAAGAAGACAACATATATTATATTGTAATGGAATATGTGGACGGCAGAACCCTAAAAGATTTAATTTCTGAAAAAGCACCATTTGATACAAAAGAAACAATTGGTGTCGCCATACAAATTGCACAAGGCTTGCAAAGTGCCCATAAAAACCATATCGTTCATCGGGATATAAAACCACAAAATATTTTGGTTACAAACGATGGCGTAGTAAAAGTGACTGACTTTGGAATAGCCCGTGCCGCCACAGCCACTACGGTTTCTATGGCGGTAAATGCAATAGGCTCTGTCCATTATTTCTCACCTGAGCAAGCAAGAGGGGGTTATGTTGATGAAAAAAGCGACATATATTCTCTTGGAATCATCATGTATGAAATGGCGACAGGGAAACTTCCTTATGATGGTGATACAACCGTTGCCATTGCATTAAAACACATTAATGATGCCTTTCCGCCTATTGTAAATGCCAACATTTCGGAAAGTTTGGAACAAATTATAAAAAAATCAACGGAAAAATTAACGTCTAACCGATATGCGACTATTGATGATGTGGTTGGAGATTTAAAAACAGCGCTGGTAAATAAAAATGGAGATTTTGTAAAAAATCACAAGACACAAGATTCTCCCACAGTAAAAATTTCCGATACTGAACTTAGAAAAATTAGAAGTGAAGTAAAAGATTCTAAAAAACAGAATGAATCTATACCACCTTATGAAGAAGATTTTCAGGATAATAGGGAATTTGATGATGAATATGAAGAAGATAATTATAGCAAGTCAAGTGAAAAAAGGGTAGTATTACTAGCTGTCTTAACTTCCATTATTATTATTTTAGGCATTTCTTTTTTTGGATTTCATTATATCGACAGTAAAAAAGTGGTTCCTATTTATACACCTGATTTTAAAGGAAAAACTTATGATGAAGCTGATGCACTTGCAAAAGAAAAAGGCATAGAAGTAAAAAAAGCGGATGAAGTATATGATGAAAGCGAAGTTGGTTTAGTTGTTTCACAAGATATAAAGCCGAATGATCAAATACAAGAAGGAACTGTTGTAAATCTTGTGTTAAGTTTGGGAAGCAACATGGTGGATGTTCCTTCCGTGGTGAATAAAGAAGAAATGTCTGCCATCAATGAATTTAAAAATGTAGACCTAAATCCTGTTTTTTCTTATGAGCCAAGTGATGATGTTACGAAAGGCATTGTAATAAGGCAAGAACCAGAAGGAAAAGCAAAAGCACAAAAAGGTTCGGATGTAAAAATTTATGTTAGTGATGGTCCGGAAGTTAAAATGGTTGTAATACCAAATGTAGTTGGAAAAACAGAAGCAGAAGCAAAGCAACTATTAAAAGATATGGACTTGGTGGTTGGAAATGTTACAACCTCTCCTAGTGCAACATATGAAAAGGGATTGGTTGTTAAACAAACGGTGGAGGCAGAAAAAGAAATGCCTACCAAAACTATCGTTGGTATTGTTGTTAGCTCAGGAAAACCACCTGAACAAGAAGTTCCAAAAGATACCCAAGTACAACCAGAGCAGCCAAAAACACCAGATAAACCACAACAAAAACCTAAATCTAAAACATTCTCAATTAATGCCCCTTCTGTTACGGGTGACAAAGATTCCGTTATGGTTACGATTGTGAAAATAATAAATGGTAGTAAGATTACAGATTATGTAGAAAGAAAGAAAATTTCTGAGTTCCCCTTCGACATAACTGTCACTGGAGACGGCGTTTGTGAATTTCAGTTATATTTTGATGATGATTTACAATGGAGAGATACCATTGACTTTGGACAATAACGCAAAGATAAATGAGAGGATGGAGATGCTGCAATTAAAGGTAGAATTATAAAAGGAATCGGAGGTTTTTACTATATTACAACTGACAATGGGTTGTATTGTTGTAAGGCGCGCGGTTCTTTCCGAAAAGAAAACATATCCCCACTTGTTGGGGATTATGTTGAAATTAACGTAATTGATGAAGCAACGAAAAATGGAAGCATTGAAGAGATCCATAAAAGAAAAAATGAATTAATAAGACCTAGATCTGCTAATATTGACCAAGCCATCATTGTTTTTGCTTATACAAGCCCAGCCATTAATTTTGATTTATTGGATCGGTTTATTATTCTTGCAGAGGAGCAAAAACTTGAAATTGTCATTTGCATTAATAAATCTGATTTGGCCGATGAGGCAGGAATATTAAAAATCAGAAATATTTATGAGTCAATTGGATATCCAGTTGTTTTTGTAAGTGCAAAAGAAAAGTCGGGAATACAACAACTAGAAAATTATTTAAGTGATAAAGTATCGATTGTTGCAGGACCTTCTGGCGTTGGAAAGTCTAGTATTATTAATTGTTTAAATTCAAAACTTGAACTAAAAACAGATGCAATCAGTAAAAAAATTGAACGAGGTAAACATACTACAAGACATTCAGAACTAATGGAACTAAAAGAAAACAGTTTTATTGTGGACTCTCCTGGGTTTACTTCACTTACGCTTTTTCATATTGAACCTAGTGAATTACAGTTTTATTTTAGAGAATTTTTAGGTTATATTCCAAGTTGCAAGTTTGTTGGTTGCAATCATATTTCAGAGCCTTCTTGTGCGGTTAAGCTTCAAATTGGTACTCATATTAGCGAGATTAGACATGAACGATACAAATACATTTATAATGAGTTAAAAACAAAGGAGAAAAAGTATGATTAAGCTTGCACCATCCATATTGTCAGCCGATTTTTCTATTTTAAAGGAAGAACTTGAAATTATAGAAAAAGCGGGTGCCCAATATGTTCATATTGATGTCATGGACGGACATTTTGTGCCCAATATTACGTTAGGACCACCTGTTATAAAATCCCTGCGGAAAACGTCCAATTTAATTTTTGATGTTCATTTAATGATTGAAAATCCAGAACAATATATAGCTCCGTTTGCAGAAGCAGGTGCAGATATTATTAATGTACATGTGGAAGCGTGTAGAGATTTACCTTCTGTGATTGATAAAATTATTGCATTCGGTAAAATTCCAGCGGTTACCATTAAACCTGAAACAGATGTGGATGTTTTAGCGGGTGTATTAGATAAAGTAAAAATGGTTTTGATTATGTCTGTAAATCCTGGCTTTGGTGGACAGCCGCTTATGAAAGAATGTCTTTTAAAAGTAGAGAGACTTTCTCATATAATTAAAGAAAGAAATTTAGACGTAGAAATAGAAATTGATGGTGGCGTAAATTTAGAAAATCTTGAAATTGTTTTAAAATCAGGAGCTACTGTTATTGTTGCTGGTTCAGCTATTTTTGACAGTGAAAATACTTACGAGAACGCCAAGCAGTTTGTTGATTATTGTAAAGGATTTGAGATGAGATAATGAATGTACTAATTTTTGGAAGTGCTGAAATCGAAAATTACCATTTCATTTATTCATATTTGCAAAAATCCCCCGTTAAAATTATTTGTTGTGACGGGGGGCTTTTGCATCTTTTTAAAATGAATGTTTTGCCAGATATGATTGTAGGAGACTTTGATTCTGTTGATTTAGAGTTACTGGAGTTCTATAAAAATAAAAATGTTGAAATTAAAACTTTCCCAACCGAAAAAGATAAAACCGATATGGAAATAGGAATAGAGTATGCTTTAGAAATGAAACCAGAAGAGATTACTATTTTTGGAGGAATTGGAAGCAGACTAGATCACACCCTGCAAAATGTTCAAATCTTATATAAAATTTTAATAGGTGGTTCAAAAGCAAAGCTGGTAAATGAATATAATACAATTCAATTAATCAACCAAGAAATAAAGTTGTCGGGTGACGTAGGACAATTGGTTTCATTAATTCCCATGAGTGAAAAAGTTACAGGAGTGACGACAAATAAATTAAAATATGAGCTTCAAAATGCACAATTGTGGCTAGGAAATTCTTTAGGAGTTAGCAATGTTATGACGGCTCCCGAAGCTTCTGTTGAAATAAAAAGTGGGTTGTTACTTGTTATTCAATCCATGGAGAAAAAATAAAAAACCTATTTAGTTACTGGACTTTTGTTAATTTTTAGAAAAGTTTTGTAAGAACAGAAATAGGTTTTTTATTTTTTTGTTTTTATACAAGCAATAGCACTTTAAATTTATATTTATTTCTGATAGTATATAGTAATAATAAAAATGGAAACAGATAATAGCCCAATTATTGCAAAAATAAGTTTGGAGGAGAATCTTAATTGAAAAAAATGTTAGGGGTAGTATTGGTTTTAATTATTTTCATCGGGTTGGTTAGTTGCAAAAATACAAAAGATGCTGTAAAACTAAATCCTGAAAGTCCAATAACACTTACAATTTGGCATTATTATCATGGACCTCAACAAATTGCTTTTGACAAAATGGTAGAAGACTTTAACAGCACAGTAGGATTAAAAAATGGAATTATACTAGAAGCATATGGATATGGTTCTGTTAATGAACTTTCAGCCGCCGCACTTGATTCTGCAAATGAGAAGATTGGCTCAAAGCCGATGCCAAATATGTTTGCTTGCTATAGTGATGGTGCAATTCAAATTGATAATATGAAAAAGCTTGCAAATATGGAAGACTACATGAGTAAAGACGAATTGAAACAATATATACCATCTTTTGTTGAGGAAGGACGATTGGGAGCTGATAATAGCCTTAAAATTTTTCCAATTGCAAAATCCTCTGAAATAGGAATGTTAAATAAAACTGACTTTGACAAGTTCGTTAACGAAATACAAAAAGATAATGTACATATTAGCTATGACGATTTAAAAACATTTGAAGGAATTACAAAAGTTGCAGAGGAATATTATAAATGGACAGATGCAAAAACCCCAGAAATTAAAAATGACGGAAAAGCATTTTTTGGAGTAGATTCTATTGCCAACTTTATGAATGTTGTTTCTCATCAAATGGGGAAAGATTTAATTGTGGTGAAGGATGGAACCGCAAAAGTAGCATACGATGAACAAAGCATACATAAACTTTGGGAACTTTATTACAAAAACATGATAAAGGGGTATTTTACTTCAAAAGGACGTTTTCGCTCTGATGATGCCAAAACAGGGGATCTAATTTATTTGGTTGGTGCAACGACAGGGGCAGCATATTTTCCTGCCAAAGTTACCGTTGAATCAGGAGATTCTCACGCCATTGAAATGATGGCACTTCCGATGCCAATCATTGAAAATGGTAAAAAAGTTGTAATTCAACAAGGGGCTGGTATGTGTGTTTCAAAATCAACAAAAGAAAAAGAATATGCCAGCATTCTCTTTTTGAAGTGGTTTACTGATGCAGAGCGAAATATAGATTTTTCAATTGATTCTTCTGGGTATATGCCTGTTAAAAACAGCCCTGGATTGGAAGAAGCAGTTCAATCTAAAATGAGCAACCTTATAAATTCTACAACGGATAAGGGAAAATTAGTAGGGTATCAAAATACTTCCCTTGTTATGGGAGCATTTCTTGAACAGTTTAAAACCTATGAAATGTTTTTTGCTGGGGTATTTAATAACAGTAGTAAAGTACGCTCCCTATTAGATGAGTTTGAGAAAAGCACGGTGGCTGCCGTTCATGATTCTCGTGAAGAGATGGGGGCAGGTGCTTCTTATGATGATGTTGTTTCAAAATATTGCTCAGAGGATGAATTTAAAAAATGGTATAATTCTTTTGATGTAGCGATCAAAAAAATGATAAATTAAGGTGTGATTTTATTTGAAAAAGAAAAAATCATTACTAAATAAAACATTGCTTATATTTTTAGGGGTAGTCACTATGCAAGCAATAGTTGCTGTAGTACTTACCCTAGCACTTGGTATTGTGCAATCACAATATGTAGAAGCTTATAGAAGTGTCAATTTTATTGTAAATAAAAAAGCAGAAAAAATTGAAGGCATATTTAATCATATTTCAAATAATTTGATATCCATCAGTGGAACGTATAATACTTATATTAATCAATATCTTGCTAAAAACAAATTACAAAATGCTGATTTAAAAACGAATCATGAAATCGTTCAAAAAATCTTTTTAAACAAAGCAGTTGACCTGACCAATTTCCTTTATGCTAACCCTGATGTTTCGGGTATATTTATTATTTTGGGAGTAGAACAGCTACAAGATAAGGACGATACAAACCCTTGTCTTTATATTCGAAAAAGAACCCAAGAAGTAACTTCTTACTCAACAGAAGATTATTGGGTGTTACGGTTTGGAAATCCATCTGTGGCGAGTAAACTTAATATTCAGCTGGATTATCTCTGGACATATTATTTAAACCTGCCAAATACAGAAGACGGTGTAAACAGAGAATTTTTTAATAAGCCTTTTAACGATGCAATAGAACATAAAAATAGCACTCAAAATTGTTATATAAGTAAACCATTTAGGATTTCAGCAGGTGATATTGAAATTATTACGCAGACCATTCCGTTAATAGATGATGATGGGAACCCATATGGTGTTATGGGGGTGGAAATGAGTTTAGATTCTTTGGAAAAACAAATTTCTAAACCAGAACTTCCCAATATTGAAAATGGATTTTATGTATTAACGGATAATAATATATCCAATTTTAGTAATATATTTATTGACAGTAATTCGTTTTCAAAAGTCTTTTTAGGTGGCAACAAATTAGGCTATAAGTTGGTGGATAAAGAGAACAATATATATCTATATGAGAACAAGAATTCAACCATAAAAAAAATGCTAGGGACTTCTGTGAATATGAAGTTATATAACAGGGATTCTCCTTATCGAGGGGAGCAATATACATTATATGGTTTTGTTCCAGAACACCAATTACTTCAAAGCCCTAATGGGGTTAGAAGTTTAATAATTTATTTAGGGATTTTGTTTCTTGTATTTAGTTTGCTATCAGCTATTGTTGCTAGTATATCGGCTATAAGACCCATATTAAAGCTTTCAGAAAAAGTTGCCAGTATTGATGCTGATATGCCAATTGTAATTGAACCAACTGGAATTGCAGAAATTGACCAACTATCAAAGGCTTTGGAGAGGCTTGGTATAAAGGTGACTCAATCTGCTTCAAGACTTTCATCCATTATTAATTTATTTGAGAAACCCATTGCAGGTTTTGAGGAAAATGAAAAAGAAAATAGGGTGTATGTTACAGAATCTATCCTTCGAATTTTTAACATACCTTTTATAGAAAAAAATTTTATTTCTTTTGAACAATGGGAATCTTTTAAACTAAAATTAATAGCTGAAAAAGTGAAAGACTACGAAGATGTTTTTCAATACATAGATGAACATAAAACGCTTAAGTACATACAATTGAACATCAAGGAAGAAGAAGGAAAAACATTTGGTGTAATTATAGATGTTACCAATGAGGTTCTTCAAAAGCAAAAGTTAGAATATGAAAGAGATGTGGACGGACTTACAAAGCTTTTGAACAGAGTGGCATTTTACAATAAAGCATCAGAGGCAATTGGAAATGATGAGAATAAAATCGGGGCATTGATTTTTCTTGATATGGATAATCTAAAATTCATTAATGACAATTATGGACATGAGTGTGGAGATGAATATATTAAGTTAATGGCAAATTCTTTGTTGGCGTTTATTCCTTATAACGGTATTGTTGCTAGAATATCAGGGGATGAATTTGTTGTTTTTATTCATGGATTTGATGGGGAAGAGCAAATCAAAGAAATTTATACAAAGGTTCTAAAGGCATCTGGAAATAAGTATATTACATTACCAGATCATTCTTTTTATAAACTTCGGGCATCTGCTGGTATTTCATGGTATCCCAGAGACACTACTGACTTAAGTTTATTAATGAAATATGCTGACTTTGCCATGTATGAGGTGAAACATTCTAACAAAGGAAACACGAAAGAATTTGATCTTGAATCGTATGATAAAAATTCTTTTCTTACAAGTAAAATGGAAGTGTTAAATACATTTATTGAAAATAAGCTTTTATATTTTGTGTTTCAACCAATTGTGGATGCCTCCACGGGGAAAATAGTTGCTTATGAGGCATTGATGCGTTCTCATCACAATGAATTAACTTCTCCCTTGCAGATTTTGCAATTGGCTAAGGCTCAGTCAAAGCAATACCAACTGGAAAAATTAGTGATCACCACGGCTATTCGATTTGTAAATGAGCATGGTGACGAATTAAGAAATAAAAAAATATTTTTTAATTCCATTCCTTCCATTTGCCTCACAGAAAAAGACTTTAAAAATTTAACTGAAATAAGCAGAGATAACAGCTTGTCGAAAATGGTAATGGAGATAATTACAGTGGAAGAAGGAGAAAATGAAAAATATTTATGGAAACTATCTAAAATGCGAGAGCTGGGGGTTCAAATAACCCTTGATGAGTTTAGTTCGAGATATAATGATATAACATTCATGTCCTCCGCAACGGATTTTATAAAAATTGATAAAAATGTAATTCATGGAATCCATTTGGATAACAATAAAAAGCAAATAGTAGAAAATATAATTTCCTATGCTTCACCAAGAGGGATAAAAGTAATTGCGCAAGGTGTGGAAATAAAAGAGGACTTAGAAGTACTAGCTCAGATGGGTGTTAACTATTATCAAGGATTTTTATTATACAGACCAAAGCCCCATTTGGTGGAAGATAATGAAGAGGTTAAAAAAATGGTGTTTTATTCAAAAAAAAGGTGGTAGCATTGGCTACAACCTTTTTTTATAACAAAAGCACATTTTTTTAAAAAAAATAATAAGATATAATAACAATCAACAGTGTAGTGCAAGTACATGGGGGTTTTTAATATGTGTATAGGCAGAAAAGTTTTAGGTTTGACTATTTTTTCTATGGGAATAGGAATGTTTATTATACTTATTGTACCTAGTTTTGGAATTTTTTTGGCCATAGGTTTTGTTTCACTTGGCTTTTTTCTTTTATTTTGTGATTAGAAAAGTTTTTAATAAATAAAAAATAGGATTTTCTAAAAAGAAAATCCTATTTTTTATTTATTTAGATTGCACGAGTTACTTTATTACTACGAAGACATCTTGTACAAATATTAACTGTTTTAACAGTTCCATTTTCAATAACTCTGATTTTTTTAATATTAGGTTTCCAAGTTCTGTTAGCACGTCTACTAACTTGGCTACGGTTAATACTAATTCTATGACCAGTACGCATACCTTTTTCACATAATTCACACTTTGCCACCGCATAGCACCTCCTTAATAACAATTGTCATATAAGTACACATATCATATGACTAACAAAAGCTATTCTAACAGATATGTCGCCATATTGCAATAGTATTTTCAATATATATGATAAAAAATTAAAAAAATAATTATAAAAAGTATTTATGCTCCTATATAGAATTTTTATACCTTTTTTAGTATAATAAATACATATTTGCAGTATCTAAATAATTGGTGAAGTGCCACGAAGTTGAACAGCTACGTAACAAGTAAAAAATCAGCAAAATTTTAATTTCATCCATTCGTATAGTCAGTTTCATATTATGAATTCGTAGAGGTGCAAAAATGGACTTAAAGGATATCAGAAAGGAACTAAGTTTGCATGAGGATATAAACTTGGGTATTTTTGTTATAAAAAATAATAAATTGGAATATGTGAACGAGTATTTTTACCATCACTGGGGCTATATGTTAGAGGACTTGAAAGGCAAAGCGTATATTCGCTTTACAAAAAAGGAGTATACAAAACCACTTGAACATAAATTGGTAACTGCATCAGATGGGAATGTTTTAAAAGAAAGTTATGAAATACTTGTAAAAAATAAAGGTGGACGAGTATCTTCTGCAAAAATATTATGTATTCAAAAAGCACCCAATGATGATGAACGTGTATATGGCATTATGGTGGCAAATAATGAAAGTAAATCAGATCAGCACGCCTTTTCTAAATTGGATAAGATTTTAAAACAAATAGACAGAGCAATTATCGTACTAGATGACAATCATAAAGTTCATTGGGTCAACAATTCTTTTGAAAAACTGACAGGCTATCGGGAACATGAAGTCACAAGTAATATATTTGAAATGCTTAACATTGATAGTTTAAATTCAAATATAGTACAAATGATGGACGAATGTGTGCAAAATGATGAAAATTATAGAAGTCATATAGCTTACAAAAATAAAGCTGGTAAAATATGTCCTGCTTTGTTTTCGATAACAAAAATCAAAAACAATGAGGAAAATAAAAATAGAAGTATTCTTATTTTAAAAGATGCAGTTAAGTATCCATTGACACATGATAAGGTCATAGCAACATTTTACAGGGATGCCGTAACAGAACTTCCCAATAAGTATTATTTTATGGATCACTTAACAACAGAACTTCAACATAAGGACAGAGGTAGATTTTCGTTACTGTTAATAGATATTGACAGATTTAAAAATATAAATGAGCTTTATGGACGTACAATATCAGACAATGTTTTAAAAATAGTTGCATCAAAACTAAAGAGTTTTTTAAAAGAGTCTGATTTTATTGGAAGAGTTGAAGGGGACCGGTTTGCCATTATATATAAAGAAAGTTTTGGCGTAGAAGATTATGCCACAAAAATGATTAAAGAACTTCAATATCCAATTATCATCAATGAATTGGACATATATATTGTTGTTTGTATCGGAATTGTGAAGGAAACCCATTATTTTGAAAATTCTTATGATATTTTAAATGCGGTGGGAGAAATGATAGAATCAAAAAAGCCAGTATGGAAAAGTTTTTATACCGTATATACCAGCGAAAAAACAACTCGTCCATTGGCATTTCACTCATTGGAAGCTCATATCAGAACATCAATTAATAAGAAAGAATTTTTAGTGTATTACCAGCCCAAAATGGAATTGAAAACAAAAAAAATAGTTGGTGCAGAAGCACTCGTTAGATGGAATCATCCTATGATTGGGGTGGTTTCACCGAAAGATTTTATCCGTTTAGCAGAGGAAACAGGAATCATTGAGCCAATAGATGAAATTGTTTTGGAACATACATTTTTACAAAACAAAAACTGGTACGAAAAAGGATATGAACTAATTCCTATTTCCATTAACATTTCCATTACACAATTTTATAAATTGGAGTTTTATCAAAATATTGAAAAGTTAACAGCATTAAATCATCATTTAAATAATGTCATTGAAATTGATATTACCGAAGGTGTTTTGATGCGGGATCTTGACTTGCTGATGAATACAGTTAAAATGTTTGAAAAACTTGGTTTTAAAATTTCAATTGATAATTTTGGAACATCTTTTTCCTCTATAAGTTATTTAAAAAAATTACCGATTAAAAATATTAATATTGACCGTTCTTTTATAAAGGATATAGATCAAAATGAACATAGTAGAAGCGTTGTAAAGGCTATTATAGCAATGGCCCATGGATTAGGAATCAAAGTGACAGCAGAAGGGGTGGAAAAAGAAGAACAAATGAAATTATTGGAATCCTATGATTGTGATTTAATACAAGGTTATTTCATAAGTCAACCGATTAACGCAAATGACTTCGAGAAGTTTTTAAATAAAAGGAGTAGTTAGCATGAAGGCTGGGGTTAAGCTAGATAAGCGAATTACAGATACAATGGACATGGGAATTGTCTTAGTATGTGAGGAAGCAATACTCTACGGGAATGATGTTTTTTCACAGTTATGTGGACATAAACAAGAAGCATTATGTGGCGCTTCTGTATTCACCATTATGGAAAAAGATGATTTAGAATGTGTACAAAAAAATAGTGCCAGTAATTTTTTTGATATAAAATTAAAAACAAAAAATAATGGAGTTATATTTTGTAAAACTTTCGTCACCTGTGAAGTAAAAGAAAATAAACAGTACATAACAATTTGTTTCATAGAAGTGATGGGGGAAGACAATAAAAATCATTCCTTCAAAAAATTCTCTGATGTATTGTCAGAGGCGGCTGATGGCATTATCATTTCAGATGCAGTTGGTAATATTTTATGGGTAAATGATGCCTTTGTAGCTATTTCAGGGTATGAGAAGGATGAAATTATTTATCAAAACATTGAATATTTTTATGGTATTAAACACACAGATAAATATATTAGAAAGATTTTTTCAAAACCCCAAAACCAGATACAATGGAGCGGATTACTATGGAGCAAGAAAAAGGACGGAAAAGAATATCCTTCAAAAGTACTGGTAACAAGCATAAAAAATAATGATTCAGAAATTGAACAATATATATTCAAGGTATGTGATGCAACAGAGCGTGTACAAAATGAAGAAGAAATAAAACTACAAGCCTATACAGACAGTCGTACCAATATGACCAACCAATATTATTTCAAAGATAATCTAATGAAAATAATTGAAAAAAATAAAAAATTTGCAGTACTGATTGTCTCCCTAGATCGGTTTACCAATATTACTGACTTTTTGTCTGTAGAAATAAGTGATGAATTAATTCGTGTAGTTTCAGCAGAAGTAAGCGCATATATTTCAGATAGCAAAAATATTTCTAGGCTTGGAGCGTTCGAGCTTGGCATTATGGAGGAAAACATTTCGTCTGTACAGCAAAGCATGAATCGTTTTTTAAAACTGTTTCGGAGGCCATTTTATATACAAGGCTATGAAGTTTATGTTACAACCAGTATCGGAATTGCTATGTACGAAGAGGGAGACTCGCCAGATAATATCGTAAAAAATGCAGAAACGGCACTTGTTTATTCTAAAATGAGTTGGAAAAATAATTATACAGTTTATAATGAAACAATGAAAAATAAAAAAACACTTATGGTTCATTTGGAATCCAATTTAAAAAAAGCGATTTTAAATAAAGAATTTATCATGCACTATCAACCGAAGCTGAGTATCAAGTCAAAAAAAATAGTAGGTGGTGAAGCTTTGATTCGATGGCTTCAACCAGAAGAAGGAATGATTAATCCCATCACCTTTATGCCTTTTGCAGAAGAAACAGGTCTTATTGAGCCAATTGGCGAAATTGTGCTTAAAACAGTATGTAAGCAATTAAAAAAATGGGAGCAGCAGGGGTTACCACTGTTAAGAATTTCTATTAATTTATCATTGGCACAAATAAGTTTGCCTGACTTTGCAAGTAGAATAGAAGAAATTATCAATCAATATGAGGTAGATAAAAAATATCTGGAATTTGAAATTACAGAAAGTGCTACTATGAGAAATGCTGAGCATACAGTCAAGGCATTTAATGAACTTAAAAGGATTGGATTTAGCCTATCTATTGATGATTTTGGAAGCGAACTTTCATCTTTGAGTCAATTGGTAGAATTGCCTATTGATACCCTGAAAATTGATAAATCATTTATTGATGACTTAGCAAGCGATGATACCAAAGCCATTGTGGAAGCCATTATTGCTATGTCACACAGTCTTGGTTACTGTGTTATAGCAGAAGGTGTTGAGTCACAAGAACAGCTTGAATTTTTAGAAAAGATTGGTTGCCAACAAGCTCAAGGATATTTAATTGGCAAACCAATGCCAAACGATGAATTTGAAAAATTTTTGCAGTAACCGCATTAAAAAAATAGGCTAAGGGTTAAAAAATCCCTTAGCCTATTTAAAATCACATTGTTCAAACACGTTCTATAAAAAATTATTCCATAGTATATGAATCATTGGTCAGGTTAAAAATATTTTTTAGCCCCTTTGTAATATGAACTTTTTTGTCTTTCGTGATAAAGACAGCTTCAACACCATCAAGCTTGTTTACAAAATCAATTCCACCTTGAAGGCCTTTTGAAAAAACAGTAGTGGAAAGGGCATCACCATCGGTCGATAAATCACTGATAATAGTGATTCCAGCTATTTCATTGTTAATAGGGTAACCGTCAAAAGGGCTTAAAATGTGGTGATAATAAACACCATCTTTTTCGATATAACGCTCATATATTCCAGAAGTAACTAAAGATTTCTCAGTTGCTTTTAGAATACCAACAACTTCATTTCTTTCAAGAAAAGGATCTTGAACACCAATAGACCAAGGGCTATTATTTGGGTTATTTCCAACAACGACGATGTTTCCGCCAAGGTCTACAATGGCTTTTTTAACACCATGGCTTTTTAGAACTTTTACAACCTCATCTGCAACAAATCCTTTTGCGATTCCCCCAAGGTCTAACTTCATGTTTTTTTCTGTTAAAAAAACAGTTTTGGAAGCGTCATCTAAAACAACATTTTTATATCCAATATATTTTAATTGGGCATCAATTTCTTCTTTAGAAGGAACTCTTGCATCATCAAAACCAATATGCCAAAGGCTTGTAACAGGTCCAACAGTAACATCAAAACTTCCATCAGAAAGTGCTGCATAATACATGGCTCTTTTAATTAGGAAATAGGTGTCATCTGAAACAGGGACTTTTTGTATTCCTGCATTTTCATTAATTTTATCAACTTCTGTGCCATCTTCATTTACGCTTACTTCTTTTTCAATTTGCTTTATTCTATCAAAACAAGCGTCAAGGATAGAAGCATCTTTGGAGTCGTATATTTTAACACTGCAAGTAGTGCCAATCAAAAAATCCATTCTTGAAATAGGCTCTGCATTGTTTTGAGTTTTTGTACAAGCAGTTAAAGAAAATAATGCTAAAAAACAAAAAATAGAAAAATATTTGATATGTCTCATAAGTTTCCTCCATGGAAATAAACAAATAAAATTCCTTGTCTAAAATAAACAAGGAATTTTATTATCATACAATCTAATTATTTAGCAACATCAGGTTGTGGAAGAACAACAACGTCAGTTTTACCTTCTTTTGCATTAGTGATAACGCTTGTAATCAATTCTTTAAATGAATCAGAAGATGTAGTAGCACCTGTAACTACTGTAAAATTATTTAAACCTTGATTATCAACTACCATTTTGTCTAACACTGGGAAAGCTTCTTCAGGGCTAGTCCCAACACCTTTTTTCATATTAGTGTTGTAGTCAGCATCTTGTGTTTTTAATTTGCCATCAGCGTTTACATAATCGTATTGAACGCTAGTGATTTTTCCACCTTCTACTTTTGCTTCAACGAAAGCTTTCCAACCACGAGTATCAGCCTTATCATATTCAGCTCTAAAAGTTCCGTCTTTGTAAGCAGTAGGTGCAGCAATGTCAGGTTGAGCAACAACAGCAACGGTTGTATTACCAGATTTTGCATTTTCAAGTGCAATGGTAACAAGTTCTTTGAATGTATCAGAAGAATGTGTAGCACCTGTAACTGCTTGGAAACCTTCTAAGCCTTGCGCATTCACAAGCGCTTGGTCTAAAGCTGGGTAAGCCTTTTCAGGATTTGTTCCAGAGCCTTTTAACATGTTAGCGTTGTAATCAGCATCTTTAGATTTTAAATTTCCGTCAGCATTTACGTAGTCATAGTTACAGCTTGCAATTTTTCCGCCAGAAACTACAATTTCAACGAAAGCTTTCCAACCTTTGGTATCAAGGTTGTCGTACTCTGTTTTGTAAGTTCCATCTTTGTAAGCAGAAACTTCAGTGGCAGGAGTTTCGGTTGCTGGCGTTTCAGTAGCTGGTGGAGTTGTTGGAGCTGGCTCCTCTTTTTTTGCGCAACCTGCTAATAGAGAAGCAGATAACACAGTTGTTAAAACGACAGCACTTAATTTCTTGTTGATCATTTTCTTCACCTCATCATTTTTTCTATAAAATAATATTTTCACATAAAATTATAACAATAATTTCACAAAAGTCCATATTAATTTTTTTAATAGTACATTACAAAAAGTAATATCGAAATAAAATATATATTTCTATATATTTCTATAGACTTTTTTGTAAATTAATTATAAAATAATAACATTATTTTAACAATATGTTTATAAGTTAAAATTTTATTGTTTTATTCTGATTAGTAAATTAAGTATAATTGTGGTAGTTTTTTATTTACAATTTATATTATCATGCTATAGCTTTGCTTAATATAATAATTTTTATACAATCAGAATATTTTACAATTATTAATTTATTATATAATAGTTTTATGGTATTATATAATAAATATTATATTTTTGGGGTGATTATATGATGGAGCAAAAGAAAATTTTAATTCTTGGTGCTGGATATGCTGGCATACATGCTGCTAAAAAATTGGCAAAGCATTACAAAAAGGAACCAAATGTTACGATTACATTGATCGACAAAAATCCTTTTCATACGCTGCTTACAGAATTGCATGAAGTTGCTGGTTCAAGAGTTCATCCAGAGTCAGTTCAAGTGAATCTGAACAGAATATTTGCAAGAACAAAAGTGAACCTTGTTACAGATTTTATTGAAAATGTTGACACACAAGCAAAAATTGTTAAAACAAAGCTTGGGGAGTACACCTATGACTATTTAATTATTTGTTTAGGTAGCGAGCCTGCATTTTTTGGAGTGCCTGGTATAAAAGAGCATGGATTTACTTTATGGTCTTTTGAAGATTCTGTTCGATTAAGGCACCATATTAAAGACAAATTTGAAGAAGCGTCAAAAGAACTTGATAAAAACAAAAGAATGGAATTACTTACTTTTGTAGTAGCCGGTTCTGGTTTTACAGGAATAGAAATGGCTGGGGAGTTAGGCGAGGTAAAACATCGTTTTGCAAAAGAATTTAACATTGACCCAACAGAAGTAAAAGTAATGGTAGTAGAAGCTTTAGGTACGATTTTAAATATGTTAGATAGACAGCAAGCGCTAAAAGCTGAAAAATACATGATTAATAAACTTGGCATTGAATTGTTAAAAGATTCACCAATTACAGAAGTGACAAGTGAAGGAATTACACTTAAAGCAGGCAGAAAAATTGCCACAAAAACCTTGATTTGGACTTGTGGAATCCAAGCTTGTAATAGTTCAAAAGAATATAAATTGGAAATGGGTAGAGCGGGAAGACTTAGAACCAATCAATACATGGAGTCCGTTAATGGAAAAGATGTTTATATTGCTGGGGATTTAACTTGCTATGAAGAAAAAGAAGGTGCACTAACGCCTCAAATCGTAGAAGCAGCAGAACAAACAGGTGCTACAGCGGCCTTAAATATTATTGCGGACATTGAAAATAAAGCAAAAGTTCCGTTTAAATCCAATTATCATGGTTTTATGGTTTCAATCGGCGGAAAATATTGCGTTGCAAACCTTATGGGCGTTAGAATGTCTGGTTTTATCGCAATGGTTATGAAACATATGGTTAATCTTTATTACTTATTTTTAATTGGTGGATTAGTTGGTTGTATTCAATTATTTTATAATTATTTGAATCATGAATTTTTCTCTATGGAAGACGAACGTTCTATTATGCGTGGGCATCTTTCTTCAAAGGGCAACCGTTTATGGTTAGTAGCTTTAAGAGTTTATGTTGGGTTCATGTGGGTTTTTGAAGCCCTTGCCAAGTTATATGGAGAAGCAACATGGAAAGAAGCAACCTCCTCTATTAAAAATTATAAATTACTTTTAAATGGAATTGGACCAGATAGCTGGATGAAAGCGGGAAATATTAAAATGCCTTTTGAGTGGCTATATGCTGCTGATGCTACCACTGCAGCTTCTGCTACGGCTAGTACAGCTGCCGCAGGTGCTGCTGCTTGGCCAGACCCAATTCTGACTAAAATGCCAGGATTTTTCGAATGGATTATGAAAATTCTTATTCCAAATGCAGATATTTCTGTTTGGTTCCAACGAATTGTGGTACTAATGGAATTAGGAATTGGTCTTTGTCTTATTGTTGGTTTATTTACATTTTTGGCTAGTGCTGTTTCTGCTTTCCTTACTGTTAACTTTGTATTATCAGCGATGGCTGGATGGTCTATTGCTTGGTATTTCTTCTGTGCTATTGCGCTGATGAGTGGTGCTGGTAGAACTTTTGGACTAGATTATTATGTAATGCCTGCTATTTCAAAAGGTATCCATCGGTTCTGGTATGGTAAGGATAAATCAATGTACGTATATGAAGGTAAAAAATAAATAAAGGGGCTGTATCAAAACTCCTGATAAAAAGAACGACGAAAAAAGTCCGACCAGTTTGACTGGGAGGACTTTTTTGGTATAATTAAGAAATGACAAATAACCTAAATATACAAAAAGATTATAGCAAATATCCGAATGT
>JAVBJQ010000053.1:0-9586 GCA_031546905.1 Eubacteriales bacterium | reverse complement strand
TGTTAAAAGACATCATCAAATTTTCGGTGACGATGCGTCTATGGGAAACACCCGTTCCCATACCGAACACGTTGGTTAAGACATAGACGGTCGATGGTACTTGGTGGGAAGCTGCCTGGGAGAGTAGATGGTTGCCGAATTCCTCGGGGTGTAGCGTAGTTTGGCTAGCGCGCCTGATTTGGGATCAGGAGGTCGCAGGTTCAAATCCTGTCACCCCGATTTTTTGTACCAGTAGCTCAGTAGGATAGAGCAACGGCCTTCTAAGCCGTGGGTCAGGGGTTCGAATCCCTTCTGGTACAGTGTTATTTTATAATGTGGTGGGTATAGCTCAGTTGGTTAGAGCGCCAGATTGTGGCTCTGGAGGCCGCGGGTTCGAATCCCACTATCCACCCTTCACTTTTGGGTCACTAGCTCAGCCGGTAGAGCACTGGACTTTTAATCCAGGTGTCCCGGGTTCGAATCCCGGGTGACTCATTTTTTGCAGTTGTGGCGGAATTGGCATACGCGCTAGACTAAGGATCTAGTGGTCCTAGACCTTGGGGGTTCGAGTCCCCCTAACTGCAGTGACTTTTGCACGAGTGGCTCAGTGGTAGAGCATCGCCTTGCCAAGGCGAGGGTCGCGAGTTCGAATCTCGTCTCGTGCTTGTTTTTTTAATAATGGGCAGTCGCCAAGCGGTAAGGCACAGGACTTTGACTCCTGCACTCGAAGGTTCAAATCCTTCTTGCCCAGTTTTACTTTAAACTAAAGTAGCTGTGTAATTTTGCTGAAGTTTAGGTATTTTTGAGTTTTTTCAATAATGGGCAGTCGCCAAGCGGTAAGGCACAGGACTTTGACTCCTGCACTCGAAGGTTCAAATCCTTCTTGCCCAGTTGTTTTCTCAAGTGTAAACCTTGAATGGTGTTACGCTTTTTTTATGTCTATTTTTATTAAACAGTTACATATAGCTGTTAAGGATAATAATCAGCATATAAGTTTTGGAGGGATAATCTTGAAACATTATACTTTGACAGACTTAAATGAAATTATGAGCAAACTTTTAAGCGAGAACGGTTGCCCATGGGATAAAGCCCAAACGCACCAGTCCCTTAAAAAATATCTTATTGAAGAATCTTACGAAGTAATCGACGCCATAAATAAAAATGATGATTCAGCCCTTGCGGAAGAACTTGGAGATGTTTTATTACAAGTTGTTTTTCATGCCGCAATTTCAGAAAACTTTAATATAAATGATGTGCTAGATTCTATTTGTAAGAAAATGATTTTAAGGCATCCTCACATTTTTGCAAATGGTCAAGCGGAAACTGCCAGTGATGTTGAACAAAACTGGGAGGAAATTAAGAAAGTTGAAAAGGGCTATAAAAGTAAAACTGATATTTTGAAAAGTGTTCCCAGCTGTTTGCCTTCACTGATGAGAGCTGAAAAAATAGTTAAAAAAGCCAATGACAATCATTTAAATGCAGATGAGCTAAACAAGACTTTTGGCTTGCTACAACAGGATTTATTGGATTTAAAAGTAGATCATGTTGATGAAAGTAAAAACACTCAAAAAATTGGTGAAATTTTGTTGCGAATTGTTAGAATTTCAAGTTTTTTTAAAGTAAATTGTGAATTTGCCTTGACAAATGCAGTAGAAACGTATATAAATAATTTTGAAAGCATTGAGAATGCGGACTTACATGACAATAATGACTTATTAAATTCGTGATTTAATAGTACCATGTAAAATTTATTTTTATTATTAACTGAAGTTAATATAAACACATTTATGAGGAGGAAATTTTAAATGAATAAGGCTGAATTAATAGCAGCAATGGCTGCAAAAGCGGATTTAAGTAAAAAAGACACAGAAAAGGTATTAAAAGCATTCGAAGATGTTGTTACTGAAGAATTAGCAAATAGTGGTAAAATTCAATTAGTTGGTTTCGGAACTTTTGATGTTGCTGAAAGAGCAGCTCGTGAAGGTAGAAATCCACGTAATGGTGAAAAAATGTCTATTCCTGCTTCAAGAGCTCCAAGGTTTAAAGCTGGTAAAGCCCTTAAAGATGCAGTTAACGAAAAATAATCAATTTTAATAATCTACACTTTATGGTGTGGATTTTTTTTATAATCGGGAGGTTGCCATGAGATTAGATAAATACCTTAAGGTTTCAAGAATAATTAAGAGAAGAACAGTTGCCAACGATGCCTGTGATGCAGGTCGTGTTTCCATTAATGGTAAAGTTGCGAAGGCATCCGTAGATGTAAATGTGGGAGACGTGATTGAAATTCGTTTTGGAAGTAACTTGTCTAAATTTGAAGTTTTAGCAGTAAAAGAAGTTGTTAAAAAAGATGAAGCACAGGAAATGTATAAAAGCCTTTAATTTTTGTCATATACTCCTCTCAAACATTATATACTATTCAGTATAATATATTGTTTGAGAGGAGTATTTTTATGCCAGATGATAAAAAAAGAGCTTTTGATAGGCACACAATTGTGATGGAACAAAGAGAAAGTGTTTCAATTACGGGAGTGATGGATGTAATTTCTTTTGATGAAGAAACAATCATTGCAGAAACAGAATTAGGCGTACTTGTAATCAAAGGTTCAAATTTACATGTGAACAAGCTAAATTTGGATAATGGCGAGCTTGATATTGAAGGTGAAATGAATGCCTTAAACTATGAAGACAGAGGTTCTATATCAAAAAACAAAAATTCATTCCTAGGAAAACTGTTTAGATAGAGGTGAGGCTTTTGATTTTATCTATCAGCAATCAGGCGATACTTTTTCTAACAACCATTCTTGTTGGAATGGTAATCGGATTTATATATGACTGGTTCAGAATTGCGAGAAAGGTAATTCCTCATTTTAATTTTTTGATTCAAGTCGAAGATATTGTATATTGGATATTTGTTTCTCTTGTGATGTTTTACTTTATGCTACATAAAAATTATGGAGAAATAAGGGCTTTTTCAGTAGGTGGTGCTATCTTAGGCATGATTTTATACTTCTTCACCTTTAGCCACCTTTTTATGAAAGTGTCACTTACCATCATTTACTGGATTAAAAAAGTTATTTCATTTATTATTTATATTCTTTTGTTCCCATTTAAACTTTTATTTAAAATTTTAAGCTATCCCTTTAACTTCTTTAAAGGAATCTTTTTAAATGTATTATTTTGTTTTAAAAAAATATTGAAATATTTTAGAAGATGTGCAAAAATAGGGTATAGCAATTTTAAAATGGCAATTAAAAAAATCTAGTGGGTGATACTTGTGAAAAAAAGGAAAGTGAAAAGAAATTTCCTCGGTAAAATTGGTTCGTTTTTTGTTTTCGCTTTTGTGATTGTTGTTTTTATTGGAGCATATGGTCAATATATTGCAGCGCAAAATATTGTTGCTAAGCAAAATGACATGAAGCAAAAAATTGCCCTTGAGCAAAAAAAAACGGATGAAATAAAAAAAGACCTTGAATATTATAAAAGTGATGCCTTTATCGAAAAAACTGCAAGAGAAAAGCTAGGTTTTATCAAACAAAATGAAGTTTTATTTGTAGAAAGAAATGATAATTGAAAATCTATTGACATTTTTCACCAGTATGCTATAATAAGAATTGCTTAAGAAATAATTGGGCGCATAGCTCAGCTGGGAGAGCACCTGCCTTACAAGCAGGGGGTCATAGGTTCGAACCCTATTGTGCCCACTTGAAAAAAAGACAAGCCTAACGGCTTGTCTTTTTTTATTAATCATTTAGGAGATTTTCCATGGATAACAATATACGATTTGCAAATATAGATGATGTGCCACAAATGCTTCATCTATATTCTTATTATGTGAAAGAGACTTGTATTACTTTCGAGGTGGACGTTCCAACGGTTGAAGTGTTTAGGGAACGTTTTTTAGCGATTTCTAACTTATTCCCATGGATTGTTTATGAAAAAGATGGCATTATTTTAGGGTATGCCTATGCCAACAAGCTTCGTGATAGATCAGCTTATCGGTGGACGGTTGAACTATCGGTTTATCTTGATAAAGATTTTGTTGGCAAAGGTCTTGGAAATATAATTTATAGTGCATTATTAAATATACTGAAAGAAAATGGTTATTATAATGCCTATGGGATTATTACACTTCCCAATAAAAGTAGCACCATCCTTCACAAAAAACTAGGATTTGCTTTGGTTGGAAAGTGGAGTGGGGTAGGGTATAAATTTAACCAATGGCTTGACGTTGCAATCTATGAATTAAAGCTAAGGGAAAAAACAGATGAAATTCCATTAGAACCGACTAAAAATTAATGAAGGGTGATTAAATTGGAAAAAATAAAAATTATAAGTGTTTTTGGGACAAGACCAGAGGCTATTAAGATGGCGCCTTTGGTTAAAAAATTACAACAAAATCCTAATATTGAAAACTTAGTATGTGTAACAGCCCAACATAGGGAAATGCTTGACCAAGTTTTAGAAATTTTTGATATTAAACCTGACTATGATTTGGATATTATGAAAGAGCGCCAAACCCTGACAGGAATCACCACAAGGGCTTTAATCGGCCTTGAAGAGGTAATGCAAAAAGAAAAACCAGATTTGGTGTTGGTGCATGGGGATACAACAACAACTTTTGCGGCTTCACTTGCTGCTTTTTATGGTCAAATTAAAATCGGTCATGTAGAAGCGGGACTGAGAACCTATGATAAGTACCAACCATTTCCAGAAGAAATAAATAGAAAGCTAACTACTTCTTTAGCAGATCTGCATTTTGCACCAACACTTTTGTCAAAAGAAAATTTGCTGAAAGAATCAGTTGGAGAAGAGGGCATTTTTATTACGGGAAATACAGCTATTGATGCCTTAAAGACAACAGTGGATCAAAATTACCAATTTACAGTTGAATCTTTAAATAAAATTGATTTTGAAAATAAAAAAGTAATTGTGATGACTGCTCACAGACGTGAAAATCTAGGAGAGCCACTTGAAAATATTTGTAAAGCTGTATTTGCCCTAGTTGAAAAATTTGAGGACGTAGAAGTTATTTACGCTGTTCATAAAAATCCTGCGGTTTCAGACGTAGCTAAGAAATATTTGGGGAGTCACGAAAGAATACATCTTACGGACCCACTGGATATGAAAGATATGCACAACGTAATGAGCCGTTCTTTTTTTGTGATGACAGACTCCGGCGGGCTCCAGGAAGAAGTGCCTTCTCTTGGAAAACCTGTTCTTGTACTTAGAAATGTTACAGAAAGACCAGAAGGTGTGAAAGCAGGAACATTAAAACTTGCAGGAACGGACTGCGAAAAAATTGTTCAAATGGCATCGGAACTTCTTTTAAATAAAGACATTTATGACAGCATGGCAAATGCTAAAAATCCTTTTGGAGATGGTTTTGCATCTGAAAAGATTGAGGAAGCGATTTTATATCATTTTGGATTGAGCCATAAAAGACCAAATGATTATATTTTTGCATAAATTCCTTCACTTTTTTGTTAAAAAAGGAAATAGACAAAAATTGCACAATGCTATACTATTTTATTATTGGAATAATTTGTTAGATAGAGGTGCGAAGTGAAAAATAAAGCTGATATTTTTATGGCATTATCGTTATTATCACAAATTGGTCTGGCGATGGCATTACCCATCATTATGTGTATTATTTTTGGGGCTTTTTTAGATAAGCACCTCCACACAGGCGTGGTGTTTCTCGTTATTTTTTGCATCTTAGGTGTTATGGCAGCGTTTAGAAATTTATTTGTATTTACAAAAAGAATGAATAAATAATTTGGGGTGTAAATAATTGCGAAATATATCAGATACTTGTAAAAAACTTATTGTTATCATCATTGCCATTGGTTTACTTTCTCTTATTATTGGCTTGATTTTTTCAAATGAAAAATTAGCTTTTGTAAAAGGTGTTAGCTTTGGTACTATTTTTTCAGTTCTACGAATAATTTTGACAGATAGGTCAATTAATAAGACTGTGAATCAAAATCGAGGCAATGCTCAAGTTTGGGCGCTTTTGAATTTTCTCGTTCGCTATTGCCTAATTGGCGTTGTTTTTATAGTTGCAGCACTGGAACCATCTATTAGCTTATTGGGGACGTTTATTGGTGTTTTAACCATGCCCTTATCTGCATATGTTTATAAACTGGTGGAGAAATTTAAAAAAAGTGAAGTTTAAACAAAGGTTATTCATAACTGAATATATACGAAAAATGGTTACAAACAGTATTTCGATATGTTTAGTTGTTTATAATAAAATATATTTAAAAAGGGGTGATATGTGAAATGGATTTTAATAATAAGGTACTTGCTATTGTGCACATCTTTGGCAAAGAGCTTTGGATAACAGAAACAATTAGAAATACGTGGGTTATTATGATTGCACTCACCATTTTTTCTATTTTCGTTAGGATAAAACTAAAGAAGTTTGAAGATGTTCCTAACTCAAAGTTACAAAATATTGTTGAATTAGGCATTGAGTCATTTATAAACTTTGTGAATGATACACTAGGGCATAAGTACAACTATTTGGGCAACTGGTTTTTTGGAATATTTGTCATGGTTCTATGTTGTAATCTAAGCGGACTGCTTGGAATGAGACCACCGACAGCTGATATTACAACCACAGCTTGTTTTGGACTTAGTACATTCTTCCTAATCCACTTTTTTGGGATTACACAGAAAAAAGGCGAATATTTTAAAGAGTTTATTGAGCCAACGCCATTGATGCTGCCTATTCATCTTTTAGGAGAGCTTGCAGTACCAATATCGTTAAGTTGTCGTCTTTTCGGTAACATTCTTGGTGGACTTATCATTCTTGGAATTATTTATTCATTGCCAATTTATTTGAAAACAGGTATTCCTGCATTCTTACACATTTATTTTGACATGTTTGCTGGTTGTCTGCAATCGTTTATTATTGTTATGCTTAGTATGACATTTATAAAAAACAAACTACCAGAAGAAGTAGAATAAGACTCATTTTATGCAAAAAGCACTTTTATTTCTTTATTTTAATAGGTGCTAAAAAATATAAAAACAATTATTTATTTTAAGGAGGATTTTTTATATGGAACAACAAGGTTTAGATCCAAGAGCATTTATTTTAGGATGTTCAGCGATTGGTGCAGGTATTTCTTTAATCACTGGGATAGGTACAGGGATGGGTCAAGGTTATGCTGCCGGTAAGGCTGCTGAAGCGGTTGGTCGCCAACCAGAAGCAAGAGGCGTTATTACAAGTACAATGTTACTTGGTGCTGCCGTTGCCGAAACTGCTGCTATTTATGGTCTTGTAGTTGGTATTATTTTATTATTTGCAAACCCATTAGTTACAAAATATGTAGAGCTTGCTGCTGGTAAATAGTTTTTGGTTGTTTGCTCGTGTTTAAAAACCAGAAAGGAGGGAATTATCCTTGGAATCCTTGGGACGAATTCTAGGTTTGGATCAACAGGCATTAATGTCTTTGGGACTACAATTGGTCAACACCTTTGTTATGGTGTTCATATTAGTAAAGCTTCTGTATAAACCAGTTGGGAAGTTTTTAAGTAACCGTGTTGAAAAAATTAAAAACAACATTATGAATGCAGAAACTCAACTCAAAGATGCTGAAACTTTAAAAGTTGGATACGAAGAAAAACTTAAGAATATTGAAAAAGAACGTAGTGAAATTTTGGATTCAGCTCGAAAACGCGCCATTGAAAGTGAAAAAGAAATTATTGATGCGGCGAAAGCTGAAGCAGAAACCATTAAAAAAAGAGCGTTGCTTGATATTGATAGAGAACAAATGAAGGCTCGAGAAGAACTAAAAGGTCAAGTAGTTGAAATTTCTACATTGATGGCTAGTAAATATATTGCTGCTGCCATGGACGCTAACACACAAAATAAATTACTCAACGAAGTAATTTCAGAGTTGGGGGAAGTTAAATGGCACAGTTAATTTCAAGTCGTTATGCAGAAGCTTTATTTTCATTAGCAGTTGAAAGCAATCAAGTTGATGTTTTTTACGAGCAAGTGAACCTTGTTTATGATGCACTTTGTAATGATACTGATTTTTACAATTTATTAAATCATCCACAAGTTGCAAAAGAAGAAAAACTTTCTATTCTTAAAAATGTTTTTCATAGTAGTATAGATGAATGTATTTTTGGTTTGTTTTCTGTTGTTTTTGATAAAGGCAGAGAAGAAGAATTAAAAAACATTTTAGCTGATTTTCTTTTGAAAGTAAAAGATCATAAAAATATTGTGGAAGCAGAAGTTGTTTCTGCTGTTCCCCTTGATGAAGAGCAAGTGAATAAAATTAAAACGAATTTATCTAAAAATTTAAATAAGCAAGTGGAAATAAAATTAATGGTTGACACTACTTTGATTGGCGGTTTGTGTATTAAAGTAGCTGGTCATGTGATTGATGGCAGTATTAAAAAGCATATCAATGATATGAAGAAACAACTTATTGATATACAACTTGCGTGAAAAGGAGTGTAGGCATTCATGAGTCTCAGACCTGAAGAAATTAGTTCTGTAATAAAAGAACAGATCAAAAATTATAATACCAAACTTGAAGTTGACGAAGTTGGTACTGTTATACAGGTTGGAGATGGTATTGCTCACGTTTACGGATTAAATAACGCAATGTCAGGAGAACTTTTAGAGTTTGACAATGGAGTTTATGGAATGGCTTTGAACCTTGAAGAAGATAACATTGGTGTTGTTCTTCTTGGCTCAGATAAAGATATTAAAGAAGGCGATTCTGTTAAACTGACAGGTAGAGTTACTGAAACTCCTGTTGGAGATGCTTTACTTGGTCGTGTTGTTAATGCCCTTGGTCAACCTATTGATCAAAAAGGCCCCATTAACGCTCAAAAAACAAGACCAGTTGAAAGAGTTGCTCCTGGCGTTATTACCCGTAAATCAGTTGATGTTCCCCTTCAAACCGGTATTAAGGCGATTGACGCAATGGTACCGATTGGACGTGGACAAAGAGAGCTTATCATTGGCGACCGTCAAACAGGAAAATCGGCTATTTGTGTAGATACAATTATTAACCAAAAAGGGCAAGATGTAAATTGTATTTATGTTGCGATTGGTCAAAAAGCGTCTACTGTTGCTCGTCTTGTAAAAACATTAGAAGATAAAGGTGCTATGGATTATACAACCATCGTTGTTGCTAGTGCCAGCGATACTGCTCCATTACAATATATTGCCCCTTACACAGGTTGTGCCATGGGTGAGGAATGGATGGAAGCAGGAAAAGACGTACTTATCATTTATGATGATTTATCAAAACATGCAGTTGCTTATCGTGCATTAAGCTTGCTTCTTAGAAGACCACCAGGACGTGAAGCATACCCTGGGGACGTTTTTTATCTACATTCAAGGTTGCTTGAAAGAGCAGCGAGACTGGATGAAAAATTTGGTGGCGGTTCTTTAACTGCACTTCCTATTATTGAAACACAAGCTGGGGACGTTTCAGCTTATATTCCTACAAATGTTATTTCTATTACAGATGGGCAAATTTATCTGGAAACAGAATTATTCAATGCAGGTGTTCGTCCAGCCATTAATCCAGGGCTTTCTGTTTCCCGTGTTGGTGGATCTGCTCAAATTAAA
>JAVBJQ010000054.1:0-18018 GCA_031546905.1 Eubacteriales bacterium | reverse complement strand
AATACAAAAATAAAATTTTGTAGAAAAGTTATTACAATTTATATTAGAGAAAATATGTTAAATGTGTCAAAAAATTAAAAATTCATATACAAAACTGGGGGGGAGTTATATAATCTTTATAAGCTAAACAGTTTTTGTGAGTATTTTTCAAGTGCAACTAAAAAAGTTTTTGGTAATTTTTTTAATTATTGATATTTTAAAAAAATAATATTTTTATAATAATTCATAAAAAAAATGTGAAGTTTTGAACTTTTTTTCTAAAAATATTATATTTACTTTATTTTAAATATCATTTACAATGTATTGGTGGTATTGGGGTTCGTAAAAAAAGGCATTTTGGGGGTGTAAAAGATGACAATTTACAATAAAATGTTTGCTCAAAACAATATATTAGAACTTGCGTTACAGGCATCAAGTCTTAAAAATGATGTTATACAAAATAATATTGCAAATGCGGATGTTCCTAATTATAAAAAAAGAACTGTTAATTTTGAAAATGTATTAAAAGACGCTATTGACTCCTCAAAGATTACAGGTAAGCTTGACTTAAATTCTATTAAGCCAACAGTTGAATATGACAATAGTAACTTTAGTTATCGATATGATAAAAATAATGTTGACGTTGAAGCCGAAATGGTTGGATTAGCTCAAAATTCTGCTAAATATGATTTTCTGGTTAGTGGTGTTATGAGTAATTTTAAAAGAATGAATTTAGTTTTTAACGCTAGATAAGGCTTGAATTCATAGGAGGTTTTTTTATATGTCTTTTTTTCATGCGATGGACGTTAGTGCAAGTGGTCTCACTGCACAAAGATTAAGAATGGATGTTATTTCAGAAAATATCGCTAATGTCAATACAACAAGGACAGATGCTGGTGGACCTTATAAAAGGAAAGCTGTTTTATTTGAAGAAAGAAAAGATAACAACACCTTCTCCACTTATTTGGACAATGCAATGAATGGTTCTAGAGTAGGGAATGGTGTTCGTGTTACACAAGTTACAGAGGATGAAACCCCTGGAGCATTGGCGTATGACCCGGGAAATCCAGATGCCAACGCAGAAGGATATGTTAGACAGCCAAATGTGAACATTGTGGAAGAAATGGTGAATATGATTTCAGCAAGTCGTTCATATGAAGCTAACGTTACTTCAATAAATACAACAAAAAGTATGATTTCTAAAACCCTGGAAATTAGCAGATAATAGAGAAGAGGGTATGACTTATGTTAGAAAGTATTGGTAATATTGATAAGTTAACATCTGCGGGTATTCAAAGTTTAAGCAACGCTAAGAAAATAGATGATACAGATAAAAAAGCTCTTTTTGAAGACTTCTATAAAGCAGCAATGGGTGTAGTGAATGAAACAAGTAATTATCAAAATCAGGTTGAAGCCAATCAATTAGCTATTGCTACTGGCCAGTCAGATGATTTAATTGGTTTGATGCTTTCGCAAGAAAAGGCATATTCCTCACTTCAATTTACTGTTCAAGCAACAAACAAAATAGTAGAATCTTTTAGAGAAATAATGCGGATACAAATGTAATAATATGTTTGTAAATACTATTATTACCAATTAATATATGATTATTCAAATTATTCTAAATGTATTTTAACTATAATTTTGTTTGAAAAGAGGTGAGAACTGATTGCAAGAAACACTGCTAAAATATAAAGATAAAGTGGTAGATGGTTGGAATGCTTTAGAAAAAGGTCAACGAATAAGACTAATTTCTATTGTGGTAATCTTAATTATATCACTTGCTGTAACCATATATATAACTACGAAGCCAAGGTTAGTGGTTTTACAAAGTTCACAAGATTTAAAAACAGTTGGGCAAATTCAAACCGCATTAACAACAGCTGGAATATATAATAAAGTCACGGATAATGGCACAGTAGTTCAAGTTAAACAACAAGATGCTTCAGACGCTTTGCTTACTCTTGCAATTCAGAATTTGCCTACTGAAGGAACGCTTTCATACCAAGAGGCAATTGCAAATAGTGGAATGGGAACTACTGAAACGATAAAACGACAAAACTTTAATATTTATACCCAATCTGTTTTATCCAAAACAATTTCCGATTTGACTAATGTAAATAAAGCAGAAGTTCTTTTAAATATACCGCCGGATGATAATTTTTATATTGAATCAAAGCAAAAATCAAGTGCTAGTGTTAAGCTTGATTTAAAAAGTCCTTTAAGTGAAAATCAAATAATGGGGATAGCATCTTTTATTGCAAATAGTGTTCAAGGACTGGAAGTAGATCGTATTGCAATTATGGATAGCAAGGGGAATCCTTTAAATGTTGAATCTCCAGATGCCCTAAGTAACAATACAAAATATAAAGTAGAATCTCAAAAAACAGCAGACAAAATAGCAACAGCGCAAACAATGCTCCAACCTATTTTTGATGATGTTAGGGTCGCTGCTAATTTGAACTTTGATTGGAGTAAACTTCAAGAAAACACAACGACCTATACACCGATTGAAGGAACAACAAAAGGGATTGTCAATGAGGTAAATGCTGAAACTGCGGAAGTAACAAATGGCACAACAGGAGTAGAACCTGGTCTAACTAATAATGGGGGTCAAGTTCCTCAATACAATACAGATAATGGAAATAATTCTACTGCTAATACAAATAAATCTTCCACAAAGTATCTTGTAAATCAAAGTGATAAGTCAGTTGAAAAATCACCTGGCGACATAAACTACGATGCGTCTTCATTGTCCATCATTGTTTATAATAACAAGGTTTATAGAGAGGCAGATGCAAAAACAAAAGGTCTGTTAGCCAATCAAACATGGGATGAATATAAAGATCAAATTAAAAGTAATTTGGTAAAGTTAAATATAGATCAAGGAATAATCGATAGTGTTAGTAATTCAACAGGAATAAAAAACATAAGCATTGTGGGATATGAAAAGCCAGAATTTGTTGATGTTGTAAAACCAAACATACCAATAGAAACAATCATCATGGTTGCAATATTAGTTTTACTGATTGCTTTACTTGCATATGGTTTAATAAGAAGAACAGAACCAGAAGAAGTGATAGAAACAGAACCAGAGCTTTCTGTTGAAGAACTTCTTGTTAGCACACAACAACAACAGAAACAACAAGAAGAAGTGAAAGATATTGAATATGCAGAAGAATCAGAAGTGAAACGTCAACTTGAAAAATTTGTTATCGAAAAGCCGGAACAAGTTGCACAATTATTACGTAACTGGTTAAGCGATGAGTGGGAGTGATTTGATTGGCTGCTAGAGTTTCAGAATATTCGGGTAAGGAAAAAGCTGCTATGCTTTTAATTACCTTGGGGCCCGAAAAGTCAGCTCAAATATTTAAACATTTAAAAGAAGAAGAAATTGAAATTCTTACGCTGGAAATTGCAAATATGCGTACTGTTCTTCCAGATGTGAAAGAGCAAGTATTAGATGAGTTTTATCAAATCTGTGTAGCGCAACAATATATAACAGAGGGTGGTATTTCATACGCTAAGCAAATTCTTGAGAGAGCATTGGGTGAACAAAAAGCAGTTGAGGTTATTAGTAAGCTAACCGTCTCTTTACAGGTTCGACCATTTGATTTTGTAAGAAAAGCAGATGCTTCTCAAATAATTAACTTTATACAAACAGAGCACCCCCAAACCATTGCGTTAATATTATCCTATTTAAGACCACAGCAAGCAGCGCAGGTCTTATCCTCATTACCGGGAGACAAGCAGGCAGATGTTGCTAGAAGAATTGCATCTATGGATAGAACTTCTCCTGATATTATTAAGGAAGTTGAAAAAGCACTTGAAAAGAAACTTTCTTCTCTAATGACAGAAGACTATACCAGTGTTGGTGGTGTCGATTCCATTGTTGAAATTTTGAACTCTGTTGATAGAACTACAGAAAAAACCATTATGGAAACATTAGAAACAGAAGATGTTGAATTAGCAGAAGAAATTAGAAAGAAAATGTTTGTATTCGAAGATGTTATTACCCTTGATAATCGGTCTATACAAAGAGTTTTACGTGAAGTTGATAACGGTGATTTAGCATTAGCGCTTAAAGGTTCTACGGAACAAGTTCAAAGTGTTATTCTGGCAAACCTTTCAAAACGTTTGGCTGCAATGATTAAAGAAGATATGGAATTTATGGGCCCAGTTCGTATGAAAGATGTAGAAGAAGCTCAGCAAAAAATTGTTAATGTGATTCGTCGCCTTGAAGACGCTGGTGAAGTTGTTATTGCGAGAGGCGGAGGAGATGAGATAATTGTCTAGTATTATTAAATCTCCTTTTATAAAGCTAGAGAATAAAAAAGTAATTGACACAGCCGCTATGGTACTACAAAGTGAAGATGATTATAACGTAGATGTAGATAATCTAGCACTTACGATTGAAGAAACAAAAAGAACAGCTAAAAGTATACTTGAGCGTGCCAATAGTGAATCGGAAGCGATTGTTAAAAATGCTAAAGCGGAAAGCGTAAAAATATTTGAAAACGCTGTTAGAGATGTACAAAAACATATTGAAGAATTGAAAAAACAGGCCTATGATGAGGCATACGCTAGGGGCTGCGAGGATGCGCAAACAGAAGCCACTAGATTAATGGAAGAGTCTGAAAAAGTTCTTAGGGAAACATATGAAAAAAAGGAAGAAACTTTAAGTGAAATTGAACCAAAAATGATTGAATTAGTAGTTAAAATTGCCGATAAATTATTAGGTGACACAGTGAAGTTTAATCATCAGGTAATATTGCATTTAATTAAAAAAGGTTTATCCCAGACAACTGTAACGGGAAATATAAAAATACATGTTTCACCAGATGATTATGATTTGGTAATTGGAAATAAAAATGATATTTTGGAAGTGGCTGGTGAGTCAGCTGAGGTAGAAATATTAAGAGATTTTTCTTTAAAAGAACTAGACTGCATTATTGAAACTCAGTTTGGGAATATTGAATGTAGTTTAGATCAACAATTTTTAAATTTAAAAGAAAATCTTTATTATATTCTCGAAAATAGGTGAAAAGTTTGAAGACGATCGATGTTTCAAAATATCATGTTGTTTTTAAAAATGAATATATTAAAAGGCTAGGTCGTGTTTCGCAAGTTGTTGGATTAACGATTGAATCAGTTGGCCCAGAGGTGAATCTTGGAAGTGCTTGTTTGATTAGAGCAAACAAATATACAGCACCTGTAATGGCTGAAGTTGTAGGTTTTAAAGATAATAAAATACTTCTTATGCCACTTGGAAATATGGAAGGTGTAGGTCCAGGAAGCACAGTGGAAGCAATGGGTAAGCCTTTAGAAGTTAAGGTTTCCAATAGTTTATTAGGTAGAGTTCTCAATGGATTAGGTGAACCAATGGACGGAAAAGGTCCTATTATTTTTGAGGATTTATATCCAACCAAAAAATCTGCACCTGACCCATTAACAAGAAATAGAATAGCAGAACCATTACCCCTTGGAGTAAAAGCAATAGACGGGCTTTTAACTATTGGAAAAGGCCAACGTGTTGGAATATTTGCTGGGAGTGGCGTTGGTAAAAGTACATTAATGGGTATGATTGCTAGAAATACAAAAGCAGATATAAATGTTATAGGGCTTATAGGCGAGCGTGGTCGGGAAGTTCGAGAGTTTATTGAAAAAGATTTAGGTGAAGAGGGTCTGGCACGTTCAGTTTTAGTGATAGCCACATCGGATCAACCTGCCTTAATTCGTTTAAAAGCGGCAGAAGTTGCTACTTCTATAGCAGAATATTTTAGAGATCAAAACAGAGATGTTATTTTATTAATGGATTCATTAACACGGTATGCTATGGCACAAAGAGAAGTTGGCTTAGCTGTTGGCGAGCCACCAGTTTCAAGGGGTTATACTCCTTCGGTTTTTTCAGTGATGCCAAAGCTTCTAGAGAGAGCAGGAAATTCGGAAAAAGGATCCATAACAGGACTTTATACAGTTTTGGTTGATGGGGATGATTTAACAGAACCTGTTACAGATACTGCTCGGGGTATTTTGGATGGACACATCGTGCTATCTCGAAAAATAGCAAATAAAAACCATTATCCTGCTATTGATATTTTAGCAAGTGTTTCTCGGGTTATGGGAGATGTAGTTACAAAGGAACACAAAAAAGCTGCTTTTGAAATGAAAAAATCAATGGCATCCTATAATGAAGCAGAGGATTTAATTAATATTGGCGCATATGCTAAAGGCAGCAATAAAGATATTGATGCCGCTATTGACAAACACGATGCAATTACTTCATTTATCACACAAAGTACAGAAGAAAAATTTGATTTTGATGAAGAAATATCAACTATGATTGATATAATGAATAGCTAGGTTAAATGGTGGTTTCATGGCAAAATTTGTTTTTAGGCTTCAAACAATATTAGGTCTCAAACAAAAGTTGGAAGACCAGAAGAAACTAGAATTTGGTAAAGCTGTTAAAAAGCTTGAAATAGAAAAACAGCATAAAATTGAGTTAGAAAATGAAAAAGATGATTGTATTATAGGTTTGCGAAATAAAATTAATACAGTAGTCGCTCCTGTTGAAATCAAGCAGTATGAAAACTATATTGATTTTATGAAAAAGAAAATTAGTGAACAAGCGATTGTTATTAGTATAGAAGAAAAGTATGTTGAAAAAAAAAGATTGGAATTGATTGAATCAATTAAAGAAAGAAAAATGTTGGAAACGCTAAGAGAGAAAGATTATGAGAATTATCTAAAAGAGGAGCAACAAAGAGAACAAAAAGTTGTTGATGAGATTGTAAGCTTTAAATATAACAACATTGAAAAGTAATGGAGGATATTTGAATGGCAAAAGCACCTGCGAAATCAAGTCCTGATATTGATGATGATTTAGACTTTGACGATCCTGCGGAGAAGCCAAAGAAGGAAAAGAAGCCTAAGAAAGAGAAACCGCCAAAAGAAGAAAAAATAAAAGATGAATCAAAAGAAAAGAAGAAAAAAGACAAAAAAGTTAAAAAAGGAAAAGGTGGCTTGATTTTTTTCTTATTTCTTTTAATCTTAATAGGGGCTTCGGTTGCTGTTGTTGGTTTTAATGTTGGAAATATACGAGATAAGTATTTGGCAAGTACATTGAAAAAGGTCCCTTTATTAAAAACTTTTGTCAAAGATACTGCGGAGAACACTGATCCAAATCTTCAAAAGTCAAAAGACCAACTGGTAGCAGAAATAACCACTTTAAATGGTGAGTTAACTTCAAAAGATGCAGATATAAAAACAAGAGATGATTCAATAGCCTCTATGAATCAAGAAATATCTCGTTTAAAAGATATAGAATCTCAGCAAGTTCAATTTAAAAATGACAAAGCTGATTTTGATAAATTAATAGCATTAAATGACCCTACAGCTTATTCACAGTTTTATGAAAAGGTTTCTCCAGAAAATGCACAAGAACTTTACAAACAAGCTGTAAAGACGGTGCAAGACACAAAAGATTTAAAACAGTACACGTCAACATTTGAAGGAATGAATGCTACTGCAGCTGCATCCATTATGGAGCAAATGATGACGACGGATGTTAATTTGGTTGTTCTTATTCTTAAAAATATAGATACAGAGCAAACTGCTGCAATTTTGGCGAAAATGAAACCAGAAAATGCCGCAAGTGTAGCAAAAATCATGTCACCACCCCAACAATAAAAACTATTTGAAAGGAGGACTATTAGATGGACGCAGTTTCTTTATTGTACGCAAATTTGAAAACAAATGCAGATAATACTCAATGACCTCAAATGGGTATTAAGCAGAATTCAAGAAATGATACAAAGGATTTTGAATCTCACTTTGAGAAAAATAGAATTGAAAAACCAAAAGAATCTAGAGTTCATAAGGATATTAGGAGTAATAAAGGTGTTGCTGTTAGACAAAAATCACAAACCGTAAAAGATGATAATGATATTAAAGAAGATGTGGCAGATCAAAACGAAGTAGCTTCAACAAATGCCACAGAAAAAAAGTCAAAAGAAGAAAATGTAAAAGCAGTTTCAAAAGCTGATAATACAAAAGATGATAAAGATGAAGTAAATGAAAAATTGGAAAAAGAGTTAGCTGATTCACTTAATATTCCAGTTGAGGTGATTCAAAATATTTTATCGGACTTGAATTTAACAGCTGTTGACTTAAAAGATAATAAAAATTTAAATATTTTTATGCAAAAGTTACTTCAAGTTGATGAGCCTTCACAGTTGCTTGCTATTCCGGAGACAAAAGAAATGCTTAAAAAAATAAATGAAGTTCTTGCTAATGTAGAAAAAGTAAGTGAAAAATCAGAAGCAATGGCTGAAAAAAACATGGAATCAACTACAAATAGTGCAGCATTGGCAAATCAAACTGAATCAACTTCGGATAAAAATGCGCAGTTTGACTTAAACAAAGACAATGCAAATAAAGAAATTGACTTAGATGAAAAACAAAAAAATGGTTCAAATGACAAAAAGTTAGTAGTTACAAATGAACAAAAACCTATTATAATAGAAAAGGTCGAAACAGTTCAGCAAAATAATAATACAATGATTATTAACACAATTAATCCAATCACAAACCAACCCCAACAAATAATAACAAAAGTAGCTGATGTAAAGCCTGCAATTGACCAAAGCGAGATTATAAAGCAAATTGTTCAAAGTATGAAAGCTGAAACAAAGTTTGATTTAACAGAGTTAAAAATAAACTTAAAACCAGACCATCTAGGCGATATTACTTTAAAAATATCAAAAGAGAATGGAATCATCAGTGCTCAGTTTGTTGCTGAAAATCAAAAAGTGAAAGAAATTATTGAGTCTAACTTTAATCAGTTAAAAGATACTTTAAAACATCAAGGAATTGAAATTTCTAATTTATCGGTTACAGTGGGTCAAGAAAGTTCACAAGATAAAATGGATCAGTTTATGAAAGAACAGCAAAAATCAAGAAAAAGAGTACAGGACATTATAAAAGGAATTGAAGCAGAAGGAAGCTCAGTTGAAGCTGAAGATTTAAATGCTAACCCCTATAAAATAAATAATAGTAGTATTGATTTTATTGCTTAAGGAGGAATAATGAATGGCGAATACCACCGGTGTAAGTGCAGCAAATAGCACAGATTATACACAGCTTACAACAAAGAAAGATGCTAATTCAGATCTTGATAAAACAGCTTTTTTAAATCTCCTCATGACTCAGCTAAAATATCAAGACCCATTAAATCCAACAGATGACAAAGAATTCATTGGTCAGATGGCTCAGTTCTCTGCACTGGAACAAATGAATAATTTGAATCGAACAAGTACAATGACACAAGGTTATGCTTTGATTGGCAAGAGCGTGACAGCAGAAATGTTTAATAGCACCACAGGCAATACAGATGTAATTACAGGAAGAGTAGCTTCAGTTACTTCAAAAAATGGTGAAACTTATTTGAATATTGATGGAAAAGAAGTTCCTTTGGCGAAAGTAACAAATGTTAGCGGTGATTCTACAGAAAAAGATCAAATGAATTCAATTAACAGTAATATCGCAGCTTCTCAATCAATCGCTGTTATTGGAAAACAAGTTCAAGCAATCATTGTAAATGATGACGGCAGTGCTGGAAGTTTTGTTGAAGGCAAAGTTGATTATGTTAAATTTGTAGGTGGAAGAACTGTTTTATCTGTAAACAATAATGAAGTTTATTTAGAAGAGGTAGTTTCGGTTTCAGACACACCTTTGTTAACAGGAAAGAAAATAAGTGCTTATGTTAATGGCGCTGAACCTAATACAATTGAAAAAATCACTGGAACAATTGATTCAGTTAAGTTTAATGGAACAAATGCTTCTTTAATAGTAGGGGATAAGGAAGTTTCAATAGGAAAAATAACAGATATGAATACAGCGTTATCTTATGTGGGTAAATCAGTAAAAACAAAAACTGATGCAGGTGTTGTTGATTCTGTTGCAGTAAGAGACGGAAAAGCTTATTTAGTAGTTGGTGAAAAAGAGTTTGCATTGAGCGATATTGTAAAATAAGAGAGTGGCGGTGAGTTTATGCAAATATATAATAATAAAATTGTTCCCATTCAAGATAACAACAAAATTAAGCAAGATTATAAACAACAACCGCAGCAACAAAATTCTTTTCAACAAATTTTAAGTAAAAAAATAGATACAGATAGCAAAATTATGTTTTCAAAGCATGCTTCAATGAGACTTGACAATAGAGATATTAAGTTTTCTCCAGAGCAAATGAACAGGATTGAAAATGGAGTGCAAAAGGCTAAAGAAAAAGGAATTAATGATTCACTTGTTTTAGTTGATAATATCGCACTTGTTGTAAATGTAAAAAATAAAATGGTAATTACTGCAATTGATAATGAGCAGCAAAAAGAAAATATTTTTACAAATATTGATGGAGCAGTAATTGTTTAGAGCTGGACCTTATTAGGAAGCTTGTTGTATTCCCGAATGATAGACGGAATATTTAAAAATTTGGAGGTCATTATATTATGATGAGATCATTGTTTTCCGGCGTTTCCGGATTAAAAGTACACCAAACTAAAATGGACGTAATTGCAAATAATATATCAAATGTTAATACAGTTGGTTTTAAAGCAGCTAGAGCAACATTTAATGAAGTATTTAGCCAAACACTTCAAGGGGCTACGGGACCTAGTGCAACAACAGGACGTGGTGGAACAAACGCAATGCAAATAGGACTTGGTGTTAATCTTTCTTCCATAGACTTGCGTATGACAAATGGTGCAGCTCAAAGAACAGACGTTGATACTGACTTAATGATTCAAGGCGATGGCTTCTTTATTGTTGGTGACAATAATGGAACTAGATTTACAAGAGCAGGTTCTATTTCAGAAGATAAACAACATAATTTAGTTGGTGCTGGCGGTCTTAAACTTTATGGTTGGGATGCTATTGAAGACACAGATAATCCAGGACAAAATAAAATTCAAAAAGGTAAAGTTCAACCGTTAACACTTTCAGGTGATAAAGCTTATATCGCACCAGAATCAACCAGTAATATTAAATATGAAGGAAATTTAAATGCGGATACAGATCCAACATATAATACTACAGTTGGCTTTTACGATAGCTTAGGGAATAAATACACACTAGATGTTCAGTATAACTACAAAGGAGCAGATGCTACAAATCCTCAAAAGAACACCTGGGAAGTTAAATTTGGTGATCGACTTATTATGAATGATGATCAAAAAAATCCTATTGCAGTTACAATTGATCAGACTGGTGTAATGAAACTAACAGGAGTGCCTACTGGTGCAGCAAGTTATCAGTCAGCAGGAGCTGGTGTTTTCTTGAAGTTTACAGATACTGGTAAAGTAGATACAACAGCTCCAAATATTAGTGGTTTAAGTTTAGCAATAGACGCAAGTACTACTACAGGAACTGGCTCAAAATTACCAGTTAATGCAAAGTTTGCAGATAAAATTAATGTTAATATGTCAGCGATGACACAATTTGATACACCACCTTCAGCGTTGCCACAAACACTTGATGGGAATAGCGCTGGCTCAATTATCGGATTTAGCATAGGAACTGATGGTAAAATTCAAGGTAGTTATACAAATGGTCAAAATAAGTTGATTGGACAAATTGCGGTTGCTAGGTTCCAAAATCCAGCTGGTCTTGAAAAGATAGGGGATAACTTATTTACTACAACTCCTAACTCTGGCGATTTTGATGGAATTGGTTCAGAACCTACAGCGGGTGGCGGGAAGTTACTTGGCGGTGTATTAGAAATGTCAAATGTAGATTTAGCGTCAGAGTTTACTGACATGATTACAACACAAAGAGGTTTCCAAGCAAATTCAAAAATTATCACAACTTCTGATGATATGATACAAGAACTTGTAAACTTAAAAAGATAGTAATTAATTTTCCAGAAAGTAGCTGAATGCTACTTTCTGGAATTTAATAATATTGGGCTTTTTATACTATGAATATTTTAAGTTTATTAACTTTTCAAAAAGAAAAATTGATTGTCTAGGGCTGTTTTTCTTTTTGAGAAGTTAATGACAAAATCTCTTAAGGAGGTATCATAATGATAACTATTACTAAGTTAAATGGGAAAGAAGTAACTATTAATTCTGATTTAATCGAGATTATTGAAGAAACCCCTGATACTACAATTGCAATGACTACAGGTAGAAAAATTTTGGCAAAAGAAAAACCACAGGAAATAGTGAATAAAGTGATAGAATATAAAAGAAAATGGAATAGTTAGAAAATTGTAGTTTATACATAAGCAAGATAGGGAAGGTTAAGTTGCATTTGGCTACTATAAGCGCTTTTGTTAAACATATAAAGGAGAGGACGAATTTTGGGAAATAATAAGTCAATGATGATTATCATAATTGCCATTTTAGTTATAATGCTGGGTGGTGTTGGTGCAGGATTTTTCTTTATAGCTGGGATGATTAATAAAAATATGGAAGCAACCACTGGCGATAAGCCAGTTCAAACAGAGGAGAAGGCCTATACACCAGCTGATTTAATCAATGTGCCACTTTCAGATTCTATTAAATCAAATTTATTGGTTAGCAATGATGGTCAAGAGCATTTGATTCTTATAACGGCAGAAATTGCTGTGAATGGGGCGGGTAAAAATGCTAAGGCTGCTACTGAGATGGAAACTTTACTTAAACAAAAGGAAGCAGTCGTTACAGATTCAATTTTAAAAATATTAAGACAGAAAACATTTCAAGATGTGAAAAGACCGGATGCACAACAATTGTTATCGGACGAAATTGTTTCAGCACTTCAAGGAGAGTTTAATTCCAACTTAATTGTGGAAGTATATTTTAAAACTTTCTTTGTTCAGTAATTTAGAAAAAATAGGCGGTGATTTTAAATGGGAGAAGTCTTGTCGCAAAGTGAAATAGATGCTCTGTTAAATGCCCTTACAAATGGTGACATAACTGCTACAGAAATTCCTAAGCATGAAGAGTTAAAGCACGTTAAAGAATACAACTTTGCTAGACCTTCTAAGTTTAATAAAGAGCAACTAAGAACATTACACATTATATTTGATAACTATGCTAGACTGCTGTCATCATACATGACAGGCTATTTAAGAATGTCTACAATTATAGAAGTTATTAACTCAGAACAGTTAACTTATAATGAGTTTAATAACTCACTTTCGAGTCCAGAAATCTTAGCTATTGTTGATTTTTCGCCACTTAAAGGTTCGATAATACTTGAATTAACAGCTAATATCGGTTATTCTATTATCGATAGAGTGCTAGGTGGAACTGGGAAAACAATAAAAAAAATTAGAGATTTTTCTGAAATTGAAAAGATACTTATTGAGAGAGTTGTAGTTCAGATGCTGGCATTTTTAGAAGAACCTTGGGAGAATGTTTCAGCTATTAAACCTAGACTTGAAAAAATTGAAACAAATTCTCAGTTTGCTCAAATTATGTCTCCTAATGAAATGATAGCACTTGTAACACTGACAATTAAAATTGGTGAAATTGAAGGTTTTATTAACTTTTGTCTTCCTCATATGGTGATTGAACCTATTGTTAGTAGATTAAATACGAAATTTTGGTTTGGAGATAATGAAGATGAAGATAAAAGTTTTTATAAAGAACAACTTGAAGAACAATTAGAGCGAACAAAGATTCCAATAGCTGCCCAAGTTGGAAGAACATCTATTACTGTTAGCGAATTTATTAATTTGCAAGTTGGTGATATTATAACACTGGATTCATATATTAACTCTGACCTTAATGTTATGGTTGGAAATCTTTTGAAATTTAATTGTAAGCCAGGTATAAATAGAGGCAAAAATGCCATTCAAATTACATCAATTGTTGGAAGGGAGGATTAATATAAATGGGTGATATGCTTTCACAAGAAGAGATAAATGCCTTGTTAGGGGGGGCTAGTTTTGACACAGATTCTCCAGCCGACTCAACAAGCGATAACAATTCTTCTAATACATTACTAGATCCATTTTCAGCTGAACAAAAAGATATTTTGGGTGAAATCGGAAATATCAGTATGGGAACAGCGGCAACAACTTTGTTTATGTTGCTGAATCAGAAAGTTTGGATAACAACTCCAAAAGTAAAGGTTATTAATTGGAAAGATTTAGCTGGTGACTATGATAGACCATATGTTGGGATAAAGGTTGATTATAAAGAAGGACTAAAAGGATCAAATGTACTTGTCCTTAAAGAAAGAGATGTTAAGGTTATTGCAAACCTTATGATGGGTGGAGATGGAATCTCTGCTGAAAATGAACCTCTAAACGATCTTGATCTAAGCGCTATTAGTGAGGCAATGAATCAAATGGTTGGTTCGTCGGCAACATCGTTATCTTCACTAGTTAAAATGAAAATTGATATAGATACTCCTCGTGCATTTGTTATAAATTTTGATGATGATGAGTTCTTTAATAATATTGGGTTTGGAAATGAAGGCATTGCTAGTATCGCCTTTAGAATGGAAATTGGTACGCTTATTGATAGCGAAATAATGCAAATTTTGCCAGTGGACTTTGCGCTACAAATGGTTGAAACACTTAAAAAGGATATGATGGCTTCTGTATATGGTACAGATACAAGTACGTCAACCATCACAACACCACCGGTTGCTCAGCCACAGGTGGCACCACAATCAGTTGCTCAACAACAAACTCAACAACAACAGCAACAGCCTATGTATTATCAAGAACCACAGCAACAAATGTATTATCAGCCACAACAACAGCAACAGCCCATGTATTATCAACCACAACAACAGCAGTCGCAACCACAGCAAAATGTTAATGTGCAAGCAGCTCAATTTCAAAGCTTTGATGCTGGTGCTGTAATGCAGCAAAAAGAAAATATTGGAATTATCATGGATGTTCCACTTGAAGTAACGGTTGAGCTTGGAAGAACACATAAATTAATAAAAGAAATATTAGAGTTTTCACCTGGTACAATTATTGAACTTGATAAATTAGCAGGTGAACCAATTGATATACTTGTTAATGGAAAATTTGTTGCAAAAGGCGAAGTTGTAGTAATCGATGAAAATTTTGGTATACGTATAACTGACATAATAAGTGTAGAAAATAGAATTTAATTTTTATGAGGAGTGGAAAAAATGTCTGATAAGACAATACTTTTAGTTGATGATGCGGCATTTATGCGAATGATGTTAAAGGATATCCTTACAAAGAATGGATATAATGTTATTGGGGAAGCTGAAAATGGTGCAAAAGCCATTGAAAAATATAAAGAGCTTAATCCAAGTCTTGTAGTTATGGACATTACAATGCCAGAGATGGATGGTATCCAAGCAGCAAGGGGGATTAAAGCAATAGACCCAAGTGCTTTGATTATTATGTGTTCAGCCATGGGGCAGCAAGCGATGGTTATTGAATCAATTCAAGCTGGAGCTAGAGATTTTATTGTTAAACCTTTTCAAGCGGATAGAGTTTTAGAAGCTATTAAAAAAGTTATAGGATAGAAGGTTTTATATGTACTTATATTCAAGTATTATTGTATTTTTACAAAAAAGTACTGATGTTGCAAAAGACTGGCCTTCAACTACGAAAATTTTGGGCCAGTTTTTTTCCCTTACTTTGGTCATTATTATAGTTGTTCTTTTAGCACACTATTCGACGAAGTTTTTTGCAAAAGTGAGTCTAAATAGAGGCAGAAATACGAACCTATCTGTAATTGAAAGTATAGGAATAGGCTATCAACAAAATATACAATTAATTCGAGTATGTAATAAATATATAGTTGTTGGTGTTTCTAAAGAGAAGATGGTCTTGCTAACTGAATTAAGTGAAGAAGAAGCAATGAGTTTACAAAATAATAAGGAAAATTTATCAATTGATAAATTTAAGTTTAATGATGTCTTAGAAAAAATTATAAGCAGTAAAAATAAGAAATAGTTTCTATTTATAAGGAGCCCTTAGTATGAATGTTACAAAAGTTGCTAAACATTTTTTGTTTTTTATATCTTTTTTTTTAATAGCACAAGTTTTTATGAATGTTAATGTTTATGCTACTAATCTACTGCCAATACCTTCTTCCATTGGAATTGACATTGGTACAGCTTCAAGTTCTACTCAAGTGGCAACAGGTATTCAACTATTATTTTTATTGGCTATTATTTCTTTAGCGCCAAGTTTACTTATTATGCTTACCTGCTTTACGAGAATTATAATTACATTTCACTTTTTAAGATCCGCCTTAGGAACACAGCAAATGCCACCAACACAAATTTTGGTTGGACTTGCGTTATTTCTAACTTTTTTTCTGATGGGACCAATATTTTCTGATATAAATGATAATGCACTAAAGCCTTTTTCAAGTGGGACCATAAATCAAGAACAGGCGATCGAGAGAGGTATGAAACCTCTTCGTGAATTTATGTTTAAACAGGTTGAAAATAAAGATTTAATTCTTTTCACAAATTTAGCAGGAATTGAATCAATCAAGGCTACAGATGAAATACCCAATAGAGCTTTAATTCCAGCTTTTATCATTGGAGAAATTAAAAAGGGGTTTATTATTGGGTTTGTAATTTACATGCCTTTTATTGTTATTGACATGGTAGTTGCCTCAACCTTAATGGCGATGGGGATGATGATGCTACCACCAGCCATGATTTCTTTACCGTTTAAAATACTATTATTTATTATGGCGGATGGATGGAATTTAGTTATTGGCAGCCTTATCAAAACATTTCGTTAATTTTATTGGAGTGGGTTAAATGGATCAGCAAAAAATTATTGATCTTGTTGAACTTTGCTTAATTTCAGTGCTTACAACATCGGCTCCACCACTTTTATTAGGTCTTGTTGTTGGGCTTGTTGTAAGTATTTTTCAAACAGTTACATCTATTCAAGAGCCTACGTTAGCATTTGTGCCAAAAATTGTTGCTGTACTCTTGTCTTTTGTTTTGTTTGGTTCTTTTATGCAAAGTTCTTTATTAGAACTGTTTATTAAACTATATTCAGATTTTTATTATTACCTTCATTAGAAAAGGGGTTATTTATGGATTCAATATATACTTCTTTTCTCACAAATATTTATTCTAATGTTGATTTATATTTAATTTTGGTAATAAGGATGTTGGGTTTTTTAATTATTATGCCGATTTTAGGCGGGCAGAATATTCCAATGATGACAAAAATAGGATTATCATTGACAGTTGCTGCTATTTTAATCACCACGCATAAATTTGATGTAGTTTATTATGAGGAAAATGTTATCGGTTATCTTTTCCTTATATTAAAGGAATTTTTAGTTGGATATATAATTGGTTTTGTTGTATATAGCTTTTTTAGTATTTTTTATTTTGTGGGTCAATTAGTAGATTTTCAAATAGGTTTTTCGATGGTTAGTGTATTTGACCCAGTTTCTCAAACGCAAGTTCCCATCACCGGTAACTTGTATTATTTTATGATTTGTGCATTATTTCTTATTTCAAATGGTCATCATTCTTTTTTACGAGCCTTGATCTACAGTTATGATGCAGTACCTCTTGGTGGGGCTGTTCTTATTGGAAATAACGGTCTTGTTATCACATTTTTACATGTTGTTATATCATTTTTTTTAATTGGTTTTAAAATAGCCATGCCAGTTGTTGGGGCTATATTAGTTGTAGACGTTTCATTAGGCTTACTTGTAAAAGCTGCTCCACAAATGCACATTTTTTCAGTTGGCGTTCCCATTAAATTAATAATAGGTTTAATGATTATTTATATTATTCTCCCATTATTTCTAGGAGTATCAAACAGTGTTTTTAGTGAGATTAATAAGTCGGTTTTTTCGACTATTAAGGAACTGATGCCATGATTAATTATGAAAAAAAATTTTATTTTAAAATAGATTTGCAGTTCTTTGCGGACGGGGAAAAAACGGAGCAACCTACTGCTAAAAAGAGATCAGATGCAAGGTCAGAGGGTCAAGTTGCAAAAAGTCAAGAAATTGGGACCGCTGCCTTATTTTTATTTGTTTTTACATTTTTAAAAATGATTTCACC
>JAVBJQ010000010.1:0-19094 GCA_031546905.1 Eubacteriales bacterium | reverse complement strand
TGTTAAATCGACGATTTTCGTAACCGCTCCTATTTTGAAGCAAAACTTTAATTGACGTTCAACACCGCAAAATGATTATACTGTGATATTATCTTTCCATTCTTGAACAAATTGTAGGATTGATTGTTGACGCATATCTCTGTTGTCATTGACAGCCCTTTTAGCGACTTGATATAACGATTTGTCAAGTGTCCATTTTTCTAATGAACGGTCATAGTCTGAGAATATTGAAAAAGCCGTAGCTCCCATTGTATAAACCATTGTTCTCTCATCAATCCGCAAACCGGGAGTACACTCCTCTGGCGAAACGAAATTCGATGAACCCCATGTACCTTTATCACCATAATAAGGCGATTTTTGATAAAAATCTATATCGCAAATGATAGTTTTGTTATTTTCAAAATCGTATAAAATCTGGTCAGCATAAAAATCAATAGCAACATACTTTTTTTCCGCAACATGGGTATGAAAAACCAATATCGTATCGAATGCTTTTAGTTTTTCTTCAATTGGCAGGCTCAAGAATTTTTGACGGGTTGGTGGGCTTGGATAACCAATACACTCCGCATCTGTCCATTCAAAAATGTTTAAGTAGCCTCCGCCGATTTCTTCACTTGCAATTAGCTTGATTAAACATTCGTGAGCCAAATCTTGATATACCTGTTTGGCTTCTTTTAACCATTGTATTGCCTGTTCAGTTGTACCAAAATTATATTTTTCTTTTGGGGCACCTGCAAATTTTATGAAATATTTTTTATTGCTGTTTTCAACGCCAAAACAAATATTGCCTGAACCTGAAAAATTGTCAACCACCTTGAAAACTGTTCCATACTGATGAATAAAACTCAAATCAAATGGTTCCTTTAAACGAATAGGTGTGCTTGCTATATATTCAATTATTCCGTCCATACTTCACTCCACTAATATAAATTTCTAACATATCGAGTTACTTACCGTTTATCGTTGCTAATAAATCTACTATACCATATGAAGCTATAGAGGGCAATCAGCAACAATAGTTTTTCAACCTTTAAAAAAATCACCCTTATTTGTGGTACGGTTCATTCCCGGCAATCCTAAACGCTCTATAAACCTGTTCTAACAAAATCACCCGCATCAGCTGATGAGGAAAAGTCATTTTAGAAAAACTCAGACTGTAGTTTGCCCTTTTTACAACACTTGCGTGTAGTCCAAGAGACCCACCAATTACAAATTTAATATTGCTAACGCCGTGAGCCATATTATTCTGAATAAAAAAAGAAAAATCTATCGATGAAAGCATTTTTCCTTCAATTGCCAGGGCAACCAAATAATCCTTTTCATCAATAAATTTTAAAATTCTTTCTGCTTCTCGCAGTTTAACTTGCTCATCTAGCGCATTGTTAGAATCTGCCTTTAACTTTTCATCTGCTACTTCAATTACTTCAACAGAAGAATATTTAGAAATTCTTTTTAAATACTCTTCTGTTGCATCTTTTAAATAAGTTTCTTTTAATTTTCCAACACAAATTAATGTAACTCTCACTCAATTTCCACCGTTCTGCTATTAGACTCCCTGTTTGCAAGATAAAGTTTTAAATGTGATTTACCAGACAAAACGCTTCTGTTTATAATATTATAAACTGTCTCATATGCAATTTCAGGATTATTATTTTCTTGGCTTAGATGTCCTAAAAAAACGTGCTTTAATTTTTTTGATAAAACTTCAACCAAAAGGGCTCCAGCAGTTTCATTGGATAAATGTCCGTAGTTGCCCATAATTCTTTTTTTAAGAACATAGGGGTAACTTCCGTTTTTTAACATCTCTACATCATGGTTACTTTCAAGCAGAAGAATGTCGGAATCCATAATATTCTCTTTAAGGGTATCTGTCACATGACCAATGTCCGTAGCCACTGTTATTTTGCAGTTCCCCGAGAAAACATTGTAACCAACTGGCTCACTTGCATCATGGGGGATGGCGTAAGGTCTTATGCACATATCATTGATATAACAATTTTCTTCGCTGTAAACATACCGAATATTTTCGCTGGCCACAGTGCCAAGCATATTCTGCTCTTTCATGACGTTCCATGTTCCATAAGTTGCATAAATTGGTATGTTAAATCTTCTTGATAAAATACCTGCACCTTTTATATGGTCGCTATGTTCATGGGTGATAAAAATAGCATCTAATTTATTTCCTTCTATTTGTAGTTCATGCAAACCTTTTTCGATTCGCTTTCCGCTTAGCCCTGCGTCAATTAAAATATGCGTGTGGTCACTACCAATATAAATACTGTTTCCACTACTTCCGCTTGCAATAGGGCAAAATTTCACAGACACGTTGTACACCTCATTTTATTCGCTGTATATTGGCTCCAAGAGAAATAAGTTTTTGTTCAATATCCTCATAGCCCCTGTCAATATAACTAATATTTCCAATCACGGTTTTACCCTTTGCAGCAAGACCAGCAATAACCAAAGCTGCTCCTGCTCTTAAATCTGTAGCATTTACCTCTGCACCTGTCAGTTGGGTAACCCCTTCAATAATAGCAACTTTGCTTTCAACCGTAATAGAACATCCCAAACGGTTTAACTCATCAACATATTTAAAACGATTGTCCCAAACATTTTCTGTGATGACACTTGTTCCGTTGGCAACACTAAGAAGTGACGCCATTTGTGGCTGTAAATCAGTAGGAAAACCAGGGTAAACCATTGTTTTTACATTTGTGCTTTGTAAAGGCTCGTCAGCAATAACCCGAATAGAATCGTCATTGCTAATTACTTTTACATTCATTTCAAGTAGTTTTGCAGTCAGTGACTCCATGTGTTTTGGTATTACATTACAAACCGTAACATCACCCCCTGTAATAGCGGAAGCAATCATGTAAGTACCCGCTTCTATTTGGTCAGGAATAATGGTGTATTCTCCTCCGTGGAGTTTGGGAACTCCCACAATACGAATTACATCCGTTCCAGCCCCTTTAATATTAGCGCCTAATTTATTTAAAAAGTTAGCTGTATCCACAATGTGTGGTTCTTTTGCCGCATTTTCAATTGTTGTCGTTCCTTCTGCCATGCAAGCTGCAAGCATCACATTAATAGTGGAGCCAACGCTCACAACATCAAAGTAAATAGTAGTTCCCACTAAATTTTCGGCAAAAGCTTTTACCATGCCATGTTCTGTTTCTATTCTTGCACCTAGCGCTTCAAAACCTTTAATGTGCTGGTCAATTGGTCTTGTTCCGAAGTCACAACCACCTGGCAACGCAACTTCGGCTCTTTTAAATCTGGCAATTAAAGCCCCTAGCAAATAGCTAGACGCCCTTATTTTTCTAACAGATTCATAGGAAGCTGAAAAACTTGTAATATTTCTACTATCTATTTTAAGGGTATGTTTATCTATAAATTCACACTTTGCACCGATTCTTTCAATAGCGTCAATTAAACTAAAAACATCTTCTATGTGAGGTAAATTTTCGATTATGCAAATATCATTCGCCATTATTGCCGCTGGAATAATTGCAACCGCCGCATTTTTGGCGCCACTAATCATAACTTCACCTTGTAATTTTTGTTGTCCTGTAATAACCAATCGTTCCATTTTACACCTCACTAAAAATTAACTATAACCGTTAAGGATAATGACCAGCTTTGTGTCAAGAAAAAATAGGCGTTTTGGGCCGTTTTTTACGTAGACAGAAAACTATAGTATTGCCTTAATCAGTATACAGAAAAGGAACACGTTCATATCAGAGCAATTATAGCACTAAATGAATAAACATTAAAGTATTTTTTAAACTTTTCCAAAAAAGCTTCCAAGGAGCATTAGCCCAAAATAAAAATAACGTAATATTGTCTGATTGACAACATTACGTTATTTTTATTTTTTTACTTCATTGACATAAGCATTAATAAAAAATGGTTCATCATTTTCAGCTGTATAAATTCGATATACGGGAATTTCTTTTACGCTTCCTGCATCATGAACAGCATCCTCATAAGCAAAGCCTAAATCAATTTTTGTAATATGAATATTTTGGGTTTCCGTACTCCTTATTTCATCCATAAAACTAGCCAACGCTTCATCAACAGAACATATTTTTCGTTTGATTCCAAATTCTTCTTCCACTTGAGGGTAACTAAATAAAATTTCTTGTACACCATTTTCTCCAATTTTAAGTTTTATATATTCATTGAAATGAAAACTATTATTGTATTTTTTGGTATAGGTAAAGAAATTGTATTCTCCAATTTTTTTAACATTGTCAAACTGATAACCGTTCAGTTTCAGTTTTGACTCCACTGCCTTAAAATATTGATTCGCCATTTTGAAAACTTTTTTTTCATCGGATAAATCAATTTTCTCTGCTAAACTAGGATCATCTACTACAATTACCTCATCATCCACAGTAATCTTTTTAACACCACTGGTTATAATGGTTTTCCCAAACTCTTGGGTTATTTGTATATCTTCATGTGGGAAAAAGGCGCTACACAAAAAATCTGTGTTGGGATTGTTGGTTAAAGCATTTATTTGTGCCATGGGGGCATATTTTTTTGGTATTTGGTCTGATAGTGTAATATTGTTTGCAAGCAACAAATTTTTAATGGCTACTTCTTGACTGTGTGACAATATATACTTATTGCGATCTATCAATAAGAGACATGAAATGATAATGTTTAAAAGCAACAGAACAATGATTAAAATATTTTTTGACTTATCCCAGTTCATCATTTAACCCCTCAAAGATTTGAAATTTAATATCACGACTCCCCATCTGTGGGACTCACATACTGGGTATTCTCTATATCTATAAACCAATTTAACTTCATTGGCGAATTAAGCTGTGTTTTATAACCTAATGCAATGGAATCTATGTTTAGTTTTGTATCACTTTTTATTGTTGAAATTGCCGAATTAATGGCCGCCAAAAAGTCTACATTGGCTTGTTCTTTTGTCAAAATATCTGTTTTAAAATTGCAAACAAATCGCTTATATTTTTTAACATTATCTTTTACAATAATTTCAATTCCATGGCTCATACCCGTTTGCTCCATCAAATCTTTTGAAAAATAAATGGGATAGTTATTTATTTTATAATCAAAATAAAAATACCAGCTGTCATCCTTATATTCATATTTTGATAAATAATATTCGTTATTGAGTGTAATATCTTTTTTAATAAATTTTTGTGTTTCCTGATACGCATGAAAAAAAGAATCATCTTCACTTTTTTCATTTGCATTATAGTTGGAATATTCCAAAACCCCATACTCACTATATTTTACAGAAGTATTTTCATCACTAAAAATATAAGTGCCTTCCATATCTTTATCTTTCCATTTGATAGCTGGATTGGCAAAAAACAAATCCATAGATTGTTCAAGAGATTGCATATGAAGCTCCCCGTCAATCATAAATGGATTGCTCATTACAACAGGGGCATATGCCAAGTCCCCTCTGCTCCACTGAGGGATAAATTCATCTTGTTTAAAAATTCCAAACCCACTAATTAATGCAGATATATATACTAAGTCTTTTTCTTCTTTTTGCATTTGCTCAATTTCAGCAATGAGATTCCCACTTACATTATTTTTGATACTTCTACTACTTACAGAAAACTCCACTAATTGGCTATTTTTTGTATCGGCAAAAAATACTTTAAAGTTCTCCGCAGCGTTTCTACTAGGAAGAATAAAAACTTTATCAAAACTTTTTATTTTCAAAGGTACGGATGGCGTAGAAACAGAAAAACTTTCAATATAGGAATAAGCTGGAATACTGAAACCATAATCATATATGATACATTTTTGTTTCAAAATATCCTCCAAGGTGTTATCTTGTTGCACAAATTTCCCATTTTTCAAAACAACTTCTAACGCTTCATCACACCATGTTTTAATATTACTTTGGCTCAGTTCTGTCGTAATTATATTAAAATTTCTATTTCCATAACTGATTATAATTTTATTCGGTTTTAAGTCTATGGTTGCAATATTTGTTTTATCATTGGCAACATCATTTTGGCTAAACGAAAATAAGTTACGGCCTGAGGGATCCCCAAACCATAACTTATTTGTTTGAAAAATAGCCGTCACAATTAATAAAGTTATTATAATGTTTTTGGCTATATTCACATTCATCTATTTCACCGCTTTTGTATTCGATTCAGAATTATTTAAAATTTGTTTGTTGTTCAATAAAACGTTTTGTTCTAGTTCCTTTTTAATATCAATGCTTTTACGTTTTATAGAAAACGTATTAGAAACAGATTGTTTATTTTCTTTTTGTGCATTAATTTCGATTATGTTTTCGCCCACTTCTAAGTCAATAGACTGGCTAAACAAACCGGATGCACCAACAACAACTTTTAATGGTTGTTTTTCTTTGGTTTCTGATTTGTTCTTTGTTGAAACTAAAAATTCAACTTCTGAACCTGGTTCCGCAGTCCCAGTAATTGTTCTCGAAAAGTCAAATGTACTTTCAACATCTTTTGTCAAATCAACACCACTTGTTATCTCAAACTTTAATGCAGGTAGCTCAATATTTTTAGCCTTTTCTTGTGCTAGAGAAGAAGGCATTGGGAGAGACCCTGCGTATACGCTCATCTGAAATGAAAAGCATAGTGTCAATAAGGAAAAAAGTAAAATAGCTTGTTTTTTCATTGCAACTTTTTTCTTCATAGCAGCCTCCCTTCATGATAGTACCTCTACACATTTATATTATACTATACCAATATTACAGGATTATTACACAGGACTTACGTTTATTTTACATATTTAGGAAAATGTAACGTCATGATAGTTCCTTTGTCTTGTTCGCTTTCCACCGTAATGTTTCCACCATGCTCCGTCATAATTTCTTTGGCAATGGAAAGCCCTAGTCCTGTTCCACCCATTTCTCTGGAACGAGCTTTATCTACCCGATAGAACCTTTCAAAAATTCTTTTTTGGTGTTCCTTTGGAATACCAATTCCATTGTCTTTGATGTGTACTTTATAATATTTATCGGTTTCTTCCGTGCTTACCTTCACTAAGGTTCCCTCAGGGCTATATTTATAGGCATTGGTAATAATGTTATTTAAAACTTGGTTTATTCTTTGGGCGTCTACTTCCACCGTCATGGTAGCTTTCGGTGCAATATAAATTAGAAGTTGGTTTTTATTGGCGGCAAGGATTCGATTTTTATTGGTATTTTCTTCTAGTAAGTCATTTAGCACAACTTCCTTTTTATCAAATGACGTTTGACGACTATCCAACCGTGAAAGCTGTAGTAAATCTTTTACAATAAAAGTCATTCGATCTACTTCACTGTTAATAATTTTTAGAAAGTCAGCTGCAATTTCTCGTTCATCAATAGCACCATTCATTAAAGTTTCTGAATAACTTTTAATGGTTGCAAGGGGTGTTCTTAATTCATGAGATACGTTTGCAACAAATTCCTTTCTCATTTCCTCTAAGATTTTATGCTTCGTAATGTCTTGGAGCACCACCACAATTCCATCTATAATATTTTCGTTATTGGTATAGGGGGCAAAACTTGCATTAATATAGCGGTCTTCTATTGCAAATGTTGTTTCTTTTGTTTCTTCTGGCAACAACATATAAACTTCTTCTTCATTCACTCCCGTTTTCTCGGCAAGTTCTTGAAAGGATAAATTCATATCAGAAAACTCTAAAAACTCTTTTGACATTTGATTGGCATGAATTAAATTTCTGTTATAGTCAAAAGCAAGAACACCGTCCGCCATGTTATGTAAAACTGCCTCCAGTTTACTTTTTTCTCGTGTCATACTTTCAATCGTCCGATTTAGTTCCTTTGCCATATAATTAAAATTACCCGTTAATTGGCCTACTTCATCATCTGACTTAACAGGAATCACTTGATTTAAGTGCCCTCTTGCTAAATCTCTTGCCCTTCTTGTTAAAATAATAATAGGCTCTGTTAGGGTTCTGGCAAAAATATAACTTAATACACTGGCGGCAACCAATGTGAAAATCAACGCTGTAAAAATAGTAATTTTCGTTTGTTGTATTCCATCTTTTATATTTTTTGTATCCATTCGAACAAAAATAATGTACTTTATTTTTCCGTCCACACTTACAGGGGTAGCATAACTAAGCCATTCTCTTAAAAAACCTTGGTTGTCCACTCCAATTTTCCCCGTGGAAAAAGCAGGCGCTCCTGTCATGGCTGAAATAATAACAGAATATTTATAATTAGGGTACGGTTTTACACTAGAAACCGTTGTAGCAATGGTTTCTCCTTTTTCATTTAATATGTTTCCCTGTAAGCTAGCAGATGTCAGCAACGTTTTTCGAAATGCCTGTTGAAAATTTTCTTCGCCATCATAACTTTCCAGTACCTGTTCTTGTATTCTGGTGGCGTATTGTTCAAGCTCATTTTTTGCTTTTTTCATTTCGTTGTTTTGAGTTTGCACAATAATGTATATTCCACTTAACAGCATTACTACAAAAATAATTACAAGGTACAGCAACACCAGTTTCCATTTAATACTTCTCATATTTACTCACGTCCCAAAATAATATCCCACGCCTCGTTTTGTTAAAATATATTGAGGGTTGCTGGCATCATCTTCAATTTTTTCCCTTAAACGTCTAATTGTAACGTCAACGGTTCTTACATCGCCAAAGTATTCATATCCCCAAACTTTTTCAAGTAAAACTTCTCGTGAGAAAATTTGACTTTTCTGGGTGGCAAGAAATTTTAAAAGTTCAAACTCTCTTAACGTAATTTCAATAATTTCGTCTCGTCTTTTTACTTGGTATCTATCAAAATCTATTTCAAGCTCTTTATAAGAATAAGAGTTAGCACTTGCTCCTGTTTCCTGTTTGCTTTCTTTTTTTCTTAAATTTGCTTTTATTCTTGCCATCAATTCCCTTGTCCCAAAAGGCTTCGTAACATAGTCGTCTGCCCCCAGTTCAAGCCCCAACACAATGTCAACTTCTCCGTCACGAGCTGTTAACATAATAATTGGCATTGTATATTTTTCACGGATTTTTTTACAAACTTCAAATCCATCCATTTTAGGCATCATCACATCCAGCACAACCAAATCAGGACTTTCTTTTAAGGCATACTGAAGACCTGCTTCTCCATCATAAGCACAAAGCACTTCATAGCCTTCTTTTTTTAAATTAAAAGCTAAAATTTCAGTTAAATTTTTTTCATCATCCACTAGCAATATTTTTTTGCTCATCAAATCACCCCAAGTATACTGATTAAAATAATACTAACTTACGGTCTTCGTAAAAAACGCCAGAAACCACTGATTTTTTCTTGACACAAAGCTAATTATTATCCTTACCAGCTTTATTATTTATATTGATTGATTATATCATAGAAATTTATTTTTTAAAATCCTATCAACTTTCATTTTCTACATAAAAAATCGAAGTTACTCTCATGAATAACTTCGACTAACAAATGAATATCAAAAATTTAAAACCTTACGCATTTTGCAAAATAGCCTTTAAGTCTTCTTCTGGTGTCGTAATATGTTTTAAATCATAAGTTTCTACTAATAATTGTAAAACATTAGGACTTAAAAAAGCAGGCAATGTTGGTCCTAAATAAATATTTTTTATATTTAAATAAAGTAGTGCTACAAGCACCGCCACCGCTTTTTGTTCGTACCACGATATAACAAGAGAGAGAGGAAGTTCATTCACATCACATTCAAAAGCTTCACTTAAAGCCAATGCTATTTTTACCGCTGAATAAGAATCATTACATTGTCCTACATCTAAAAGTCTAGGTAAGCCTGCTACTTCTCCAAACTCCAAATGATTAAATCTGTATTTGCCACACGCTAGCGTTAAAATAATACAATCTTTGGGAAGTGCCTTTGCAAAGTCAGTATAATAATTTCTTCCTGGTCTTGCCCCGTCACAACCACCAATCAAGAAAAATCTTCTTATCTTTCCATCCTTTACTCCATTAATAATTGTTTCTGCATGACTTAACACAGCATGATGACCAAATCCCACTGTAATTTCTTTTGGAATTTCATCTTCCGAAAAGCCACCAAGTTCTAATGCCTTTTTTATGATAATGGAAAAATCTTTATTTCCCTTCTCGTCTTTTGGAATGTGGGTAACGCCATCATGTCCCACAACGCCTGTGGTAAAAATTCTATCTATATAAGATTTTTGAGGAGTCATTAAACAGTTGGTGTTCATTAAAATACAGCCCGGTAAATTGTCGAATTCTTTTTGTTGATTTTGCCATGCAGTACCATAGTTCCCTACCAAATGAGGATAAGATTTTAGCTTTTCATATCCATGAGAAGGCAACATCTCCCCATGAGTATAAATATTAACGCCTTTATCCTTTGTCTGTTCTAATAAAATCTCTAAATCATGAAGATCATGCCCAGAAACAACAATGAATGGACCTTTTTTTACTTTTATATTGACAGTATGAGGTGTCGGAGACTGAAACTTTTCGTTGTTTGCTTTGTCAAGAACTGCCATAACTGCTACCGCTTTTTCTCCTGTTTCAAGCATCAACTTTACCAAATCATTTAAGGTAAGGGTGTCATCCGTTATGGCTTCCAGTGCTTTAAAATAAAAGTTGTCTACATTGTCATCAAAATAATGAATATATCTTGCTTGGTGACTATACGCAGCCATTCCTTTTAAGCTATATTTAATGGTTTCTCTCACAGACCGTATATCTGCATCAAGGGTTTGGTCGTACATAATTCCCGCTTTTTTAGCATCTTCTAAAATTTGTTCTTTGCTGCTACTTAAATTGTACAATGCTTCTTCTTTGTCAATAGTGGCAGATACTTTTTTTCGAATATCTTCTTTCATTTTTTGGGACTTCTTTAGCATTTCCAAATGATGCACTTCGTTAAAATTTACATTTGTCAACGTAAGAAACAGTCCATCTTCCAAAAAACTCACATATTCCTTTGGCACTTCTTTTTCATCTTTCAAAAGTTCTACTGCATATTGAGAAATACCTTTTAATTGATAAACCAGTAAATCCTGCATGGCGGCTATTTCAGGTGACTTCCCACACACCCCGTACTTGGTACACCCCCGCCCTCCAGCAGTTTGTTCACATTGATAACAAAACATAGCCTCTTGCATTTTACTCCTCCAATACAATTAATTTCTTCTTATTGTTTGCAAGAAAGTAAAATTTATACATTCTTTATACATTTTTTTCCTAGAGTACCAATGGCTTTTTAAAAACATAATGCAGGGCACTTTGAAAACTTTTCCCTTCTGACATTTTTTCAATTATTTTTTGAAGATTCTGTTCTCCGCTTTGCTCTACAATTTTATTAATGATGTCATAACTTCTCCTGTAGGCCTTTCCTTCATCCAATTTTCTAAAACTTTTGGTCAATGTTTCAAGCCTTATACTTTTACTGCTTTCCTTTAAATCATTTCGCCACACAAATCCTGTATATTTATTTTCATAAAATAAAGCCACCCCTTCTGTAAACCACAACGGATAATTTCCATTGGTTTTTACATCCAAAAAATAATGGGCTAACTCATGAACAAGAGGCCCTTCTTTTAAAAACCGATCCTTAATATCTGTCTCACTTATTTTATTTGTCCATAGTCTTGGCGAAAGAATATTGATTACCCCTGCATGATACACACCCATTGGGACATTTTTTATATTGGTTTCTAGTAAACTAGCCATCATTTCAAAATCAGGATAAACAACAACCGTAACAGGTTTTTCATTTTTAGAGTCTATTCCAAAGTCTTTTGCTAGCAGTGGAAAATATAAATCAAGGGTTAACATGACAGTTGGTATGTAATCTTCGTCACAAGGACTGTAATAAATACGAGAATAGTAAGTAGACTTTACTTTAAAATTATTTTGCTTTGCTTGGGTGATAACCTTTTTATAAAATTGATTGCTTTCCTCCACACTTTTATAAAAGGTAAAACCGAAAATACTACACAACAATACTATTAAAATAATATATTTATATCTCATGCCCCATTGCCTCTCTCTGTGCTAATTGCTTTTAGAAGTGACCTATAGAAGTCCTGTAAAAACCAATTAGAGTATTGTCTATTTACTACAGCCTTTATAGACAATACATTTTATGCGCCACCATAATGTAAAATGCTGTTTTGTCCTAAAAAAATGTGGGGTGATAAGCAGTAACTTTTAATATGGAAAAAAACAGGGATTACCTTAAAATGAAAGAAGAATTAAAAAATGAGTCTTTTATTAAGGCTCGCTGTTTGTTATACTAAATGTTATAAAATACATTAATTTTCTATAAAAAATTTAATTAATTTAGGATGGTGGTAGTAGGAAAATAATAGGTATTAAAGTGAATTGTATTGTATCAATAATATTGAAAGCTCTATGAAAAAATCTAATGCCAAAAAGTCAGATGAAAATATTTTAGAAAATGACGGTTTTCTTTTAGGTAAAGAAACCGAAGATGAAATATCATTGAATCTCAATTCTTCTGAAATAGGATTTATCTGTATTGAAAAGCGTAGTGGAATACAGAACTCGATATTTCAAGGTATATCTATATTTATAAATGAAAACTTAACTGCTCTCATTGTTGGAGGTTTCATTACGCCTTTGGCATACGATTCAATAAAATACGCTGTAAAGGCTATTGCCGAAAAGATTATTGCCAAAAAGGTTATAAATTTTGGAATCGTTGGAGTGAGAAGAAGCCCAGAACTTGTTTTAAAACTGAAAACAAAGAATGGCAATATATTTGCACCAATCCCGACTAATTTATCAGATAAACAGTTTGGCCAGTATATGGATACATTGCAGGAATCTTTAAAAGTTTTACAAAATGACAGTTCTAAATATCAAGAGTATGTTGCAGAATATGATGCGGAGCTTGTAAAAGTATGCCTAAGAACAATGTCTGAGTACGGATTAGAGCAGTATAGAAAACAACTACCAAGCGTAAAAAATGATAATTCTCCAAAAGAATAGCTTTTTGTATCTAGTTGAAGCAAATTATATACCAAAAATTAACTTCACATTAGCTATACAATTGGGGGCTGTTAAAGGATTTGGCAAATGAATTTTTTATCTCTCGATGATGAATGTATTGCGAAAAATGCTTTGAGTTAGTTAACTATTTCAATCCTTCTTTTCGAACTACAATTAGAAAAAATTTGTAGATTTATAAAAGAGGAGGACTATTATGTATGCAACAGTAACACGGAATAGTTTTAAATTAATTGACTGGAAGAAATTATTTCCACGTGTTTTATGGCATTCAGGGCGAGTAGACATTAACGGAGGACATTTTGATTTATTAAACAAAAGTGGGTTGGGCCTGTATCACTATCATCATGGTAAGGGACCGCATTCACATCCAATGTAAGTTTGGAGTAATATATTACAACTTGGAAGAGCCAATTTATAAAACAAAACGGAAACTAGGATTTGCAACTACAAAAGATTCGTATGGCGTTAATTATTTCCCTATTAAACAAATTTTAGATACTTTGTCAATGACAACATTTATGGATAATAACAAAAAACTTCAGATGAACACCACACAACATTATGCAAACCCTCATGATTTAGAAGAAGTAAAGTATCGCCCTATAGAAATAACTGTAGACTATTCAACGCTAGAGAATGAAAGCTGGGTACCACAAAGTTCCATTAAAATCTACGATAGTATTAATTGGATAAATTTAAACGTAGATTTAAAATTCTTTTTTAAAGGTGGAGAATTACACAGTTCTATTGATGACGCTATGAAAATTGTTAACTTAGATAATTACTATAAAAGAGTTAGCCTCGATTTAGAAAACTGTTATCGTTTTGAAGTAACTACTCAAACCCAAAATGAGATAAATAAAAAAGGAAATGAATACAAAGTATCAGATGCAACTATCTGGTCTTCATGGAATGCACTAATTTGGAAATTGAAAAATATAGTGCCTGTGGGTCAAACATCAGCTGAATATGTGCATGATTTCAAAATAGAATGGGTTCACTCGTACAAAGATATTATAAAGGTTGCTGCAAACGAATACAATATTCCTGCATTCTTGCTTGCAGGTGTTATGTATGTCGAAGTGGCTGGACAACCGCCAGTTTTAGATTCGATTACATATTATTTTAGAGATACATTTGCACCAAAAGTTCTTGATGGGATTGCAGACTTCGCTGGAGGCTCTTTGCGCAGACTCCCTGGAAAGGACATCGCTACCTCTTTTGGAGACATAAGTATGCAGATAAGAGTTGCAGCCGAGGTTTTGGATTATCCTAACCCAAATCACTTATGTAAAGATGAGCTTTACCCTATAATTGACTCACTGAAAATCCCTGAAATAGGATTATTCATTTGTGCAAGTCATCTATCTGATTTAAAAAATGTGGATTTTCCAAATTTATCAAAAGAGCAGTTAACTGATGAGAATATACGAATAATCAGCACTCGATATAATAGAGGTACAAATAGAACACTTGAGGAAATTCAGAGTAACACAAGTTATGGAGATAGAATTCTTGCTAATAAAACAGCTATAATGAATGCCTTAGAATAACTAGCTTTTTCATAGAGGCTACAGATAACGCTGTAGCAAATAGCTGTTGTAAATCTTACGTAGCTTTTAGTTACTTTCAGTGAAATATGCAAAATAATACTTTATAAAAAACTCATAACTATCTAAATAGTAATTAAAAAGAGGACATAAAATGATAAAATGGAAAATGGCCTTTATGTTTATAATTTCAATCTTAATAGCTATATTAATACTTTTTTTTGGTATGGTACTTATAGTATCCATTCATGGCATTAGCGATGTTAATGCTGGTTATACAATGGCATGGTTTCCAACTGATGATGAAATAGTAGGAGAATTTATGTTTTGGGCTTTTCTTGCGGGTGGTTCAGTAGTATTTGAACTAATATTAATTTTTCTTGAGATTAAATTTATTAAAAAATTAAGGTGGCTCATCAATTCAAATTCTTTAAATAATCGGAATAGATAGTTAAACTAACATTCCATTATCCATATAAGTGGCATATAAAATTTTTTCCTACTTAAAAGCTAACCCGATATATAATAAATAAAAAAACAAGGAGGTGTCCCAAAATTTTATTTCGAGACACCTCCTTGCTTTTTTTGCAACTATACTGATTAAAGTACTAATCTGGCTTTCTGTCTGCGTAAAAAAGGCCAGAGACTCCAATTTTTCACACAAATCCGTTTTTATCCTTAATAGCTATACCATTATGCTATAAAAAATCACCTATACGGTTCTAAATATGCCTACCCTGCAGGGTCTTCATCCAACCCTAGTTCGTTCCAACCAAAACTACATCTGGAATAGGATCAACAATGGTCTTTTCTGAAACAGTTTTCTTTTCGCCTGTTTCAAAACCGTTTACCCTAATAATTTGAGCAGTAACTTCTTTTTGCCCATCTTTTCCTTGTTGAATTACTTTTTTATAAGATTTACTTTTTGTATTATCCTCTTGGTATTGCGTTGGTTTAGGATAAGGCTCCACATAGGTTACCGTTTCAACTGTTTTGACAGACAAAAATGGCTTTGACTCCGTCAAGTTTATCTTTTGACCTGGCCTAGGAATACTGGTACTTGTAAGCCCTTCATTTAATTTCAATAATTCATCAATAGAAATTCCAGCACTTCTAGCCATGGACCAAAAAGTATCCTTCGATTCAACGGTATAAACTTTGGTGGTTTTCACGGTCTGTGTCAGAAGTGTAAAAGCCTTGTCAGCACTTTCGATGGCATCTTCTCCAACATACTTACCTGTTACTTCTACTTTTTCAATAAAAGTCGCATCCCCTTCATTTGCTCCCTTTGGTAAATACTCTTCTTTCACTCTTTTCAAAACAGCATTTGCTTCTGCTTCATTTTTCAGCACTGATTTTTCAACGCCGTCCACTTTAATCACAAAAGCTTGTAATTGATAATGAAGACTTTTCGCAATTTGAGAAGTTAAATATTCCACTTTAACAATTTCTTTTTTGGAAGCATGAACAGGCTTTAGTATTATTTTATCAGCAGTTTGAATGTTAGTTCCCTTCTCTGTCACCACTTTTGCTTTCGCCATGTTGAACAAATCGGTATCTGTTACTTTTGTTTCTTTTATAATACCAATTCTATTTTCGTTTAAGTAAACTTCTGTAGCATTTTTTCTTGTGAAAATAAAAACCAAAATCAAGCAAAATAAAATCCCTAAGCCACCCAATAAATAAACAAAATTAATATCACCCTTGTATTTCTTCTCGGCATGTTTACTTCTTAGTTTAAAAACAAATTTTTTGTAGCTTCGTCTTACTTCATTCACCAAACCGATTTTTCTTTTCTGTTGATTTTTTGACGGGTGTCTTCTTATTTGTTGTTTGCCATTTCTTCTTGTTACTTTGCCACGATTCGTTGTACGAGCCAAATTATCACCGCCCCGTTTTTAGATTATACGTATCCAATTTTTATCAAACTGCTCTAATATTCCCTTACATTGATTGTAAAAATAAAAGGAAGTTCACCCCTCTAAGAGGTGGAGAACTTCCTCCGTTGGTTACAAGTGATTTCTTCCTACTTAAAAAACTTCGAAAGAAATATATTATTGCATTAAAACAGTAATTGTTTTTGCATAGTTTGAATTTGTTGTGCTATAAACAATGTACACATTCAATCCTTCATAACCTGGTGAAAGTGTAATTGCTTTACCAGTATTAGACTCAATAACAACAGTATTAGAATCTGTGTAAATTTGTTTTAAGGCTGCATTGCTACTGGTTAGATCCCTCACCAAAATATATCCATTTTTAACTGTATCAAGTTGAGCAGTAATCGAATTTGTAACTAATGTAGTTTCAAGCACGCTGATACTCTCTATTTCTTGACTATCTAGTTTCACTCTAATTTTACTATTTAATTTAAGAGTGTATAAGTCTATCAGATTATCAATAACATTGTATGTTACGATAGAGTTATCACTTAATTTTAAATTAATAGAAGAAGATTTTTGACCTATTCTAATTTCATCTACCCAGCCGTCAACACTCGTTCTTGTTCCAGTGGCATAGATTTCAAGAATTTTTTCATATTCGGTAGTCACTTCAACTGAATCACCAATTCTAAGTTCGTTCCATGCTACTTTTCCATTTAGCTTTCTGGTAATATACGTATCTTTTGTAACGGTAAGGTCGTAAGATTTTTTATTGTTATCTACAACTGTTAAAATTGCATTTCCTGTAACATCAACATACCTTTTTCCTGTAAGGGTACCTGAAAGGTTTAAATTCTTTTGTTGCACTGTAATTTCATAAACCTTTGTATCTGCAACTTTGGCAGAAATAATGTCGCCTATTTTAATATCACTAAAAATAGTGGATTTATCGCCTCTTGCAATTTTGCAGTCAGAGGATAACGTATAATTTCTAACTTCTTTTGTAATATCGCCTTTAGGACTAATCATTCTTACTTCAATTCCGATGGTTTTGGTTACCAAATCATTTTTAACAATGCTAACAGTTCCTTCAATTGCATTTAATTGAGCAGGAGCCACATCTACAACTGAAGTCGTTGGTACTGTTGTGGTTGTGCTGGTGATTGGTATCTGTGTAGTTACTTGAACAGTTTGGGCTGTTAAGCTAACTACTTCCGTATTGGAAACAACGCCCATAACAGACATACCTTCTTTTAAATCAGTAGTTGACTTAATATTTCCATCAATAGTAACTGTGGCACTAGAAGCAAATTTCCAAATGGTCTTTACCCCGTCTTTGTTAATAATTTGCATTGCATTTAAAGATGGATACAATTTATCAAGTGTACCAGAAAGGGTTTGAATATTTGTCACTGGTGTACTCGTGGTTGGTGTTGTAATTGTTGGTGTTGTCACAACAGGGGTTGTGGTTGTTGGTGTAGTTACAGTTGTGCTGCCGGTAGACATAAGTGAAATGACTTTGTCAAGCATGGTAGCCATTGCTGCTTTTGTTACTCCATTTTTAGCATTAAAGTAATTATTGCTATCTCCTTGAACAACTGCCGATTGTCTTAAGTAATAAACATATTGCTTATTTTGTGTCATAATAGCCGCATCATCTGCAAAAGGAGAAGTAATTGGCGTAGACATGGCTTGTGTTGTTTTATTCATCACCCTTACAAGTAGTGGTGCAACTTCTTCTCTTGTAAGTGCCTTTAATTTTTCAGTACCGTCTGTCATTTTAAGTACAAATTGACTTAAATCTGCAACCGTTAAAATTTGTTTTTCTAATAAGAAAGAAATTTCTCTGTCAGCAGTAGCATCCCATTTTTTAAAAGCTGCTTTGTATTGGTTTAAAACAGATTTATTTGATTCGTAATATTTGTTATATGTATTTTGTTCTTCTGTAGATAAATTAATATACTTAAAGCCTGCCACCTTCGCAAGCATTTTTGCAGTTGCAAATTTATCAATTAGTTGGTCTGGATAATAGTTTCCAGAACTATCCCCCACAATAACCCCTTTGTCTGCCATCTTTACAATTGAGTTATACGCCCAATGCGATGTAGGAACATCTTTATACGTTGGAGCTGCATAAGTAAGTACACTCATTCCAATAACAGCAGTCATCGTAATCGCAATTTTTTTTAGTTGTTTGCCAATATTCATCATATATTTTTCCTCCTTATGTATTATGTTGTACTAATTCGATGCTACAGACATTAAAACTATTTTAATCCCACCCTTACACCACGGATAAGACGCTTTCGCTTACAAATAATTTCAATAAAAACAAAGCCGAACTAATATCTGTCTAAAAATATAACTGTTCTAGTAAACAAATTAAACGAATCTCCATTATCATTTAATTTTTATATAAAACCATTTTAGTGTAAAAGACAACATATTGCAAGTATTTAATACAATTACAACGATAATAAGCAATATTTTTTCTTTCATTATTATTCTATCATTGTACGAATAGTGATTAACATTGAGCATCCCCCTAAAAAACCAGAGAAAAAAGAAAAGAGATAAAAATTCCATGGCTGGAAAAATTTCAGCATTGAAAGATGTCGAAAAAGAAACTATAATAGGTTTTGTAAGGTCGACATAACGTTTCGACGGTAAAATAAAATA
>JAVBJQ010000084.1:0-33843 GCA_031546905.1 Eubacteriales bacterium | reverse complement strand
GTGCTGCTATTGTTTCAATTCCATAGGTTGGGGCTGCTGTTACTTTAAATGTAACTGGTACATCTTGGCTTACACCATTAGAACCTGCTACATGTATTACAGCGTTGTATGTTTTTGCTGCTAATCCATCATTTGGTTTTGCTGTGAATGTTGTTGATGTTGTTGTTCCATTTAATGTGTTTGCAACTGGTTGTGTAACGGTGAAACTCGTTGCATCTGCTCCAGTTACCGTTACTGTAAGACCGGTTATATCTCCTGTTCCTGTTTTGGTTATTGTTACATTAACAGGATTTACTGGAGCATATCCTGTTAATTGGTCTGCAAATACTGGTGCTGTTATTGTCTCAATTCCATAGGTTGGGGCTGCTTTTACAGTTACTATAAACTGCTTTGTATCACTTGCCGCACCGTTTGTTATCGTTGCTGTTAAAGTTACTGGTGTATCTGTCACCGGTCTTGTTATCGTACCATTGCCTGATACTAAATTTGGTGCACTTGACCATGCAATTGTGCTTCCGCTTGAACCAAGCGTAAGCAGTGTAAGATTTTTTGTTACACTACTTTGGCTATCACCAGAAGCATAAGTGATTTGTAATGCTGACTTATCAGCTGCTACAGCTTCTGTTGCTTTTTGTGCATCAGATTTTTCTATTGCTACTGTCGCAGTGCTTGTTGCGTTGCCTGTTGCTGTACCTGTTGCTATAATTTTTACTTTTATAAATTTTCCTGCATAGTTCGCAGCAATCACATAAGTTTTCATTGTAGCTCCAGTTATTAGTGTGTATGTTCCACCAACTGTGTCAGCTACTTGCCATTCATATGCTAATGAAGGGGATTCTGGTGTACCACCTGTATAAGATGGTGTTGCTGTTAGTATTTCACCAACTTTTGCTATTCCAGATATACTTGCTGAACTTAGTGTTATATCATCACCTTTAGTTGTGACAGAATATTCATTTGAAACAGCACTTTCATCTGTTGCAGAAACTGATTTAATTACAAAGTAATATTTTGTCTCTTTTTGTAATCCCGTTATATCTTTTGATACTGTTGTTCCACCAGAAATGTCTATAGGCGTAGTTGTCACATTAACTGGGGTTGTTGTTGAATAATAAATTTTATAACCAGTTGCTGTTGATGCAACATTCCAAGTAAGGGTTAGTCCACTAGATGTTATGTTGTTCGCTGCTAATCCAGTTGGAGCTGCTAATCCTACAACAGTAACAGATTTTGCAGTAGATTTAGCACCCTCTTCATCATTTGCATTTACCGTAGCTACTTGGAAACTCCATGTTCCACTAGGCAGATTTGTTACATCATATGCTAATGATGTGGTGTTAGTAAGTAATTCTGTTCCTTTATAAATATTGTAGCCTTTTGCACCTGTTACAGCACTCCATGATAGTGCGGCTGTTGTACCATTTTTTAGTGTCGCTGTTATAGAAGGAGCACTCAATAACGCATATGGTGTTACCGAATTAGAGTCTGATGAGGGATCACTTTCTCCGCTTGAAGCTTTTGCATACGTATAGTTATACGTTACCGCTGTTCCACTTGACACCCCCGTCATAGTAGCCTTTACTAGTGCTGGATTTGAGTCTGTATCAATGGTTGCACCACTTTGATTTGAAGTTCCTTTATATACTTTGTATGATATGGCTCCTTCAACTGGTGCCCATGTTAAAATGACAGTTCTATCTCCTTTTGCTACCGCTACTGGTGCAGGAGGCGCGGGGTCTTTTTTAGTTGTTGCATTGCCCTGTGAAGATAATATCCCTTTAAGATTTTCACTATTGACAGGGACGATACCAACGTAATACTTCGTATTTCCGAAAAGACCTGGTATAGTCGCTGAGTTAACATCACCTACAGTCACAAATGCAACTCCTGTATCATCAGTAGAGCTAAATGATGATGATCCCGCTTTATAGTAAAGGATATAAGCACTTGCACCACTTACTTTTGTCCACGTAACACCAACAGCATAATCTCCTGCAGTAACCGTCGGAGAACTAACTTTTGCTAGTGGCGTTGTACTTGTGATATTTGACTTTGCAACCACCGCTTCTACATCACCAATAATAGGCACTACATAAAAGTAATACTTGGTTCCATTGGCTGTCACAGGAGCCGTATTATTTTGGGTGTAGCTGGTTGCCGTAATAGGAGAAGCCGTCATCTTAGTAAACGAACCTGTTGCCGATGTTCCTGCATAAACATTATAACCTGCTGCACCATTATAAGAATCCCAGGTAACTGTAATTGACTTATCTCCAACTGCTGTAGGTTTCAAATTGCTAACAGCTGGTATAGGCGTTACTGAAACAGCATTTGATCTAATACTCTCCTTTGTATGTGAATCAATATAAGTCAACTTAAACCACACTGCTACATTATTTGATAAGTTAGTTATTGTAGCTGTAACCGGAGTAGTAGAGGTATTGATAACAATATTATCACTAACCAAAGCATATTCTCCTGCTTCGGAAGTCTTTTGATAAACCTTATAGCTTACCGCTCCATCTATGGGAGTCCATGACAAAACAGCTTGAGTATTTCCTGCCGTAGCTGTTGGTGCTGTTGGTGCTAATGGTGTTGGAAAATCTGGAGTAGCACTAATTGAACTTGAAACTTTACCGCTAAAATCTTGTAAATTTACAATAGCAATTTTATAATAGTATGTTGTTCCATTTACAAGATCGGAAAAGGATTTTGTTATTATTCCACTTCCAGCTGGCTGATCAATTTGTACTGGTAGCTTAACGAAATTTACACCATCAGAAGATGTATAAATTTCATAACCACTGACTTCTTGGTTGTCAACTTTATTCCATGTTAATGTAACTGTTGTATCACCCGAAGTTGCTACAAAATTTGATACTGCATCTGAAAATGTTGTTGTGTAGCACTCTACAGATTGGCCTGTTTCTTCTCCAGCTATCAACGCAGTAATATAGTAGAAGGTTTTTGTTCCATTTTGCGCAGATGTGTATGTATATGTTGTCGCATTTGCATCTACTGTTCCTATTAATGAGTATGAACCTGGTGTATTTGTTGTAGATGAATATAGTTTGTATGTTGTTGCATTGGCTAACGATTCCCAACTAAAAGACACGCTTCTATCGCCTATACCGCTTACAGCGAAATTTGCAACTGTACCAGCACGTGAAGTTGCTCTGCTTATAGTATTTGAAAGTTCACTCTTTGCAGTGGTAGTAACTGCTACGATTGCAAAGTAATATGTTGTTCCAGATAGTAAGTTGGAAATTTTTTGACTTGATATTGCTTTTCCATTAACTACTATTTTATCACTGCTTGTTGTAACAGAAGATTGGGTTGAATAATAAATTTCATATCCTGTTACCGCTTCATCTGTTGAAGTGGTCCACGAAAGCGTAATGTTATCTGTTTTTGCAGAATCAACTGTAAGCCCTTGGACATGGGTAACAAACATGATTACTTGTTCGTCTGAATGATTACCTTCAACATTATTACTATTTATTGCGGAAACCTGAAGTTTATTTTCTCCTGGTGATAAATTTTGTACCGTGTAGCTGGTAAGTGTAGTAGGAGAAGTATTTAATTTTGTTCCATTATTATATATATTGTAGCCTATTGCATTAGCAACTTCCGACCATTTCAAATCAGCTGTTGATCCATTTAACACTGCTAGAAAATCAGCTGGTGCTGCTACTGCAGATAATGGTGTCGTGAAGACTGCTGGTGATTGAGCACTTTCTGTATTGGTAAGAGGCAGAGAAACAGCGTCAACTACATACGCAATTTTAAAGTATATCTTTGTTCCATTTTGTAACCCCGTTACGATTACCGTATTGGCCGTAGCTTCAGCCCTTGTAATATTAGCATCATCTACTTTTGTATATGTAACATTATCAGTTGACGTATAAATGTTATAAGTTTTGATGCTTCCTGCTCCTGGTGGTAGTGATGCTGGTGCTGCCCAACTTAATGTGACCTTTTCATCACCTGAAGTTACTATTATAGGAACTGTTCCTATGGCGTTTGGTCTTGACGCTATAGGCGTTGCAGAAAATGATGATGTTTGTTTTCCAATAAGTCCCTCTGTGTTCTTAAGGGCAAACTTAAAATAATACTTGGTCCCATTTGTAAGCCCTGTAATAGTAGCTACAACTGGATCTGGAGTATTTGCATTCAGGGGAATTGTTGCAACAATATCACTAGGACCCATTGTAATATCAGCAGTATTTTTATAGACCACATAGTCTGATATTACCCCTACATAGGATGGAACCTTACCCCATGAAAATTGAACTTGCCCATCAAGTGCAGAGTTAGAAACCATTACAGCCGGACTGACGGTAGTACCAATTGCATTGGAGAGACTTGATGTCCTTATTACTGCTGATGGTGGAGTTTCTACTGTAGTACTATCAGCACTAACAACTGCTGTAATATAAAAATCAAATTTTTTATAGTTAGTACCATCTGTTTTACCATTTATAGAGTAAGCTGCTGTTGTTCCACTTGCGACATCTATGGATTCTAATGACTCAGAATGTTCTATATCCACTGGGTCAAAGCGATATATTTTATATTTTGTTGCTCCGGTATATGCATTCCATGAAAAAGTAAAACTTTTATCCGTTACCGATGTTGCCTGAAATCCTGTGACAACAGGCAATGCTGCTGTTGCAACTGAAATTTCAGCTAAAGCAGCGCTTTTTGCTGTTGTTCCACGAACCGATTTTATAGTGAAGTAATAGGTTTTACTGGGAGATAAACCTGTTATTGTTACCGTTGATATTGTTTTATCTGAGACAGCTTTAACTGTACCATTTGTTGCACTACCTTGGGTTAATGAATAACAAATTTCATAACCAGTTACAAGGTTAGATACAGCTGGTGTCCAGTTTAACTTTACCATCGATACTGTTGGAATTGTAACGTTATCAACTGCTAAATTTGTCACACCTTCCAAGTCAGGAATTTTTACACTTGCTGTATTGGAATAGTTTATACTTGGTGCCCCACTTTTAAAAGCTAGAACCTTAAAATAATATGTATTTCCGTTTACCAAAGGCGAGGCTGGTGCTGATGCTGTTGTTGAAAATGAAGTTGTTGCACTCGAACCAATCTTTGTATAGTCTCCTGCTTGTTCAGTTGCCCTGTATATTTCATAGCTGTTTGCTCCTTCTGAAGCATTCCATGATAAATCTGCATCTATCCCATTACTATTAAGGTTGGCAATTAAACCAGTTACATCTGCCGGAGGTTGTGCAATACTAGAACCAACGGTTATTTTACAGGTGTCTGTTTTTGGCTGTCCATCACTACCTACCTCCACAGTTGTTGCAGTTATATTTGCTTCTCCTGCTGCTACTGCCTTTACTAAACCGGTAGTAGCATCTACTGTCACTTTGTCAATTGCGTCGCTTGCCCATGTTACAACTTGGTTAGCTCCTGCTGGAGTCACCAATGCTTCAAGATCAAATGTTTCTCCTATGCTCATCTCTGCCGGAATAGAAGCTTTATTTTTAATACTTACTGATTGCACATCAATCTTATAATTATTTATTGTAGCAGTTCCTGTAGTTCCAGCGACATACGTATATGTTGTTGAATATTTCACACCATCTATTGTTAGTGTTATGGGTTTCATTCCATTAAACGAAGTTGGCAAGTACATATATGCTGTTGTTTTAGAATCAGAAATTGGGGTGGTAGTAACTGTATCTATAGGTGCTGTATAGAATTTATCTTCCCCTAAATCTACGGTTACAGAAACCACTGGAGTGTTTGGTGTTGATTTCAGTGTTGGAAGTATTACCTTTTGTAAGGCCACTTCTCCAGAAGAATCATCTGCGAGTGTATTGCTATATCCATTGGAAGCAGGAGTACTCGCACTTGCAAGTACTCCAGAAGTACCGCCACCCATAAGGCTTCCGCCTATTATTGTAATTGAACCTGCATTGCCAGCTTTAGTAGATGCAGATAAACCTGAACCGATGTCTGGATAGCCTGTAGCACCTGCCTTTGCAATAACTATACCGCCCTCCATTACCATGGTCGGACCTGCACCACTACCAGCACTACCACTAGCACCTCCACTTCCAATTCCAGGTGCGCCTGCTGATACAGTCGTCGCTGTAACTACCCCAGCTCTTATATAAAAATAACCTCCTGCTCCTGTTACTCCACTTTTTGAAGTACCACCGCCAATCCCAGCTCCCACCGCAGAACTAGTTCCTTGCCCTGATGCTGCAACAGTGCCACCTAGTACGATTAGATCTGCGCCACTACCACCATTGGTAGTGGAAGCCGCCTGTGCACTACCCCCACCTATAGCTGTATTGCCTTTTGATGAAGCGGAAGACAGCGCTGTCACACTCCCACCGGTAACAATCACAGTTCCACCATTGCCACCTATTCCAGATTTGCAATAGCCTCCCCCTATAGCTGTTGAACCAGCTCCATTAGTACTATAATAGTTAGCTGTAGCTGTCACCGAACCTCCATTTACTACTAATGTACCACCAGAACCTGCTTGCACAGTAGCCCCAGTTGTTCCTGATCCTGCACCACCAATACCAGCACCTAAACCATTATTTGCACCTGATGTTGATGGATTCGCAGTTAAGGTTCCTCCATTTATTACTATTATTCCTGCATCACCATTAGCCAAACTGGGACTATCATTTACCCCACCAATTACAGCACTCCCCTGTGCTGCATTGTTCAAATAACTATTTGCTGCTTTTAATGTTCCTGTCGTAGTTCCAGGAGCATCAGCACTATCAATTGTTAAACATGTATCTTTTATAATTTTAACTGCTGCGCCGGAATATATACTGGCAGAAGTATTATCTCCTCCTGTAATTGTATTCAGTCCTTTTAAATATAGCTTGGCTGTACCTACTGGATTCAAGTTAGTTGCTTGTTTAGCAGTTTTGTCCCATGCTGGCATTGCACTGATTCCACCAGAAACACTTATATTTGATGCTATTTCTATAGCAGAACTACCCCCTGAGGCTTTTATATTCAAATTATCAATTGTTAAAGTTACTGCTGGAAACGTGGGCTCACGATAAATACGTACGTTAGTTAATGCCGTCCCACCGCCTTTAACAGTAAGGGCTGTTATATCTTTAGGTATCGTTATCACTGCATCTGCTGTTTCAGGCCTTGTATCGGGTAAAGTTATGATACTACCGGTAGGCGCTAACTGGCTCATAATATAGTTAACTGCTAGTTGTAGTGTCCCATAAGCACCAACTGCCGCTCCACCATCAATCGAAACATCATACTTTCCTGCATTAACCGAAATGACAGCAGTTGTAGCTGACCCTGCTGCCCTTACTTCTTTCACTCCAAATGGCATATTTCCAAATGCCATAGTAAAGACCATTGCAAAAGCAACGACTTTACTTACTAACTTTTTATGTATAACCATAAATGTCCTCCTTTATAGTCAGAGCATTTTGCATATATGGTATACTTTTACAATAAAATATACTTGCGTTACCATTTTAGCAATCTATGCTCTGTTACGTGTTAGATACAAATACAGATTGCTCCTTTAGGCATTCTGCATTTTTACGTTGGAACACCTCCCCTTTATATATTAAATCTAATATCTAATTTGGTTAACTTTTTTTATTTAAACATCACTCCTTTATAGAAATTCAACACACTATACATTGTATTATTACTAATTGCTTAAATTTACCACCAAAATATAAACAATGTCATAGTAGTAATCTAGCTATTTTTAACATGAATATTTTACCATATAATTTCCAAATCCACAATTATGTTTAATACAATTTAATACTGCCTCCCACATATATTTTTACAAATAATAAGCTTTGAATTTTCGTCTGTGATTAAGAAAAAATTTATCTCGAATTTAAGAAAAGACTTTTCTATCTTTGGGATGATAGAAAAGTCTTTTCTTAAATAATTCAACTGATATAAATAATTTTTTGAATGTTTAGATCACACAATTTTAAAAGCAAAGAAAATTCAATTAAAAGACGGAGAAAGTGAAATTTGGCCCAAAGAACCTTTCAGTTCATAAAGACCCAAAACTACACCATCCTTTAATTTAAATTTTCCATTTCCTCAATATCAGATAGTTCGTGTGCCACAATATATTGATTGGTCAACACACATACAACATCACTGCTATTAATTCCTACCAACTTGCCTTCAAAAATTTTATTTTGTAATGTCTTAATTCTAACTGTCATTCCTCGTTTGAATGTTTTGCCTCTAAACTGAAAAATTTCAAGGGGAAAAAGAGCGTAGCACTTGCCAATAACCCTATTCATATCTTTCACTTGATAATTAAACTGTGAAGTTGACTGCTTCATAGCGTTATACATACTTAGCAATTTTAATACAATCCAAGTAATAAAAAATGCTAATATGGCGGCAAACAAAATATCTTTTACTTCTAAATACATGAGTCCACTCCTCTCCTAACTGATTTCAATTGCTCCTGCTTACATATACATCACGGTGCATACAAGCCGTTGCTGTTGGTTGATATTTCGTGATTCTCACTTTTTTATATTTTATTGTATCATATTTTTCTTTGAATGACTCCATAAATTCACATCAAGCCACAAAATTTAAAATGCTTAGCTTTTACATTTTGCTCGACCTTGATTATATTCTCAGCTTGTTACGCAAGCCGGTTGGACTTCGTGGAACTTACGTTAAATTATATACACAATAAAAAGTTTTATACTCCCGTTCTGATTACGGAACAAAATTTCAGTTCGCCATTTTTTACTTCTCCACTATGCTTTTAAACTCATAATAAATTGTTTGGCGGTGCGCCCAGAAACACCTTTTTGGGAAAGCTCCCACGCAATGGCCTTTTTTTTCAATACTTCTTCCTCTATAACAACTTTTTCTTTTTTAGCCATTGCCAGTACAATGTCAAAATATTGCTGTTGCGTTGGCTTAGGGAAATGAATAGTAAGCCCAAAACGGTCTGATAAAGATAATTTTTCGTTTACTGTATCTGAAGTGTGAATTTCTTCCTCATTAGGATTAGTCGCCTTATCTGACCATTTTTCTTGAATAATATGACGTCTATTACTAGTGGCACAAAATAAAACATTACGAGGCTTTATTTCTGTTCCACCTTCCAAAATCGACTTCATGTACTTATACTGAATCTCAAAATCCTCAAAAGATAAATCGTCTAAAAAAATAACAAAATATTTGCCTCGGTCTTTTAAACCCTTCAAAATTTGGGGGAGGTCTATTATTTGCTCTTTGTTAATTTCAATGACCCGTAAGCCACTTTCAAAATACTCGTTTGCCAGTGCTTTTACACAGGAGGATTTTCCAGTCCCTCTTGCACCAGCCAGCAGAACATTATTAGACGGCAAGCCTTTTAAGAAAGCCTCTGTATTTTTAATTAGCTCCTCTTTTTGAATTTCGTATCCAATAATATCTGAAAACCGAATATTGTCACAATCCAGAATACCTTCTAGCTGATTGTTTTTGTCTACCCGAAACATTTTGTAAACAGACATTTTTCCGCAACCTAAGTTTTTATAATATAACCCAAGGGTTTCAATGGCTTTGTCAACGTGCTTTTCCAGTTGCTCCAAAATCATATTTTCTTGTGGCACAATGGGAACATATGCGAAAATCTCGCTTTTATACGCTATTTCTTCTTCAATTCCTTTTAAATCAAAATCCATCACAAAACCCATTTTTAAAATATCTTGTACTGCCATTTTATAAACAGAATTTTTGGGGTTAATGTGACTATTCTCACAACTCAAACTAAATAAATTTTCGTCTTGTAGCAATAAATATCCAATGTATTTCCTAAAGATATTTCCTGTTAAGCCTATTTTCTCGGCTTTTTTTATTAATGTACTAACAAAATGAATATATGTTTTTTTAAGCTTATGTTTTCTTGTTTTTGAATTTTCATCCTCTAAAATACAATGGCATATGCCAATAATACTTTTTATTACCTCATCATGCAAAACGTTTTTGTAAATAATAATGTCATTGATTTCTGAAATCACTTCTTCAAAATAATAAGCTGGCTTTAACATAAACGAGATTCCCCCTAAGGCACTAAAAGATAATTTCAATACAATCTAAGTTGGTATCATTGGTTCCAATAAACGAAGTACCTTTCTGTTTGCAAGTGTCTATAAACTCAAAAATTTCTGGTGTGATGACTTCTCCTGGAGCAACAATCGGAATCCCTGGTGGATACGGAATAATAAATTCCCCTGAAACTTGCCCAACAGCATCCTTTAGTACAACGGGTTTTTTAGGTGCAAACATAGCCGCCTTGGGTGTCAACTTTTGTTCTGGTATGAGAAATGTTACTTGCTTCTCTACTCTATTTTTCATTCTTGTATGGTTTTGGTTTATGTCTCCAAGGGCATATATCAGCCGAGAAAAACCTTCTTCTGTATCGGCAACTGAAGTCATGGCAATGATATAATCCATGCTAGATGCTTCTATTTGAATTTTATATGTTTCTCTTAAAACTGTTTCCATGGAAAAATCCGCTTGAACGTTAGTAAAAAGCACCAGTTTTGAAATATCATAGTCAAAAATACCGTTAGTGCCCACAGCATCTTTTCCCAACAAATCAAATAATGGTAAGTTCTCCATCACAGTCCTACAACTTTCTAATCGTTTCATATAAGTCTCAAAATGTTTTTCATCTTCCAATAAGTGAAAGCAATTTTCTATTCCTGCCATAAAAATATAAGATGGACTTGTTGTTTGAATATTAGAAATCATACACTTCACTTTTTCTTTATTTACTAAGGTTCCCTTTATATGTAGTGCTGCACTTTGGGTATAGGTTGGCAAGGTTTTATGGAGGCTATTAATCACCACATCAGCACCACACTGTATTGCAGACTGGGGAAATTTTTCATGAAAAACAAAATGTGCACCATGGGCTTCATCTACTATTAATAGTATATTATATTGATGACAAATGTCAGCAATTTTTTTTATGTCTGAGACAATACCTTCATAAGTAGGGCTTGTCAGCAAAACTGCTTTTATATTTTTATGTTTCAAAATCTCCCGTTCCACAGTAGAAGGGTTTACCCCACAGGCAAAGCTTCCGTTATTTTCAACTTCCATATAAATTGGTACTGCCCCTGAAAATATAATACCACTATACGCTGCCCGATGGCAATTTCTAGCCACTAGAAGTTTTTCGCCTTCACCCACACAAGCAAGTATGGCCGCCATAATTCCACCACTTGAACCGTTGACACAAATAAAACTTTTATCTGCCTCATATTTTTTAGCAATGGTGTTTTCAAGTTCATCAATAACAGAAGTAGGACTGTGAAGATTATCAAGTCCATGAACTTCTGTAAAATCATATAAATTACTATTTTTTAATAAAAAGGCCTCATTCCGTTTATGGCCGGGCATATGAAAAGGATACACATTATTATTCACATATTTTAATATTTCATTATTCAACGACAATTTGGTCACTCCAATTTTCTAACAGTGCTTCTATCTCCAAAAACGTTTCCGCTTTGTTAATGGCCAATCGTAATTCTGCTGAATCTTTCAGCCCCTTTGTATACCAAGAAATATGTTTCCGCATTTCCCTGACTCCGATGAACTCCCCTTTATAATCTACTAACATTTTCCCATGTCTTAATGCCGTTTCTATTTTTTCACGTATAGAAGGGCTATGAAGGAGCGTTCCTGTTTCCAAATAATGAGCTACTTGTTTAAAAATCCATGGGTTACCCTGTGCCGCCCTACCAATCATAATTGCATCGCACTTTGTGTATTCTATCATTTCTTTTGCTTTTTGAGGCGTTGTGATGTCTCCGTTGCCTATGACAGGAATGGTAACTGCATTTTTCACTTCTGCAATAATATCCCAATCTGCTACGCCACTATAATATTGTTCTCTTGTTCTTCCGTGAACAGCAACTGCCACTGCTCCATTGTCTTCAATAATTTTAGCTACTTCCACCGCATTAACCGTAGCATCATCAAATCCTTTTCTTATTTTTACCGTCACTGGCTTTGTTGTTGCTTTTGAAACCGCCTTTACAATTTCACCGATTAATTTTGGATTTTTCATTAGGGCAGAGCCTTCCCCATTTTTTGTAATTTTAGGTGCTGGGCAACCCATATTAATATCAATAACATCCATGGAATAGTCTGAAATTTTTTTGGTTATTTCAGAAAGGATATATGGATCGCTCCCAAAAATTTGAATTGCTACTGGTTTTTCAAGGCTAGATACCTTTAGTAATTCTTTTGTATTTTCATTGTCATACAAAATACCTTTTCCACTTACCATTTCTGAATACACCATTCCGCAATCCATTTCACTACATAAAATTCTAAATGGCATATCACCGACCCCTGCCATGGGCGCCAAGAACACATTGTTTTTTGTTGTTATATTCCCTATTTTCATTTTGACTCCTTTTTACTTTTGGCATATTTTTCAGCTTATTTTCAAGTTTATTGACCGTATTATGCCAAATTATAAAAAACAGCAATATGTTGGAATTTAAAAATTCAACATATTGCTGTCTTTGTTTTAAGTAAAGATTACTTTAAAGTAACTTTAGCTCCAACTTCTTCAAGTTTAGCTTTGATAGAATCTGCTTCTTCTTTAGATGCAGCTTCTTTAACCATTTTAGGAGCTCCGTCAACAAGGTCTTTTGCTTCTTTAAGACCAAGTCCAGTGATTTCTCTTACAACTTTGATAACTTTAATTTTTTCTCCGCCAACATCTGTTAATTCAACGTCGAATTCAGTTTTTTCTTCAGCAGCTTCAGCAGGACCAGCAGCAGCAACCATTACACCAGCAGCAGCAGACACACCAAATACTTCCTCAGCTTGTTTTACTAAATCGTTTAATTCAATAACTGTAAGTTCCTTTACAGCTTCGATAATTTCATCAATTGTTAATTTTGCCATAATAGCACCTCCGAATAATTTTTAATAACTAAGCGTTTTCAGCTTGTTTTTCAGCAACAGCGTTAATAACACGAGCGAATGAAGCCATTGGTGATTTAAATGAACCAAGAAGTTTAGAAATAAGTTCTTCTCTTGATGGAATATCAGCAACAGCCTGCATACCTTGAGCGTCATAAACAACATTTTCAACTACACCAGCTTTAAATTCTAAAGCTTTAAAATCTTTTGTAGATTTACTAATAATACGAGCAGCAGTAGTAGCTTCGCTATAAGAAATAGCAATGGCACTAGGGCCCGCAAAATAATCCTTCAAACCTTCAAAAGGAGTATCTTTTACAGCAAAGTTCATCATTGTATTTTTATAAACTTTGTATTCAACACCAGCTTCTCTGAATCTTTTACGAAGTTGAGTATCTTGTTCAACAGTAAGACCTCTTGAGTCTACCAAAACAACAGAAACTGCGTTTGCTAATTTTTCTTTTATTTCATTTACAATGACTTGTTTTTGTTCTACTTTAGGCATTAGAGCACCTCCTTATAATAAAAATTATAAAAATAAAACCTCTTTGCCAAAGATACAAAGAGGTCGTATAAATAACACAAACCTCAGCAGGATTTACGCAAAAGCACCTGCTATCTTCGGCAAAAATATTTAATTATTATTCAGTAACTTTAGCTGGATTCACTTTTACACCAGGACCCATGGTAGTTGTAAGAACAACGCTTTTCAAGTATTGACCTTTAGCAGCAGAAGGTTTCGCTTTAATAACCGCACTCATTAGTGTACGGAAGTTTTCGCTTAATTTTTCGCTACCAAAAGAAACTTTTCCAACAGGAACGTGGATAATGTTTGTTTTGTCAAGACGATATTCAATCTTACCAGCCTTGATTTCAGTAATGGCACGAGTAATGTCCATTGTAACAGTGCCAGCTTTAGGGTTAGGCATAAGACCTTTAGGACCTAAAACACGACCAATTCTACCAACTAAGCCCATCATGTCAGGAGTAGCAACTGCCACGTCAAATTCAAACCAGTTTTCAGTTTGGATTTTAGTAACTAAATCTTCTGCTCCAACAAAATCAGCGCCAGCTGCAGTAGCTTCGTCTGCTTTTACGCCTTTAGCAAAAACCAAAACGCGTAATTTTTTACCAGTACCGTGTGGAAGAACAACAGCACCACGAACTTGTTGATCAGCATGTCTTGAGTCAACACCAAGACGAATATGCGCTTCAACAGTTTCATCAAATTTAGCAACGGAAGTTTTTTGAACAAGTTCAATAGCCTCAGCTGTATCGTAAAGCATTGTTTTTTCAACAAGCTTAGCTTTTTCTATATATTTCTTTCCTCTTTTCATGATAGAGACCTCCTAATGTGGTAGTATCGGGAGATATTCCCTCCCACTTTGACCTAATGATAAGTTCCGTAAAACACATGGTGTTTGGAATTATCTTGAGTATTATTCTTTAACAACAATACCCATGCTTCTAGCTGTACCTTTAACCATACTAATAGCAGATTCAATTGTAGCAGCATTCAGGTCAGGCATTTTTTGTTCAGCGATTTTTTTAACATCTTCTAAAGAAATCGTAGCAACTTTAGTTTTGTTTGGAACTCCAGAACCAGATTCGATTTTGCAAGCTTTCTTTAAAAGAACAGCAGCAGGTGGAGTCTTTGTAATAAAAGTAAAACTTCTGTCTTGATAAACAGTAATAACAACAGGAATAATTAAACCTGCTTGAGAAGCAGTTCTTTCATTAAATTCTTTACAGAATCCCATGATGTTAACACCTTGTTGACCTAACGCAGGTCCAACTGGTGGGGCTGGTGTAGCTTTAGCCGCAGGAATTTGTAATTTTACATAACCAGTAACTTTCTTCGCCATAAACGGCACCTCCTAAAATGTGGTAAAAACGGGGGTTTTCCCTCCCACTTGTGTCTTCAAAAAACAAGACACGTTTATAAAAAGGCTTAAATTTTTAAACCCTTTGTAATTGTGAAAAATCAAGTTCAACAGGTGTTTCTCTTCCGAAAATAGAAAGTCTAACAATAACAATTTTCTTGTGAAGGTTAATTTCTTTCACTACTCCAAGAGAATTTTCAAAAGGACCTGCCGTAACTTTCACTGTGTCACCTAAAGCAAAATCAACAACATTAACAGGAATATCAATTCCCATGAAACGGATCTCGTCGTCTGTTAATGGAACTGGTTTAGAGCCAGGTCCAACGAAGCTTGTAACGCCTCTTGTGTTTCTGACAACGTACCACGTGTCATCATTCATTATCATTTTCAAAAGAACGTAGCCAGGAAAAACTTTCTTCTGAACATTCTTTTTGACACCATTTTTGACTTCAACGGTGTCTTGCATGGGAACAACAACTTCATGGATTTGGTCTTGCATATTTCTGTTTTCAATAATTTTTTCTATATTTGCTTTTACTTTATTTTCATACCCAGAATAGGTATGAACAACGTACCATTTAGTCTCATCAGACATCTCATCAAACCTCTGCCTATCCTAGCAAACCTACTAAAAGGTCATAGCCCAAATTGTAAACAGAATCCATTCCAAAAATAATAACGCCAAATAAAAAAGAAGTAATTATAACCATAACAGTCTTTTTAAATAAATCTTTAGGGCTTAACCAAATAATCTTATCAAATTCGCCCTTGTATTCTCTAAAATATTCAGAAAAACTTTTTTTTTCTTTCTCTATTTTAGCCTTAGGTTGTACGTCATTTTCTAATTCTTTATTTTGTTCGTCCATAAATACACTTCCCTTTCAGCGGTTACTAGAGATTATTTAGTTTCTCTATGTAAAGTATGTTTATTACAGAACTTACAATATTTTTTAATTTCCATTCTATCAGGTTGCGCTTTTTTATCTTTATCAGTATTGTAATTTCTTTGTTTACAATCTGTACAAGCTAAAGTAATTTTTGTTCTCATGATTACACCTCCACAAATTTGCATAAAAAAAAGACGTTCACTATTACAGAATGATACCACAAGTGTATTTTCATGTCAACAGCTATGTTACTTTTTCTTTATATTTTTCTGAATATTATACTGGTTGGAAGCATACTGAGCCGTATTTTTTGGAATTACGATCTTCTTTATGGTATGCGAACGGTTCATTTCGGTTTTATTTCGTTCTTCCAACACTTTTAACTTAATTTCAGTATCTGTTATTTCCTTTATTTTCTGTTGTAATGTTTTGATAGAATATCGATATTTTTCTTTGTTTTGGGTAAGTTCGCTGGCAACACCTTCATAAATTTTTTGAAAAGCCGTATCCACCGAAACAAGTTCGTCCAATCGTATTTGTTTTTCTTTTACTGTTTCTTTAAACATAAAATCAAAAGCATCCTTCTCTAATGCTTCACTTTTAATTATGGTGTGTTGGTTTTCTGTAATATTATAAATTTCAGTCGTGAGGCTGGCTTTTTTATTCAGTGCTTCAATCAACAGCTTCAGTTCCACTTCTATTTTTTCCACGAAAAAACCTCCTAACTTCGTATTAAAAAAGAGAGGCAAAACGCCCCTCTACCTTTTATACTGTGGTTTTTTTCGCTATCTTCATAGCGTCTTTCCACGTATCTCTAAACTCTCTTAATAAATCTCGTATTTCTTTTAAAATCTCAATATCTTTGGTTGTGTTGGCTTCAATGAGTCTTCTGTAAATATAGTCGTACATCATGTCAAAATCTTTTGCAATTGGATATTTCCGAATAAGACTGGCTTGAAATTCTTCAATAATATCCTCCACTCTTGTAATGTATTCGTGGGTTTTGATTAAATCTTTTTGTTCTAGTGCCATGATTGCCTGATTACAAAATTTTAATGCTCCTTCATAAAGCATCAGCGTAAGTTCTTCTTTTGAAGCCGTAAAAACAGCATTACTCTTATATTTTCCATATGGGTTTTCCATTACTAACAAATCCTCCCAATTTTTTTCTTGATACAATCTGATTATTATTGTTATCAGCTATATAAATCAGTTTAAACACAGTGTATATTTTAAATAATTATATCACATTCCTATATTATTGTCTTTATTTTTTTAATTATAAATAAAAATGTCTGACTCAATCATTCATAATCAAGACAGACATTTTATAGGATGCTACATTTTTTTATCTACAAATAAACCAGCCATTTCCCACATCTTGGCAATCATATCCAGGGATTTTTCTGGCGGAAGTTCTCTTATTACTTCCTTGGTCTCCGTATTCATGATTTTAACCATAATTTGCTTTGTTTTAGCATGAATGGCAAACTGGCATTCTGTGTTAATTCCTCTTAGCTTTTTATTTGCATTTTCAATGACTTTGATTAATCTTTGGTCAGGTTCATTATCTTCTTTTGCGGAAGTTGCCTCATTTAAGTTAGGCAGTATATCTTTTGGCTTTTCTGCATTCAAAACTGGAACGCTTTTTTGGTCAAAAGAATTGTCCGAACTCGCTTCTGATTTTTCTGTATACACCGGACTAACAAAGGCACTGGGAGCACTGGTATTGGCAGAAGACGTCTCTACATTTTGTGTCTCTACTTTTGCGGATGCAGGTTGTGGTTGCGGTTGACTGCTTGGAATTGGTTGAATTGGTGTAGTGCTCATACTTTCTATCATCATGATCTTATCCCCCTATGCTAATATTCCATTATCAGCAAAATAATCTATCTAATTTTTCTTATCTAGATACATTCCATCTACTACGTGGGTGTATGCCTGATATGCGTTTACAATATTTTTATTTGTATTAATATTTTTAACACTACCCTTGAGTTTATCATACACGACACCCATGATTTGATTATTTTTCTTATCAAGCAAAACCAATTTTGTCAAATAATCCTTTATACTTGCTTGAAGTTGTAACGCTCTTTCATAAGCCTCGGAATCTACTGCTTTTAAATCTTCTATTACAAAGTCTTTTATTTCATTATCAACTTCTTTCATTATATTTATTAACGTTTCCCGTTCGTCAATATACTGAATAAAGCCTGGAACTTCTTCTTCTTTTCCAAAAAATACACTCATGTCGGTCATCGCAAAAAGTTCTTCTACCACTTGTTCTTTTTTAGTTAATAACTCCAAGAAAGGTATAACAAAATGTCTCTCCATAAAAAACCTACCTTACTTATAAATGACTTAATTGTTGAGTCAAATAATTTGACTGAGAGTTTGACTTTTGAACAGCTGAATCCATTGCTGAAAATATGCTATAATAGTAATCTTCTTTATTTGTTAAATAATCTTGTAATTTACTGATTCTTTCATCATAATCTTTTAATTGGCTATAAATAACATTTTTTGTTTCAGAACCATTCCCCTTCATCCCAGCTTTCATCAAAAGGGAGCCTCTATACCCATCAGAGTCTTGGGTTGCTTTCACAGCATCATCTAGAATATCGTTTAGTCTTGAAGCAACTCCGTTTTGAGCGGTTCTTGTGGCACGATTTTTCTTATCTGAATATGGGATACTCGATTCTGTATTAAACAATTTGGCAACACCATCAGGGTTTTCTGTTAATGCTTTTTGAAGTTTAGCATCATCAATGGTCAATTTTCCACCATCAATATAACTGGTGCTTGAAATACCAATAGAATACATACTTATTTTTGTTCCGTCTGCTAAGGTAACAGGTTCTGTAATGGCTCTGCGTAATTGTTGTGCTATATTTTGAAGGGTCGAGTCATTGCTTAAAATCCCTTGTTTTGCTTTGTCTTCCCAAAGTTTAATGTCCCCGTCTGACATAGCACTTCTCTCATCTGATGTCAGCGGTTCATAATAAGAATAGGTACTTTTTTTGGCTCTTTTTTCAGATGTCTCTGTATTAATGGTATCCAAAATTTTATTGTACGTATCTACAAGCGCTTTAATACTTTTTGTAATATCTTCTGTATTTGGATCTGATTTAATAACAATATCACCAGTTTGACTTGCTGTAACTGCTGTTTGGTTCAGTGTCACTTTAAGACCATCAATATCAAAAGAATTGGTTGTTCTGGAAGTTTGAACCCCGTCAATTGAAAATATTGCATCTGTTGCACTACTGGTTGGAGCATCAAATCCCAACGCTTTTCCTAAGTTATTATCACCCGGGTTTGCAGTACCCCAGTCAATTTTATTTGCAAGTCCAATATCATTTGAACTCAAAGAAAACTTTCCTGTCACATTGTTATACGCCATTGTAACGCCAATGCCAGCTCCATTAATTTGATTCATCAGTTCGCCAACTTTTTTGTCACCAGTAAATGAAAATTCATGATCATTTATTTTAAAGGTAAGACTGCCATCGGCTGCAAAGGCGCTTGTATCAAAAGCATCTTTTATGTTTTTGTTTAGAACAGCAGAATTGGAAGCTGTAGTTGCATTAAACCCTAAAGCACTCATGGTTGAATGTGTTGTTAGTGTCATGCTGGTTGCTAACCCTGTCGTTGCTAAAAAACCTTGTGTATTGGTAGTACCATCCCCGTCTGTCAGGGTATACTTATTTTCTGAAGTTGAGGTAAGGGAAAATTTATCCCCTGCAACAACAGCCTTTAAGTCAGCACTATTCACCCCTGCATCTTGAAGTTTTTGATTAATGAGGCTAACTACATTTGCCGCACTTGTATCTCCACCAAAATCATCGTGGTTAATAGTAATGGTCTGAGTTCCGTCTGTTACACCTGGCCCCTTTATTTGAAAACTATAATCTTTTGTAGCATCAAGATTGCTTAGACTCCCTGATGTTACAGAAGGTGTTGGGGCAGTATTTTCTCCTATTTTAAACGTATGTCCGGCTACACCATCAAACTTCAGTTTACTCTGAGCATCTAAAGAAATCACCAATTTGGCACGGTCAGTACCAGGTTTTTTTACTCCAGTAGCCGGATCAACATCATACTCCATTCCAAATTTATCTTTAATAAATTGATTAACATTCTCAGTAAATTTAGTAGTGCTACCTACATCATCAGCACTTACTTGATAGGATTTTGTTGTTCCGTCAATGGTAATGTCAAATTTATCTCCTACTTGCATTTTTGAAGGGTCAAATGCAGCATCACCTGTAACAGTTCCCCCAATGGATTTTGAATTATAAACATCATTGGAAGCCAGCGCATATACTTTTAATTTATGTGTTACCGCTTTTGAAGCAGATGTTGACGATACACTAACAGCAGTTGAGTCTAAGCCATTTTGTGTAACGCTAACTTTTGTAGTTTTAAACATGGTTTCAGAACGAAAGTTTGTTGCTGGATTGGTAAAGCTAAAATAAGTGCTTTGGAAAGTACGCAATGTACTAGTGATATCTCTATATGCCTCTTGCTTCCAAGTAAGCAGTGTTTGTTCTTTTTTCAGCTTATCCATTTTAAGATTTTCAGCTTTCATCATTTGTTGAACCATGCTATCTGTGTCCATTCCAGATAAACCTGAAATACGCATCTTAGATGCAGAAATACTACTCATTGTAATTCCTCCTTATTGTTCGCGGTGTTTTTATAAAAAATAATTATCTCCCGCTCATAGTCCTCTAGCTGTTAAGAATAATAAAATATGTTTATCTATTTATCGGACTCTTTTTCATTTTTCTTAACCATTTTCCATATTTTTTATTGGAAAACTGCTATAAGGATAATAATTAGTATCTCATTGGATGGGACTCAAACTTTCCAAAAATTTTTCTAGCTCCATTTGTTCTGTTCCTTCTATCTTTGCACCTTTTGAGGTACAGTTGATAAATTGAATATGGGGATTTTGCTCAATAAATCTTTCAATCCATCTTAAAAATAAATAAAGTGGCTGACTTGTATAATACTCATTGCCATCTGTCCCCATTACATATCTTCCACTTGCTATTTTCTTATATTTTTTGCCATTAAAATTCGTGTGTGTCACATCCGTTGTATAACATAAATCTTGGGCAACAAATGTAATTGGGTTACCACCCATTAACTTCGCTAGACTTAGGGCAATGGTTGCGACGGACCCACCCCCAGTTACACCATATTTTTTATTTTCTTCCTCTAAATAAGATTTTTCAAATAAAATAAGTTTTTCCCCTTCATAATTTCCACAATACTTTGATGCAGTTGATAAAAGGATTAAGGGTTTTTTATGTTTTTTTATAAAGCGGGTATGATATTCGGAACTTCCCATACAATCACTTGCCAAATAAAAATCAGGCGGGCAATCCATTTCGTCCAAAATAGCCCCCGTTCTTGCAACCGCAATTACAATGGCTTTTCCTTTTGCTTTTTTTAAAGCTTCCACACTGCCACTAAGGGAAACTCCTCCTGCAACAATGATAATAGGAACATCTTTACATTTATTGTAAAATAGTTCCCCCGCATTTTGATAATTCATCTTAACATTGTACTCATGATTGTCTGCAAAATAATCTTTTTCGTAATGAATACTCCTAACCCCTGTTTTATATGCTGCCAAAATATCATAAAGCCTGCCTAAAGGTTTGGGTATGGTTCTTAGGGAAGGATCATACACAATAAAATGAAGATCATCATTTCCCAACGCTTCTTTCAAATAACCTGTTAATTCTTGATAATCCTCTGATGCAAAAAATACTACTTTTTCATCTTCCAAAAAGCATTTGACATCTGTATGTTCAAAGGCAATTTTAACAATAGCAAGATTCGCTTCTATAACAAAAAGTTTTTGTTGCTCCGTCATAAGGGAAAGCATGGCGGCTACGTGGTAGCCAATTCCCAATCCAAACATGACAATAACCGTATTTTCAGTATAGTTCCCATTTGCAAATTGTTCTGCTTGTTTCATGGGGTCATATTTTGAATGAATGTACAACTCACTGTGATCCTCTTTATATTTTATTGTCAGTTGGTCTTGTTTGTTAAACTGTAACTCATATATTTTTTCATCTATTTCTATTTGTTCTAGTTTGTCCATTAAACTTTTTTCATTTATGATCATCCTATACCTTCTTTATCTCAAAGCTTCTTTTACTTTTTCTATTACATACTGAACTTCTTCATTTTTCAACCCATAGTACATTGGTATGCTGATGATTTTCTCATACAGGTTTTCACTGTTTTCCAGCGGTAAACATCCCATGTTTTTATAATAGGGATGTTTGTACACAGGTATATGGTGAACATTCACAGATATGCCTTGTTGTTTTAAATAGTGATAAACTTCATTCCGACTTTTATTTAAAATTTGTATCACATATAAATGCCAACTGCTGTCATAACCAGTTGCTATAAAGGGTGTTTTTATTCCGGCTACATTTAGAAAACCTTCATCATACATTTTTGCAATTTCTTTACGGCGCTTTATAAACAAATCTATTTTATTCAATTGGCTCAGCCCCAGTGCTGCTTGCACATCTGTTATTCTATAATTATAGCCTAGGCTTTGTTGTTCATAATAAAAATCTGGTTGGTCTTTATTGATTAATTCTGTTACATCTCTTGTTATTCCATGAGTTCTAAACTGCATCAGTTTTTGATACAGTTGGGCATCATTGGTGGTAATCATACCGCCTTCCCCCGTTGTAATGTGCTTCACAGGATGAAAGCTGAACGTTGTCATATGGGATATTCCGCCAATTGATGCCCCCTTATAAGTTGCGCCTAATGCGTGTGCAGCATCTTCTATAACGATGAGGTTATATTCTTCTGCTATTTTTTTAATCTCGTCCATGTCACAAGGCTGTCCGGTATAATGGACAGGAATGATTGCTTTTGTTTTGGCAGTTATTTTTTCTCTAATGGAAGTTGGGCTGATATTACCTGTTTTTTGATCAATATCTGCAAATACAGGCGTTCCCCCCATATATAAAACACAATTTGCACTAGCAGCAAATGTAATGGGGGTTGTAATCACTTCATCCCCTTCTTTTATGTCTATAGCAAAACAAGCTGCATGAAGTGCTGCGGTTCCATTTGAAACAGCAACGGCATATTTGGCACCTACATATGTTGCAAATGCTTCTTCAAATTGCTTTATTCTGGGGCCTGTTGTTAAATAATCTGACTTTAGTGCTTCCACTACTGCGTTTATATCATCTTCATCTACGTATTGTCTTGCGTATGGTATCATTTTTTTCCTCCTTGGAGTGTTTTGACCATGTCAATATTTTTTTCTGATTATCTATTTATAGTAATTCCATTATCTCTTTTACAACTTCCAAATCACCATGCAAATGAACGGTGCTTTTTTGTTTTTCTGACATCTCATCAAAAAATGGCCGATTCAACATGAGAAGTTCTATGGCATCCAACAATTTTTGCTTTGTTCGTTGGTTGGCGCTTCCAGTATTTATCATAATACCAGCCTGCTCCATTTCTTGCGCTGCTAACAATTGATTGTCAGCTGTAATAATGCCAATAGTTGGTATCCCCAAAGCAGAAAGTTCGTAAACGGTACTTCCACAAGCTGAAATGGCCATCCTACACCCATTCATTACGTCAGCCATTTTAGGGGTAATGTGAACCTTCATGTTTCTTGATGCAAGGTTGTGGATTTCGCTTTGGTCCTCCTTGGAAAATGCCTGACCAACTACTACTTCATAATGATAGTTGGTTTCTTTTACAATATTTAATATTTTTTGGGTTATTTGATTGGGATTTGAACCACCTGTTGTCACTAAAATAGTACAATTGGACGCTAGATTGCCTCTGTTGCTTTTAAATTCATCTCGAAGTAACACATAATGAGCACCTAATAGTAATTTACAATTTTCTCGTGCATTGTATTTTATTTTTTCAGCCCCAATATTTTGATTTAAAATTATGTCTGTATCATAAAATGGAAATTGGTTTAAGTCGTCAAAAAACATTGTTTTTTTAGCACAAGCCTTTATTTCTTTAAAGTATGTTTCATCTATTGCATAGCTATCGGTTATGACAAGGGCTGGATTAATTTTGCCTATTGTGCTCATTACATATGCAGCCTCATAAATTTCTACAGGGAAGCCTTCCTTTTGTAAATAGGAGATTCCCTCCGCTTGTCCTTTTTGACAAGTGTATATGACTTCAACGTGTTCTCGTAATTTTTTCCCTAACACCGAAGTCCGCATAATGTGACCCATTCCGATTTGTTTTCCGCCATTGGCGTGAATGACTACTTTTTTCATTGAATCAAATCCCATTGTAGAGGGGTTCCACGTTTTATATCACAACTAGCAGTTCGTCCTATTATTTCATCAAAATATTTCGTATGTAGCCCAAATCCAGGACGAATTGATTTTACATTTTCTGCTGTCAACGGTGTTCCTTTTTGAATATCACAAACAGCAAATAAAGAACGAGAGTGTTCTCTGCTCTTTTTTTGTTTTTCAGAAAGTTCGTAGGTTACCGTTCCAATTGCCTTTTCAACTTCTCGAATTGCCTTGGTCATTTCAAAAAATTCCGATGGTTCCATGGAAAAAGCAGCGTCTGGCCCTCCATCTGCACGGCTTAATGTAATATGTTTTTCTACCACTTTTGCCCCCATGGCAACCGATGCAACCGCAACAGCATAACCCATGGTGTGATCTGACAAGCCAGCAATACACTGAAACGTTTCTGTCATATTCCTAATGGTTTTTAAATTTACATCATTGAAACTTGCAGGATATTCAGAAGTACATTTAAGGAGTATGACCTTTTCGTTGTTCATTTCTTTGCAGGCGTCCAGCGCTAATTTAATATCAGAAACTTCTGCTATTCCCGTTGAAATAATCATAGGCTTATTTTTAGACGCTACATATTTAATTAGGGGGATATCATTAATCTCAAAAGAAGCAATTTTATAAACAGGAACAGCCATCTCTTCTAAAAAATCCACTGCTGTTTTGTCAAAGGGGCTAGAGAAAAAGAGTAACCCTTCTTCTTCTGCCACTTGTTTTAATTTTGGTTGCCAGTCCCATGGGGTGTATGCACTTTCATACAATTTATATAAAGTTGTCCCATCCCAAATCGTACCTTGGGTGATTTGAAAATATGGATTGTCACAGTCGAGGGTAATGGTATCTGGCGTATAGGTTTGAATTTTCACTGCATCTGCCCCTGCTTTTTTTGCTTCCCTAATAATTTTTACCGCAGTGTCAAAATTTTGAAGGTGATTTGCTGAAACTTCTGCAATAATAAATGTTTCATTTGTTCCACCAATTTCTTTATTTCCGATTTGAATAATTTTATCCATGGTATGTCTCCTTAAAAGTTAAACTTTCTTTTGATTAATATCGGAATTTATTTCAGATATATGAGGGTTTTCGTCCAGATATTTTATTACTTCTTTTCCCGACACAAACATATCAGAAAAATGAGCATAAATATTTTCTAATAAGCAAAAATCCTCCTGCGTATCGACACAAAGTCTGTAATTTCTATTGTACAGGGAACTCCCTGGCAAAACCCCTACTTTAAACTTGTCGGGATTCCTATAAATATACAACGTCACATGTTCTTTATAAGGGCTTTTCTCGTCCTCTTCCTTCAAAATATCATACACTTGATTTAAAACTTCTCCACGAAAAACCTCTACGTCAAATCCTCTTATCAAAGTGTCGGGAACATCTGCACGAATATAATCAAAGTCATTGGCAAGAAAATAAGTAATGGCGTTGTCTACAATGACAGGATCAATGAGGGGGCAATCCCCTGTTACTCGTAAAACAATGTCCCCCTTATAAAAATCGTTTGCTTCCTTATATCTTTTTAAAACATTTAATTCTTCTCCCCGAAAAACTTTAAATCCTATTTTTTCAACGTGCTGGCAAAGAATATTTTCTGTTTCTTTTTCTGATGTGGCGAGCACTATTTCATCAATATATTTACTTTTTGCCAATCGCTTTAATGTATACTCAATCATTGGTCGCTCCATAAGGGGCTTCATTACTTTTCCGGCTAATCTCTCCGAGCCCATTCTGGCTTGAACGATGCAAACTATTTTCATTTTTTTCCTCCTTGCTCACTCTATTTGCAAACATACGATAAAGCGAGCCTCTCTTTTCCATTTATTTTCTCCATCCATCCAAAATATATTTATAAGATAACACATTTCAAAAAGCTTTTGAATATAATAATTAATATAATTTGTTGCTTCTCTTGGAGGGGTTTTTATGCCTATTTACCCAATTGATTTTAAGTATAACAACAGTATTAAGTTTATCACCAAAGCACAATTTAATGCTCACAAAAAATTGTATGACGGGTATGTGGATAAGGTAAACGAAATAACCGAAGATTTGCAAAAAGACGGGCAACGGAACGATGCCAACGCAACTTATAGCAAATACAGAGGATTAAAAAAAGGAGAAACTTACGCCATAGACGGGGTTATTTTACATGAACTTTATTTTAATAATATTGGTAGTGAAAATAATATGCCTGAGCAAAAAGCAATAAAGCTTTTTAAAGATTATTTTGGTGGATATGAAAAATGGGCAAAAGATTTTAAAGCTTGTGCAACGGCTGCCCGTGGTTGGTGTGTCCTTTGTTATGAACAACGAACCAAAACATTTCGAAACATCTGTCTTGATTTACATGATTATGGTGCCATTGTTTCTGCTTATCCCGTTCTTATACTGGATATGTACGAACACGCCTACTTTATTGATTACGGAACAGACAAGGCTGAATACATCAACAATTTTATGGGCAACATCAATTGGAAATCTGTTGAAGAAAGACTGGACAAAATAATAAAATAAAAAATCCATGGGAACCCTTATCACGATATACTTGCTGAGGGTTCTCATGAATTTTTTATTTTATTATAAATGCTCTACACTCCCAGAGAAATTCTCCATTTCTCCTGATACAAAACCATTGAACATTGCATATTTGGGATTTTGTCCTGTTCTTTTCAAGGCTACACTTACGGAATTCTCCCTGAAACATAATGTTGCTTTCACTTGTGCCAAATCATTGCCCCAATCATGATAGCGTAAATGAAATGTGTGTTCCTCCAACCACGCTCCAGATGCAGCACAAAATTGTCCGTTGTTTAATGCTGTGACATGAAGTTTATTCATCCCAAAGGTAACTTTATATGCTGTATCTCCAAATTGAAACTCAATGAATCCCTTATCTTCCGAAAATGATAGTATGAAATATTTTATTCCTATTTCGTTCGCTTCAAAGAGAAATTTTTTTCCGTTTATTTTTGTGGCATAAAGAGAATTATTTTTGCCCATGACACATGAGAAACTGCTGGTTTCTAACCTGTGTCTCAGTTTTTTATACGCCGTCTCATTGGAAGGGATTTTCTGTGCTTGCTTATTTCCAAAATATATTGCGATTTCCTCATAAAACCCGCTGTATATGGTTTGAATTGCGGTGGGGTCCTCCATTGTGTCCCCCATTGTAACAAGCATTAGTTTGCTTTCAGGATGGCATACCGCAAGTTGCCCACCTAATCCGTAAAGTGCAAAACCGTTGTGCCTTGTCCTCCACATTTGATAGCCATATCCTTGTTGTTCATCTATAACCCCATTCAAGCTTGTATCTATTTGTTTTGATGTGGCTTCCAAAATATAATTTTTCGGGAAAATTTTTTTATCCTTGTACATTCCACCGTTTTGTAGTACATATGCAAATTTAGCCATATCCAAAAGTGTGCATACCAGCCCTGAACCTCCCTGTGACACACCATAAGGGTCTTTTATAAAATAGGCTTCCTTTGAAAAACCTAGGGAATCAAGCCCATTAATTCTTAAATACTCAAGCATTTCCATTCCAGTTACCTTTTCCACCAGCGCAGCTAATACGTGGGTTGCCGATGTGTCATAGGAAAATATGGTTCCAGGCATATGAGTTGGTAAAACATGAAAAAAAGATTCAACCCAATTTCCTTGATATTGTTTGTAGGTGGTACTTGTATGTGCTGTTGTCATGGTGAGTAAATGCTTAATTGTCATCATCGCGATATATGGGTGAACTTTTTTAGGTAAATACGCCGAAAAATAGTCGCATATTTTGTCTGATAGGGTAATGCGCCCTTCTTCCAACAAAAGGCCAATGGCCATAGAGGTAAAACTTTTTCCAATCGAATACATTCTGTGGGGGTATGTGCTATGAAAAGGCTTCCAATAACCTTCTGCAAAAATTTTGTCATCTGCACAAAGGCAAAAACCATGTATACCAACGTTCATTTTTTCAAGCCGGTCAAGAAATGCTTCCACTGCCGTAGAAGGAACACCTGCGTCTTCAGGTGTAATGTATGAAAAAACACTTTCCATGTATGCACCTCCTCTCATTTCTGTGGATATTTATTTCTCCACTAACTCTACAATCCCCATGAAGCAAAATACAAAAGCCACCTTTTTGTTTTCAAATAAAATAGCTGGCACTGGTTTAGAAATAACAGTTGCCCCAGCTTTTTTTAGTTTTTCTATTTCAGCCTCTATGTCGTCAACGGAAAAACAAGTATGGTAAAGATATTGTTTCTTTGTGGTAAATCGATTTACTTTTTCCCCTTCAATCAACTCAATCAGAAGCCCATCCGCTGTTTTTAGCATACATAAATTTACATTTTGAATGTTATCATACACCACGTCCGAAATATGTTGTATGTCAAAAATACGTTTTGCTTTTTCAATACCATCTTCTATGTTTGGTGTGGCAATTCCTATATGATGAAATTTCATAAACAGCCCCCATTATTCTAAAAAGTTTCTTTTAGCTGATGAACAGCCTTTTCCAGTAACGGCAAGGCATATCCAATTGCACTTGCAAGACACTCATAATACAAAACCCTTGTTTCCGAAAAAGCAATTGCCTTTTGTTTTGGGTCCTCTATTAAATCATCTTCCAATGTTTTTTTATTGATTGCAATGATGTTAGGTTCAAACAGATAAGATGCAATAGCAAAATGTTTTTCACTTGCCTCTATTATTTCATTTATTTCCAAAAGTTTGTTATTGATTTCCAAAACTAATTTCTCATTTTGAAAGTCTTTCTTATATTCAGAAACCAGCTGTTCTGCCATTTTTTTAGCTTCTGTCACTTGATTAAATAATCCCGTAAGAACTTTTTCTGTTTCTTTGTATGCTTCCCCAATAAAGGAAAGTTCTTTTGCCGACAACAACGTACTATTTTGAAAAATACGTTCTATTTGTGCTTTAAAGTCAACAGATTTCTGACAATATTTTTCCAGTGTCTCAGCAAGAGGCATAACTTCTGTCCCATGTATAAATGCCCCACCTTCTGTTGAATCAATAAACAAAAAGTTTTGATGCTGGGCAATTCTTTCTTCAAACCAAAGCCTGTACGTATTAAAAGTAACATCGGTATAGGTGTCATTTCCATAAACATCTTTTATGACGTAAGACCTATTTTCGTAACCACTTTTTAAGACTGTATAATGGGCGCCCATTGCTTCTTTGTCATACATGGTGTTTTTTGCTCTCGTATTCCCCATATCATTGTAGGCCAAATCTTGCCCAACAAAAATAATGGGGTTGCACGCAGCTTTCACCGCAAAATCAAAAGCATCACAAGCTACCGAACCACCATGAGAATGTAAACCAGCACTATTTTTGCCTATTTTTTTTAGTAAGTCATGGATGTACGGTTCTGTTGTACTGGATAAAATTTTTTTACCATGATGTTCCCTTACAATTTCCTCATAAGACGCCGGAATAAAAACTAAGGGAATGTCGTCATAGGCAATCCCTTGTAATTTTCGATATACATAATAGTACGCATCTACACTAAAAACAAAATCTGGACGAATATGGTGCTTTAATAAGGGTGACAGGGCTGTGTCAGTGGACAACAACAGTGCTTTATTTTTCGCTTCTTTTAAGAGTGCTATATTTTTATCTAGAGAAGGTCCCGCAGAAACAATAATGGCTGGTATATTTTGAAACTGATTAAAAAATTCATCCACAAAAAAGCTATTATAAATATATTTTGTATTTTCTAAAATATTTTTTTGCCAATACGGTGCCAGGCGTTTTATGGTGTTAACACCTGTTATTTTTTTTTGCCTTATTTCATTCATAAAAGCTACAAGATCCGTTGCTTTTTCATGAAACAAAGTGAAATAGGAAGGTGTAATAAAAACCCTGACATTATTGCTATTGTAGTCATTCATATGTTGGTTTAAAAATGCTGTTATGCTTTCTCTGTTTTCATAATAAGAAAAGTGAACCCGCTGATCAGCCAAAAGACTAGAAAAATCTTTCTGAGATGAAGCAATGGTGAAAATCGTAGGGCTTGGCTCTAAAATAAGTAAATGATTGCTTTTGCTCATGGTACTTAAAATTTCTTCTACAAAATAGCCCATGCCCAAACCAAAAACAACTATAAGGGAATGATCATCACGGTTAAACTTCTCTATTTCTTTTTGTGCTTCTTGTTTAGGATTAAACTTGCTGTGGATATAAATTTTTTTTGTGTTTCGTTCCGCTTGAATGGTTATTTCGCCATTTTTACACGCTTCCCAATTCCCAATGACCCCATCGTCAAAAGTTCTCTCCAACATCCTCACACTTCCTTGTTTAAAAAAATTTCATAAATATCTTTTACGGTATCAATTTTTTCAGATTGTTCAATTGAAATACTTGTATTTAATTGATTTTCAAGCTCACTGATTAAAACAATATGATTAAAAGAATCCCACTGGCAACAGTTATACTTACTCAAATTCTCATCAATGTCTTTGGCATCTATTTCAAGAACAGATGCAATAATGTTATTTATTTCTTCCATTAAAAAACCCCCTTTTTATAAAAGTTACACAGTGCTTCTGAAAGTCCTTTTACATACAAATATTTCTCACCATTTATTTCTTGAAACATCATCTTATCTTGTGAAAAACAAATGGCATGGTCAATTTCTTCATTGAGTACATCCATCACTTTCAAATGAGCGTCTGCGGTTTCTGCTACACAAGGAAGGATTCCCTCCCCCGATTTTATAAATTCAATTGTTTTTATTACTTTTTCATCAAAACTATTTGGCGTGCCATATACTTTTTGTGTTCCATCTTTCAAATAAGCCGTAATTGGAGTCTCTTCGTCAAAACGCACTGTTGCATTTTCCAATTCATATTCAAAGGTAATGCACCTTTTTTCTACGCTGTGAGAAGCACAGAAAATAATTTCCACACCTTGCTCTGTTGTAATATGGAGTTTTGCTGTATCAAAAGTTTCAATGTCATTGGCTCTATATAATTTGAAATCAATTTGCTTGGGCGTTGCTGCCGTATCCATATTGTTTCCTAAAACAAAAAATATATTATGTAGCTGGTGGGAAGCGGCATTACTAATTACGCTATCCATAATACACGTTCCCTCTTTTGTATATTTTTTACCTGCCCATTCCCTGCTAGAAAAATAGCTTACTGGACGAGGCATCAGGTTCATTCCTTTGAATCGTTTGGGTGCTCCAAAGACACCACTGATAATATCTTTTTTAAGTTCTAATATGACATCAGAAAAAGACCATTGATATCCAATTGCCAAAAATTTATTCATTTTCTTAGCAGTCTCCATCATTTCTTCTGCGTCTTTTACACAGCCAGCCGTTGGCTTTTCACACAACACATTACTTCCACTTAAAAGCGCTACTATTGCTTGCTCCTTGTGGAGATAAATAGGAGATGAAATAATTGCTAAGTCCGCCTGATTGGTTTTATAAAATTCCTCTAGGCTTGTAAAAACAGGAATATTTAGTTCTTCAATTTGTTTAGCAAAAGGGCTTACCTTATAATTTCGTGATATTAAACCGGCAATGTGAATATCTTCTTTATTTTGATAGTTCAAAAGGCATTCTAAATATTTACTCCCGTAACCGCCTATGCCAACCACTAAAATAGAAACTTTTCCCTTCATCACTTGGCTCCTCCTGTAAAATTCCAAAATTCTGTGTTATGTTCTACTTTTAATAGCTCAAATTTATTTTCCTTATAAAATTTTTTTACCAAGCCATTCTTTGCAGTAGGTTGAAATAATCCAACGATTTCTGTGGCTTCTTTTTCATACGCCAGATTCATAATAAATTTTAAAATATCATTTTCAATATACCGGCCCAACACTCTACAACTTAATAAGAAGGTGTCAATCATAGCAACCTTTTCTACAATAGAAAAAATAACCACACCACAAATGCCGTTGTCTCCAAACTTATCCGTAACCCTAACACAATAAATAAAATATCCTTTTTCTATCAACCCTTCTAACGCTTCTACAAAATATCGTTTTGTAGTCAAATTAAACTGATTGGTTTTTTGGGTCAGTTGGGCAATTCGTTGGATGTTTTCTTTCTCGCAAGGATAAAATGTCAACTGGGTATTTAAGCTTTTAAGATATGCTTCATAATCACCTATTGACACTTTTAATTGTTCTCTTTGCTTTTGCTCCGTATACATTTCATTTCTTTTGATATCTTCTTCTGTCATTTCTAAAATATTAAACTCGTTTAGGCTTTGCAACACAGAAACATATAAAGAAGTGTCACGTGGTAATAAAACAGTCCTTACTTCCGGTAACAATGTTTTCATCGCCTCACAATTGGTTTGGTCATCATCCATAAATACCATGCTATCAAGGCCTATATTTAATTCTTTTGCGATTTCTTTCATATTGGAAACTTTGTCATTCCAATTAATTTTTATGCTAGCAAAATGACTTTCTTTTAGAACCATATAAGGGTGCTTTTCAAAAACTTCTTTGACATCCTCAACATTATTTTTGCTATTAATGGCTAGTATTACGCCCCGTTCTCTTAAGGCAAAAATATATTTTTGAAACTCATAAAAAACCTTGCCTTCATAATGAAGCCCTAGTCTAATGTTATTCACGCCATCCTCGCCTACAACACCACCCCAAAGGGTGTTATCCAAATCAAGCACAAGGCATTTTTTTGACATCGATAAAAAAGTTTTAATATAAGCCAAATATTGCTGACAAAGTAACGGTATATAGGTAAAATTAATTGTAAGATTTGCTAGATAATACATTTTTTTATCTGTAAAATTTTGCTTTCCATAAAAAGAAGCAAAATTATTAAAATCAAAAATAAACACTTGTGGAAGTTGCTTTGCCATTTCATTTAGGAAATAATTGACATGGGAAATGCTTTCAAAAAATCCAACAGCTTGCTTTGATTCAATAATTCCCATGGGCGAATAGGTAGGTATCATAAAATTATTAAAAACAATTTTACAATCAAAACGATTGGTGGCTACTTCAATGAGCTGATGAAGTTCCGCTTTCACCTGATCTACTTTTTCTACAAGTGAAGAACTACCAGCACCATAAGGATTATAAAAATGCTCTCCCAACATGGTTTGGCAGTCCATCATGAAAAAAATAACATTGGGATTTAGTCTATGTAAATCACTATTTTGATCCATTAATTCACGATAATATTGCCCATACGGTGTTTCATAAATTTCAGCATTGATTCCATTTTCATCACAAATAACAGCAAGGGTTTCACAAAAACCCTTTACAGTAGTATTTGAAATAATGGCAATTTTTATATTTTTAAATTCACTATTCTGTTTTATTTTTTTAAACTTATTTATATATTCCGCTATTCCCATTAGACATCACCTACTTATTAAAACTTGTTTGGTACTTTTAATGGCTAAATATTCTGTGTAGAATATTTAGCCATGCAACTTACATTATATTATAATACTAATTAGACTTGAAAGGAATAAAAATTTGAACTTGTTGGTTGTCCGACAAGTCAATAAAAAAACTGACCCATAAATAGAGTCAGTTTTTTTATTGATAAATTATCTTAATAATGAAAGAACATTATTTGGAGCTTGGTTTGCTTGTGCTAACATAGAAGTAGCAGCTTGTTGTAAAACGTTAGATTTTGTGTAGTTCATCATTTCTTTTGCCATATCAGTATCACGAATTCTTGATTCTGCTGCTGATAAGTTTTCAGAAGATGTATCTAAGTTTTTAATG
>JAVBJQ010000018.1:0-13428 GCA_031546905.1 Eubacteriales bacterium | reverse complement strand
ACTGATGAAAAAAATCCTTAGAGGCAAAACAGATGTGTATATCAATTTTGAAAGCTATTCTAAAGATGATATTAAAGTTGTCATTAATGAGGCTTTAGCAGAATCTTATATCGAAAGCTTAACGAAACTAAAAGAAAATTTTAATCTTAGTGGCGATATTACCATTTCCTTGGTTTCTAAATTTCCTGACATTGTTATAGTCGAAAAAGATGTTGAAAATGAGCAAGCTAGTGAAGCGATTAGCACCATGCTCTTTGAGGCGCTTCATATAGCTTTGGAAAATTTTGTTTTAATGCGTGAATCAGAAGGCAATAATCTTAGAATAGATATTTTACAAAAAACTTCTCTTATTTCCGATTTGGTTTCTAAAATTAAAACTCGCTCACCTTTTGTTGTTGCTGAATATAGTGAAAGATTAAAAATACGACTAGACAACTACTTATCTGGCATTAACGTGGATGAAAATAGATTTTTAACTGAGATTACACTTTTTGCGGACCGTTCTTGTATTGATGAAGAATTAACAAGACTTTCTAGTCACTTGGTCCAATTGGAAGAAATACTAACAGAAGAAGAAAGCCTTGGTCGAAAACTTGATTTTCTTGTTCAAGAAATGAATCGTGAAGCGAACACCATTGGTTCAAAGTCAAATGATATGGAAATCACGAAAAATGTGATTGCCTTAAAAAGCGAAATAGAAAAAATAAGAGAACAAATACAAAATATAGAATAGATTTTTTAGGGGGAGTTTAAATTGAATAATGTTAAATTGATTAATGTTGGTTTTGGAAATGTTGTGTTTTCTAATCGAATTATAGCAATTGTAAGCCCTGACTCTGCTCCTATTAAAAGAATTATTCAGGTAGCAAGAGAAAAAAGCCTTCTGATTGATGCTACATATGGAAGAAAAACCCGCGCTGTTATTATTATGGATAGTGAGCACGTTGTTCTTTCTTCTTTTCAACCAGAAACGGTTGCCAATCGAATTTTGGCATCCGATAACCATACTTTTGATGAAAGCTAATACAGTAAGGAGAATAACTATGTCTAAAATGGGGATTTTAATTGTAATTTCTGGTCCCTCTGGAGCAGGCAAGGGAACTGTTTTGAAGAGGCTTGTGGAACTAGACCCCGATAATTATTGTTTGTCTATTTCAGCCACTACACGCTCACCACGTTTCGGTGAAGTGGACGGCGTAAACTATTTTTTCAAATCCAAAGAAGCGTTTGAGGAAATGATTGCCCATGATGAATTTTTAGAGTACGCTGAGTTTTGCGGAAACGCTTATGGTACTCCTAAGAAGTATATTAATGAAATGCTTTGTTCAGGCAAAAATGTAATTTTAGAAATTGATGTTCAAGGTGGCTTGCAAGTAAAAGAAAAATATGATGATTGTGTTATGATTTTTTTAATGCCCCCTTCCCTCAAAATTCTGGAAGAAAGGCTCATTGAAAGAGCCACTGAACCCATAGAAAAAATTAAAATGCGTATGGAAAGGGCAAGTCTTGAGTTAGAATTTATTCATCAATACGATTATCTTGTGATTAATGATATTCTCTCGGATACCGTTACCCATTTTAAAAATATTATTTGTGCGGAACATCTTCGCACTTCCAGAACTTTGTTTGATATATTGTAAACTTAATAACTTATTTTAAGGAGTGTTTTTTATATGTTAAGACCGTCTTATGCGGATTTAGTTGAAGTTTTAAATAGAAATAGTGCCGATGTTATTTCTAGTCGTTATAGTATTGTTATTGTTACTGCAAAAAGGGCAAGACAATTGGTTGCTGGTGCAAAGCCGTTGACCTATTCTTCTATTACAGATAAACCAGTTTCTGTTGCTGTTAATGAGTTGTTTGAAGAAAAAATTATTGTTAGGGATGCAGATGACGAACCGATTGAATTTGATGAACAATTTGAATCAACTGAAATGTAATTGATTTTCCGAGAGGACGATTTTATTTGAATAATTTATATGCGGCTGTTGCTGTTTCAATTTCACATTCCTCTGTTGACCGCTTATTTTCCTATAAAGTGCCTGACGATCTTCAAGATAGAATTTTTATTGGTATGAGGGTAAAAGTTCCTTTCGGTGCTTCAAACAAAACCATTGAGGCTTATATTATTGAACTTACTGCATTTTGTGATGTTCCCACTTCTAAATTAAAATCCATTGTTTCTTTAATTGACAACTACCCTATTTTTACGCCACAAATGATTGCCCTTGCAAAATGGATGAAAACAAAATATTATTCTACGTTGGCAGAATGCTTACAGTGCATTATGCCTGCTGGAATTAAAATGAAAAGTGATTATCTTGTTTTTGTTAAAAATATTTTACTAGAATCTTCTCTACGGGGAAAAACAAAAGAAATTTTTGAATTTTTAAAACAATCAGAAAAGCCCATTCTCCAAAGTGAACTGAACGAAAACTTTGGAAATAGGGTTTCTGTCTCTTTAAAAACCCTTGTTGCAAAAGATTTAATTGCCATTAAAGAAATTTCGGAAGTAAAAGATTATGCTTTGGTTGTAAAATATGCTTCTTTTAATTTTGAATATGAAAAGTTAGAGGAGCTTCATGCTTTCCTTGATGAAAACCCAAAGGAAACGCCTCAAATAAGGGTCATTAAATTATTATTGAATTATAGCGCTTTGCCTGTTAGTGAAATTAAAAACCTATTAAACATTTCTGACTCCCCCATTAAAACTTTAGCAAAAAAAGGGATCATCTATTTTGAAGAAATAGAAAAAAGAAGAAGTTTATTCGATTTTGATAATTTTGAAAAATCAAAACCCCTTGCCTTAAACGAGGAGCAATTCAATGCCGTTTCTTCTATAAAAGAAGTAATTGCCAATGGAGGTAAGCAAACTGTTTTGGTTCATGGTGTCACTGGAAGTGGTAAAACAGAAGTTTACATCCAGTTGGTAGAAGATGTGATTGCGCGTGGAGAGCAAGCCATCATTTTAGTTCCTGAAATTTCTTTAACATCCCAAACAGTAGAACGTTTTATTAGAAGATTTGGAGAAATGGTTTCTGTTACCCATAGCAGGCTTTCTCTTGGTGAACGCTTAGACCAATGGAAAAAAGCCCTAGCTGGTGAAATAAAAATTATGATTGGTCCTCGTTCTGCTATTTTTACCCCGTTTTCTTCTTTGGGCATTATTATTATTGATGAAGAACATGAAAACACCTACAAATCTGAAACAACCCCTAAGTATCACACAAAAGAAGTTGCTCAAAAAATATGTGAACTTTCAACCAATAATTGTATTACCATATTAGGTTCCGCCACCCCTAGCGTTGATACTTACTTTGAAGCAAAAAAAGGAACCATTAAGTTAATTGAGCTTAAAAATCGGGTGAATAAAACCCCACCAACCATTAACATTGTGGATATGCGAACAGAACTTGAAGAAGGAAATCGATCTATTTTTAGTAGAGCCCTTTTACGTGAAATCGAAACTAACTTAAATAATAAAGAGCAAACCATTTTATTTTTAAATAGACGGGGACATTCCACTTTTGTTTCTTGCAGAAGATGTGGGGAGGTTTTAACTTGTGACAATTGTAGCGTATCCTACACCTATCATTTAAATAATAGTAATTTAGTTTGCCATTATTGTGGAAAACAGATGAAAATGCCAACAAATTGTCCTGTTTGTGATTCTAGCTTTATACGGCACTTTGGTGCTGGAACGGAAAAAGTAGAGACAAGCATCTTAAAATTATTTCCCCATGCTCGGGTTTTAAGAATGGATTTAGACACAACTTCCAAAAAATTTAGTCACGAGAGAATTTTAAAACAATTTGCTAGTGGCGAAGCTGATATTTTAATTGGAACCCAAATGATTGCCAAAGGTCATGACTTTCCTAATGTTTCACTGGTGGGAATTGTTGCTGCCGATTTATCATTAAACATGGGTGATTATCGTTCATCAGAAATTACGTATCAGCTTATTAGTCAAGTTGCTGGACGAGCTGGTCGTGCTGAAATTTTAGGACGGGCTATTATTCAAACGTATTCTCCAGAAAATTTTAGTATTACTTGTGCTTCTACAGGCAATTTTTCTGCTTTTTATCATGCAGAAATTTCCATTCGTGAGCGGCTGAACTACCCACCATTTTCAAATATATTTGTAATTCTTTTTACAGGAATAAATGAAAAAAATATTATCGTTTTAATTTATAAATTGATTAATATTATGAAAGCTTACAATAAAAAAGATCAATTTGAAATATTAGGCCCTTCACCTGCCCTCATTTCAAAAATAAATAAACAATATAGGTGGAAACTGCTTGTAAAATGTGTTGATGAGGAAAAACTCAAAAGTTATGTTTTATATTGCATTGATAAACTTAAAAAAAATGATGACTTAACCGAAATATATTTAAACCTAACCCTAAACCCCGTTATGATGTATTAAGATTTTTAACATCATTGGAAGGGGCAAGGTCTATATTTTATAGCTGTTAAGGATACTATTTATTTTTAAATTTTTTGTTTAGGAGGAATTAAAATGGCTTTAAGAACAATCAGATATTCAGATGATGAGATACTAAGAAAGAATTGCCGTGAAGTGAAGGTGTTCGATGAAAAATTATTTACGCTACTTGGCGATATGACTGAAACCATGTATAAAGCTGATGGCGTTGGCTTGGCTGCCCCACAAGTTGGCATTTTGAAAAAAATTGCGGTGATTGATGTGGAGGATGACAACGGAATTATCGAACTAATCAATCCCGAAATTTTAGAAACAAGGGGCTTGCAAGTAAAAAGCGAGGCTTGTTTAAGTGTTCCTGGAAAAAGTGGAAAAGTAGAAAGACCCGAATATATAAAAGTAAAAGCCCTCGATCGAAATGGTGAACCATTTGAAATTGAAGGAGAAGGCTTTTTAGCTGTTGCTCTCAGCCATGAAATCGACCATCTTTCTGGTGTTCTTTATACCGATAAAGTGGTAGAATTTGACCCAGAAGAAGATGATGAATTTGACGAGGACGAAGAATTTGAGGAACTAGCAGAGGGCGTGGAATATTAATTATGAAAATTGTTTTTATGGGAACTCCTGATTTTGCGGTTTCTTCGCTAGAGGCATTACTTCTTTCTCATGAAGTTGTTGCTGTTGTAACCCAACCCGACAAACCAAAAGGCCGTGGAAAAAAGATGATGTGCTCCCCTGTGAAGGAATTTGCCATTGAAAAAAATATACCAGTGCTTCAGCCAATAAAAATTAGAAAAGATGAAGAATTTTTTACTATTTTAAAAAGTTATTCTCCCGACTTAATTGTAGTTGTTGCTTTCGGACAAATTTTGCCTGTCTCTATTTTAGAACTTCCGAAATTTGGTTGCATTTGCGTACATGGTTCCCTACTTCCAAAATATAGAGGTGCTGCTCCTATTCAATGGTCTGTTATTGACGGAGAAGATGTCACAGGTGTTACGATTATATATATGGATAAAGGTATTGACACTGGTGATATGATTTTAAAATCTGAATTTAAAATTGAAAGTTCCGATACCTTCGGGACTGTTCATGACAAAATGGCCCCAGTGGGAGCTGATGCGCTTATAGAAGCCATTAAACAAATTGAAAATGGAACTGCCAAGCGTGAAAAACAAAAAGATGAACTTTCAAGCTATGCTTCTATGATTACGAAAGAAACCTCAAAAATTGATTGGAACAACAAAAGTTCCCAAATTATAAACTTAATAAGAGGACTGAATCCAGTTCCTGTGGCATATACGTATTATAATAATGAACTTATTAAAATATGGGCAGCTGAAATTTTTGATTGTAGTACACCTGCTACTTGTGGTGAAGTGATTGACGTTATCAAAAACAAAGGAATTGTTGTAAAAACTTCTGACTCCGCTGTTTTAATTACGGAAATTCAAGGGCAAAATGGAAAGAGAATGTCTACTTCTGATTATTTAAGAGGACATACTATCCTTTGTGGTGAATTTTTTAAGTAGATTTTCAGACATAATTATTATTTCTTCGTTTGATACTGTAATATTGATACTATGAGGTGATTTGATGTACTACGGTGGATTTGATATAACATTTATTATTTTTGTTCTTCCTGCAACGATTCTGGCTATGTATGCACAATTTAAAGTGAACAGCACATTTAATAAATATTCTCGTGTAACAAATGCCAAAGGATTAACAGGTGCTGATGTGGCCAAACAACTTCTTGCTATCGCAGGAATATATGATGTTCAAGTAGAAGCAGTAGCTGGAAATTTAACCGACCATTATGACCCCCGTGCCAAAGTTTTGAGACTTTCTCAATCTGTTTATGGAAGCACTTCCCTTGCTGCAATTGGAGTTGCTGCTCACGAAACTGGCCACGCTGTTCAACATGACCAAGGTTATGTTCCATTGAATTTAAGAAGTTCTTTCTTTCCTGTTTTTAATATAAGTTCAAAAATAGCACCAACACTCATTATGGTTGGCATTTTACTTACTGCTTTTTCTACAAGTCAATTTGGGATTTTGCTACTGGAAATTGGAATTGTTTTATTTTCTGCAGTTGTACTTTTTCAAATTATTACATTGCCAGTTGAATTTAATGCGTCCAGCCGAGCAATTGAGATGCTAGCAGACCATAATATTTTAAGTAGCACCGAATTAGTTCCTGCAAAAAAAGTTTTATCTGCTGCTGCTTTAACTTATGTAGCTGCTGCTATCGTGGCTGTTGCAAACCTTTTAAGATTTGTTGTAATTTTAAGTGGAAGAAATAGAGATTAATTTTAAAAACAGGTCTTGCCAAATAAAATTTATTTGACAAGACCTGTTTTTTATTTTAAGTCATTCCCTAAATGACTTGTATACTCCCATGTGATTACATCTCCAATTTTCAATTTGTATGCCCCACAGGAGACATTCGGAAAAATACCATTTACTTTGTACATCCAGCCACTTTCTGGTCCTTTATCGAACTCATATTTATTATCAATACCAGAAATATAAGCGTTTTCCCCCTCTCCTCTAAAATCCATTTGAATATTTTGACTTTGGGTAATTTTTTTTAGAAGTTCAAATGCTGTTAAGTCTTGTTGCCATGGAATTTCTACCTCACCTAATATTTCTTTATTTTGATCATGAATACTTATTTTTACCGTTGGAGCATTTTGGATTGGAACTGCTACTTGCTTTTCTACTTCTTTTTCTACTTCTTCTGATACGGTTACTGGCAACACTTCTTGTACTTTTTTGGGTGTTTCCTTTAAAGAATTGGCTACTATTTTGGGTAGCTCTGTTTGATCATCATATTTTATAGTATCATCTTGTTTTTGAACTTTTGGTTCCTCAAGTTGTTTAGGTTCTTGTTGTTTAGGTTCTTGTTCTTTCCCTTCTGTTTCAAGTGTACTATGGTTTGACTCATTTGAAATAACACTTGTCTCTGTTCTAATAAAATCAACCGTTTTATCTTTAAAACACCCAGTCAGTATCGTTATGAAAAGTAATGCTAATAAAATCCCTCTATATTGTTTCCTCATATGTTTAAATTCCTTTGTTGGCTATTTTTTCTATTAAGTTCACTAAAACTTTTACCGCCATTTCTCTTGTTGTTTTTCCTTTTGGTAAAAATTTGCCTGAACCAACACCGCTCATAATATCTTTTTCCATCACTATTGAAACGCTTGTTTTTGCATATTCACTTATATCTTCTTCATCAGCCACACTGAATTCTCCTCCAACAAGCCCGTAAGACTTTGCTATTATAACTGCCATATCCTGCCTACTAATCGTGTCCTTTGGAAAAAATTTCCCATTAAAGCCTTTGACAAGTCCCAGCTTTCCAGCCTTTTCAACATAACGTACATACCAACTACCTTTTTCTACATCAGAAAAAACACCGTTTTCTTGATCTTGAGTATCTTCCACACTTATATTCAATGTATTTAAAAGCATTGTGACAAATTCCGCTCTTGTAATATCACGTTTGGGATTAAAATTTCCATTAGAATCCCCTTTTATAATTCCTAATTTATATCCCTTTTCGATAAACGATTTAGACCACGAGGAAGCATCATCAAAATCTTTTGGTAACTTTATTCTTTCCTCCACCGTTTCTTGTTTCACTTCTTTTTTTACTTGTTCACCTGCTCTCGTATAGATAGAATTTTTGCCTTCAAAAAAGTTTATGTACGCTTCCATGGCTAAGACAGCTTGCTCTGTAGCCATATCATTTGCTTCCATTCCATTTACATGAGAAAATCTTCCATCGGCGTTTTGGTAAGTTAAAAGCAATTGCATTAACGTTTTATGTTCTTTTACAAAATTTTTACTATCTGGATTTACGCCCAAGCACGTTAAGGCAATAATCAATTGAGATAATGTTTCCGATGATTTATACGTACCATAGTCAAAATTACCATCATCACATTGATTTTCTTCTATATAATGTAATGCTTTTTCCATGGAGCTTTTTACTTTTTCTTGATTTTTATAAGCGGAAAGCCCCTGCAATGCCATAATTGTAATATCAACATTGGAACTGCTTCCTTGAGACAATGGAAATCCTCCATCTTGGTTCTGTACATTTATAATATCAGAAATTATGGTATCAATGCTCTTCATTGCATTGGTTGGTATGGTACCATTTGTCATGGCAATAAGTGAAAAAATGTATCCGTTTGTTCCTTGTCTTCCCATGTTTTCATTGTTATATATATTTTCCAGCAAATTGTAGTTTTCAAATTTTGTCTCATCTATCCCTGCTATTTGAAGTAGCAACACAATTTTGGCTAAATCTGTTGTTAGTCGTAATTGACCCTTGTCTTTTTTTATTATATCTTTTAACTCATTTAGCTTCGCTTCTGAAATCATATTGCCATCTAGTATGGAGCAGATTTCTTCCCAATTACTATTTACATTTTTTTTGTAATTTTTTTCTACAATGTCTTTCACACTTTTATGTAAATCCGAAAGACTTGTTACAGGCTTATCATTATGATCTGCATTTAACAAATTTATTCCATTTATTTTAACATCTAAGGCGTTTTTGGGATCCCAATAATCTTTTCCGATTGTGTAGTCATCTGTATAAGTCCATGAAACAGAATCTCCATTTTTCAAATAATATGCTGCACAACTATAGTCAATATATTTATCATTTACTTTAAGCATCCAACCACTTTGTGGTCCATTATCAAATTCACTTAGCCCATTGATTTGGTTTATATAGGTAGCGTCCCCTGTCCCCGAATATCCTAATGAGTATCCCTTTGTATCACAAATCATTTTTAGTAAATCAAAAACGGTTGCTCCTTTTTCTAAGTTGGTAAAAGTACCGTTAAAAACTGTACCCATTTTTTTATCCCCACGAATACTTACAGAAACGACTATCTTATTATTATCAATAACAGGTGTAGTGCCCCCAGTAGATTCGTTCCTTGCAACTAAGTTTGCCATTGCTGCATAAATTTTACTTAAAGCCATTTTTATTTGCTCTTGTGATGGTGAAAGTTGTGCTTTTATTTTATTCCCATATTCCATTGCTTCTTTTAAAATCCCATAACTTTCAACTGTATATTTTAAGAAATCGATTTTGCTGGATTCTTCGATTTGCTCTGTAAGTTGTTGCTTTGTTACTTCATCGGCTACATCGTTTTCATTTGAATAAGTAATTCGCTTCCAAACGCTATCACCAGAAGCAACATCACCTAAAGCAATAATAGACTGATAGGTTGCAATACTATTTTGACCCATGCCTATGCTATATTCAAACCCACCATTTTCTAGCTGAAAATGATACAAAACTTTTATTGGTGAAATGCCTTCAACCATCCACTTTTCACTGGAGATATTTTCACCAGCTGAGACTAAACCAGAAATGACAGTTGCCAATGTGTTTGAATTATTTTCACCCCAGCCTCCTATATATGTACCCACTTTATTTTGGTTGGCCTTTAAATATGAAACCCCTTTCTCAATCGAAGTATCGACTCCCGCAATTTCTCTTGCACCTGAAAGTGCTATTAGTGCCATTGCTGTTATATCAACGCCTCCTATTCCACCGTCTTTTCCCTGCATATCCATAATCCATGTTACAGCTGCTTCTTGATTATATTTTTTTATACTTTCTGTGTTACAATATTTTTCAGCATTGGCTGAATTTAACGTAATGACAGCCCAAATATTTTGATTTGCAATATCTGAAAATTTTCCATTCTCTTTCTGCATTTTCACAAGCTCATCTACAAGATTTTGACCACTGAACGTATGATATGGATTGCCATTTGTTGCTATTACCCCTAGTATTCGACCAGCATAATCACTAGGAGCACTGCTTTTAAATTCATTTGAATAATCAGGCAAAATATATCCTTTAGGACTTCCCCAAGCGCCAACAAAAGCTCCAATATTCCACCATGAACTTAGTTTTTTATTTTGTATATTCTCGTAATAGTTTTTGGAAGTATCAAGCATCTTGTTTATCTCAGCGGCTTCTAAGTCCTTTTCTGGTAATGGCTTTACTATGGATTCTGAATCTCTCGTAATAAAAAAAGTATATTTTTCAGTGGCTTGTCCGTTTTGTGATTCCGTTTCAACTGTAATTTCATTTTTTCCCACTTCCAATGGTATTGACTGGGCTGTTAGATTATTATTTACTTTTATTTTTGTACCCGAACTTACCAAAGAAGGTGTTACCGTAATAGCGTCTACTAAATAATTTACAGAAGTTGAAAATTCCCGCTCTTGTGCTGTTGCACTTAGGGTAGGATTCCAAACCCCTTCTCTGTTATTCAGTCCAATACTTGTATTTGTAGGCGTAATTTTAAATTCTTTTATCAGCGCACTATTTTCTTCTATATCTTCTTTCACTACGATTTTACAATGAGAATGTGAAAGTGCATTTAAGTCCCCCACCTCACCCCCTATTGGTTTTACTGCTGAAAGTAGATATTCCCCTGCCTTGTCAAAGATTACGGTTACCTGTCCATTGGCATCCGTTTTATAGTTTGTTTCTTTTCCATTTATTGTAATAGTGGCATCATTTATATCTTCCGTAACGGCTGGGTAAGACATCAAAGAAATTCCTTTTAAATTTAATGTAATGCTTTTACCTATTGGTGCTTCCATCTTCTCCTGATCAAACCATGCGTAGTACCCATATAAATAATCTGTTACAAATAATAGTTCAACGTTGTCCCCATCATGTAATTCCATCTCATTCATTCCCACACTTGGTAGCTGATGATTAACAACGTACATCCAGTAATCTCTATAATCTTTATTCACACTACCACTAGTCAACCCACTTACTTTCGAAACATAAGTTCCTCCATTTGAATCAAACTGGTCTTTGTTTTTGCAATCAATTCCTTGGGCTTGCAACCCTGCCACAACAGCGTGTAGTGGTGAATAAAATGCTGGCTCTGATATATTTTCCCCTAACGCATTTGATAAACTAAATAAGGTCATATCAACACGCGTTGGTGTTATTAAAGTTTCATTATATGCCTCCACACTTACTGTTACTTTTGGTTTCTGTGGTACATTTGATTCTGCAAAAACTAGATTTCTAGGTATGACACAAAAAAACATAACAACAATCATTAAAACGCTGATCACTTTTTTAAAATTACTCATAAGATTACCCCTTCATTTTTAAATTTGAATAAGTTAAAAAAATTCCAAAAGGGCATAAAAAAAGCCACTTCAAGTGGCAATCCAATAAAACTATCAAATTATAAAATAACGGCATTTTATAATCATAAGCTATTTTCTCCCTCCGAGAATTTTCTTAAAATAAAAAGGCAGGTCTCCTGACTTGAATTCATCCTCACTCTACGCCTTCCCAAAAATGTATAAACATTTTCAGTGGCATCTTAAGAGCTTGTCATTCTTACAGTAGCGGGGGCTGTTGTGGATTTTAACCACATTCCCTATTATATTTCTATAAAGAAATCACCTTTTTATTGGTATTTAATTCAATTTATACACGAGTATAACAACAGTTAAAACACAAGTCAAGAACATCTTTCTTCCTTTATCAATTTATATCCAAATCTGAAGCACAACACAAGCAACTTCCCTGAGCCAGTATAATCCAATTACACCAAGCGGTGTTTTGGAGGACAAGGTATAACTTTTAAGATTATACTGCGAAGCCAAATGCTGGGCTCGAAATTCATGAAAACCATCGGTAACAATAATTACATTATTTTGACGTTCGTCTGTAATCAGTCCCTCTTTCATCATCATTTGTTTGGAAAACATCATATTTTCGTTTGTGCTGGTGGACTTCTCTTCTTTATACAGTCTTGATGAACTGATTCCATGAGTTGTTAAAAATGTATACATAGCCTGTGCTTCACTAATATTTTCATCCCCGCCTTGTCCACCAGAAAGTACACACACTGTTTTAGGATGCTCTTGTAAGTATTTCTCTGCCACCATAATTCTTTTATATAAAGTAAGACTTGGTGCTGTATGATCCACTCTACTTAATCCGCACCCCAACACAATCATTACACTATCATCAGGCGCCTTTTGATTATGATACTTGCTAAGTATTTGTAAGCTTGCCACTATCAAAATAAGTAGTGCAAAACAAGAACAACCAATTACAAAACGTGACATCACTTGATAAAGCTTACTCCATGTTCTTTTTACGGGATAGCTTATGAGTATCATCAACACAAATAAAACAGATGCAACAATGGGAAGCCCTCCTCCCAACACACCATGAAGCAATGCTGATAAACCAATTAAAAATAAACTACTTGCTACAACTACAGTTACTATAACAAATGGTTTGTTGATATGTCTCACTCCGTTTCATTTTTATAAAATAAAGTTTTCATACCTAAAAATTCTATATTATCAATTACTTGCCTATAGATGCTGCCATTTTTATTTTGTATTAAAAACGCATTGGCTGTATCAATACTCTTCATTACTTTATATAAACCATTGCTAAAAACAATAGCACAATTATTTTCTATGGCAATTGACTTCATCTCTTGTATTTTCATAAAATCATCAAATCCGGTTCGTTCATCATAATGGGGGCAGTGTATCCCAGGAATAATCCCTAAACCCTCTACCAGACAATATTCACCAGTAATATTCAGAAAACTATCACTATGCCCATACTGAAACCAACAAATAGAACCGGCACTCATACCACATAGTATAGTTCCCTTATCATAAGCTTGTAACAAGTAGTGATCAATATTTCTTTTTTTCCATTCATCCATCATCTTTTGAGTATTTCCCCCGCCAACATAAATAATGTCTGCTGAAAATATTTTGTCCCTAATACCTAAGTCTGATATTCTTTCTGTTAAAATCTTTAAGCTATCCGTCGCACAACCTAACATTTTTTCATATACATTTTTAAAAGTGTCAATATATCCCTGAGACTCATTGCTTGCTGTTGGTATAAAAAGTACTTTAGGATTTTT